>CAXKXX010000001.1:0-235795 GCA_964059975.1 Serratia symbiotica
CGCCCACTCTTGACTTGCTTTAAATTAAAATTCTTTATGTTTTAGATAAGGTACTATTGCGTTTTACCATACAGAAAAAGATACGCTTACTAATTCGAATGAATTTCCTTCCGTAAGCTTCTCAGCAATGGTAGTCCGAGCCTCAAATATTTTCGCATAAATAAAGATCTCTTGCTACAATCTTACACATAAAGACGTTATCGAAAATAGTTTTTCTCTGTATGCAGCATCCTTTCACTACATTTAAGATCAGATTGAGTATTCAATAGAAATACCCACATACACAAGAAATTTTGAAAAGCATACATAGGGGATTATAAGTGGTTTAATGCTGGGTAGTAAACTTAATAGGGATTTTAAAAGCAGATACAGTGCTCTTTCGGATTTTTAAGGAATATCTGATAGCATGTCTAGTAAGGGAATTGATGCTGCTTAGACTATGGACATTGCTCTTTAAGATCTAAAAATAGGACTACAATCCCCTCAAGGATCCTCGATCATTCGATTATTTTGACTGACACGTTTGCACATATAAGACACGCTGGAAACAGATTTCGAGCCTCCTTGTGAGTCGGAAAGCATCAATCTCTTAAACTTATTGATGCGGCGAAGTTATTTCATCGTACTAATCGTGGCTTATTGCTTTAGTTCTAAGCATTGCTCCTTTATACTTTTAAATATATCGGAATTTTTAGCGAGAGGGCGGCCACCCAATAATGAAGATCTAAACAAGATCTTAAGAACCCACCCCCTTTTCTCCCGAAAAGGGGGTGGGTTCTGATAAATCAATAAGGGAAGGAGCGCACGACTTTTTAATTGCTCAGAAGCCGACCCGTGAAATTAACTTCATCTCTTAATGCAGATAAATCTAATCATTACATAGGCTAGTAATACGAAGAAGGATAAATCAGCCAGCATCGCGATTTCGATGCATACCGAAGCGCCATGCGCCTAAGAATAATTTCATAATCCTCCCAAAACTTGCCTTACTTAACGATATAATTTATTCAATATGACGAATTACCGTAGATGTAAGCTTCCGTGACGTACGCTTGACTTGCTACATTAATCCAGATCTCTTATAAATAACTTTTAATAGAACGAAAGAAGACCTAATGAAAATGAATTAGAGATATTTCAGTGCCCACAAGAGTTGTGCGTCCACCTAATCGACGTGATAAGATTATACGCCCGTTTTTATCATCTACTTAATGCGCTATCCATGTCAGATAATAGCCAGAAAAAAGTCATCGTCGGTATATCAGGAGGAGTCGATTCTTCCGTTGCCGCCTACCTATTACAGCAGCAAGGCTATCAAGTGTCTGGTCTGTTTATGAAAAATTGGGAAGAAGATGATACAGATGAATACTGCTCAGCGGCCCAAGACTTAGCCGATGCATACGCAGTATGCAATAAGTTAAATATTAAGCTACATACAGTGAATTTCTCAGCGGAGTACTGGGAAAATGTATTTAAATTATTCTTAGATGAGTACAAGGCAGGTCGGACGCCTAATCCAGATATCTTATGTAATAAAGAGTTAAAGTTTAAAGCCTTCCTGGAATTCGCTGAAGAAGACTTAGGAGCTGATTTTATTTCCACCGGCCACTACGTCCGTCGTAAGGACATAGGCGGAAAAAGTCGACTTCTACGTGCTATCGATAGCAAAAAAGACCAGAGTTATTTCCTTTATACACTGAGTTACAAACAGGTAAAGAAAAGTCTGTTTCCGATCGGTCAATTAAAAAAATCTCAAGTACGTCATATTGCTGAGCGCGTGGATCTAATTACTGCGAAAAAGAAAGATTCTACAGGTATTTGTTTTATTGGAAAGAGGAAGTTTCGCAATTTTTTAGGGCGCTATTTACCCGAGAATCCAGGCGTAATCGCTAGCGTTGATGGTCAGATAATTGGAAGACATCAGGGTCTGATGTACTACACTCTAGGTCAGAGAAAGGGGCTAGGCGTAGGTGGCGTAAAAGGTAGGAGCGATCAACCATGGTACGTAGTACATAAAGATATGACTAAGAACATACTAGTTGTCGCTCAAGGGCATGATCATCCAAAGTTGATGTCTATCGGTCTTCTCGCTCAACAGTTGCATTGGGTTGATCGTAAACTACGCAGTGAGCCTTTCTTCTGTACGGTGAAAACTCGCTATCATCAAAAAGATATTACTTGCCATGCCACACCAATCGATAATGAGCACCTCGAAGTGCGATTTAATAAAGAGGTGGCTGCCGTAACTCCGGGTCAATCTGCCGTGTTCTATCAGGGACAAGTTTGCCTTGGAGGAGGCATTATAGAACGATGCTTGACCTAAATTGTTTAGATTTATTTAACTCAAGGATCTACGGATCGGTTATCTGATCAAGTACTTTTATTTAAAATGTTTCATGATCCGATAAGGAGAAGTGACAATGGTTTATGTACAATCAGTGAGAATGGCGCTTACCTCCAAGATACAGTATATTAAAATCTCTCTAAAGGTTAGAAAATTATCGTAGTCCGTAGGAGGATTCCGATATACTAGGCTAATAGATCTGATTTTAAAAAACTTTAATACTGTCTGTCACAGCTACAGCCCATTATCACTAGTCTCTGGCCACTGTTGTTATGCTTCTGATACATATAATTTTATAAAATAGGTCATGAACCACTAGCCCTATTTACAGGAATAGCCGTGGCGAAAAATTATTATGACATCACTCTAGCGGTAGCTGGAATTAGCCAGTCAGCACGCCTAGTACAGCAGCTGGCGCATCAGGGAGAATGTGATAACGACGCTTTCCGTACCTCAATCATCAGCTTACTAGCAACAGATCCTCCTTCTACTTTAGCAGTATTCGGAGGCGAAGAGCGTAAGCTTAAAATTGGTCTCACAACGTTGATAGGTGTACTCAATTCTAATAATAAAACATCCGATGGAACCGAGCTAACTCGCTACACCCTTAGTCTGATGGTATTAGAACGCAAGCTTTACGCTAATAAAGAAGCTGTACGAATCCTCGGCGATCGCCTCAAACAGCTAGATCGTCAGTTAGCACACTTTAACCTTGAGTCAGAAACTATTATTGGTGCCTTAGCTGGAATTTATGTCGATGTAATTAGTCCACTCGGACCACGTATTCAGGTTACTGGGTCATCTGTGATCTTGCAAAATCGACAAGTACAATCTAAAGTGCGAGCCGCTTTGCTTGCGGGCATCCGCGCAGCCGTGCTGTGGCAACAAGTTGGTGGTAATCGCCTCCAAATCATGCTTTGCCGTCATCGCTTGCTTAAGCAAGCGCAAAACATTATTGCCGACTGCTAATAGATACTAGGAGTTACCATTAATGAAGTTATCTTCACTGACCGCTCTTTCCCCTATTGATGGCCGGTACGGAAGCAAAGTTAGCACACTGCGTGCCATATTTAGTGAATACGGTTTGTTAAAGTTTCGTGTAAAGGTAGAAATTCGCTGGCTCCAAAGACTAGCCGCCTGTACAAGCATTAAGGAAATTCCCCCTTTTGATTCCAAAACTAACGCGTTCCTCGATACAATCATCGAAGAATTTAATGAAGCAGATGCACAATGTATTAAGACTATTGAGCATAGCACTAATCATGATGTAAAAGCAGTCGAGTATTTTCTAAAAGAAAAAGTAAGCGCAATTTCTTCTCTACATTCGGTATCTGAATTTATCCATTTCGCCTGTACTTCAGAAGATATTAACAATCTATCCTATGCCCTAATGCTACAAACTGCTCGTAACGAAATTCTTTTACCTTACTGGAGAAAAATAATTGACGAGATTAAAGGCTTAGCGTCGAAATACTACGATATTCCTATGTTATCTCGTACTCATGGTCAACCTGCCACTCCCTCTACTGTCGGTAAAGAATTCGCCAATGTTGCCTATCGTATGGGACGTCAATTTCAACAATTAAAGAATCTGCAGATCATGGGTAAAATGAATGGAGCAGTAGGTAACTATAATGCTCACCTTGCCGCTTATCCAGAGGTAGATTGGCACAAACTCAGTCAAACTTTTATCGCGTCTTTGGGAATAATTTGGAATCCATATACCACTCAAATAGAGCCACATGACTACATTGCCGAGCTATTTGACTGCGTCGTACGCTTTAATACTATTTTAATCGATTTTAATCAAGACATTTGGGGCTATATCGCACTAAACTACTTTAGTCAAAAAGTTATCCCCAGTGAGATCGGATCCTCCACTATGCCCCACAAAGTCAATCCGATCGATTTTGAAAACTCCGAAGGAAATCTAGGTCTAGCTAATGCAGTACTAGGCCACTTGTCTAGAAAGCTACCTATTTCTCGATGGCAACGTGACCTAAGCGACTCTACCGTGCTACGTAATCTGGGTGTGGGTTTAGGCTATGCTCTGATTGCCTATCTATCCACTATGAAAGGGATCAGTAAACTGGAAGTAAATCAAGCATATTTACTAAATGAGTTAAATCAAAACTGGGAGATATTGGCCGAGCCGGTTCAAATTGTAATGCGTCGATTTGGCATCGAAAAGGCGTATGAAAAACTCAAAGACTTGACTCGTGGTAAACACGTCGATGAAGTTAGTATGCGAACATTTATTGATCAATTATCGTTACCAGAAATAGAAAAAGATCGCCTTCGGGCGATGACGCCCTCTAAGTATGTGGGTTTTGCCGCAAGATTAGTCAACGAGTTAGATGTATAATAAACAGCGAGGTACTGATTCAGAATAAATTGAAATAATAGCTAGTTCTACTATCTAAAAGCTTTTAACGTCTTAACTGCTAATAAAAGTAGCTCTAATTTTTACGCATATTTTCGAAAAATAAAAGCTTTCTACTATTCAAAAGCTTCTAGAAAACAAAATTATTCTAGACAGAAAATTATGTTATTGACTGAAACGTCAATCGGCGAGGCCCCTGAGAGTTTTTAAAAAATCGTAAAGATTCCTTGTTTTTAAGTACCGAGTAGTGTTTTGATCGACCTAACTAGAATGCGCGTACCTCTTATGCGGGATACTTTGTGCATTTCATATGAGCCGCTACTTTTCTCAGTACACCCGATTCGGGTTTTCTTATTTTAATCCTTTTGGGCATGGCTATTTTTAATATTTACTTTAATCCTGATCGGCATGAGAGGATTCGAACCTCCGACCCCCGCCACCCCATGACGGTGCGCTACCAGGCTGCGCCACATGCCGACTTGATAGAAAGTGGTACTATTATTTATTGCTCCCAAGAGAGTTTTGCGCTCTACTTCTTGAGTAGAGATGCTTTAAATGGCGTACTCTTAGTGGTGGTCTGCTTTATATTGACTACTGTCCCAATCGAGATAATTCTTCTACTTTGTGATTAGTTCCATGCTTTTTATTCTATGAGCTAAGAAAACGTGTGTTCTTCACGTAGTTCTGACGCGTCATGTACGTACGTATTAGAACTATTTTAGTTTAATTAAAATCTTATATCACACTTTTATTTCTCGTCAATCTAATGATAAAGTAATGATTATAGTGAAGACTAGATTAATCCGCTATTAATTGTAGTATAAAGACGGTGTTGGCACATCCGAATAGAACGCTCGGGTGTGCCACTGAACTAAGATTTGGGGGTGAGAGCTAAAGTAGACAACCTTCTGTATTCTTTCTAATTAGGGGCAGTCTGCCCCTAATTCGGTGGACGCTACTGCGACATTTCTTATGCAGCTCTTAGAGAAACTCGAGCATCGTGCTATTTATAGCACAATGAAGTCGACGTGATTTAGCTTCTTCTTGAATGGATGGCGCTGCACAGCCTGTACTTTCACCGTGATTTCCTCCCTGCCTTCAATGATTAGAAGCATGGATTCTCTATAAAATTCTGGCTTAACTTCTAGATTTTTTATAGAGTCTTGACATAGTTCAAGAAGAATCGGAGTAGATGCACCTCCATAAACGATAGCCGGTAGAAAGTTTTCTATGCGCAAACGGCGGCTGGCTCTTTTACCCCGATCTTTACGTACTTTTGCATTGATAGTAAGCATTTTTTTCTCTTGAAATAAGGGTCGCTCTGCGGTAACCCGGTAACACATTTGACGGCTTGATTTTACACAGCTTGCATTACACACTAATACTATAGGATAGTAATTGAAAGCTCTTTATAAAGCAACGAAACTCTATCTAAGGTGCGCCTTATTACTTAATACAGTTCGCGCGTCGGATTATCGCCCCCCATATAATCATATTTTTCTGACCTGCTAGTTTTGATCTACTATAGGTCTCTAAATTATTATAAAATTAACTAAGGCTGTATTATGAAAGGTATCGATAGCGTCTCGTAGGTTGTTCATATTAGTACGCAGCTAGTAGTCTTCTAGACTGCACGGTAATATCTTTACCGCCTAGCATATCCTTTATGAACTTTTAGAAAAATTTAGTTACCCCTAAAAATTTAATCATAAAAATCTCAAATTTATAAACACGTAAAATAGCAGTCGTTTTAACTTATGCTCCATTGCACTTATCGCTGATCGACACTTGTTAAGCTAGAAAAATTTTTCACGTCTATTGGTATCAAAAAATTTATAATTCTTTTTCGTCTATCACTCTATTCTTAATATTTGATTAAAAATACACGCTGTATTATGCGATTTTCCCATTTTTTAATTCCTACCTTACTAATCTGCTAAATGTAATATTCTACGGTTCGTATTTTCTATAGAAAAACTTCTTGAAGTACGGATTTATAATTAGAGTATCTTCATCTGATCTTGTGACACCAAGAATGAGATCCTTAGCCATAGAAAAACTCATTGATATATTCGCAGAATAGATTTATGCCGTATCGGCGTGATTAAGATTATAGTGATAGATTTATAAGGCCCGGAAAGAGATTGATAGAGGGCTTAATGAATCCAAAAAATTCACTATTGTGAGTTAAACTTTTTAAATTCTAACGTAAATAAAAGATGTGCACATCAAATCAAATTAATCTTATGAGCACCTAAAATCGATATTAACGAAAAAATTACTTTTTAGAGCGGATATTTTTTACACTTGAATAGCCCGGAGACGCTAGCAATCACGCCATAAACTTATTTATCTACTACATTATTTAACCTACTAATATTTATCTACTACATTATTTAACCTACTAATATAGTTAGTAAGAGTCGATCCGGCCTCTTCTTGATCTACGTTAGCACTCTCCTTAAGACGCTCTTTAGCGCAGATTTAAGCAATTCACTACGTAGTTTCAACCTTCCTATAACCATATATAGGCTAAACTTTTATACCTGTATAAATAACGATTATATCGTAATTATTTTAAGCGACCCCTTTACCGCCCTCCCCACTTGATATGTATTAAGATACTTAAAAACTATTTATGTAGTTATTAGAATTACTTCATATCATTATATGAAGTAAACAAATTGAGTTTAGAACTATGCCCATAAAAAGTTTATGCTAATTTCATTAGCATTTACTGGGCTAGTTATTGGTAATAAATACCGCGTTATTAAGAATTTACCTATACTTATAAGTATTATTTTCGGTCATTAAAACATGTATTTAATAATTAATAAATAAATGAGGAGATAAATTCTCTAACTTTTAGTATGCTCTAAACTAGATAGAAATACTTAATAATAATGTGATATTATCAATAAAATATTTAATTCATTAAAATTAAAAATTATATAGGATATGCATCAAGAATTCTATAAATAGATTTTCTTAATGTAGAATATTGATGCTATATGTATTCTACAATCAAGTTTTTATATATTCTATAGTTATTGTAAAATAGCTATAGGTATGTACAAAATTATCTCATAAACTATATATATTTACGTAAATTATAATCAGTGATTCGCTTAACTAAATATTAGTAGATATAAAAATGAATAAAATTATTTAGATATAGCGATATAAAAAGTTTATATTCACTCCATGACGCTTACTTTCGATTTATATAGTTAAATAAAAATCACATGACTTAAATATAGCTAATTAGAAAAGATATTTTTATAAAATTATATTCTCTCTATCACTTTATCTTTAATGATTACCGTGATATTTACATCAATAGGCTGTATAAATGGATAGTATCCCTAGCTCTGCATAGAAAGTGATCCATAATAGAGTGCTCAAGAAATTTATAAGTAGTTAAAAATTTCTTTCTTTTTTATCGATGCTCTTACTAAGAGCAGGACTTATGTTCCTAGAACGTAGCTATATGACGAATAAGGAAAGTATATTCTGTGATTATAAAATCGCGCACATCTCCGCTATCTATAAAAAAGACTTCGGGACCTTTTTGTAATCTTAAATCTAAGGGCTCTCTACTTCCTCCTTCTCTCTAGATACAAAATAATAAATAGAGCCCCAAAGAGGGTAGATGACTTTTCTTTTAAAGCAAACACGGGGCTGACTTTATGTATATTGCGCTAAGCTGTTACTAATAAGGCACAGATCTATTTTATCCAACCCTACTAAGTGAATTGCAATTTGTTAAATGATGCGGGAAATTAGGCATAAACCGGAAAGCAAGCGCATATATTCACTACTTTTTTCTTGATATTTTCTATTTTTTTTATGTCCTCAATATTGTTTAGTAAATCACAGATCCAACCAGCTAATTCACATACTTCAGCCTCTTTAAACCCACGGCGTGTTACTGACGGAGTACCGATGCGCACACCAGAAGTTATAAGAGGACTGTTCGGATCGTTTGGTATGCTATTTTTATTGACGGTGATATTTGCACGCCCTAAAGTCATTTCTACACCTTTACCAGTCAATTTTTTATCACGTAAATCTAATAAAAATAAGTGGTTGTCCGTACCACCTGATACTACTTTATAGCCAAGCTGTAAGAAAACTTCAGCCATCGCCTTCGCATTTTTGACTACTTGCTGTTGATAAATTTTAAACGCTGGTTCCATTGCCTCCTTTAGCGCTACGGCTTTGCTGGCGATTACGTGCATCAAGGGTCCACCTTGACTGGCAGGGAATACAGCGGAATTTAATTTCTTATAAAACGCTTCATTATTCCCCCTTGACAAAATGAGGCCGCCTCGAGGACCTGCAAGAGTTTTATGAGTAGTAGTGGTAATCACATGTGCGTAAGGCACAGGGCTTGGATAGATGCCTGCGGCGATAAGACCAGCAACGTGCGCCATGTCAACGAGTAGATAGGCGCTAATGCTGTCAGCAATTTCACGCATCTTCTTCCAATCTACGATACCGGAGAAAGCAGAGAAGCCGCCTACGATCATTTTTGGTCTGTGGACCTGCGCTTTCCTAGCAAGATCGTCGTAATCAATACGACCTTTTTCGTCAATACCATAAGATACTACGCTATATAGCTTTCCAGAAAAGTTGACCGGAGAGCCATGTGTCAAATGTCCTCCATGAGCTAGACACATACCTAGAATTGTATCGCCTGGATATAGTAATGCAGTGTATACAGCGAAATTAGCCTGGGATCCGGAGTGAGGCTGTACGTTGGCGTAATCTGCACCGAATAGTTGTTTTGCACGATCGATAGCTAGTTGTTCAACAATATCTACGTATTCGCAGCCTCCATAGTAGCGCTTACCTGGATAGCCTTCAGCATATTTATTAGTTAATTGTGAGCCTTGGGCTTCCATAATACGTGGGCTAGCATAGTTCTCGGATGCAATTAATTCGATGTGCTCTTCTTGACGTACAATTTCTTGCTTCATTGCACGCCATAATTCTATGTCATAATCGGCAATCTTCATTTCACGATTAAACATTGAGTATCCTTTTTGATTTAAATTAATTAAATAAAAAAATGAGTCAACAAATTCTTATTCTTGAGCATTGAACTGTAATGTGAATTTTTTATCTTGGATAAGGTTTGATATAAATGTTTTACCAGAGATTGAGATAGCATTCTACGGGATACTAGTATCATCTGTTCTCTCTATGCAAAGACAGCAGATGATACTAGTATGGGAATTTTAAATCCTTATTAAGATGACTGTTACCTAGTGGCATCTCTTATAAAAATAGAATGATTTATCTATATAGACGAACCTAATAGTATGCATAACAATACGTTATTAAAAATAGCCCATAAGCAATATCTCCATGCTAAATAATTAGAGCATTTCTATTGTTAAGTCGCAGACTCTTTTCTTTCTTCTATTAGAGCACATCTGACTATTTAATTCTGTGATTATACGGGATCGCATCGACGTACATTAAAAATATTTTTAATATCAATGAGTTACGTAGTAATCATTAAGGCTAATCGGCCTTTCTATCATCTTTAGAATAATATAAATAAAAATAGCAAGATTTACAGCAATGCTGTCATCAACAGATCATATTGTACCGAAACTATATATTAGATGAAAAATTCAATCCGATTCGGATCGGATTGGAAATAAGTAGAGATTGGTATAAAAAATGAGAGATGCCCTCCCAATAGAAAACTCGCTAAATACTTGACAAACCTATTAAATAAAAGCAGTGCTAATATAAAGCGAGTCCAAATTTATTAGAAAACCGAGACCGATAACAACAATTAGCATAAAGTTTAACTTAAAGTTAGGATAGTAAGTAGCCTCTAGATTTAGCAGTATAGAATAGAGCATCAAGCAATTTAAATGTACTGGCCAGAGGCTTTACGTTGCTTAATACATTGATATCGTATCATAGTTAGGCGCATAGACTTTTATCGAAACATTAATCAGGATGGTAAATTATGAGTAAATCACTTTCCATCGCATTAGCCCAGATTAACTTTCTAGTCGGTGATATTAAAGGTAATGCCGAACGTATCTTGAAAATTGTAAAAGAGCAGGAGGAAAAGGGGGCTGATCTAGTCATGTTTACTGAACTAGCGCTGTGTGGTTATCCGCCTGAAGATCTTTTATATCGCAACGATTTTTATCAATGCTGCCTGAGGCACTTACAACGTCTGCAGGAATCCACAAACGATATAGCGATCCTAATTGGCCATCCATGGAGAGAAAATAATAAACTATATAATGCACTATCACTATTTTCTGGAAGGCGTTTGTTAAAACGTTATTTCAAGCAAGCATTGCCAAATTATGGTGTATTTGATGAAAAACGCTACTTCCATACTGGTACTACACCATGTGTAGTGGAGTTAAAAAGTTACCGCTTAGGATTACTGATCTGTGAAGATCTCTGGTTTCCGGAACTAATTGACGCTGTTAAGAAAGATGGAGCCGAAATCATCTTATCGATCAATGCCTCGCCGTATCATTATGAAAAGCCTTATATTCGTAACGCCTTGATAACTACTCACTGCCAACGTACGCATCTTCCTTTGGTCTACTTGAATCAGATTGGAGGCCAAGATGAACTGATTTTTGACGGCTGCTCTAAAGTATTTGACGCCAAAGGTAATATAACTCATCGATTAGCAGCTTTTTCCGAACAAATAACTCAACTTAAACTTAATGAACTCCATGTGATCCCGATGAAAATACCGGCTATAGAATTGCCGTCACTAACTCAGGTGTATGAGGCGCTGGTCCTAGCGGTGCGTGATTATGTAATCAAAAATGGGTTTAAGAAGATCATAATAGGTCTGTCTGGGGGTATTGACTCAGCCTTAACCCTGACAATCGCCACTGATGCTTTGGGTAAAGATAATGTACAGGCGTTGATGATGCCATTTCGTTATACGGCAGAGATGAGTATCACTGATGCCAAGGAACAAGCAAAAATTCTTGGTATAGATCTTAATATTATATCAATAGAACCAATATTCGATACTTTTATAAAACAACTATCTCCGCTATTTTATGGTAGCGAATGCGATATCACTGAAGAAAATCTTCAAGCACGCTGTCGTGGAGTTATGTTAATGGCACTGGCTAATAAGCGTCGTAGTATCGTTTTAACGACAAGTAATAAAAGTGAGATAGCAGTAGGGTACACTACTTTATACGGCGATATGGCTGGCGGTTTTGATGTGCTAAAAGATGTTTCTAAAACCTTGGTCTTCAAGCTATCTAAGTACCGTAATAGTATTTCTCATGTAATTCCTGAACGGATAATTAAGCGTTCTCCTTCTGCGGAATTAATGCCCAATCAACGTGATCAGGATAGCTTACCATCTTATGATATTCTAGATTTAATTCTTAAGGGCTATGCTGAGGATGACAAATCGATCTCCGATCTAGTAGATCAAGGTTTCGATGAAGCTATTGTACGTAAAGTAATTCGACTGGTAGATATGAACGAATACAAGCGAAGGCAAGGTGCCATTGGGCCTAGGATTACTGCTCGTAATTTTGGTAAAGATCGCCGCTATCCCATTACATCAGGATTTGGACGAAAATCAGTTATATAAGGAAAGAAAATAGGAATTTAAAAAAACCAAACAGATTAGATCTGCGACTGACCCTTCAAGTGGGCACCATTAGCTTATGAAGCGTAGTATAGAAGTAGGGTGAGATTCTAACTACACCGCTGTATATTTTTAAGGAAGGTGCGCACGCGATGCGCTCAAAAAATTTGACGATCTGTAATAGGGGTAACAAATTTATAAACGAATAAATCTTTAACTAAGAAGGGGCGTGCCCATCTTTTCTTCGTTTATCGTATTTATGTAATTCACGTGCTTATTGATCTTTTCCCACCTAAAATTAGAGCAGGAATCACGAGTCGTAGTCTGCCGAATGCAGGCTGTCTAAATCCTTGAATAGCGCTCTAGAAACGAGTGGTAATTTATTTTTTATGCTGTTTTATCAATGATCACCCGTCTTCTATTGGCGTTTAGAATCGTTTTCTTATTTTAAGGTCGCATCAATGATATTAAGAATGGCGTCGTCCCATGAACCATAGCGATCTCAGAATTTGTCATTCAACTAGCGTTGTGCATATACATTTAACTAACGTTATATATATAGTATCAAAAACCTCTCGCTCGCTTGATTACACCATTTAATTTTTAGTTAAGGTATCATCAGAATTTCTTAAGATTGTGCGATAGATATTGCGCCCGGTGGTACAGTCGTTTCTCTCATTCCTAGAAGCTTCATCGATCGCATTAGATCTCTATCGATTATGTTTAAGAGTAAACTATAGGGGGCCAGCTTTACTATATCTACTAATTTTTGAGTAAACGAATTGCTTAATTTTAGAAGATTTCGCGTCGAATTCTGATTTTAAGTAAGTCCTTACAATAAGTCTTATGGACTGCAGATCGTGTCATTTAGGGTTAGATGAGATTCGCTTCTTGGTCTAATTTATCATCTTAACTCGAGGCTAGATTTAACCTTAAGGATCATGAATATACTCCTACCGTTAGCGAGATATGTTATATATAGTAGCGGATTACATGATGTAATAGTAAAGTATAACGAATTTTTGATATTATTTATAATAGTCGAGTAAGCCTTTAAGCTCAACCTCCAGCTTTTCTAGTACTTTTAGAGCTAAAACTCTATTTCTCATGATTAGAGATCATAATTAATACGACTTATTTCAAGTAGATTAAATTTAATAGATGGTACTATTTCCATGACTCTTCCAGTTTCTTTTGCCGTGCACTTCTTCTGTACTTCTATTTTTAAATATGAGTTAATATCATATATTAAAAACAACTAGATCCGTAAGGTTATAACCGAAATTTCTGACCGAGATAATAAAATCGTTTAGTTATCTTTATTTGGTTACTTTTATCTTTTATATAACACTGATTTATCTAATGCCCTAGTCTTTTCGACTATCAGATGCAACCTTGAAACTATTATCGATCAGATCAAGATGGTGCTAAAAAATCTTGTTGCCTGATAACTCATTATCTGATCTGAAAAGAGTTTTTCAGTTATGAGGTTTTAAACCACTTATTCCGATCGGGCTTAGTCACGGCCTCTTCCTTGATCATTAGCTTCCAACCTACTATGTCATTCCAATAACCCTGTTCACCTGCGAGACTGAGCTGCACAAGGTTATTTTGTGACAAATATCCAAATGGAAAAAATAGCGTCCAGTGATTATCGTGGGTTAGAAGATATAAACTCTCGGGTTTTAATGTTGACTGACGCTGATTATTAAGCAGAATACTTAATCGTAGTAGTTGAATAAGAGGCAGGTAATGCTTTTTCTTGAACAGATTTAAATGCGGTAATTCCTCTAATTTAATAGCTTTGCGATGTAAGCGAACTAGTGCTGTTAGAAGAAGCTGCTGCTCTTGGTTGAAACCTGGTAGACTAGAATTCTGAAGAATGTAAGCGGAGTGGCGTTGCATTCCGCTCTGGTTGATGCTTAAACCCACTTCGTGTAGCATAGCCGCCCATTTCAGTAAGGCCTCTAATTGTGGTTGAATCAGTTTTCTATTTTGAACCATCCATTGTGCATATAGTAGCTCAGTAGTTTTTAGCACTCTCTTGGCTTGTTCACGATCAATACCGTAATGATCAGCTAGGCTTTTTGCAGTGCGACTTCGAATATCTTTATGGCGGAATCGGCGTTCCATTTCATATAATACACCTTCACGTAATGCACCACAAGAAAGACGTAATGCGCCATCAATCCCTAAGGAATCAAATACACCACATAATATGGCCAGGCCTGCTACAAACAATGGCTGACGTTCTTCTGAGAGCCCAGGTAAGCTAAGTGAGCTAAAACTTTTATATAGAAGCACCTGATCCACGAGTAGATTTAACCGCTCTATCGTGATAAGCCCATCTTTCTTTCCCATCGCAACAAGCACTTCATGAATTGATTTAATAGTTCCCGAAGCCCCAAGTGTATGTTCCCATCCTTGAATACGGTACTGCAAAGATAGATCCTTGAGCTTCTGTGACGCCGCCAAGCGTGCTCGACGAAAGTTTTTTTTACTTATATCTCCACCAGGAAAGAAGCTCTGGGCAAAATTGACGCAACCCATTCGGCGACTTTCCGCCATAACCGGCTCAAAATCTTCTCCGATTACTAATTCGGTAGAGCCGCCACCAATGTCGACTACTAGCTTTCGACCCTTTTCTGGTTGAGTATGAGCAACTCCCATAAAGATTAAACGCGATTCTTCCTGACCGGCAATAATCTCTATCGGATAAGGGATGACTGTAGTCGCTAGCTTAAGAAATGCTTTCGCATTTACGGCTTGTCGTAGAGTATGGGTTCCTACGATCGTAACATTACTCTCAGGAAACCCTCTTAGCCGTTCGGCGAATAATGCTAGACAAGCTATACCACGGGCTATCGATTCTTCATTGAGTACGTTATTACTCTCTAATCCTTCAGCTAGGAGCACACGCTGTTTTAAACGACTTAGTATTTGTAGGGCACCGTTAACAACGCGAGCTATCACCATATGAAAACTATTTGATCCAAGATCGATGGCAGCGAATTCCTGAGGTTTGTTACTTTCAGTTTTTTTTATCGTCATAACGGCCAACCTATTAGCCTGGTTGCTTCAAAGCTTTTATATATTTATAAATAGCAAGTTGAGCATGTATCTTGCGTCGGTTACCACGTGGTACGTATTTGTTGCTCAGGTTCTTATCTAGATAGCGTGCTTTTACTGTATCGCTGAACAGAATCTCTAAGATATCAAGAACGTGTTGTTTTAGTGTCGGATCTAGCAATAATACAGCCACTTCAATACGGTAATCTATATTACGTGTCATCCAGTCTGCAGACGAGAGATATACTTGTGCTTCTCCCTTATTGGTAAATACGTAGACCCGATCGTGCTCTAGATATCGGTCGACGATACTAACTACATGGATATTGTCACTGATTCCTGGTAGCTGAGGAATTAAAGAACACATTCCCCGTACCAAAAGGCGAATTTTTACCCCAGCAGAAGAAGCATTATATAAGCGATCTACTAATCCTTTATCTAATAAATTATTGAGTTTAAGCATAATGCCCGACTGTTCTTTAGCTTCTGCATTTGCAATTTCATTATCAATCAGTTGATATAACTTTAGGCGTGAGTTTTTCGGCGACACCAAGAGGTTGTGAAAAGTAACTGGCTGGCATGGGTTCTCAATAAAATGGAACACCCGGAGTACTTCTTTAGTTATGCTTGAATCTGCAGTCAGCAATGAATAGTCGGTGTAGTTACACGCTGTCTTCTCATTAAAATTACCAGTCCCAATATGGGCATAATGTACGATTACTTCACCTTCTCGGCGTGAAATCAAGAATAGCTTGGCATGAATTTTTAGTCCCGGATCTGAGAAAATAACACGCACACCAGCTTCAGTTAGATACCTAGACCAGTGTATATTGGCTGCCTCATCAAATCGTGCTTTTAACTCGACTACTACCGTAACCTTTTTTCCATTATGCGCGGCGCAGATCATCGAGTCGATGATTCGTGACTCTTTCGCCACACGATAAATATTGATTTGTATCGCCAGGACGTTGGGATCAAATGAGGCTTCGAGCAATAGATCAAGTACATGCTCAAATGTCTGATAGGGATAATACAGAAGCACATCTTTTTCCCGTATGGCATCGAAGCTATTGCGAAAGCGTTCAAACCAACTATGACGTAGCCGTGAAAGAGGTTTATGAACTAATTTAGTTTTTCCTACATTCGGAAAACTCATAAAATCTTTAAAATTATGATAGCGCCCCCCGGCTATGACGGAATCGTAGTTAGAGATTCCCAGCTTGCTGCATAACAACTCTACTATCGGATTTGGCATGTCACTTTGATATACAAATCGAACGGGTTCGGAGGTCATACGTTGTTTCAAGCTAAAAGACATCAAGTCGAGTAAGCTAGTTTTCATTTCAGTGACTAGATCATATTCCGCATCACGCGTCATTTTTATCGAATAGGCATTAAGTGCATCATAGTCAAAGCATCCTTTAAAGATATCATCTAGGCAATAGCGTAAAATATTATCTAGTAGTATTATAGGTTTGCTACGACGTATATTTTCGGAAGGCAGATTGATAAATCGGGGTATCTTATCAGAAGGAATTTCTAAGAGAGCGCAGTCAATATTTGTACCTTGTATAATCTCTACTGCAAGATAAGTAGAGTCATCTTTTAGAAACTGTGCAAGATTTGCATCATGACCGATTAGTATCGGCCTTATATGCCGACGAAGCTTTCGTTTGAAATATTGTCTTAACCAGACTTTTTGATTTGACGAAAGCTGGCGTTCATTAATCAAGAAAATTTGATTTCGTGCCATCTCAAGTAATAAATCGTTATAAACGATATCAAATTCTTGCTCAATTTTTAGTACTTTTTTCTGAATTTGTTTTAGTAGGTAGTGCCATTTCCCGGAGTTAGTTCGGCCTTGACTGCCCAAGATGCGTCGATTCAAATCCGCAAAACGTACTTTATAGAACTCATCGAGATTACTCGAATAAATTCCAAGAAAGCGCATACGCTCAATCAGGGGATTACTTTTATCTACAGCTTCCTGCAGTACACGTTCATTAAAAGATAACCAGCTTAGTTCTTTTTCGATGTAGAGCTTCTCCCGATGCATGAGCACTCTCTGTCAACTTATAAAGGATGTGGGTTGTAATGCTCAGACGCCCATATCTTCTTATTACAAAAGAAGTTGGACGGGATGGCCCGACCGTCCTATGCGTCATAAAACGTAAATCTCATTAAGCATGAAGCTAGCAGTTATTTATTATAGCCAACTCTATTCTAGTAATAATCTTCAGCCTTAAACGGTAGTAAATTTTACTAATCTCTTTACGGTAACTGTTAGCTCTTTGGAGATTGCAATTTCCAGTTTCAAAGAGCTTTACTTCTTCACGTCATAAAAATCTTTTGATAGCACATCTATTGTTCTTTAAATCATTAGACCAATTATCTAGAAATAAGACTTCTTATTACGAAAGATCAATACTGCTATGCTCTTTTTGTCTTCTCGAGTTTCTAGGAATAAACTTTCCGTATTTAGCAGACATCAGTTTTTCAGTAAGGCTTCTAGCATAGTGATATCCGGAGCTCATAGTCTGCACCCACATTCTTTTTCTTATGCTCTCTTTCCCTTCATTAGGTTAAAATATAGATGATACTTAGGTGAGTATTTTAATATAAAATCTGTATCGATGATGGCTAATTAAGTAGTTTTTAAAAATTTTATTTTTTAAAAAATCGACTTAGAGATAGCCGTAAATCTAGGTATGCACTGGTTTTAGAAGATATTTCTATTAGAAAAGATATTATTTTTTATAAAACTTCATTTTTTTAAAAAAATAGCAAAAATTTGCTCTTTCCTTAATTTTCTAATTTAAACAAGTACTGTAAAATTTTTTAAAAAATATTTAATCTACTGATTATCAAGAGAAAAACTAATTTTTTAAAAAATTATATTTTAATAGCTATATACGAATCTATAAAAAGAGAGTCCGAACGAAATCCCCGATTGCATTAGTTTTATATTTTTTTACAAAACTAATGTAATTTATAAGAACAATATTTTTTTATTTAGACATTAAACAAAAATTTCATCACGTCACCGTCTTTGACGATATAGTCTTTTCCCTCTAAACGCATTTTCCCAGCTTCTTTAGCGCCTTGTTCTCCCTTATAAGCGATAAAGCTTTCGTACGCTATGGTTTGTGCACGAATAAAGCCTTTCTGAAGGTCAGTATGGATCTTACCGGCTGCCTGTTGAGCAGTAGCTCCGATAGAAATCGTTTTCGCCTGTACTTCTTTGGAACCCGCAGTGAAGTAGGTATGCAGGTTTAAAAGATGGTAGCCGGTTTGAATAACCCGGCTTAACCCTGGCTCTTCTAGACCTAGTTCAGCCATAAATTCGTAACGATCCTCATCTTCTAGTTCTATAATTTCGGATTCAATGGCTGCGCAAACAGCGACTGTAGCCGAGTTTTCGGCTATAGCAATTTGACACACGCTATCTAGATGTGGGTTACCTGCAAAACCATCTTCGCTGACGTTAGCAACATACATAGTTGGCTTTAAGGTTAAGAAGCTTAAGTGACGGATTTTAGATTTATCTAGCATACTAAGGTCTAGTGCGTGTAGCTTGCACCCGCTTTCTAGTTGCTGTAAACATTTTTTCAGCACGTTTAGTTCGGATTCGGCATCTTCGTTTCCGCTTTTAGCTTTTTTCTGTATACGTTGAATGGCACGTTCGCAGACATCGAGGTCGGACAATACAAGCTCGATATTGATCACCTCTATATCCTTAATGGGATCGATCATATTACTGACGTGTAAAATCTTGTCATTTTCAAAACAGCGCACCACATGAATGATAGCTTCAGTTTCTCGGATGTTAGTAAGGAATCGATTTCCCAATCCTTCTCCTTTAGAAGCACCTTTTACTAAGCCGGCGATATCTACAAATTCCATCGTTGTGGGAATAATACGCTGCGGCTTAACAATCTCAGCTAATTTTTTTAGGCGCAGATCAGGTATTGGTACTACGCCTCTGTTTGGCTCAATGGTACAAAAAGGAAAATTATCCGCCTCGGCGCCGGATCTGGTCAACGCATTGAATAGAGTAGACTTGCCTACATTGGGCAAACCAACGATACCGCATTTAAATCCCATTTATTATGACCCCCAGTCATATTGCTTATTTCTTATTAATATAGCCGAATTTTAAGTAATGAGTAGTAAGGACTAAGTGGCATGGCTTTTATAAATGCAGCAGTCATTTTTATCTAGATAAAATCTATACGATAGATCTGTCGTAACAATACGGCAATTTTATTGCGCTTTTAGTCGCATATACCCGACATTAAAATGGTGTGAGCGGTCTAACTAGGCTTTCCTTTTGT
The DNA here is from genome assembly GCA_964059975.1 of Serratia symbiotica. Taxonomy (GTDB): domain Bacteria; phylum Pseudomonadota; class Gammaproteobacteria; order Enterobacterales; family Enterobacteriaceae; genus CAXKXX01. The sequence goes on from CAXKXX010000001.1 coordinate 19,746, forward strand.
GGCTTAAGAATCAGTGGTGATCTCATAAAACTAAACTATTTTATAAAGCATTGAGAATAATGATTCCTCTTTGGTTAGAGTAATAGCGTAAGGCTATTCCTTGAAGTTATGAAGACACTGCGTGGCTTTTTCTAATCCTTCTTTTATGAAAACTGTGCTACATCGAATCGATTTATCTATCGCCCTATCAATCATTTTTTTCTCGCTATCTTTAGGTTTACCGAGTACAAAACCTACCACTTTACTTTTATCTCCGGGATGGCCTATACCAATCCGTAGGCGATAAAAGTTGGGGTTTTCTCCAAATGTATTCTGAATATTTTTTAACCCATTGTGGCCGCTATTACTACCACCGAACTTTATTTTAACGACGCCTGGAGGTAGATCTAGATCATCATGTGCCACCAAAATTTCTTTTGGTGCAATGCTATAGAAGTTGGCCATCGCGACTACCGATTTCCCACTGAGATTCATTAGAGTAGTCGGAACCAAAAGGCGTATATCAATTCCTGAAAGATTACAGTGGGTGGTATAAGCGAAAAACTTGTTTTTTTCCTTCAATTGCTTCTTATGGCACTGAGCTAATGAACGAACATACCGGGCGCCTGTATTGTGGCGTGTTTGATCGTATGCCGTTCCTGGATTGCCTAGTCCAACTATCAATTTAATGACGGACATGCATAATGCGTCCTTAATCCTATATAAAAAATCTAAGAAAAATAAGTTGTAGAATCTAAAATTCTCGTCCTCCCCGTATTGCATTCTTTCTTCTATGTTATTCGATATAAAAAATAGTTCGCTATATCCTGAAAATATCTTCTTTCTCGTCTTATTACAGTTTTAGCACTATCTTGGTATCGATTGTTATATCTTATCGTATCGCGCTATATTTTATATAAATATATATCTTCATTTTTTTTAAAAAAAGTGCGATTAAAGGTTAATGATATTTCTCTTTTTTCAAAGAAAATGAATAAATTTAATCCGATAATAGAAAGTAAATAATGTCTTATCGTTTATTGTAGGATAAACAGAAAGTAGTATTGAATTCATTTTTTAAATGAATTCAATACTATTTAAAAAATTGAAAATAGTGGTTTGAATTATAAATAATTTTTGTCCTTGTAACTCTATTTGTCTTTAAAGCTCTAATAAAACAACTAAAGGTTACTTTTATTAAAAACAAAAAACGACTTTTTTTAATAAAAATTATTTTTAATAAAAATACCTTCGACTCAGAGATAATTTTTCTCCGCATTACTATCTAGTCTAATAAAGAATCAATCCCTGAGTCGCGTAGTGTCGTGGGGGTCGTACTCTATATTGAGTTAGTTGTTTCGATTTAATATTTGACTTTTGAGTGCGGATCACTCTGACTATGATCTCGAGTATTATATTTACATGCTACGAAGGTAGAGAAAGCTCATGATTGGTCTTCGATATCATTGAAGATAAAAAGATTTTTTAAAAAAATACCCACGGATCTCTAGTTTTTACGATTAATTTGAATCATAAGCGTTCTGTCGATGCTTGCTCACAAAACCGAGTAGTAGACACATTACTACCACGACTGCATATAGACCTGTAGCTGCGGTCAATGCTGCATGCGCTCCACTTTTCTCCACAATAGGACCTGTGACCATGAAAGTCAGCATAGTACCCACAGTACCACAGGTCAAGATGAAGTTCACTAATCTCGGTGAGGCCTCTTTAGTCTGCTGTGAACCCAGAGTAATCAGGGTGGTATAGATTGCGCTAGAAACGAAACCCAAAACCATCATATAGTGGCCTAAATATTTAGCTTGATTGGTATTAATGAATAAATACATTGTAAGAGTCGAAAGAAAAGAAAGAGTAGTTACGGTGCGCTGTAAATCGAAAAATCGCAGTATATAGCTAAATACCCACATACCAATCATATACGATGTCCAGAAATTACTTACTAGCTTACCAGCTTGACTGATGTCCATCCCAAAAGACTGTTTGGCGTATTCTGGTACCCATTGAATAAAGCCAAGTTGGCCTAGAATGTAGCACAAGGCGGCGATTGATAAGAACAATACGCCAACGCCCCACTTTTCTTTGACAATAAACTTTTGGACGTCAATATTTTTTTTGCCGAGTTTTGGAAACTCAGAACATAGAGTAAGCATAAAAATACCGAAATACAATAAGCCAATACAGGCATAAAGCCAATACCAAGTAGTATGGTGAGCTAATAGTGTCGCAGCGACGATCGGGAAGATCATGCCGGCCATACTGAAAAAAGAATCGGTGAGTAGCAAGCGCGCGGCACGCTCTCGTCCAGTATACATATGAGTAATTAAGAAAGTACCTATTGACATGGTGATACCACTAACTACTCCGAGGATAAAGATATAAATAGAGAACAGAGTCAAGCTCTTACTAATAATGAGCCCAGAGATTGCGAATGCTATTAAGGCAAAACCAAATACTAACTGACGTTTTATCGGAATAATTTCCATCAACCAGGCATTGAGGACAATCGCGATTAAAATCCCGGCATTGAGGAAGGTAAAGGTGTTACTCATATTAGAAATCGGCAAGTTAAAATATTCTGCAATATCTCCCATCACTATTCCTGTGACAATTACCAGGGCACCCGTTAGAGCGTATGAAAGAAAGCTGATCCAAAGGAGGCGCGTACGGTTTTTGTCATTCATTGTGTGGCCCCTAATGCTGTCTGTTAGAGTTTTGTAACATATAAATAAAAAATCTTAATTGGATCCAGGAAGATCTAAGTAGATATAGATCCTAGCACAGAGCATCAAGTTTTTATGATGACTATCGATTATTTGATATACTTAAAAAAGTATAATGCAATTTTTTATCATCTCTTTCTTCTAACGGTGTTAAATCGTTTTGATCTAAACACGGCTAGATTAACCAAACTCATTATTTAGATTATCCCTGTTAGGGTAATCCCAGTGCGTTTTAAGAATTAGGTTAATTAGCATATATTTAAGATTAGTTTATCAATTGAGAAATTTTATACTGTTTGGTATAAAGTAGTCGGAGACTATCGTTTAATAGGGGTACTCATTTAGTCAATGAAGCAACAAAGTTCCTGATTAATATCACCCATTTCTAGTTAATTACCGAGATCGCATATTAGTTTTAATCATGAGGTCTTAGGAAGAAATCGAAACCCAATCGAGACGTATAGTCAATATTATTCGAAGAAACATTTATCTAAAATATTATCTTATGTCGGAGGATTACTTACGTGCTGCCACAGATTACGGGCGCCTCCTTCTTACTTATTATTATCTCTTCTTGAGAAGAGCACTGCTCCTCTAGTAGATCTTAGGCTTTAATAGTTCTTCTTACCTCAGAATCTTAGTTTAAAAGATAGCGCATCAAAATCCACTCTGTTGAGTAAACCCGATCTTAGGCACACAACTTCGTGAAATAAAGAACACATGTAGTTCAGATAAAGATAATTTTTATCCGCTGCATCTTCAGTCCTTTACTGATCAGAATCTAGTGGAAAGAGATCCACGTATAGCCACATATATGGTCGAGCTCGCCCGACGAGTTACACTATATACAGTCAGTAAAATTTTCTGTTTCGGCTCCACTGCTTTTCTATATCTACTATAGGCTGATTGCATTAATAGGCCACATCAACATTATAAGCTTAACGAGCACAAAATACCCCCCTAGAGAAAAGCTCAAAATACTCTGGTAGCATATCTAGTAGCATATAAGGGTGGGTGCCTCAAAAAGCAAGGTGGGTAACCGTGATCTTCTATGTAGTGAATGTATAAAAACCTTGAATTTATTTGGAATGTCATGTCTTGAGATCTTATAAAATCATTTATGTGTGCGCACTGACAGGCCGTCTGAAAGAAAGTACAATCCGCGGCTCTGAATTATATAGGTGGCTAATCAAGATCATGAAGAAAGTCCGAGCTTTTTTAAAATGGGCCGGAGGAAAGTATCCACTTCTAGATGAAATACGTCGTTTGCTCCCAGGAGGAGACTGCCTAGTGGAGCCATTTGTAGGAGCAGGCTCTGTTTTCCTGAATACGGATTATGATACTTATATTCTCGCTGATATTAACAGCGATCTTATTAACCTCTACAATACAATTAAACTGCACGCAGATACTTTTGTATGCGATGCCCGTAATTTTTTTACAAAGGAATTTAATAAGTCAGATCAGTTTTACCTCTTGAGGAAAAAGTTTAATACTAGCATCAATGTCTACCGTCGTTCACTTCTATTTCTGTACCTAAATCGCCACTGCTACAACGGTTTATGTCGATATAATCTACGCGGTGAATTCAATGTACCGTTTGGTCGCTATGAAAAGCCCTACTTCCCTGAGGAAGAGCTGTACTGGTTTGCTGAAAAATCTCGTAATGCGACTTTTTTCTGTCAGCATTACAGTGCTACAATGACAAGCGCGATACGTGGCATGGTAGTGTATTGCGATCCACCTTACGTGCCCCTCTCGGCGACAGCTAACTTTACTGCTTATCACACTAATAACTTCAGCATTATTGACCAGCAGGATTTAGCAGGGATTGCGCATGAGCTTGCTATAAAAAATCAGATACCGGTCCTCATTTCTAATAACGACACTAAGTTAACACGCAACTGGTATCGAAATGCCTCTTTATATGTTGTCAAAACACGCCGTACTATCAGTTGTAACGTAATTAATCGAGGTAAAGTAAATGAGCTTTTAGCGCTATATTGTACAACCAAGAAATGCTCTAATTTATAAAATTATACTCCTTAAATGAGATATATATGAAAAAATTTTTAATTGCCCCATCTATTTTGTCTGCGGACTTTGCACGATTAGGTGAAGATACGGCTAAGATCCTAGCTGCAGGCAGTGATATAATCCACTTTGATGTGATCGACAATCATTATGCTCCTAATTTAACAGTTGGCCCAGTAGTATGTAGGGCACTACGTAATTACGGCATTATCGCTCCGATCGATGTGCATTTGATCGTAAAGCCTGTAGATTGTATTATTCCTGCCTTTGCCAAGGCGGGTGCGACATACATTACCTTTCACCCTGAGGCCTCTGAACATATCGATCGCACGCTACAATTGATTAAACAACATGGTTGTAAAGCGGGGTTAGGATTTAATCCAGCAACCCCGCTCAGCTATCTCAATTACATGATGGATAAAATCGATCTAATTCTAATCATGTCAGTAAATCCAGGTTTTAGTGGTCAGTCATTTATTCATAGTACTCTAGCTAAGTTACGTCAGGCACGCCAACTTATCGAAGAAAGCGGTCAAGATATTCGTCTGGCAGTCGATGGTGGAGTGAAATTAGATAATATTGCTGAGATCGCTACTGCGGGAGCCGATACATTCATTTCTGGATCAGCGATCTTCGGAAAAGCAGATTACTTTAAGACAATTAACGATATGCGCTATGAACTAAAGAAAGTAGCTCATAGCTAATGTTCTAATATCCGCGCCGTGGCTTTATGGGATTAAGAAAAAGTATGTAGACAGAAGGAACTTTAATCTCATCTGAACACCTATAACTTGTAATTATGTGGCTAAAACAAGTTAATTTTTTGGGGCTCTACCCCAAACAAATATAATGAAGCCCCGATTCTTTACCCATTCTTAGGTGACTATCAGAAGATCAGGAAATTTAAAAAATGAGTAAATCTATTGTATTTAGTGGCATACAGCCGTCCGGAGAACTAACTATTGGCAACTATATAGGAGCAATACGTCAATGGGTTGGGCTGCAAGATGACTACGACTGCATCTTCTGCATTGCTGACTTACATGCGATAACAGTGCGTCACGATGCGGGACAACTTAGCAAGTGCACACTAGATACACTAGCAATGTACCTAGCCTGTGGCATTGATCCAAAAAAAAGTACCGTATTCGTACAATCTCAAGTGCCAGAGCATGTCCAACTAGCTTGGGCCTTAAATTGCTACACCTATTATGGCGAACTGAGCAGGATGACTCAATTCAAACACAAGTCTAGATGCCATACAGAGAACGTCAACTTTGGATTATTTAGCTACCCAGTTTTAATGGCAGCGGATATCTTACTGTATCAAACTCATAAAGTGCCGATTGGTGAAGACCAAAAGCAGCATCTGGAATTGATTCGTGACGTAAGCCAACGATTTAACGCACGGTATGGTGAAGTATTCGAGGTCCCCGAACCGCTTATTCCTAAAAGCGGCGCACGCGTCATGTCGCTACAGAATCCGAATAAAAAAATGTCTAAGTCAGACGAAAACCGAAATAATTTTATTACCCTTCTAGAAGATCCGGGCGCCGTTACTAAAAAAATCATACGCGCCTCTACGGACTCTGATAACCCTCCACTAATTCGTTATGATATAGTTCATAAGGCCGGCGTCTCCAATCTGCTTGATATTCTTTCTGGCGTGACTGGGAAAAGCATTACTCAGCTAGAAGTTGAGTTTTGTGGCCAGATGTATAGCCAACTAAAAAAAGCCCTATCGGAATCTGTATCCGACATGTTCAGTACACTACAAAAGCGTTACTACAAGTTTCGGAAGGACGAAGATTACTTACATCATGTGATGTCTGATGGTGCTGAAAATGCAGGGTTGCGCGCTCAAAAAACCTTATCTAGAGTTTATCAGGCAATTGGATTTCTATCCCCGCCTCGGGGGTGAGTAAGACTCATAGTATAAATAAAATTTATAACTAAATAAGATGACAGTTGGGGCTAAACTTATCCGTCTAAGACGCTATTATAAAATAGCGTAAAGCGTTTGGGGCCGAGTAGAATCGGATATAAATGAGGCTCATAAGAAATGGATGAACATATATGATATTGATCATTCATATGAATCAATGACGTGAACAGAAGTATCTATCAGTGCTATCTCTTGCTAATTCAGTTCAATGTCTTATGTAATACCCGCTCTTCATTACGGCGGCCTATCTTCATAAAATCACATGATTCAATCGAATTTATCGTATACTTTCTATTAAGGTAGCATATTCTATATGAATATCATATTCTGCAAACTGCGCTTAAGCACTAGCAATAAATAAAGACATAGAGCCACTACTACTACGCATGCGGTGTCCGGCGAAAAAGCTCTGGAATGAATTAATCTGCCTTCTCTTATCAATGATAGAGGACGTTTTCTACCCACAAAATTCTATCATCAACATTATTTTGATCCCTAAAATTTTTAATTAATTTATTATAAAGTTCGTTTTTTGAGTGCCACTATAAGTTATTTGCTGTATTCATAAGGCTCAATAATTTCTTTTAATGAAATTAATCACAGAAAATAATTCAATTTTGAAGAAAAGACTGACTTAGGGAGGAAAATAGTAAATCTTCGTGCTATTAAATCCGAACTTACTATGACCGCAAAAGTACATAGTAAGGCGCCTGGATCGATCCTGTAAATTATTTTAAAAGTGACGGCATTCCGAGGTATTTAATAAAAAAGGAGTAGCTACTTATTTTGAGAAAGCTTTATTTTTAAGACGATCTATAGCATCCCAGATGATTTTACCAAATATTTTTGATTACATTAAGAGCGCTTGAGGCATAAATTCGGTTAAGGATTCAACTAGAATCTATCTCATCTTATAGATAAAATAGCCGGTCTTAGTTACATCATTTTACATCGATAGCTTAATTAATATTAGATGAACAACGGGTGGGATGTCTTTATAGGAAGAGCTAAGGGCTTTTTCTAATAAGAAACGAAGTGGGATCAGATGAATCTGATCTTTAGACTTTATTAGACAATGCCTTATCGTTCCCCCATTAAGATATTTTTAGGGGTTTTTATATAAGCAATTCGCATTGCTTTTATCGTAATAAAATAGACAAGATAAATAATAACGTAGAGTCTGCTCTAGCCTTCTATATAGCGCGATCCATCTTTCCATATAGAACAGTTGGAACGAAATACTTTGTCATATGAACACAACTTACTTAACTTATCTTTAAGATAAATACTTTGTCGTATGAACACAACTTACTTAACTTATCTTTAAGATAGTATCACTCTAGTTTAAAATAAATCAAAACACTATTTTCTATCATTTATTAGGGCGGTTGTACCTTTTTAGAATGCATTAATTAGTTATCAGAGCAGACTAAAATCTATCATTTTGAATCAATAGAACTGCTGTAGTGACAACAGTATAAAATAATCTATGATCTAGACGAAGACGCCCTACTTATCTCATAAATCCATGTGTAGATCATGTCGTCAAGCTAAATTAAAAGATATTAAGAGAATAAAAATAAAGAACATCGTATTCTCTATCGACATCACCCAATTATGTTTAGAAGATAATAGCGATAATTATGGAAAAGATAGCCGCATTCACTAAGGCTCTCCACATCTCGCCATCAAGCTAGAACTATTACTACCCTTCTATATATTCATGCTTACCGAGCATACCTATTTAAACAGGTTATACTCGTAAGTATAAATTCTATGAAACTTAAAATAACAAGAGGCTTAAATAATTTGGTTCAATACGTTTACACCATGCATAACGTCGGAAAAGTAGTGGCACCCAACCGTCACATTCTAAAAAATATCTCTTTAAATTTCTTACCGGGCGCTAAAATTGGTATACTGGGTCCAAATGGTGCCGGGAAATCTACTCTCTTACGAATTATGGCCGGAATTGATAGCGATATTCATGGAGAAGCTTATCCACATCCAGGGATTAAAATCGGCTACTTACCACAAGATCCACATCTCAACCCCGAACATAATGTCCGTGAATCAGTAGAAGAAGCGCTATCAGAGGTATGCGACGCTCTGACCCGTCTTAACAAAATCTACGTGATGTACGGAGAAAAAAACGCTGATTTCGATCAGTTAGCCTCCGAACAGAATCGCCTAGAAGAAATTATTCAAACCTACGATGGTCATAATATTAACGGTCAACTCGAGCGGGCCTCAGACGCTTTGAGGCTTCCCAAATGGGACAAAAAAATTATTTCCTTATCCGGAGGAGAGCGTCGTCGTGTAGCGCTGTGCCGCCTATTGCTCGAGCATCCAGACATATTGCTACTAGACGAACCAACCAATCACCTAGATGCCGAATCAGTAGCTTGGTTAGAGCGCTTTCTATATAATTTTAAGGGCACGGTAGTAGCAATCACTCATGACCGTTACTTCCTCAATAATATCTCCAACTGGATCTTAGAGCTAAATCACGGGGAAGGGACACCATGGGAAGGTAACTATTCTTCTTATTTGAAAAAAAAGTGCGCGCATCCAACTCAGAAAATTGCTGCTTTCTCCGAACACCGCAAGTCAATCGAAAAAGAGCTGGAGTGGATTGTTCAAGATAGTACAATTCGGTATTCGAAAAATAAGCAGCGACTCGCACGCTTTGAAGAACTAAACAATATAGAATATCAAAAGCATAACGAAACAAATGAACTATTTATACCACCCGGAGCACGTTTAGGTGATAAAATTATAGAGATCAATAATTTATGCAAGTTTTATGGAAATCATATACTGATTGACGATCTTTCATTCTCACTACCGAAAGCAGCTATCGTAGGTATTATCGGCCCGAATGGCTCGGGTAAATCCACACTATTCCGAATAATTTGTGGACAAGAACAACCAGACTTTGGGAGCGTTGTTCTCGGTGATACTGTCAAGCTAGCTTTTATCGATCAATGCCGAGACAGTATGGAGAGTACGAATACTGTATGGGAGGAAGTTTCTGGCGGTCAAGATATCCTATTCATAGGAAATACTCAAATATCAAGCCGGGCTTATGTTAGCCGCTTTAACTTCAAAGGAGTAGATCAAAGCAAGCGCATAAATGAGCTTTCCGGGGGCGAGCGTGGACGCTTACATCTAGCTAAACTTTTAAGGTTGGGTGGTAACGTACTATTACTTGACGAACCGACTAACGATCTAGATATCGCAACTCTTCGCGCACTAGAGAATGCCTTACTAGAATTTCCTGGCTGTGTCATGGTTATCTCGCACGACCGTTGGTTTTTAGATCGTATTGCCACACATATACTTGATTACAGAGATGAAGGTAAGCTGACATTCTTTGAAGGTAATTTCTCTGAATACACAAAGTACAGACGGCATATTCTGGGTGTAGAAGCGTTAGAACCGCGTCGTATGAAGTACAAGAAGATCTCTAAGTAGCACTCTATATCTGAAAATCTTATCCAATAAGTAATATTTATATTCGGGTTTGGTATATTCATCCAGAGCGACTAATGACAATAATTTTTCTAAGTGCTGAGCCTCGTTATAAAATAAGCAAAAGACATGATTTTCACTAAATGTAATCTAAAGAGATAATGAATATGAACGATAAAATCAGAGTATGTCGGAGCCTATTCAGTATGATTTTTTAAATTACGGATTAACTAGATTAGTCCTTTGAACCATGATAGCGATAGAATTTTCAGTCTATTTTCTGATTTATAATCCATACAAAGACGGGCTTCACTATTTAATGATTTCATAAACTCCGTATAAAGACGAAGTCTACTTAGTCGTGATAACGGTCAGAAAGTATGATCTGCTAGGAGCAACTCATAACTGTCACGTTTTACCTGTGAGCGGCTCATTGTTCCTCTTTTGAGGAACTTAAAGATCAATGCACGGTGAGCGCTACGTTTCGATCGTTCAGTAAATCAGGGTATCTCTGTGCCTGCTCAAGGTCTAGATTAAGTAGAGCGGACTGATGCATAACGTAGCGCACAAAATTTTTATGTGGAGACTAAAAAGAATAAAAACTGGTCTAAAATTTTTTAAAATCAAAAATTTGATAGTAAACTAGATAAGTTTTTGATCTAAAGGCGTAAATTTAAAAGAGGTGTACAGAAAATATGGAGCTTTAGTTTACTAAAATAGCTCTCTAAGACAACGAGATCATATTTTATGAAAGTCTCAACCCTTCTCTCTGCACTATAAATTTAAAATAAAGCACACGGATCGCCGCGATACTCAGAAAGTATCGCCGATGGCGGAATAGCCGATATCGAGAGCCCGACCCCACTCTCAGGCTCTGTTAAAATTTAGATGCTAGAGGCTCTGGGGGTCAGATTATCTTATACAGTCCGTAGATCCATCGTTCAAATTAAATTTGAAGTCCATTTTCTCCTTAATCCCGATCCAGAATTCGAGCCCCTAGATTGCGAGTGGAGGCTCTAATTTTGGTGTAGACCACACTCGCGCTTCAATCCAAAGAATCGAGTCTGTTCTTCGCTCATTCCGGGCCGCCATTTTTGAGTTGTATGAATGTCGCCAACTGACAGGTAGCCTTGTTCGCGTAAAGGATGATATTCGAGGGAGTACTCAGTGAGATACTGGTGAATTTTTCGGTTATCCCAGTCGATGATCGGAAGCATCTTAAATGTGTTATTCTGTATTGATAGAACCCTCAAATTTGCGCGACTAGCAGACTGCTCGCGTCGGAGACCGGCGAACCAAGTATGTGCTTTTAATGTTTTTAGCGCCTTTCTCATCGGCTCAACTTTATTAATTTTATTGTATTTTTCGATACCTTCAATACCCTTCTCCCAGAGCTTGCCGTAGCGCATCTCTTGCCAGGCAGGGGAATGTTCAGCACGGAATACCTGTAAGTTTAACCTTAATTTATCAGTTAGATAGTCGATAAATCGATAAGTTTCTGGGAATAGGTAGCCGGTGTCCGTAAGAATAACTGGAATATTAGGTTTTATCTGAGTGACTAAGTGTAGGCACACTGCTGCTTGTACGCCAAAGCTGGAAGAGAGAACAAACTCTTCGGGCAGATGTTTCAGTGCCCATTGAATTCGTTTTTGGGCAGAGAGAGTTTCTAACTGGTCGTTGACTACTTTGAGCGCTTGATTAGACTTATTTGGTTTATTTAGAATCTCCGTATCGAATTTCTTCATGCTTTCCTGCCTCTTATCATGCTTAGGCTGTAGTGGTTTTATTGCTATTGTCTGTTTAGAAGCTATTTTAGAAGATATTCTATTTCTTATTGAGATTTTCGTAAAAACTTTCCTTTTTAGCACCGTTTTTATTCGGTGCTTTGTTATGAATAGCTTCAGATTGTATGGCAAACTTTTTCTATGTTAAGAGGATTGCTATTCAGCATATACACCTCTCTTATTTTATGTACGCTCTACTTATAAAGAAGTTTTTCAGTTCCAGAAATCATGCGCCGGATCAACTACGGGACGAACGATGCCCACACGCAGGGTGAAGTCGCCAAATCCTTCATTGATGTGACGCTCTTGTGCCCATCGCGCAAGGAGATAATCGATTTCTTTTAGAATTTCTTCTTCATTTATATTTTCACGATACATGCGGGGAATACGCGTTCCTTCACGGTTTCCTCCTATATATAGGTTGTAACGCCCCAGCGCTTTTCCTACTAGCCCGACTTCCGCAAGTAGAGAACGGGCGCAGCCGTTTGGGCATCCAGTTATTCGTAGAACGATGTATTCGTTGGAGATGCCATGTTGACGCAGTTGCTTTTCTATTTTCGTAACGAATTCTGGCATAAAACGTTCTGCTTCGGCCATTGCTAGTGGACAGGTTGGGAACGACACGCAGGCCATAGAATGTTTTCGTTGATTACTAACAGTATCGTCGATCAGACCATATTCGCGCGCCAGTGATTCGATCTTAGCCTTATCCTTTTCTCTTACTCCAGATACGATTAGGTTTTGGTTCGCCGTCAATCGAAAAGTTCCTGAATGAATCTTAGCAATCTCGGCCATACCACTTTTCAGAGGGCGATTCGGATGGTCTAGAAGCCGTCCATTTTCAATAAATAGCGTTAAATTCCAATGATTATCAATACCTTTTACCCAACCTAGGCGATCGCCTCGGCTAATAAAGTGGTATGGCCGAATTGGGCTAAAGTAGATTCCAGCACGTTTTTCTACTTCAGCACGAAATGCATTTACTCCGACCCGTTCTAGCGTATATTTAGTTTTTGCATTTTTACGGTCAGTTCGATTCCCCCAGTCCCTCTGCGTTGTTACTACAGCCTCCGCCACTGCTAGTGTGTGATCAATTGAGAAATAGCCAAATTCACTTGCTTTCCGTGCATAGGTCTTTTTGTTACCATGCTCAATCGATAGACCACCGCCAACTAAGAGGTTAAACCCTACTAGCTTTCCTTCTTCAGAAATTGCTACAAAATTCATATCGTTAGCATGTAGATCGACGTCGTTTTGCGGTGGTATTACTACTGTTGTTTTAAATTTTCGTGGCAAATATGTGGCGCCGAGAATCGGTTCCTCATCTGTAGTAATCACTTTTTTCTGATCTAGCCATATTTCTGCATAGGCTCGAGTGTGCGGCAGTAAATGTTCTGAGATTCTTTTAGCCCATTTGTATGCTTCCTGATGTAACTCGGATTCTGTTGGATTAGAAGTGCATAATACATTACGGTTTACATCGTTAGCGGTCGCTAGCGCATCTAGACCTAGTTCGTTTAGAAGCTGATGCGCTAGTTTAAGATTACCCTTAAGAATACCGTGCAGCTGGAAGGTCTGACGATTAGTGATGCGAATGCTTCCATACAAGGTATTCTCCTCTGCAAATTTGTCGACGGCCAACCACTGCTTTGGCTTGATAATACCAGCTGGAAGCCGGCAGCGCAGCATCATGGCATGCCTCGGCTCAAGCTTTTGTTGGATACGCTCTATTCGAATGTCTCTATCGTCCTGCTGATACATACCATGAAAGCGGATTAGGAGAGCATTGTCGCCTTTGAATCCGCCGGTTAGGCCGTCATTCAAATCTTTTTCGATAGTACCGCGTAGGAAATTGCTTTCTTTTTTCATACGCTCGGCGTCAGTCTCTTTACCTTGAACTAGCAAGGGCCCTGGGTGTTTATCATTCATCAGTAAACATCTCTCTGATAGCGCCGCTCAAGACGTAGATCACTTAAAAATTCATCGGCTAATTCAGTAGTCATTCTGCCGTGTTGAGCTGCTATTTCTAATAATACATTTTCCACATCTTTCGCCATACGGTTTGCATCACCACAGACATAGATGTGCGCGCCTTCCTGAATCCAACGCCACACTTCTTCGCCTTTTTCACGCAGCTTATCTTGTACATACACTTTATGCTTTTGGTCTCGTGACCACGCTAGATCGATGCGTGTGAGCAAGCCGTCTTTTACATAGCGCTGCCATTCTACTTGATAGAGAAAGTCTTCGGTAAAGTGAGGATTTCCAAAAAACAACCAGTTTTTTCCACGAGCTCTATCTGCGTCACGCTGTTGCATGAACCCGCGGAAAGGTGCGATTCCAGTACCGGGTCCAATCATGATCACGGGTGTTTCGGGGTTGGTCGGTAAACGGAAATTTGCGTTATGTTCAACAAATACTTTTAGATCGCCGTCTTCTTCTAAACGATCACTCAGAAAGCTTGATGCACCCCCCGCACGAGCACGCCCATTAACATTATAAGCAACCACGCCAACGGTGATATGTACTTCGTTTATAGTTTCAGCTTGCGAGGAAGAGATTGAATACAATCGTGGTCTAAGAGGGCGTAAAAGACTGATCAATTGACTAGCATTCAGGTTAATCGGAGCTTGTCGCATCATATCAACGATCGGTGTGTAGTGCGCGTAACGCTGCGCAGCCGCTTTGTCTGACAATAAGCAAATCAACGTTTCGTTATGCGATAATTCCGCATATTTATCGACAATCGGAAGAGTATTTTGTGTTAATTCAAAGTAGTTGCTCAGAGCTTCTTTTAGCGATAGATCTTTACCTTCTATTTTTACTGGTTCGTCACCTTGTAACCATAGAATCTTTAATAGTTCATCTACTAACTCTGGATCATTATTAAACCAAACTCCTAGTGCGTCTCCCGGCTGGTAGCGTAAGCCTGAATGGCCAATATCAATTTCAATGTGACGTACATCTTTTTTTGAATTTCTTCCTGTAATCTTTTGTTTTTTGGCTAGTTGAGCGATTAAGGGTTGCTCTTTAGTATAGAGTCTGCTGCCGAATTGACCGATCGAGTGATTCGGATCTACTGCGATTTCGATTTGATTTTGCTTCGGTGCGCGTGTCTTTAATGTTTCGACTAGATTTTTACGCCATTTGATAGCTGTCTCTTGATATTCGACATCTGCATCCACGCGCTCTAATAGACGCACTCCACCTAGTTCGGCCAACTTACTATCAAAGTCTTTACCTGACTGGCAGAAATATGCATAAGAAGTGTCGCCAAGTCCAAAAATCGAGAAAGCAGTATCAGTGAGTCTTGGCGCTTTTTTAGAGAATAGGAATTTATATAGCGCCAGCGCTTCTTCGGGTGGCTCACCCTCTCCTTGGGTGGAGGTAATAATTACTAGTAGACGCTCCTGAGCGATTTGTTTAAATTTGTAATCGCCGGCGTTAATTAGATTGGCGCTCAGTTTTTCATCTAACAAGTCGTCTCGTAACTCTTCTGCTAGGCGACGTGCATTTCCGGTCTGTGAGGCAGAGATAATAGTGATCCCGTTTCCGGTCTGCGGAGTCGGTTCGGTTCTAATTTTTTGATTAATTATTCCCCACAGATATCCTGATAGCCATGCTATCTGTGTTTCCGAATAATCGGAAACTGCTGCCTGAAACCGCGCCAATTGTTCGGGCGGTATCGGGGGCGTCGAGGTTGGAAGAGCCTTGGTCGTCATGGCAATGCTTGTTTCCTATTGTGTTGCCTGGCGCTACTTAAGGAGTCTTTCGCCAGTGTCAGTTGCTGTCTCTTTATTATTAGGTATCCTGAAAATCAGGTGAAGCTCTAAGGTTACCGAGCAGATGCGTAACGATTAAATAAGAAATAGAAATAAATAATAACTAAAATAGATAAAAGACTTATTTTAATAAGCCTATTTTTAATAAAATAGGCATCTCTCTTTAAATTAAGTTAATTACTTAATAGTGCTAATGAATATGCCCCTAAAAATTATAGATGCTATTTTTAAAGAGAAAAAAGCAAGCAAAATAGCTTTTAAGAGATAAGATTTTGTTTTAAAAAAGCGTAAAATTTTTAGACACTAAAAATTTTTATGTATGTAAAATATACGAGCATCTGTTTTTTATCATTTACAAGCCCAAGCTGAATTTACAATGTATGCCCTCCTGCATTTACAATGTATGCCCTCTTAGTAGGTCCCCCTTGACTCGTTCTATGTATATGATATTATATGAACAACCCGCAACATTAAGCTCTATTATTATGCAACATTAAGATCTATTATGAAGTCAAAGTAGAGAAGGGCGGCTACTCTTTAACTAGGACTCTCAGATCCTAATATCTTAGACCACCTAGTCATTAGAATTCAAACCACACTCTGCCCCTTTAGCTAATAGCATGCAGCTAGCAGTGCAACTAAAACTGATTTTTATGGGGGATCTTAAAAATTCAAGATCTCGAAACATCTTAACCCTTTAAGAATGAGTGGTGCTTTTTTATTCGCAAGTCCACATGCACCAAAGACGTGCACCTGTGCACAAGCATCTTACTCCTATTTTTAAAAATAGGAGCTTTTCACTTGTTATTCCTCTTAAGATGCTTTTCTAAGAAAAGCTTAGCTTATAAAATAAAAAAAGTACAAAGTACCATGGGTGCGAATTTTAATAGATGAGGCCATGATAATGGGAATTACGCTGTTTAAAGATTTTCAATTTGAAGCCGCACACCGTCTGCCAAATTTACCGAAAGACCACAAGTGCGCTCGTCTACACGGACATTCCTTTATGGTGCGCCTAGAAGCAACCGGAGAAGTAGATGCCCGTAGAGGGTGGGTGATAGACTTCTCCGAGCTTAAAGCCCTATTTATGCCAATTTTACAGGTCCTAGATCATTACTATCTTAATGACATTCCAGGTTTAGAAAACCCTACTAGTGAAGTATTGGCCACCTGGATCTGGAAACAACTCAAGCCTAAGTCTCCAGAATTATCGGCGGTGAGAGTAAAAGAAACCTGCACTTCAGGATGCATCTATAGAGGGTGAGACGAATGACCAAGCACTTTAGTAGCTATCATGATCACTCCTCCGCAAGGTAACTACTTGGTCGATCCGAGTGGCGGCCATTCGGGCTACTCATTATGCGAAGCTTAACCACTATTCACCAGACTGTCTACTATCTAAATATGCCTTAACGCCGGTATGATACCCCTTCGAAAACTAATCAATGTTAAGATACTTGTGAATCTGTATAGACAGCCTCCAATTACGTGTAATGCAGGATTCCATGCATATTCGCATCGCCTCCTTCCTATTATTAACAGGTTGTAGTGATATGATGCGAGGCTTTTTGTCATAGATTGTTTCTAGAAGAGTGATAAGTACATCAATATCGCATTGGCGTGCCACTGGATGCTTCACCTCATCAGAGCGTTGCAACGCCTGATGCAGTACTTTCATGCCTCCGTGCATATTAACTTTCGGTGAAACTGTCACCCAAGTTTTGGCTGAGCAACGAATTTCGTGGGTGCCACTAGTCTCTATCTGGCAATCGTACCCCCGTTGTTCAAGAAATGTAATTAGTGGCATCAGATCGTAAATACATGGCTCTCCTCCGGTAATCACTACATGATGCGCGGTGTAACCTTTTTGATATATTACTGCCACTATCTGTTCGGCGCTAGCATTAGCCCAAGTATCACTCTTTTCTATTTTTGTTGAGATCTTCTTTATATCAACCTCTCGATTAGCTTTTTTATACCAAGCATACTTGGTATCGCACCAACCGCACCCTACTGGACAGGATTGTAAGCGAATAAAAACGGAGGGCGTGCCTGTAAAACATCCCTCACCTTGCAAAGTTTGAAATATCTCATTAATTGGGTACTTCATGGTTTTCTTAATCTATAAAACTAAAAATTAATTATGGCAGATATCACCCCGCAGACCAAACTGATAAAGCATGGATGTTCTTTAAGAACACAGATGATAAAGCTAAATAATTTTATTACAGAGCATTGATTTTCATTTGAGTTTTTGGGAAAAATTTAAGAATTTCAATAATCTTAGAGTTGCATGTAATTCTGTTAAGTGAGAATTATTTTTACTATCTTATGAGTTACTGAGGCAACGCTCTTTTAATTGGTGCTTCTCTAAATTAGTTTTACTATGGTAAAATCATGCTATAGCTACCTATCTCAGTCGATGTGCTATAATCATGTTTCATATTTCGAGATAAAAGTATTACTAATTATTTGATCCGATAGCTCCATGGAGCTATCGGATCAAATAATATTAAAGCAAAGAAGAGAGATCCGGGATGGTACTACAAGGTACCCCAGACCATCGCTCCATAAAAGTACTCGTGTATTTCAGGGTATTTCATTTCGATATTAAATAGAACAATGGGGGGTCATTATTTTTTAGAATGACCCCTCGGGTTACTCAGAGCTCAGTAAGCTGTCGTACGAGCGCAACAGATTACTGACCCCTGCGACTTTCGAGCCCACTAGTAGCTACGGTGCAACGTTAGTCCATAAAATGTATAGATAATTGGCTCTTCTAAAAAAAGAAGGGTCACTCTAATATGCTTTATCGAATAAAATCTTTCTGCTAACGGAATATCTTGTTTGATGCCAGACGCTATACGGGCCGAGCATCTCAGGGTGTTCGATCCTCAAAATTCATATGGGATCCGATAAGGCTTACGCTATTAATCTAAATACACACCAACAATAAGAAGACGAAGGCTGGACTCAGCGCGTATGAGTCCAGCGAGAGCGCTCACACCCAAATTCATGATGCCAGATTTAATGCTCAGTAGTTTATTAGTCATACCGCTACCAAAAGTAATTAAATTACGAAAAATAGAGATTTTTATCTAGATAAAAATATTTTTTATCTCTAGAGTAATATCATAAGAAGATAAATATATCACCCGAAAAAATTATTGCTAAATGTAGCAACCAATATTATCGAAGACAGACTTTTAGCACGCATTAATACCCTCGTTTTAATCGTGGGGGCAATGTAAACGTATAAACGAAGAGATATCTATGCAGTATCGTAAGATTACTTTTATTGGTGCTGGAAACATGGCCCAAGCAATTATTTCTGGCCTCGTAATGGGCGGCTATCCCGCCAAACTAATCTGTGTTTGCGCTCCTTCTACGAAGCACCGAGATAGATTGATGACCAAACTAGGAATTATAAGTAGCGCAGATAATGTCACTAGTGCCCGTAAATCCGAAGTCATCGTACTTGCGGTTAAACCGCAAGTAATGATAGAAGTGTGTAGACCACTGAGGGAGCATGTCGACTTTACTCATAAGCTAGTTCTATCAATTGCTACTGGCATTCAAACGAGCTGCTTTTATCAACTCTTGAGTGAAAGGCTAAATTTAGTCCGTATTATGCCAAATATTCCGTCCTTAGTTGGAAAAGGAATGAGTGGCCTATATGCCCCGACTCAGGTGAGCGAAGAGAATCGTACATTCACCTCCGATTTAATGAATATAGTCGGAAAAGTATACTGGGTTGATAATGAAACTGATATTAATCATATAATCGCAGTATCCGGAAGCGCGCCAGCCTATTTCTTTATATTTATGGAAGCGATTCAATTGGAAGCCATGCGCATGGGTTTTGATTGGAAAACTGCAAGAAATCTAGTTCAGCAGGTAGCCTCAGGTGCAACCGCTTTATCGGAAGCCAATGCACATAAACCATTCTCTAGACTCTGTGATCGAGTGGCATCTAAAAATGGCGCTACTGATAAAGCTCTTCAGGTATTCAAAAGACAAAAACTTCAGGAAATGGTAGGAAAAGCTATGAGGGCAGCGGTGATGCGTGCACAAGAAATAGAGAATAACTTAAAATAACATAATCTTAAATGAGAAGGGCGCGTAACATGCTAACACTGACTTTTTTGGTCAAAACTGTTACTGATTTTTACGTGATAATACTATTATTGCGCATTTGGATACAGTGTGCCGGGATTGATTTTTATAACCCTTTTTCACAGCTCATAGTCAAGATCACTCAAACGGTAGTTGCTCCTCTGCGGCGCATAATCCCTTCAATAGGTCTTATTGAAAGTCCGTCTTTGTTACTAGCTTTCCTCATAATGACTATAAGGTATCCGCTACTACTTTTAATTCAAGGCGGATCGACTCCGATAAACTTATATAACCTGTTATTTGGATTTGTCTCGTTAGTTAAAGCTTCCGGTTATTTAGTATTCTGGATGATGACTATGCGTGCCACCATGAGCTGGATTAGCCAGGGAGACAGCCCTATTGACTATGTAATACAGCGACTCACAGAACCTTTGGTGGCCCCGTTTCGTCGCATCATCCCCACGGGGGGCACTATTGATTTTTCATCTGTGGGAGTCATCTTAACCTTATATCTCCTCAACTATTTGGGTATTGATCTATTTGGAGAACTCTGGTTTTTGTTATGATGCGAATCGTCTATTAGGCATAAGCGAATTATT
This sequence comes from Serratia symbiotica, assembly GCA_964059975.1. Classification (GTDB taxonomy): domain Bacteria; phylum Pseudomonadota; class Gammaproteobacteria; order Enterobacterales; family Enterobacteriaceae; genus CAXKXX01. The sequence goes on from CAXKXX010000001.1 coordinate 40,203, forward strand.
GGAGTAAGGTCTATTCTATAAAAAACACTTATTACGATCAGACTATAGATACGTATGAAAGCGCAGACAAACCTAATTACCAGAATCGCTACACTTAGAATATATACACTAATTAGGAGAGAAAATTAAATAAATACAAAAAATTAACTAAGTATCTACTGATGTGCAATACATGTAGAATACAATCAGGATGCTAGACATAAAATAGTCGAATTATCCCACGCCAACTTCTACATAAAACTTGTCTAATATAAGAATAAATCACCGTAATCGCCACGAGAAATTTATGTAAAAATAAATTTATCACGACGTAATCGTATGCTCACTAAAATTAAATGGTACCACCTGTCAATTAAGAAAAAGACCGAAAAAAGCACGCTTGTTACTCTCTGACACCGCTAGATACTTTATTATAGCTACTATGCACAATGCTTAAACTACCTTCTCTTAGCCTGTACATTCACATCCCATGGTGTATTCAGAAATGCCCATACTGCGACTTTAACTCACATACTTTTAAAGGGGAGGCGCCTCACGCAGCGTATATTGATCACTTACTAGCTGATCTGGATTCCGATCTACCTATGGCAGATAATCGCGAAATCAGCACAATCTTTTTGGGAGGCGGGACCCCGAGTCTTTTGAGCGCCTCAGTAGTACAACTGCTACTCAATGGAATACGATCTCGCACATGCGTTTCCGACAATGCCGAGATAACCATGGAAGCCAATCCCGGCTCTTCTACTAAGATAGATCGTTTTATTGGGTACCAGAATGCTGGTATTAACCGTATTTCTCTCGGGGTCCAGACTTTTAATGATAAACAGTTAATTCGTCTAGGGCGTATTCATAGTGCAAAAGAGGCAAAATCCTCCGCGCATTTGATCAGTAATCTGGACTTACGAAGCCTCAATTTTGATTTGATGCATGGTTTACCCAATCAGTTATTGAGCGAAGCTTTAAGTGACCTTCGTCAGGCGATCGCCTTCAACCCGCCACACCTGTCATGGTATCAGCTAACTATTGAGCCTCACACCCTATTCAATGCGCGCCCTCCAGTATTACCGGACGAAGACGTGCTACTAAGCATCGCCGAGCGGGGCGATCAGCTATTAAAGGCCAACGGATATCATCAGTACGAGATCTCATCTTATTCTAAATCAGGTTATCAGTGTCAGCATAATCTTAATTATTGGCGTTTTGGAGATTACCTGGGAATCGGTTGCGGTGCCCATGGGAAAGTAACTTTTAGTGACGGCCGTATTTTACGCACGGAAAAAACTAGGCATCCCCGAGGGTTTATGCAGGGAAAATACAAGTATAAACAGTATGAAATAGCCCTGAAAGATCGACCATTTGAATTCTTTATGAACCGATTTCGCTTATTAGATCCTATACCTCGCTCTGATTTTATCAATTACACTGGGATTTCGGAAAGCGTAATCCGTGAGCAATTAGATGCGGCTCTCTTCAAAGGCTACTTAAGCGAGAGACAAAAAAATTGGCAAATTACTCAAAAAGGTATACTTTTTCTAAACAACCTATTAGAGTTGTTCTTAGTATAGGCAACATAATTAAACGGGGCAGGCACTAAATTGACCCCTACCTTTCCAAAATTTTAACGCTAACTCGATCAAGGATCGACGAATTTTATTTTTCAATAAAACCCATCAATGAGCGAGGCTTTCTTTATTTCTACGATTTTATTTTTTATCCAAAAGATACTACGTGTAAGCCTTTAAAATTTTTATTGTAATAAATAAATATGAAGATAAGAGTTTAAAACTAAATAAAACTCGCTCGGTTATTATAATACTAGAATAGTAGTCGTCGTGGCTACGTCTGATAGCTAGCTCCTACGCATTAAAATCAACTCACGTAATCAATTAGAGCGCTGGCTTTGATAATAAAGGGTTGCAAGAATAGCGTAAATTAAAAAAGTTCATTGACTGATTTATTAGCGTAGATCTTCTTTTATGCTTAATATTAATTCTAAAATCTACACCAGATATCATTATAAAAACTCTGACTTAGCCTACTATTCTATTTTTTTCAAGCGCACCCATTTTAATACCTGTGGGCCATTTCTCTATAATATTTATTTATTATTATAATATGATATATATGCACCATAAAATAGTGATATTTTATGAGAAAGTCCTTAAGTCTCTGAGATATAAGGAAGCACTTCTTGGGATGATAGTCCCCTGTATCTTAGGAAATTAGTAAAAGTATTTTTATTGATAAAAATCAAAAAATGATTTTTATGCACAATATAATGTCTAAGATAGATAATAGTTTTACTATAAACTAGTGGTAATAATTTATATTAATCAATTTTATAAAAACTGTTAAGATTAGACATAGCATGATTTTATTTAGCATGATAAAAATTTTTAGATGAACCTTCCGATAATCTTTGATAGAGACCGCTATATCTGCAACCGTAAAATAATAATATTATAAATCACTTATGTTAATTTTAATTTTTAAAAAATAAAAGGGTTCTTTAAGTAATTACATTACAATGTGAGATTTTTAAAATTTTAAGAATATTAGTAGGACACAAAGTCTTATATAGGTTTAATTTTTTAAATTCTAAATAAATAATTTAATTAAAGTTCTTTATCGTAAGGCGAATAATTTTAGATGAAATTACGCCTTAACCGTTAGTCTAAAGAGCACGTCATATTTACCTTATCTGCACACTTTCGCTAAATTGTTAAAATTTAAACGTTTGTAACGATGTATATTTAAGTTTATTAGACTACGATATAATATCACGATCTTTTCCTCTAGCATTATTTGTCGACTAAATAGCATAGAATTACCGATATCCATAAGATAGGGACAGCGGACTGCGAGATTATCAAAGATCTCGGCCCCACTTATTTTATTATAAACGATGCATATCTCGGCATTTTAATGTACCTTCAAGTATCGCGTATCATATTTTATATAAAAATAATAGATGATATATGGGTCTCGGCTTTATCTTTTTGAGACCATTAGTCTCGGTGCAGTCTCGGTGCATAAATATAGCTTCGTGCAAGGATCGAGAAGGTACAATTTTAGTCGGGTACTCTTCAATACAGGTGTTTTTCTAGATTACGTGAGCTGTTAAAATTTAAGAGTATATGTCTATTTTCAATACATATACTCTTAAATTGAATATGTGCCGCTGCCAAACCTCATGTCGTAAATTTTACAAATAAAGTAAAGCGCTTAAAGCGATTAGCTAGAATGAGAGTGATTGTTACCTGAGCTCGCTCGATACAGATACAAGATCAAAGATACTATTTCTTTTTAATTTTCAAGTTTAATAGGTCAGTGGCTCTACCTTCGTAGAGCTCTGCCGACAAGCCCACGGACTCATACAGTGTTGGATGAGCGTGAATTGTTAGAGCGATATCTTCCGCGTCACAGCCCATTTCAATAGCCAGACCAATTTCGCCTAATAGCTCACCGCCATTAGTGCCGATCACTGCGCCTCCGAGGATGCGCCGCGTTACTTTGTCAAAAACAAGTTTTGTCATACCATCTCCAGAATTGGCGATGATAGCACGACCGGATGCTGCCCACGGGAAAATGGCAGCCTCATAGCTAATATTCTTTGTTTTTGCTTCTTTTTCAGTCAGTCCTATCCATGCTACCTCAGGGTCGGTGTAAGCGATTGATGGAATCACTTTCGGATCGAAGTAGCTCTTTATTCCGCTAATAACTTCTGCAGCAACATGGCCTTCATGAATTCCTTTGTGCGCTAACATTGGCTGTCCAACAATATCTCCGACGGCAAAGATGTGCGCTACATTAGTTCTTAGCTGCTTATCTACGTGGATAAAACCATGTTCGTTAACATCAACACCAGCTTTATCAATATCTAATAATTCTCCATTTGGAATACGGCCAATCGCAATTAATACTGCATCATAACACTGCGGTTTTCCTGGCGCATATTTCCCTTCCATGGTGACATATATTCCTTCTTCTTTAGCTTGTACGGTAGTCACTTTTGTTTCTAACAGTAAGTTAAAATTTTGGCTAATATGTTTTTTAAAAATTTTTACTATGTCTATGTCTACACCAGGAAGAACCTGATCCAGCATTTCAACCAGGTCGATTTGTGCACCTAATGCGTGATACACAGTAGCCATTTCTAAGCCGATTATTCCCCCTCCCAAAACTAGAAGACGTCGTGGAATACTCTTCAGATTTAACGCGTCTGTAGAATCCCATACTCTTGAATCTTCGTGAGGAATAAATGGTAATTGAATTGGTCGTGAGCCCCCCGCAATAATCGCATTATCGAAATGAATGATCGTAGAATCTTTTATACCTTCAACAACGAGGGTGTGGGGGTCGGTGAATTTTCCAAATCCTTTGACCACTTGTACGTTTCGAGCTTTAGACAAAGACGAGAGTCCTCCGCTTAGCTGACTAATCAGTTTTTCTTTCCAAAGTCGCACTTTTATAATGTCAATTTTCGGTTCACTAAACATGATGCCATGGGAGGCTAGTGCATGGGCTTCTTTAATCACTTTAGCAAGATGTAAGAGTGCCTTAGAAGGAATGCACCCAACGTTTAAGCAGACGCCGCCTAGTCTAGATTGGCGTTCAACCAAAACAGTTTTAAGACCTAGATCAGCGCAACGAAAAGCTGCGGAATACCCCGCCGGTCCCGCTCCAACTACTACAACTTGAGTGTTAATTTTAGTACTCATTATAACCTCGTAGTTAATTTCTTTTTTGGGATCAGCGTCAATATCCCCTTAAGTTTTACTTTCTATTGTTACTCTCTTTAAGAGTTTATTTCATTTTTATAATTTATATCAATTATTTAAGAGGAGGGCACTCTTCATATGTCTACTACTTTCAGTTCATCGGGTATGCTATTAGGTGAACTGCGTAGCACTTTATATGTACTTGGATTCTTAAAAACGAATCAGCTAAGCGAGATGCTAATAGATTCCACCACGTACCCCTAGATACGTGGTGGTGATTACATCACTAAATAGCGGATATCCGACAGTATATTACTGATAATTTTAATAAAGTATGCACCATCTGCGCCGTCGATTACACGGTGATCGAAGGAAAGCGATATTGGCATCATTAGGCGCGGTATAAACTCTTTACCATTCCAGAATGGCTCTATATCAGATTTAGAGACGCCTAAAATAGCCACTTCTGGAGCATTGACAATTGGCGAAAAGTACGTAGTTCCAATCCCACCTAGACTGGAAATTGTAAAGCATCCCCCTTGCATTTCAGAAGCACTTAAAGCACTTCCACGCGCCTTTTTAGCGATCACGAATAGTTCACGTGAAAGCTCAGTAATACTTTTTTTATTCACATCCTTGAATACAGGCACAACTAATCCGTTTGATGTATTAACTGCCACTCCAATATTGATGTATTTTTTTAAAGTCAGTCTTTGACCATCTTCCGATATTGAACTATTAAAATTTGGCATTTTCTGTAAGGCGACCCCAACGGCCTTCATAATAAAGGCCGTTGGGGTGAGCTTCAGATCTAGATTACGTGTGACTGCATCGTGATTTTGTTGTTTGCGGAATGCTTCTAGATCGGTGATGTCCACTTTATCAAAGTGAGTCACATGTGGAATTGTTAACCAATTTCTGCTTAAATTGGCACCAGAAATTTTCTGTATGCGCCCAATATCAATTTCTTCAATATCACCAAATTTTTTAAAGTCTACTTTCGGCCATGAACGCATGTTCCCTGATATCTCAGAGTTTTTCATACTTTTTGAGTCTTGTGCTAAACTTTTTAAATAAGCTTGAACGTCTTCGCGTAAGATGCGGTCTTTACGACCAGAGCCCTTAATCTTAAGTAGGTTAACGTCAAGTTCGCGTGCTAGACGGCGGACAACTGGGCTTGCGTGTACATAAGCGACATTTTTGCTAAATTTATCTTTGCTATCGTCGTGTGCAAATTTTTTAATGGATTTTTTGTTCAAGGTTTTGGAAAAAGCTAGCGAGACTTCAGCACTTTTATTACATTCTAGAGACTCGTAGGTCTCCTCATCGACAGAAAAAAGTATGATCAATGAGGCTATTTTCAGTTTATGATCAGATTTAATAAGAATCTCTTTTAACTTATCGGAAGACGGTATGGGTACTTCTATCGAAACTTGTTCTCTTTTAGTGGTAATAAGTGTCTGATTAGTTATTACTTTTTCACCTATCTTCACTATAATGTCAGTCACTCCATCATCGCATTCATCGGCATCTAAGGATTCAGTACATTTAGAAGAAGCATCCGGAGCATTTTGATCCCAGTCTTTTCCTGATTTTCGCGTATCTGTCTCATTAGTAAGATTGGTTTCGAAAATCATTATCAATTTTCCAGTTTCAATTTTATCGCCAACTCCCACTTTAATTTCTTTCACTACGCCTGCTTGAGGAGATGGGATCTCCATGGAGGCTTTATCGCCTTCTACGGTAACCAGAGATTGCTCAACCTCAACTTTATCGCCAGTCTTAACCATAATCTCGGTGATCTCGACTTCATCTACACCGATGTCCGGTACCTTAATTTCGATAAACATTATTTCGTCCCTCTTTTATACCAGACGCGGGTTAATTTTCTCTGGATTGATATTAAATTTTTTAATAGCATGAGCAATTGACGGATAGTTAATATCTCCGCGCTTAGCCAGTATGCCCAAGGCGGTAATAACTATGTAAGATGCATCGACTTCAAAGTGGTGGCGCAAGTTTTTTCTGCTATCTGAACAACCAAAGCCATCAGTACCGAGGACGCGATAATCTCTAGAGGGCACGTAAGCTCTAATCTGTTCTGCAAATAATTTCATATAATCAGTGGACGCTATCGCTGGTGCATCATTCATTACCTGAGAAACGTATGGTATGCGGGGAACTTGAGTGGGGTGAAGCATGTTCCAACGCTCGCAGTCCTGACCATTCCGGGCTAATTCAGTAAAAGAAGTGACACTGTAAATGTCAGAACCGACGCCGTAATCTCTCTCTAGAATCTCCGCTGCTTTGCGCACATGACGCAAGATAGCTCCGGAGCCCAATAGCTGCACCCTACCTTTATTACCTGGTAGAGTCTCTAATTTATATATGCCTTTACGGATGCCTTCCTCTACATTTTTCGGCATTGCCGACATGAAATAGTTTTCGTTTAGCGTAGTTAAGTAGTAAAAAATATTTTCTGGGTCATCTCCATACATACGTACTAGACCGTCATGCATGATTACTGCTACTTCGTAGGCATACGCGGGATCGTAAGAAATGCAGTTGGGAATAACTAGAGATTGAATATGGCTGTGGCCATCTTCGTGCTGTAAGCCTTCACCGTTCAAGGTTGTTCGTCCCGAAGTCCCTCCAATCAGGAAACCACGCGCTTGTTGGTCACCTGCCGCCCAGAACAAATCTCCAACGCGCTGGAAGCCAAACATTGAATAATAGATGTAAAATGGAATCATCGGTAAATTGTTCGTGCTATACGACGTGGAAGCAGCCAACCAAGAAGATGTAGCGCCTAGTTCATTGATGCCCTCCTGTAAAATTTGTCCTTGCGCGTCTTCTCTATAGTAAGCAACCTGCTCGCGGTCTTGTGGGGTGTAGTTCTGGCCGTTCGGGCTATAGATGCCAATTTGACGAAATAGACCTTCCATGCCAAAGGTGCGTGCTTCGTCTGCAATAATAGGTACAATACGATCTTTAATTGACCTGTTCTTTAACATCACGTTCAGAGCACGCACGAAAGCGATAGTAGTGGAGATTTCTTTTTTTTGTTCTTCTAAGAGAGAGCTAAAATCTTGTAGAGTTGGCAGCTCTAGTTTTTCGGTAAAGTCTGGCATGCGGCTTGGAAGATAGCCTTTCAATAATAGACGACGTTCGTGCAGGTATTTATATTCTGGAGTGTTTTTATCAAAGGTAATATAGGGTAGTTTCTCAATGTCTACATCAGAAACAGGTATATTAAAGCGATCTCGGAATCCTTTCAGTGCTACTGAACACATTTTCTTTACTTGGTGAGCAATATTTTTACCTTCTGCAGCAAATCCCATACCATAACCTTTTATGGTGTGGGCTAGGATCACAGTGGGCTTACCGCGAGTATTTTGTGCTTTTTTAAGTGCAGCAAAGATTTTTTTCGAATCATGACCGCCTCGATTGAGAGCCCAAATTTCCTCGTTAGTCATCTCTTTGACTAGTTCGGCAGTCTCCGGATAACGACCAAAGAAGTGTTCGCGTATGTAGTTGGCATCTTTAGATTTAAAGGTCTGATAGTCACCATCGAGAGTTTCATTCATCAGTTGAATTAGTTTACCGCTAATATCTTTGCGTAGAAGCTCGTCCCAGAGTCCGCCCCAAATAACCTTCAGGACCTGCCAGCCTGAACCAGAAAAAACTTCTTGCAGTTCGTTAATAATTTTCCCGTTACCAGTCACCGGCCCATCCAGACGCTGCAGATTGCAATTTATTACAAATACTAGATTGTCTAGATTTTCCCGACTAGCTATCGTGAGTGCACCTTTAGATTCTGGTTCATCCATCTCGCCATCACCTAAGAAGGCATAAACAGTTTGCTCCGACGTGTCTTTTAAGCCTCGATTTTTCAAATATTTTAGGAATTTAGCCTGATAGATAGCACAAATTGGTCCTAATCCCATCGATACAGTTGGGAATTGCCAGAATTCGGGCATTAATTTTGGATGAGGATAAGAAGATAAGCCATTATCGTGAGCTTCCTGGCGGAAGTTATTTAATGTTTCTTCAGATAAGCGTCCTTCCAGGAAGGCTCGAGCGTAAATACCTGGAGAGATGTGTCCTTGAAAATATACTAAATCACCACCGTCTTTCTTGTTACGTGCACGGAAGAAGTGATTAAAGCAAACTTCATAGAAGGTTGCTGAAGACTGAAAAGATGCTATATGACCGCCCAGTTCTAAATCTTTCTTGGAGGCACGCAAGACTATCATGATAGCATTCCATCGGATGGCGGAGCGAATCCGGCGCTCTAGATCTAGATTACCCGGGTAGATCGGTTCATCTTCTAGCGCGATGCTGTTGACGTAATTATCCGCCGAATTACCACTCACAATGTTAATCCCCGCTTTACGGGCCTCTAGTAATAATTTCTTAATTAGAAATTCGGCGCGTTCAATACCCTCTTTACAGATGACCGATTCGAGCGCCTGAAGCCAGTCGCGAGTTTCGAACGGGTCCACATCATTAGTTAGATCTTGTGACATGGTAGCATTCCTTATCTCTAATGATTTACTTGGAGCTAGTTTTTCGTGTTTTATGGTAGAATATTTCAAGATTATTTTATCTGCGATAAAACATTCAGATATACATCTTAAGCTGATTCTACGATACCCTTGCACTCTTGAAGAGAAGAATTCTTATTTTTAGTAGTTGAGGCTACGCCGAATCGATATCTTGAGTCGATTTCGCGTATCCTAAACAATACCTGGGAAAGCTTTTCTATAAATGCCAGATGAAGACACGAAGTTTCGCCTACCTTGCTAATTTTAATTTTATAGTTACTTTAAAAAATAATTATTCGAGGATCGCTTTTGTTCGCACTCCAAAATGTCACGACAGGCGCAGAGTAGAGCCCAAAGCCTTACTCGCATACTTCTGAGTTCAGGGTCGTCTGTGCAATTCAGCACTGGATGCGTTAACGCAGTTTTAAAAGTCGATCTTAGTTGAACTAATATGATACGGTTTAGTTAAACCAATGTAATACCAAGCATAAAGGCTGTCTCGATATCAGTCTTGCCGCTTCTAAGTTTATTAAACCATGGAATAGAAGTCGAGGATGTTGTCCGGATCTTGATCAATGGGGTTCCGTATAGACTGGTGCGCGTTGGCGACGCTCCGAGGAGCGTGCATTTTTTCGCAAGATAGCACCTTAGCTCGAGATTCTAACCTAATACTGAAAGGTGGAGGTATCGTTAAATAGCTACCTCCACATGATTATTTTTTATGAAAATGCATGCTTCTGGGGGGGAAGAGAGCATAGTTTTGTCTGTGTTATCCAGCGGCCTCCGTATTCCCAAAACAGGCAGTGGGGTGTAGAACTGATCTTCTAGTCCGCATTGCGAAGGGCGCCTATCTCCGAAGTTCGGCTTTCCCTCCAAAATCAAGTTTTGGGGCCAACATACAATAAAGCAGGGTTTCTTGAATTGAATAGTTTTACTGTAAGTCATAGCTGGATATTTCTCTGAAGGTAGTACGGAACTAATTGGTAATACTAGATTTAAAAAATGATCACAACAGTAACAAAGTATTTACTCCTTGTCCATACGACCCTTAATCAAAATCAAATTAGCAAATATCGTACTTCGCGGCCTAGCATAAAAGGATAACATGGCTGTGGCAGTGCTACCTGTGCGCTATACTGGTTTGTGAATATAATATAAATTAATTTATAGCACACTCGAACTGAATCTAGACTATAGGCATGGCGTCATTCTAAGCGCAAGAAGTTGGGCTGCTCACATGCTTGTCTACATCATCGGCACTTCCGTAGGAAGTGCTTTGTTATTATGGGCTGTTTCTTAAGTTTAAAACTTAGTAATTTAACTGAACAAGTAGATAAGTGTAGGAAAAATTCAAAAATATTCAAATGTGCTTTAGATGGCTTAAGATGGCTTAATATTTACTTAAGTTAAAAGTATATACCTTCTATCTCCGTATACCTTTAATATTAACAAAAATCCTATGGGCCAATGCAACATTAGATCCCGATCTATGTTTTTAAAAATGCCTGATTACCGGATTATTACTTTCAGATAAGCCTATCGCTGGCCGCAGTTTAGTGCCGATGAGATCGAACGTATGTGAGGTAAATAGGCGTAATATGGATTTATTTTTATAATTATCGCGCTAGACTAGCATATTATCTCTTTTATTACCTGTATCCAATTCTTTAATTATTAAGAACAAGCTAGTCTTCTAGGCTCGATTTAAGTGAGACCGGAAATTATATAAGATTCAGCGGATATGACTTTAGAGCGAGCCATAGCATGGCGCGACCTGTTTTACATATTTTTTGGATCTATACAAATTTAGCATTCTATCTTGACCACTTTTCTTTCGGTTTAATACTTTTTATGCTGTAGCTCGCTCTAAATAAAAAATTTCAATTTAGCGCGTTATTATTCATGATCTGTATGTGCTGATACATCATAAAAGTAACTTTTTACTCTGATGGTCATTACTAGTCTTTATAACTTTTCAGATCGATCGGCACTCTTTGTATAGACACACGAATCATATGAGTCATACGAGTCGTTTATGAAATTCGCTTGAGCTGTCTCTAGCTTAGAGACAGCTCATTAATAATAATTTGTAAAATTTAACTGTCATAGCAGATAGAAGGTGCAGTGTCAATAAAAGCGATTAGCACCTATATTAATAGGCCAAGCATATCTAAGGATGCGATCAGGGGCTTGGGGCATAGCGATACCCTCAAACTAATTTTAACTACTGAATGCATAAACAGCGAGTCTTATTCTTCTATCCCTTGAGGGATAGAAGAATAAAGATTATGGCGCAGCTTCTTTCCCAATATTCCTCACGCTATCCAGATTAATCGTTATCAGCTTTAGTTCGGCAGTGTTCGGGTATTTTAATTGATGTTAGATCAAATAGCAGAGTTTAATATTGTGTTCTAGATAAATTATTCGACCTTAAAGTTTGGAGAAACAATAAAATTAAGCTCACTTTTATGAATTGTGCCACCTTCTCGTTGCTGAAAATGAAATGATTAACCTTTACTCGGGATAACGATCAGTGCTGAGTGCCTTAATCTTTTAACATAAATTTGAGACTAGCTAGCTTTAGGAGCCACTAAGTACAAACGTACAGTATTGCCTGATTGGCTTAATAGAGATCAGCCCGCTCCGCATCGCGCCACAGCAATGATTCTATTAAAGAATCGGTCAAAAGGTTCTGTTTTAAATTATGACTTCATATTTTGATAAAACCATCAAAGGATTAATGAAAGGATTTTTTATCAGACAATAAATCAATAGAAAAATAGCACTTTAGAACAGTAGGTCGCTCCTACTATGCCCTTCTTGGGCATAGTAGGAGCGACCTACTGTCTGATTAGACGTCCAAGAATCGTCGTTACTTCGAAATCGCTTCGAAAGGGATTTATGTCTAAACCACCTCGACGAGTATAGCGCGCAAAAACGCTAAGCTTATCAGTCCGGCAGTATTGCTTGATGTCATTGAATATGCGCTCGACGCACTGTTCGTGAAATTCTTTATTTTTACGGAATGAAATAAGATAGCGTAAGAGGCACTCACGATCGATTTTTGGGCCTTGATAGTGAATCGCTACGCTAGCCCAGTCTGGCTGAAAAGTTATGGGGCAGTTGGACTTCAACAGATTAGAGTATAGTGTTTCTGTCACCCATTTCTTCTGTTCTGTATTAGAACTACGTAGATGCTCCGGTTTAAAGACATAGTCATGAATAGTAATATCTAGATCGTCAATACTAGAACCCCGAAGAGAATCAATTTTTGTCGAATATCCGTCTAGACCCGGATAGAGCTTCACTTCAACATGACCTTCAGAAATTTGCGATAAATCTTTTTGTATTGTAGTTGCTACGACCTCCTCATCATGAAATGGTGTTTGATTAAAGCTATTTAAGTATAGCTTAAAAGATTTCGATTCTATCAAATTGATAGAAGAGTGTGGAAAAATAAACTCTCCTATTGCCACTACTGGTTTTCCTTTGGCGTTTAGCCAGGAAAGCTCGAAAGCGGTCCATAGATCGAAGCCACTGAATGGTAATAAGTTTTTATGTATTCCAATAGCATCCCGGCCCCGATTGCGAGGAAGGGCTTCTAAGAGCTTTGGTGCGTAGCAATCTAGATAATAAGAGCGGCTTCCAAGATGCATGATCTTATCTCTTTTATGATAATAGAAGCTCATTATAGGTATGATAATAGAAGCTCATTGTAGGTTATTTATTGTCTAATTACTATCCAAAGAAGAACTTAGATCCGTTTTGAATAGATAAGTCTAGATCTTTTATAATCCTACATGCGGTTTAGGTTGACCATTATCGCTAAATAAATAATATGGGGTATAGATTAGTTAATTGACTAAATACAGAAGGTCTGTATTTCAATCGAAAGAAAGATAATTAAATAGTTTTAATACTGGGAATTAATCGTGGTGCACTTTGTAAAAACTAAAAAATATGACATGAGCTGACACCAGGAAATGAGCATGACAAAGGCGCTTTTATATTAATTAACAGCCCAACCTTAGGAGCTCCAACCACCCTGATCGGCCTATTAGGGCTAACATAGCTTCTTGAATCCAAAATGTACGATCCTGTATTCAGAATAGACTAATCCGGATCTTTCTATATCCCTTTTAAAAGAAGGACAAACTAAAATTGTTCCGAGATTTTTATTGTACATTAGCTCATTTCATCTCATTAATTTTTTAAAATTTAAATAGCTAAATATTTAATGTAAAGTTTATTTATATAAATAAATAATTTAATTAATTTCAGAAACAAAGTTGTAATAATCAGTAGAATTTGTCCCAAGAAACCTAAAATCTTGAGGGGTCAATGCCTTATCCTTCGGACTACATATGAGCCGTCTCAAGTTTATCAACTAATCTTAAAGGTGTTAAATGTTCATTGGGAGAAAAATGAATACGTCTAAATTGAAAAAATATTAAAAAATATAGCTTTATCTTTAATTATCAAGAACATCCAACGTTTTTACATTTTTTGAAAATACGTGATAATTTGAAATACTTAAATAGAGCATAATGAGATTTTAATCAAGCGAAATTTCAGACTAGCTCATCTAGAGAAGGGCGGCCATAATCCGCATCTCTAGTAAGATGTACAATTCTTATGGTTCATGCGATCAGGGCTACCAGATAATTCATTTCTTCGAAGAATTAATTTAGCGTTCAAAACAAGACCTTTAATTATATAAACGCATATAATCCGATAATTTTAGAAGACATTAAATCCACAGTCGTTTACAGTAATAATGCCCGTGCGCTACAGAATGGGCATTGCGCAGACGCTTATTCGCTAAGCTTACTGCATCCAAAATAGCTAATATTTATATATTAAAACTTTCAATGAGCTCTAAAGGAGTAAGTATGATTCTAGTAACTCGTCAAGCCCCTAATTTTACTGCATCTGCAGTACTAGGAGATGGAACAGTTATTGAACATTTCAGTCTTAAAAAATACCTAAATGGTAAGCCGGCAGTCTTATTTTTCTGGCCGATGGACTTTACTTTTGTATGTCCTTCTGAATTAATCGCTTTCGATCGCCGTTATAGGGAATTCGAGAAACGTGGCGTCGCAATAGTTGGTGTTTCAATCGATTCAGCCTTTGTCCACAGCGCATGGCGAAAAACGCCTCTCCAAAAGGGTGGAATAGGCGCGGTACAATATGTCATGGTTTCTGATATTAAGCGTGAGATTCAGAGAGCTTATGGAGTTGAGCATCCAGAAATTGGCGTCGCACTACGTGGATCTTTTCTCATCGATAAAAATGGCATAGTACGTGCGCAGGTTGTCAACGATCTACCGATTGGGCGCAATATCGACGAAATGCTACGTACTGTTGATGCGCTTCAATTCCATGAAGAATGTGGCGAAGTTTGCCCAGCTCAATGGGAAAAAGGCAAGGCGGGTATTACTGCATCTCCGGACGGTATAGCTAAATATCTATCTCAAAATTCCTCTGAGTTATAACTAAAGTGCCTCAATAAGTGGGCCGGCCATGCGTGTCGGCTCTAAATTTTTTGGAATCTCTATCTGTATTTCGGGAAGATTGGACACGATCTTATCGTATCGCCTATCAGGCTTGACCGAAAAACCGTTAGCACGCCCTCTTTTTATCACTCTACTTTTTTACTGCAATAAGCTATAAAAATAATATGGAGATGAAGAGGCTTATTTTATCGTCTATAATCTCTAGGCTCGGCTTTCGAGTGGCAACATAAAAGATTTTAAAAAGGGTAAAAGTGCTATGTGTCTAGTGGTGTAGTGAAACCGTTTAGGTAAGTGGCGATAATAATAATCGTCTGCTTCGTTCTGTGCCTCATTGACTCTATGCTATTAAGATCGGGATGGGGGCAATTTTTACTTATCTGTGTAGCAATCTCCATAGCATCTATTTTCTTAGTTTTACATTATTCTATTGGATGTTATTCCGCGAACTCTATATTTATAATATAAAACCTCCCTCTTGTATGATCTTCATTATTCTAATACATATTAATCCACGTGACGCAGACTAAAATTTGGTATTAAAATAACAGAAAAATGAAAGCTTTGTCTCTAGATTTATGCTCTAGAGGCCCAATACTTTTTATTACTATTATTCTCTTAATACTTGGGACTCAACTTCTTATTTAACAGTAAAATTTAAAATAAAACTATTGATGAAAGAACGCTTTGATGAACATTCTTTCTCTAATACAGTGACACGATACTACCAGTGAGATAATCGAAATAAAGATTCTATATCGGAGAGAAATTTATCTCTCCGATCTGATGGGGCGATTTTTAATTACTTTGAGGGGCAGACCAGAGATTCTGAATCGGAATTTATAACTAAATGGGTCTGGTGGTAAGTAGTGGCGATTACCATCGGAATACTTTTTATAATATAGCTGAGATATAAAATTAGATGTGATATTAAGATTATCTATTATTAGCTTCCAAGCATGCCGACTGAAAACTCTATTAGATATCTAAATAAATCAGATATCTAAATACTAATTATAATTTTTTCGGATACAGTCAATATGATATTTCCCTCTCGGCTATTTATGAAATCGTGAAAAATTGAACCTATACTACCAATTTTTTACTCGTAAAGACTCTATCATAAATAGCTGAAAATATTAACATTGCTAGGGAGGGAAGCAACCAAGCAAGACCTTGCTCCGATAAGGGTAGGCGACGGCTCCACTCAATTAAAGAGCACTCAAGTGCAAACCCTCTATTAACTGCATCAAGTAGGCTAAAAAGTAGGCTGATAAGCATCACTGTCGATATGACGCTCGACGAGTTGTTCCACCATCGTAACGTAAAGCTCAGTAGTACGAGTACAATACAAGGAGGATAAATGACTGTTAATACTAATGTGGAGATCTGGATCATGTAGCTTAGACCCAAGTTAGACACGACCATAGAAAAAAGACCTAAAGTAAATACTAGTGTTTTATAGGAGAATGGCAAATATTTAGCAAAGAATTCCGCGCAGGCACATGTCAAGCCTATTGCAGTTACTATGCAAGTGATAAAAATTAATAGTGCCAAGAAAAGGATACCTAAGTTTCCAAATGTATGCTGAACATACGCATAAAGAATTGGGGCACCATTGGCGGCGCCGGGTGCTAGTAAACCGCTATTCGACCCTAACTTAAAAAGACTTAGATACACTAAAGTCAAGCCCACTCCGGCAATAAGTCCAGAAAGAGTAGTATAATGTGTCAGAAGGCTGGTATCTTTTACGCCACGGGATCGGGCTGCGTTCACAATAACAATACCAAATACTAATGCACCAATGGTGTCCATAGTCAGGTAACCATTAATGAAACCGGATGAAAGCGCCATCGTTTCATAGCTAGCTGTCGCCGGGAGTCGTGCTCCGGCGGGCCAAAGAATAGCTGAAAGGCCTAGAGCTGCTAGCGCGATAATTTTGAGCGGGGCTAATACGTAGCCTATGATATCAATTAAGCGACTTGGGTAAAAAGAAATAGCGATTACTAGTGTAAAATACACTAGGCTATATAAAAATAAGAAGCTACTGTTGTAGCCTACTAGTGGTGCAACGCCCACTTCAAAAGATACGGTGGCTGTTCTCGGAGTGGCGAATAGGGGGCCTATTGCTAGATAGCAAATCGTTGCTAATATTAAGCCTGACTTACGGCCAATTGGCGTACTTAACGCGTCAATTCCGCCGCCGACACGCGCTAAAGCGATCACCGTAATTACCGGAAGGCCCACTGCAGTAATTAGAAATCCTAATGCTGCGATCCAAACGCGCTCCCCGGATTGCAAACCAGCGAGTATCGGGAAAATGATATTCCCGGCGCCGACGAATAAAGCAAAGGTCATAAAGCCTAGTGCTAGAATGTCTTTTAACGTTAAACGATGACTCATGGGATGCTACGTTGCCTGATTAAATGAAAAGTATATCTAGAGTGTCTAATAATAACAATAGACTCGCCTAGCTGCCGATTTGTGCCCCTTCTTTCTTGATGGAATAGTATAGAGAAGAAGGGAGTGTGGCGTCGAAGATTTTATCTTATATGTAATCATTACTGTTAAAGATGAAGATTAGCGTTTTTATGCTAAATCCTGTTCATACTTTAAGGTTGAGGTATTTGGTAGAGCGCTACTTATTTGAGGTATAGTTTTAAAACATTTGAGGTATAGTTCTAAAACTGCAAATAAAATTATAGTATAAGATAACCGCTTATGACGCATGAAATCAAGGTGCATAATCAAAAAGAAGAACGACAAACTCAATATTTATTAACACATCGATCGTGTAAATGTTAATAGCATGTACTATATGACTCGTATTTCATTGCACTTTAGTCCCATTAAAATCAATAGATTTATAGAAAAATTACCAGGATTAAAGTCAGATCATGAATTCTGCTATTCATTTTTTATTTTATTAATTATTAACTTTTTTCTATTTTTGGCAAAAATAGTGCTATCACAATCTATATTATTTTATATCATCTTCATTTAAGGAGTAGATTTTCCAGATAGATTTTGGTCTATTGAGATACTGTATTCAGATGTTACATCACTAAAATAGTTCATCTAACGCATGTTGTTGTGCCATATAGATGATCGTATGACACCCTATCTTATAAGTTCACTCTTAAGAAAATACTATGATTCGTATTACAGATGCAGCACAAAAACATTTTTTTAAACTATTAAAAAATAAAGAAGAAAAAACACATATCCGTGTTTTCGTAGTGAACCCAGGAACAGAAAAAGCGGAATGTGGAGTTTCTTACTGCACGTCAGATTCTATAGAGTCTACGGATACGGAGCTAAAGTTTGAAAAACTATCTGTTTTTATCGACAGAGTAAGCGCCCCTTATTTAGATAACGCTGAAATCGATCTTGTCACTGACAGATTAGGTTCACAATTAACACTCAGAGCCCCAGGTATAAAAATACATAAGGATGATGGTGGAACGTTAACGGAACGCATCGAGCATCTGCTACAATCTAAGATCAGACCGAAGCTCCTTAACCACGGGGGCTGGGTGACTCTAATTGAAGTCACTGACGATAACATGGTAATCTTGCAATTTAGCGGTAGTTGTAATGGTTGTTCCATGATTGATGTGACGCTAAAACAGGGGATTGAGAAAGAGTTATTGGTTCAATTTCCAGAGCTAAAGGGCGTGCGCGATCTAACCGAGCACCAGCGTGGCGCACACTCTTACTACTGATCTTTTTTTGATTTAAAATCATATCGTCTCTAGATTCCCATGCATAACTTTATGGTTTAAAAAACTGAAATAACCTTCAGCAAGACGAAGAGCTGATATTCTCCGCTTATCAGTAATCAATACCTTTAAACCTAAATTTATATATTAAAGTAGGAACGTAAAATTAAGAACATACGATCTCGGACCTTACTTTTATCAGTCGGGCATAGATTTGAACCGCATATTTCTATAATAAACTTCAAGATACAAGTGCAAACGGCGTAAATTTTAATATTTCATCTTGCAATCGCAAATTTTATAGTAGATGCGATAAAAGAACCTAAAAGCTCGCTAAGCGCCCCGTTCCGAAATATTAGTTAATAGCCCCAATTCTTTTAAGGAATTCTAGGTCGGCCCTAAGACTTGATGGCGGACAATTATTACATTGTATCGAAGCTAATTACTGAATTCATTAAGGATGCTGTGCTTGAAATCAAGCACAGCATAGTTCTGTTTATAATGATCAAAATGAATGGATATGAGGTCGATGCTTAATTAGTGAATTATCGATTTTCTGCGTTGCATAAATAAACTTTTCGTCTTAAAGAATCAATTTACCCATGATGCGCGGCGACTCTCGATATTGTACCGTAAGCATTTCTATTTTAGATTACGAGGCTATTTCAAATAGCCTAAACTTAGCTTTTTAGCTTCGAAGCTATGAGATCTAAATTCATTAGTAATCTTGATGTTCTAATATATCCTAAAATAAATAATTCGCTGAGAATAAAATGACGCTCTTTCTTCACTAGCAAGAAAGAGTCTGTAGGGTGGCATTAAGCAGATACACTATCGTTCAGCTCTTGGTGGTATTATATATTTTAATATACACTCGCGGATAAGATGTTTGGTTGTTCTATAGACAACCTCATTAGACTTTGAAGGTCTGTGCAATTCAGACGAAAAGTAATTTTTAATTGGCAACCTAATAATTCGGCCCTTGATACGAGATACTTTTATTGAAAATAATAAGATATTAGTACTTGATAGTACAGCATAAACTTTGAGAATATACCATTTTTATAAACTCAGTTACTTTGTATTTTATGACTCATGAAATCTTGTAATTTTCAATGAAGTTAGTAAATGATTGGTGCTTTTATAAAATTTAAAACATTGAGAATTTATTTAGATTGTAACTTTTATACTAAATCTATGTCTATATAAATTTAAAAGAAAACACCTAAATTTGATCCCAGAAAGATATAACGTTAAGCTATAAAAGTTTAAAAAGTGAGTCTCACAAATGACACAGTATCATTAAATTGAGCTTAAATTTATAGTTTACCTCTCCTCATAAATTAGAGTCGGGGTATCTAAAACACTAATGTGTTTAGCCAAAAGCTTCAACATGGAAATAAGGATAAGAATTGCGACTTTACGAACAGCTAATGTTTCATTGAGGGACGATAATATGAAGTTAAGAAAAAAACGTCATCAGCCGATGCACATTAATGACATCACAATCATAGACGACAGTAAGCTAAAAAAAGCAATCATCGCCGCTGCACTTGGTAATACAATGGAGTGGTTCGATTTCGGTGTATACGGTTTTGTGGCCTATGCCCTAGGGCAAGTCTTTTTTCCCAGTGTCTCTCCTAGCGTACAGATGATTGCTGCGCTTGCGACTTTCTCAGTACCCTTCCTAGTGCGCCCACTCGGAGGCATTTTCTTTGGTGCCATGGGTGATAAATTTGGACGACAAAAAGTGTTGTCTATCACAATTATGATTATGGCAGTTAGTACTTTCTGTATTGGCCTGATTCCATCTTATGCTGCAATAGGCATTTGGGCACCAATCTTATTATTGCTAGCAAAGCTAGCGCAGGGCTTCTCTGTAGGTGGCGAATACTCTGGAGCAGCAATTTTCGTAGCAGAGTACTCGCCTGATCGAAAACGTGGATTTATGGGTAGTTGGCTTGACTTTGGATCGATCGCTGGTTTTGTACTAGGAGCCGGAGTCGTAGTACTTATTTCTAGTATCGTTGGTGAAGATCGATTCCTTGAATGGGGCTGGCGCATTCCTTTCTTTATCGCGGCCCCACTTGGTATTATTGGACTTTATCTCCGCCACGCGCTAGAAGAAACCCCTACTTTTCAACAACACGTTGATAAAATGGAAAAAGATGCCTGCAACGCTATTGAGAATCCGAGGCATCTTTCATTTATAGAAATTGCTTCTAAACATTGGCAAAGCCTTCTAGTATGCGCAGGTATTGTGATTTCCACTAACGCAACTTATTATATGTTACTAACATACATGCCAAGTTATCTTTCACATAATCTACACTACTCAGAAAATCATGGAATACTAATTATCATTGCTATCATGATCGGCATGCTATTTATGCAACCCGTGATAGGTTTGACCAGCGATCGTATTGGTCGTAAGCCATTTATTATTAGTGGCAGTATGGGTCTGGTGGCACTTGCTATTCCGTGCTTTGTTTTAATAAATAGTAACGTGATTGGTCTAATTTTTATTGCTTTACTCGCTCTTGCAGTTTTGCTAAACTGTTTTACTGGCGTGATGGCCTCTATATTGCCAGCAATGTTCCCAACTAATATTCGCTACAGCGCACTAGCAATTGCTTTCAATATTTCAATCTTAGTAGCAGGAGCTACTCCAACAGCGATAGCATGGCTGGTAGAATCTACTGGAAATCTCTATATGCCAGCCTATTATTTGATGGTAGTTGCAGTGATCGGATTGATCACTGGACTTTATATGAAAGAAACTGCAAATAAGCCGCTACGTGGAGCTCCACCTGCGGCTTCTGATCCGATAGAAGCAAAAGAATTATTACAGGAAACCTACGATAACATCGAACAAAAGGTCGATAATATCAATGCGCAAATTGCTGACTTAGAAAATAAAAAACAGAAATTAGTAGATCAGCACCCCAAATTAGACTAATGCAAGATGCAATTTAATAGTCAACGGCTCCACTGATGATGGCGGGAGCGAGACTCTTCTATTTAGAATCATGAACTTTACCTGTACTTATATAAAACCGACATTTTATATTAATCGCGTACTTATCCGGGTACTAATTTTCTAGCAGCCTGCGCCTTCTACCTTGGCAACATGACCTCTGATCTTTCTAAGATTTTAGAGACTCCTCATGCTCATTATTATGGTTTTATTAGCAATAAAACATCCTCGCTCTCTTTAACTTTTATATAAATATTAATAAAAGTTAAGTATTAGATGTATTTTCAATGCTAATTGCATCTTATAAAAGATTTTGGGGTCTAACCATGACGACCTAGCAAGGTCGCAGCTATTCTAAAACTTCTCCTACCTTTTTCGGCAAAAAAATAGAGGCGCATCACCATTTCTATATCTAGCCTATTGAGGTGTTAGAAAGAGGCGGTCTTCTACTGCGCCTAATTATCGGGCACTTTTGGATTTAAACTGGGTGTTTATATCATTTTACATAACCAGCATTGTTATGATCTGTTCTTATCACATTTCTCCGAGCATGGGACTTCCTACTAGCTTATACTTATAATTCATAAGGCATAATATTTTATATTAAAAATATAACACTTTTTTGACTGCATCACCAATATTAGTTAGGTTCCGAACAGTTTTGACTCCTGCTGCTTCAAGTGATACTAACTTTTCATCTGCAGCACCTTTACCGTTGCAAATAATTGCACCAGCATGACCCATGTGCTTACCTTTAGGCGCTGAGAGACCGGCAATATATGCGATCACTGGTTTAGTAATATATTCACTGATATAAGCGGCTGCTTCTTCTTCAGCGCTCCCCCCAATTTCTCCGATCATAACGATTACCTCAGTTTTTGAATCTTTTTGGAACAATTTCAAAATATCAATAAAATTAGAACCAAGGATAGGATCACCTCCGATGCCCACGCAGGTAGATTGACCTAGACCGGAATCGGTGATTTGCTTCGCTGCTTCGTAAGTTAAAGTGCCGGATCGAGAAACGACACCTATTTTTCCGGGTTGATAGATATAGCTTGGCATTATGCCAATTATGCATTGATTTGGAGTAATAATGCCCGGGCAGTTCGGTCCTATCATCCGAACATTAGCCTCATCTAGTTTCACTTTTAAGGTTAGCATGTCTAATATTGGAATACCTTCAGTGATGGTGATGATTAGCTTAATGCCAGCATCAATAGCCTCCAAGATAGCATCTTTGCAAAATCTTGCGGGGATATAAATTACGGATACAGTTGCTTCTGTAGCTTCAACGGCTTCACGCACCGTATTAAATACTGGCAATCCTAGATGCCGCGTCCCGCCTTTACCTGGAGTGATGCCTCCAACTATTTTAGTACCATAATCCATAGCTTTCTTGGAATGAACAGTCCCCTTTTTGCCGGTGAAACCCTGGCAAATTACTTTAGTGTTTTTATCTATTAAAATAGGCACTATCTACCTTTTACTGCAGAAATAACTTTCTGGATCGCATTAGTCAGATGACTTGAAGACAGGATATTTAAATTGCTATTCTTTAACTTTTTGATACCACATTCGGCGTTATTCCCTTCTAGTCGTACAATGACTGGAATGTTAGTATCAACTTCTGATATAGCATCGATGATGCCGTCAGCAATCAAATCACAGCGCACGATACCGCCGAATATATTAACTAGTACCCCTTTTGATTTATTATCAGATAGGATAATCTTAAATCCTTCACTAATGCTATTTTTAGTTGCAGCGCCACTAACGTCTAGGAAGCTTGCTGGATCACCACCATAAAGTTTAATCATGTCTATAATGGCCATAGCTAAACCGGCACCATTGGCCACACAACCAATATTGCCATTAAGTGCCACATAATTCAGATTCCAGAGCGCCGCACGAGACTCTAGGGCGTCTTCTTGAGAAAAGTCACGCATTAATCTCAGCTCAGACTGACGAAACAGAGCATTATTATCAGTAGCCAGTTTAGCGTCTAAACACAAAAGATCGCCTTTTTGAGTAATGACCAGGGGATTGATTTCAGCAATCACTAAGTCGAGTTCTAAGAACAATCTTACTAGCCTTATAAAGATTTCAACAAACTGATTGACTTGCTTATCAATTAATTCTAGCTTGAAGGCTAGTTCACGGGCCTGATAGGGTTGTGGGCCCACCAGTGGATCAATAATTACTTTATGAATTGCTCCAGGGAAATCATGCGCTAATTTTTCAATTTCAATCCCGCCTTCGGCGGCCGCCATACACATAACGCGACGAGAACTAAGGTCAACCGCTATGCCTAAGTACAGTTCTTGCTTAATATCGATTGCTGCTTCTATCAAAATTTTTTGTACTGGTCGTCCTATCTCTGCAGTCTGATAGGTCACTAAATGCTTCCCACGCCACTTTTCTAAGAAAGTTAGGATATCTTTCTTGGTATGAACTACCGCAACGCCACCAGCTTTAGCTCTTCCAGATGAATGAATTTGACATTTAATCGCCCACGGGCCATTACTAATTTTAGAGGCGGCTTTTTCTGCTTCATAAGGTGTGCTGCATACGTACCCTATAGGTATCGGTATGCCATATCGAGCAAACAATTTTTTTGCCTGATATTCATGTAAATGCATAGTTTTCTATCTATTGTCTCAGACAAGTTTAATTTATAAGGGTTATGTATTATAGATATCAATAAATTATTTTTTAATTTGCACTCTTATATTTTAATAACGAATTTTAACATAAATTCTAATATTTATTAAAATATTATAACGCCTGAACTATTTAGCTTGTGAAATATTAGCTTCACGTCTATCATATGTATTATTTTAGCTATATTCGAGTGTAGTATTAACTACATTAGATAACCATACTAAAAAGTATAAAAATTTAATTATAAAAAAGAAATTGATGATTGGCGCATCCTCTACCTCCAATCTAAAATTCTGTATATAAAAGATTCATTTTACGCAAAAGTTAGGTCTAGACATTAAGTAAAGTCAGCCACTCCCAATTTTTATCTCTCAGTGATCACTGTTGCGCAGGCGTAATGTCGCTCGTCCGCCACTGAAACATGAATCGCAGTAATACCCATCTCACGTGCTATCTCGGAAGCACGATCGTGTAGTCGAATATTTGGCTTACCCAACTCATCATTGAATAGCTCAAAATGACTGAATGCAAGTCCATTTCGAATGGCAGTGCCAAAGGCTTTTGCGGCCGCTTCTTTTACCGCAAAACGCTTAGCAAGAAAGCGCGCTGATTTCTGATGTTTCTGATACAGCACCCATTCTGTAGCGCTTAGTACTCTCCGGGCTAGTTTGTCCCCGCTGTGTTTTACGAGAGCTTGAATGCGCACCACCTCAACTATGTCGATACCTAGTCCAATTACTGCCATTAGGCTCGCGCTTCTCGTATTAACGATTTCATATTCATTACCGCTTTATCTAAACCGATTATCAAAGCTTGACCGATAATTGCATGACCAATATTTAGCTCATATATCTCTCGAAGAGCTGCGATTGCTTGTACATTATGATAAGTTAATCCGTGGCCAGCATTGACTATTAGTCCTTTCTTAGTAGCGTAGATTGCGGCCATCGAGATACGATGTAGCTCTACGTTGACTGAAGTTTTACTTATGGCGTTGGAGTAGGCACCGGTATGAAGTTCGATATATGGAGAAGAAATTGTTACGGCGGCATCGATTTGTCTACAGATTGGGTCGATAAACAATGACACAAGAATCCCGGCTTTCAGCAATCGCTCAACTGCTGCTCCTATCTTATCTATTTGTCCCGCAACATCCAGCCCGCTTTCAGTTGTCACCTCGGTGCGATTTTCCGGTACTAGACAACAAAAGTATGGCTTTAAGTCAATAGCGATATTCAGCATTTCTTCAGTTACTGGCATTTCGAGGTTCATGCGAGTTTGAATGGTCTGTCGTAGTATTCGTACATCGCGTTCGGTGATATGACGGCGATCTTCACGAAGATGAACCGTAATTCCATTGGCTCCTGCTTGTTCAGCAACAAATGCCGCTTGCACTGGATCTGGATATTGAGTGCCTCGGGCATTGCGCAGCGTAGCAATATGATCGATGTTAACACCCAGTAATACATTAGTCATAAAAACCTCTAAAAATCATTTTTAACATCAATAGTTTACATTTATATTATCAAAGCAAATAGGAGAAAAAGTCAGAGAGCGTCAAACCGTGATTTCTGATGCATACGATCAAGATCGATCTATCGTGATGAACGAATGGTTTTAAAAACTGAGGATCGGGTAAAAGTATAGTGCAGATCAGTCAGGAAAGAATTTAAATTCCTATTTTTAACTGAAACAGGTATGCGGCCCCAATATTTTTATTGGAATAAAAAAGACTATCGGAAAACTCTTTTAAATTAAAAATAGCCATCTATACGGCTAAACCTAGAACCAATGAACGTCTTCGAACGATTTGGTGGGATCGATACTTCGTTGAACTGCGTTCACTTTAGGTTTTCTGATGTAGTCGAAGTACGGCTTTTTTGGTTTATATGTCATGACCTACCTTAAATTTTAAATATAACTTGGGGTTATGTAGAATGAAGTCATTATTAAGTTAATCAGATTGTACTTGCACTCGTAACTCTAAATGTACATTAGCATTAAATATCTTTTCCATGTCTATGCGAGCTGCCATTCCAATTGCTTTAATTTTATGACCCCTTTTACCAATAACAATTTTCTTTTGGCTTTCTCGTTCAACTAATATGAGTCCGTATATCTTGTAATCGCCACAGATACTCGGAATAAACTGTTCAACTTTAACTGTCACAGAATACGGCAATTCGTCTCCTAATAAACGCATAAGCTTCTCCCGAATGATTTCCGATGCCATAAACCACTGCGGGCGATTAGTAATATACTCATTGGGGAAATGATGCCCTACTTCGGGAAGTAGTTTTTGAACTATACTAGAGACAGTATTAATGTTTATACCCTTTTCAGCAGAAATTGGCACTATATCAAGAAAGTTCATTTTCTGTCTGAGAAATTTAATATGTGGCAGCAGCGTAGGTTTATTAGTTATTTTGTCAACTTTATTGATTATCAACAATACTCGACACTTTAGATTATTCAGTATATTAAGTAGCATTTCATCGTCGGCAGTCCATCGAATCCCCTCTACTACAAATATCACGAACTGAGATTCGTCGATAAAACTTTTTACTGCTCGATTTGTCAAGCGATTGACAGCATATTTTTGTGCGATTCGAAAACCCGGTGTATCGATATAGATTGCTTGATAAGAGCCTCGGGTATCAATGCCCATAATAGATTGCTGGGTAGTCTGTGGTTTACGTGAGGTGATAGAAATTTTTTGACGTAACAGCTGATTTATCAGTGTAGACTTTCCTACGTTAGGGCGGCCAATTATTGTAGTAAATCCGCAATATTTTTTTTCTGTATTCATTTAAGTGCTAGCTTTTTCAAGGTTTGTTCCGCTGCAGCTTGTTCGCCTTTACGTCGGCTTGAACCGATACCCAGAACGGGTTCATTCAATCCGATTACTTTACAATGTACAGTAAATTCCTGATCATGAGGGTCTCCGGTAACTTGCATCACAAGATAAGATGGTAGGGGTAGATGACGTCCTTGTAAAAATTCCTGTAACCGAGTTTTTGGATCTTTTTGATTCATTCCGGGGTTGATTGTAGCTAATCGACTGCGATACCAGTCTAAGACTAGATGTTCAGCACGCAACACATTACTATCTAAGAAAACTCCTCCGATTAGCGCTTCCATTGTGTCCGCCAAGATTGAGTCGCGTCGGGCCCCACCACTTTTTAGTTCTCCCGGACCGAGGCGTAGACATGCTCCCACATCATATTCACGTGCCATTTCGGCTAGCGTATGACCACATACTAATTTCGCACGCATTCGACTCATATCACCTTCGTCTATATGAGGAAAGCCCTGATAGAGCGCATTAGCAATCACAAAGTTCAGAATAGAGTCGCCTAGAAACTCTAAGCGTTCATTGTGCTTACTACTCGCGCTACGGTGAGTTAAAGCGATCAGGAGTAGCTCTTTCTGCTGAAAAGTGTGGCCTAGCTTCCTCTGTAGTCTATTTATTAGAGTGGGATTCATGTATTACCGATAGATAAGGATTAGGTCAAAATCTTGCAGTATAGAGTTCGGGATAAATTTTATAGAGACGTTTCCTATATTTCACTATGTCACGGAAATAGTGTATTGGTTTCTCTTTCAGGAAGCTATTCTAAAACGCATAGAATCGTAATTCTGTGCTTATACTTTCTCTATTTAGATAGGATAAACCAGTATTTGTAGTTAATGAATTTTACCAATCCGATTTAATCGTACTCCGGTGGGCCACTCACCTTCCTGCTTTTCAAAGCTCATCCAGATAAACTTAGCCTTACCTACCAGATTTTTCTCCGGCACAAAACCCCAGTAACGACTATCAGCGCTATTATCGCGATTATCACCCATCATAAAATAATAGCCTTCTGGCACTATCCATTCAGACAGCGACCTACCGGCTTGATGGTAATAAGAAATCAGCCAGTCTTGTGTGCCCGGGATACTTAAAATAGAGTGGGTTTTGTTTCCTAGCGATTCTTGGGAATCGTATAGACGAATACCATTCTTCGGAGTATCATTACTAAGAAGAATTTGATAAGGGCTCCGGTGATCGGTATCAGAAGTCCGGCTTCGGTTAAATAGCTGGATAAAACTGCTTGGATGCGCATCATTATAAGTAACTGCGAACTTTTGATCACAATACTGATCGCCATTGCAGGCCGGACTCACGCTCACCCGTTTATTAATTGAATTATATGTGATACGGTCGCCCGGTAGACCAATAACACGCTTAATATAGTCTAATTTTGGATTAAGTGGATATTTAAATACTGCAATATCGCCGCGTTTTGGATGAGAAGTTTTAATCAGCGTCATTTGATTCAGGGGATTCTTGAGGCCATAAGCATACTTTTCTACTAAAATAAAGTCGCCAATTAATAAAGTGGGCATCATCGAGCTAGATGGAATCTGAAAAGGTTCATAGACAAATGATCGCACTAAAAAAACTAGTAGCAACACTGGGAAAATTGAGGCGCTAGCTTGAATTTGAGTTAGCACGAACTTAGCCGAATTAGCTAATTTACTCTTTCCAGTAATCGACACATTCCGAAAAAGATTAATCCACTTAGAATGTTCAATACACCAAATAGTTCCAGTGATTAATGTTGCTAATGCTAAAAGCAGGGAAAACGTATTTGCCATGAGAATTACCTCTACTCTACGTGAGCGATAAGCCTTACTTGCTGTCCTTACTGAGATGTAAAATGGCAAGGAATACCTGTTTTGGCAACGCCACGTTGCCCACCTGCTTCATCCGTTTCTTGCCATCTTTTTGTTTTTTAAGAAGCTTTCTCTTACGGGTTATATCTCCACCATAACATTTCGCCAGTACGTTTTTACGTAACTGCTTCACGGTGGAACGCGCAATAGTGCGCGTTCCCATGGTGGCCTGGATCACAATATCAAATTGCTGTCGTGGGATTAGATCTTGTATTTTCTTAACTAATTCTCGAGCAAGATAGCACGCCTTATCACGATGAGTGATAAGCGCCAATGCATCTACTCGCGCACCATTTATTAACACATCGACACATACCATATCAGATACCTGAAAACGTTTAAAATTATAATCTAGAGATGCATAACCGCGCGAAGTAGATTTCAGGCGGCTAAAAAAGTCAAATACCACTTCTACCATAGGTATTTCATAGGTTAGCGCTACTTGTTTTCCGTAATAAATTATCTGAGTCTGTTCCCCGCGCTTTTCGATACATAGTGTGATTACGTTTCCCAAAAATTCTTGAGGTATTAGTATATTACACTCAGCTATTGGCTCACGAAACTCTCGAATAATATTTGTGGGAGGTAGCTTAGAAGGACTATCAACATAGAGGATTTCTTTTCTATTCGTTTCTAATTGATAAACTACACTTGGTGGAGTGGCAATCAGCTCTAGATCGTATTCACGCTCCAGGCGCTCCTGAATTATCTCCATATGCAGCAGACCAAGAAATCCGCATCGGAATCCGCAGCCCAGTGCGCTCGAACTCTCTGGTTCATAAAAAAGTGAGGCATCATTAAGACTTAGTTTACTCAGAGCAACACGGAAGGCCTCATAATCGTCAGAATTATTCGGGAAGAGCCCAGCGTAAACTTGAGGTTTTATTTTTTTAAAACCCGGGAGCGGGGCGTCTGCAGGTTGACGCGTTAAGGTTAGCGTGTCACCCACAGGTGCTCCCAGGATATCTTTAATAGCGCACACTAGCCAGCCTATTTCTCCACAGCTTAGCATATCGCATTCGATTCGTTTCGGTGTGAATATACCTAGACGTTCAACTTTATAGATCTGATTGGTGCTCATTACCTTGATTTTATCGCCTCTATATAGCCTACCATTTTTGATGCGCACTAAAGAGACTACGCCGAGATAATTATCAAACCATGAGTCAATGATTAATGCTTGTAGAGGAGACTCTGGATCCCCTGACGGCGGAGGGGTATCGCGCACTAGACACTCTAATATATCAGAAACGCCAGCTCCGGTTTTTGCCGAACAGTGTATTGCATTGGTAGCATCGATACCGATAATATCTTCAATTTCTTGCTTAACAAGATTGGGATTAGCACTCAGTAGATCCACTTTACTCAACACCGGAATTACTTTTAAGTTCATTTCTAAAGCAGTGTAGCAGCTGGTCAGAGTTTGAGCCTCTACGCCTTGCCCTGCGTCTACTAAAAGAAGAGCGGACTCACAGGCAGAAAGAGAGCGAGAAACTTCATATGTAAAATCGACATGACCTGGGGTATCGATAAAGTTAATCTGATAAGATTGGCCATCTAATGCTTGATAATCTAGCGTCACGCTTTGCGCTTTAATTGTAATGCCGCGTTCGCGCTCTATATCCATCGAATCAAGCACCTGTGCCACCATCTCGCGTTTAGGTAAACCGCCACAAATTTGAATAATACAGTCAGATAGTGTAGACTTGCCGTGATCAACGTGGGCAATAATAGAAAAATTTCTTATATGCTTCATATATAGAATATTTACCTTAATATTTCTACACCAATCATCTATGAAAACTAAAGCTAGTTTAAAGTGCCATCCGGGTGCATAGTGACTTTAGAGAATAGGATTAAGCTTTCACGTATAATGACGTTAAGCAAGAAATGGGCTCACTCAATTTTAGGAATGGGCTCACTCAATTTTAGGTTGGGCGCATAATAATTTGGCTTTTTTGAATAGAAAGTTTCACAAAAATGGGGGCTTCTTCGATAGATCGTTCCTTCATAGTGCAGACGGACCTGCCCTCAAGCGAACTATCTCATCATCTGTGTTTATGAGGCTTCGACCCCTTATGGAGATAGTGGTTCGAGGTGAACCTTAGATCGTCGGAGCACTTTCCATGCGCACATATCTGTAAAATAATCGGTCGGTACTTGGCTTGTTTAATGAAAGTGTGAGATAATTTATTTATTAGACTAAATACCGCTCCGCCACCCATCAATGCTCCAATTGCTGCCGAGGTATCGGTACCCAGAAAGTATTGTGATAACCCCCCCCCCAGCGTTACTCCTAGTATAGGGGCTAAGTATACTAGTATCGCCGAGCACAGTAACCTATTTTCTGAAATACCAAGCTCTAAACGCTGACCTGGTTTTAGGGGTTGATTTATACTAACCTGAAATTTGCGATCAGCTTCGGTCACTAACAGTGCAGATGGACTGCAGCTGGCGCTCATACCGCAGCCGGAGCATCGGATTTTTTGACTACGCAACAGTAGCGCCTTGCCTTCTCTCCAAGAAATCACCGTAACCCATTCTTTTATCATCAACGAGATTCCGTCATAGGTGCGCTACTTTTTTCTGTAATGAATGCGAATAGTTTTCTATGATTAATTGTAATAGATTTATGTGCGTTGGCTGTAATAGCTTCGCCTCTATATCTCACAGATTGAATGTTAGATGCTCCTTTAGGTGTCACCGTTATTCGCCCGATTTAGGGAATAAAATTAATACGCTTCACGCTAAGCTCTGATGCTTTTTATCTTGGTTTTTTATCTTAGTACAGAGTCAATTTAATTAATTATGCACTATCTGAGATAGAAAAAACAATAGTATAGGCTCATAGCTAGTCGACTTTTCCATAGTGCTATTTTTAGTATCAGCCCTATATTAATTTATCCGTAAACTTAACTTAGTAAGATCGTACTTATAAAGAAAAATCCATGCCGTACGTCGTAGCACATCAAAACTTAGATCACTTCTTAGTGATGATCTGAGATTTAAGTACTACACTAAAAAAATTAAATAATACAATTTTTCCAGATTTTTAAAATTAAGGTAGGGGATAGTGTAGTACTATCTAGGTGCTTTAATGCGCAGCGGATATTACTTATTTCATCCAAAAATTTACGCGTAGAGGACCTCTTTTCGCTTATCACTCTGAAAACTTTGTTATTAACAAGATTTATTATTAATATGTCTACCTTATACCTGCGCCTCTTTGTATTAGAATCTCCCTAAGAGAAATTGCTGAGTCACATGCTCTAGCCAATTAGGAATACCCTATTACTTCCGCATCTAAATTGCTATTATACTATACAGATAAAGCACTCGGGATATCACAGATGAAGTATTCAGGATATCGTGCGAATTCGAGGGATTCTAGGTATTGAAGCTTATAAAATTAATTAAAGCATTGCTTTGATGTTTACGCCCACTACTAATTACTTTGCCTATCGCTACAGCACTCCTGCGCACGAATGCGAACTTATATAAAGCATTCTTATACTAAAAACTGGGTGCCGATTCCTTGCGGCGCACTAGGGATAAGATTCTATCTCTTACGTTGTACGCATTATCATAGATTAAAAAAAGACTTATTATCATTACTTTTGATTCGTGCTATCAGCACTTAATCTAATTGCTGTTCGTCTATTTGAAATAAATGACGACCGAGTTCATACTTCTATCTAAGTACGTACTGCTTATTTATACACTATATTTTCCTAAGAAAACTTAGGAATTCCTGAATTGTATAAATATGCACTTTATATAACTATTTGCTTTACGTTATGTTATTTCTTACTTTTAACCAAGCGGGCTTGCTCGCATAAATTTTACCTTTTTCTACATACATCCATATATTATGCAAGTACTATCTGAACATATCAGCGATATACTAATTATTGGGAGCGGAGCGGCGGGTTTGTCGATAGCGCTTCGTCTGGCACAGCACTGCAAAGTTATAGTGCTCAGCAAAGGGACAGTGACGGAAGGGGCTACATTTTATGCCCAAGGTGGAATCGCCGCAGTTTTTTATGAAGAAAAAGATAGTATTGCTGCTCACCTTAACGACACTTTGATTGCCGGAGCTGGCCTTTGCGACAAAAGATCCGTTGAATTTATTATTAGAAACGCACGTCATTGCGTACAATGGTTGATCAATCAAGGAGTTTTATTCGATACTGAAGTTAACTGTCAAGGAGAGGTGCATTATCATCTGACACAAGAAGGGGGTCACAGTCACCGCCGAATTCTTCATTCTTCTGATGCTACCGGTAAGGAAATAGAAACTACTCTGGTAGATAAAGCAAAAACTCACCCCAATATTTGTATTATAGAACACCGTAGTGCGGTAGATCTGATTAGCTCTAATAAGATTGGGTTACCAGATAATAAGAGAAGAGTGATCGGCGCTTACGTCTGGAATCGACAGAGAGAATACGTCGAAATCTATCGCGCTAGAATGGTAGTACTAGCTACGGGTGGAGCCTCCAATGTATATCGATATACCACTAATCCGGACACTTCTTCTGGAGACGGAATAACTATGGCGTGGCGTGCAGGATGCAGAGTCGCCAACCTTGAATTTAACCAATTCCACCCCACCTGCATGTTTCATCCAAAAGGGCGAAAAAATTTCTTGCTGACCGAAGCGTTACGTGGTGAAGGAGCCTATCTCAAGCGTCCAGATGGCAGTCGTTTTATGCCAGATTTTGATCTACGTAACGAGCTAGCACCCCGCGACGTCGTCACCCGTGCTATCGACTATGAAATGAAACGATTAGACGTAAATTGTATGTATTTAGATATCAGCCACAAACCAGAAAAATTCGTCACTCGGCATTTCCCGATGATTTATAAAAAGTTGCTGACTCTTGGATTCGATTTAACGAAGGTGCCGATCCCAATTGTTCCTGCTGCACACTACACCTGTGGCGGTATAATGGTTGATCAATATGGACGTACGGATATTTCTGGATTATATGCTATTGGAGAAGTCAGTTATACCGGACTGCACGGAGCCAATCGCATGGCTTCGAATTCATTACTAGAATGTCTAGTTTATGGTTGGTCTGCAGCAAACGATATATTAAAGAATTTACCGCTTATGCAGTCAACTAATACTCCCTTATCTGAATGGAATGCGTCTGGTGCTGCTTTTAATACAAGCGAGGAGGTCATGATCCGAAATAACTGCCAGGAATTACGGCTGTTTATGTGGGACTGCGTTGGTGTAGTGCGCACCATAAGGAAGTTAGAATCTGCAATGCGATATATTGATACGCTGAAGAAGGAAGTCGATGAATACTATGCCAACTTCCGCATCTCTAGTGATTCACTTGAACTACGAAGCTTAGTGGAGACAGCCAAGCTAATCGTGCAGTGCGCTATGATTCGCAAGGAGAGTCGGGGACTGCACTATATTCTGGATTATCCAGATTCGCTACCAAAAGCGCTTCCGACAATTCTCCGTCCTTCCTGAGTGGTAGCACTCGAGTAGAGGGCGCGCCCCTAAAACTATCCATCTATGATGAAATCTTCTGGTAGAATTTTATTCTAAACTTAATGCTGCTATAAAAAATTATTTCCTAGAAAAAGCGTTCTGTTCCGCATGCTAGACAATATAGCAGACGGGCTCGGTATAGTGATTTAACATATAAGCGTTATCCTGCTTACATTCAAGTCGGGGGCGGTATATTCGGGACTCATATTCTAAAAAATACAATAGATTTCTAAAAGTTATATTATATGAAATAACATAATTTCAACCGGTATTCATCGATATCTCATAGATAAGAATCAGTCTACTGTAAAAAAGTTACTTATAAAGACTATTTAAATGATTCTTATGCACTTAGCTAAAAGAAATTTTAGCTGCCCTTACCCATATTTATTACTACTTTACTATTCAGTAAAATTAACTCAAGTCGTATCTCTTCTTTCTTTGAAAACAGGCGAATAATGGGGTGCTACATCAGTGTCAAAACGGCGTAATTTAGGATAAATTTTTTCGATATACGTCTCATAATAACTATATAAACATAAAAATAAGTTATTTCGTCTTTTTCTGAGCATGCTCTCAAACAATTAATCGTAGAGATCTATTTTTATGTCTTTGAAAGAAAAAATGTGAAAAATAGTACTAATATAATAATGATTGATAAAAGAAAATAGCGATATTATTATGTCTTATAAAAAACTTAAAGTAAAAATTAGTGGTCTTACTTAAAAAGGTTGAGAGATCTTTTAGTATATGTAGATGAATAAACAACGAACTGGCTTCTAGTATCTCTAGTCCTGCACATAGTACATGATAAACGCAATGAGATAATAGAATAGATGATGAAGAGTAAAGCTGAGTTGTTGACCGCACAGAATCTTGAAATTAAGTATATAGCTAACATTCATAATATCCAAGTTATACATAACTCTGTATATAACTCTGTAATGTGTACTCCTGATATTGTGATTTGCACCCGCATGAGTCATATTGATCAAATGGGGAGCATAGGCTCGCTATTTCTCTAATTGCAGTATACAGCTATTCCTTATACAACATTCAAACGCACTTTATCTAACAATATGAATACTCAAATAAAAATAATCGTAAATCCTAAAAGAAATATTATTTACGCGTGTTCAATATAAGATATTAAAGATGACTCTAAGTAGAAAAATTCTATTGAATAGTACCTGAATAAATGCGTCAATGATCACGTAGATTTTTTATTTTTTAAATGTTCTGTGGAATATGATTTAAATGTAATTTCTTTATCTTTACTAATCCTAAAGATCAAAACATATTATTAAGTTTAAATTAATAGCTAATTTCGTACTAGATTGCTATATGAGTAAGAGGAGGCTATATGTGTAATACTAATTTCGAATACTTTCTTAATATTATAACGATTATTCTAAAAACCTTAAGGAAGGAAAGCTATACCTAGTGTATTTACGTAGAACTGCGCAATATGACAAATCATTGGTTTATTTAAAAAAGTACGTCTTAATGATATTTTTACTCTTTATTAAGAAAAAAAATATAGGAGTCTTTAGTTTTTTATCTAATATTTAGATACAAGTAATTTTTACTATATAAAATTATTATTTATTTTAAAATGACTAAATAATTTTATATGTTAAAGATCATTATTTTTTAGAAAGCGTCTTTTAAAACTAATTTTAATTTTATATTAGACCCATAGGTATTAAAAAGTGATGATTATTTAATATATGATTCATCATTAATTGTATACTAAGTAGATAAAAGAATAGTACTTGATTAGGTTTAATCTATATTACAGTAAAACCAAATTTATTTAACTAATTGCAATTAAAATAAGGAAAATACTTATGTCCAGATTGCTTACCTGGAATGATATGATCGGAAAAGAAAAAAGCCAGCTATATTTTATCAAAATACTAGCTTTTATTACCAGAGAACGCCAGGTTGGTAAAACTATTTATCCCCCCCAGAAAGACATCTTTAACGCTCTCCGTTTTACCAATTTTTCAGACATAAAAGTGGTAATATTAGGTCAAGATCCTTATCATGGCCCCAATCAGGCGCACGGTTTATCTTTTTCCGTGCCTCAAGGCATAGCAATACCGCCTTCTTTGATAAATATCTATAAAGAGCTAGAAAAAGATATTTCCGAATTTAAACGTCCAAATCACGGATGCTTGAAAAGCTGGACTAAGCAAGGCGTTCTATTACTTAATGCAGTACTGACAGTTGAAAGCGGACGGGCAAATTCCCACGCTAATTTGGGTTGGGAGGTCTTTACTAATAAAATAATTACAGCAATAAGCGAGATCCAAAAGGGAGTAATATTTTTGTTGTGGGGATCTCGTGCTCAAAAAAAAAGCAATTTTATTGATCTTAATCGGCATCATCTGCTAGAGGCGCCGCATCCTTCTCCGCTTTCAGCCCACCGTGGATTTTTCGGATGTCGGCACTTTTCGCAGACTAATGAGCTACTAAAAAAGCAAAGACGTCTTCCCATTGACTGGCTACTGTAGGTGTGGTTCTTTAAAAATGGAGAGCGCTTCTAGATTCATTACTGCCGTCCTAAGTTGCTTTTTTAATGCTTCCCGGGTGTATGATGTATTCAAGCAATGCTTTTATTAGACTAGTGGGCTTATGCTTGGGGCATTAGAAACTACAACCATAGCCGGTCGTAGTAATCGACCATTTAGTTTATAACCTTTTTGCATCACCATTATCACATGATTCGGTTCATGATCAGAAGAGTCGATCAGAGTCATTGCCTGATGTAAATCTGGGTTAAAAGGCACATTTATATCGCCAATAATCTCGATTCCATATTTATAAATTACATTCTTCAAGGATTTCAGCGTCAGTTCTACGCCCTCTATCATTGACACTAAATCGGAAGTATTTTTATCAGCTATCTCTAGTGCGCGCTCTAGATTATCGATCACTGGCAGTAGATCGTAAGAAAATTTCTCCAGTGCAAATTTATGTGCTTTTTCAATATCTAATTCTGTGCGCCGGCGTAGATTCTCTAGTTCCGCTTTCGCACGTAAGAAGCTGTCGTAGCTATTGCGTTCATTCTGTTGTAATTCAGCTAATTGAGCCTCTAGTGCAATAGTTCGAGCATCGTATGAGTTGATTTTTTCTTGTGTTGTTTTTGTTTCTGTATCCCGGAACTGAGGCTGCTGTTCCATTTCTTCTAAGACTTTATTGTCCGGAGTATTCTGGTCTTTACTAGTCATGCGATGTCTCCATTTTTAGCATTTATTCCGCAACTTAGCTTATTATAGTGATCAAAATTAGGGTTTCAAGTCGATCAGTCATAATATAGAGCACAAACCCGCCCTTATAGGGAATATTCTAAGAATGAATAAAAAATTTAGTTGCATCGGTATTGTCGGGCATCCGCGTCACACTTCAGCACTCGCAACGCATAAGATGTTATATCATTGGCTAACTACTCGGGGATACCGTGTAATTATTGAACCGAAAGTTGCTCAAGATTTGAAATTGAGAAATGCTATTACCGGAAGTTTAGACGATATCGGGAAAGGGGCCGATCTAGCCGTCGTAGTTGGAGGAGATGGAAATATGCTTAGTGCCGCACGCGTATTGGCTTCCCACGATATTAAAGTGATCGGGGTAAATCGTGGCAACTTAGGTTTTTTAACTGATCTCGATCCTGACAATGCACTACGGCAATTGACGTATGTATTAGAAGGCAAATATATCGATGAACAACATTTTTTATTGGAAACTAGTATATATGCGGGAGGGCGACAATCTCATATCGGGTCAGCCATTAATGAAGTTATACTCCATCCAGATAAGGTGGCCCATATGATCGAATTTGAAGTGTATATTGATGATCACCTCGCCTTCTCCCAGCGCTCTGATGGTCTTATCATCGCCACGCCAATCGGTTCAACTGCTTACGCTCTTTCAGCAGGCGGTCCGATTCTCTCTCCATCTATAGAAGCTGTCATTTTAGTCCCGATGTTTCCGCATACGCTCTCTGCTCGACCATTAGTAATTAGAAGCAATAGTGTTATCCGGTTAAAATTTTCTCAGATTGGCGCTGATCTTAAAATTAGCTGTGATGGCCAGGTTTCTTTGCCGATTCAAGAAGGTCAACAAGTGCTAATACGCCGTAGTAATTCTCAATTAAATCTTATTCATTCAAATGACTACAGTTACTTTAAGACTCTAAACTCAAAGTTAGGTTGGTCAAAAAACTTGTTCTAAAAAATCTAATTTAATATGTGTTACTGCACATATAGATAGATATTATTAATAGATATTATTAAAGTGAAGTATTATATTAATGAGTTTAATCTTTCTGATAGAAAGACCCGCACTCTTTCCAATTTTTGAGTTAAATTTAAGGTGGATGCTAACATCCCTTTCTGTAATAATATTTTCAGAATCAATACGCCGAACATGAGCTTTATTAATCGTAACCCAACATACTGTAGCCGGTCCATTTTATCATTTTAGTTCGAATTACGAAATTAAGACACCTAATAATCAAAATAGACTTCTAGGGATGACAGCTTAGTAATTAGTTTGAAAATCTTAAATGGATTCTTCTCTATATCACTAAAGCTAATAATTGCCCCACGTTGCTCATGCCAATCATATGTACTTAAATCATGGCCCACATACGTTGGTTAGATGAAAAACCACTATAGCAGATAAAATCTATACCTGACATCACGCTCAATATAAAGAATACGACATCGATGAATTAAATATGAAAGGGCAATTAGGCGAATTCTATGACATTAAAACATGGTAATTATGAAGATCTCGACAGTGCGTTTTATCTTGAAAGAGTACTTTTATCTTGGAGGATAAAAGGGATCCGAACCTCCTAGCGTAGAGGACTTCATAATAGTTAGTAAACTTCAAACGTATATATAGCAAAACCGTATCGATGCGCCATAAAATACTGATAGCACCCTCTATGCTTCTTACCATGCTGTCTATTGGGTGCACTACCCTTACTAAAATAGCTTATCACCCTGACATTAATCAAGGTAATTACTTAACCTCTATAGAGATAAAAAAAATTCAAAAAGGTATGACCCAGCAACAAGTTGCTTATATACTAGGAAATCCAATTCTAAAAGATCCATTCGGTGCTCAAGTATGGTTCTATATATTTAGGCGGGAACGCGGTCACGCGCGTATTACTCAGAATACTCTAATCTTAACCTTCACTAGTGACGGCATACTGACAGACATTCAAAATAAATCTGGTCTCTCTAATGAGGACTAGTAACGTTTATCTGAAACGGTTTAAATGTAGCTAGCGAGCTCGCTTTCTTGATTTTTCTACTCTTAGACGACGAAGAACTTTAGGATCAGCAGTGAGGGGACGGTAAATCTCTACTCGATCGCCATCGTCTAGACAATCATCTAGACCAACAAGACGTCCGTATACTCCCAGCTTATTATTTTTCAGATCAATATCTCGGCATAGCTCTAAAATTCCAGAGTTCTCAATCGCTTGCTTAACGCTACTTCTTTCGGGTAGACGTACCTTAAGAAGATATTGTCGATCTGGCAAGGCATACACTACTTCGACTTGCATCTCAGACACTATACACCTGCCTAGCGCGCAGGGTGAAGGATCGTATCATGATCTCTGCTAATTCTTGAAAAATTTTTCCAAATATTAACTCAATCAGTGTGTTAGAAAATTCAAAATCTAGATAAAGCTTTACTTTACACGATTTCTCAGTTAACGGTATAAACTGCCAGCTACCCTTTAACTTTCGGAAGGGACCATCAACTAAATGCATACTAATACTCTGAGCATCTATCAGCGTATTACGTGTGACCAGGCTTTTACTTATACCTGATTTAGTGATATCTACTACCGCAATTATTTGGTTATTAGATGCATGAATCACGCGGCTACGCGTACATCCGGGAAGAAAGTCGGCGTAATAATCAACGTCATTAACTAGCCGATATATTTGCGCAGCGCTGAATTGCACTAATGCAGACTGATTTATCTGGGGCATATTTTCCTTTAAAAAATGAGCGGATAGCACTATTTATTTATGTGAAATTAAAAAATTTTTGAAAAAATACATAGGTGAATCAAATTTTTAAAAATGTATGAGGAACTAAATAGTAGAATATTTTTCTATAATACACATAGTATAATTAAGGTAGTATGAAAAAGAAAAAAGTACATAAAATCGGCCCTCATGTCATTACACAAAACAAGCGCGCGCGCTTCGAATATTTTATTGAAGAAGAGATCGAAGCGGGTCTATCTTTACACGGATGGGAAGTAAAATCTTTGCGTGCTAATAAAGCTAATCTTAGTGATAGTTACGTGACAATTATTGATAATGAAGCTTATCTCTTTGGTGTCACTCTAGTTCCACTTAACGCTGCTTCATCACATATAATATGTGATCCGATGCGTATAAGAAAATTACTGCTAAAGAGGCGCGAACTAGAATCTCTAATTAGGAAAATAAAGCGTGAGGGTTACACTGCTGTCGCTTTATCTATATATTGGAAAAATGCCTGGTGTAAAGTGAAAGTTGGCATAGCTAAAGGAAAAAAAGAACATGATAAGCGCAACACAATTAGAGATCGTGAATGGAAAAAAGATAAATCTCGCATGATGAAACATACTGGCCATTAACTATTTAGATCGATGGCGGAAGATCATGAATACTGATATACTATCAAAACTCATTCGGGGCTGATTATGGATTCGACGGATTTTCAAAGCCTTAGGAGCATGCCGAGGGGCGGTTGGCCTCGTAAAAAGCCGCAAAAAATAGTTGCAAACAACGAAGACTACGCACTAGCAGCTTAATAAACTGCCCGGGGCCCTTTCCCCCCCCCCAGCCTCCTCTCTTAGGACGGGTTTTATGGGAAAGGTTAAAACATAAAAAAGAGATCGCGCATATTAGCTTCTCCTCGGGCTAATGCGTTAAATGTAATTAGGATAGCCCGTGAGTAACGTGTCCATCCGTAACTTCCAGGTGAACATAAAGATCGGACTAAGCATGTAGTACCGACGGTGTAGCAATTTCGGACGGGGGTTCAAATCCCCCCAGCTCCACCAGATTCATATTTAATTTTGTCTGTAAAATTATAAAACATAATAATCGAATTCTAAATAATTCTAATTTAGAATTCGATTCACTAACAAACTGTCAAGTTTTATCTATAATAGACACGTAGACTATAGGTTTTAATCGAACCACGAGTAGTACTCCAATTGTACTCAAAAGATAAATGATCAATTCCTATCTAGAACATAAAAATAGCTTTATTTTATTAATATTTTTAGAAAAAATCATGTTCTTTTCAATTATAATTTAGTAATACAATTTTTGTATTTCTTAAATAAAGGTGTCGCCATAAAATAACCGTTTAGAAAATACAAATATTAAATGTATAATGTAGAATACAGATTCTGTTATAAACAATAAAAATTTTTTCTTGATAAAAAAGAGTCTTAGAGTTATGGAGAAAATATTAAAAATTATCTTACAGTACTAAATAAAATTCCATTAAACTCCTTTTAACTTTAATATAAGACTCTTCAGATCTAAATTATTAGGATATAAAATAAATCCGTTCATCTCTATTCTATCAAGAAGCATCAATTTTTAAAGTAAGAAAATGGTAGTGAAATATTCTCTTATAGATACATATTAGTATTTTACTAAATAATATTAAAACCACATCTCACACATAAAAAAGAAATCGTTACGACGCCCCACAACTAATATACATGTTATTTAACATATGGACTAATAGCAGCGCTAAGTACGAAGAAAGTCAAAGTCTAAAGAAGCACACTTAGTATTTATAAAAATAAATCGAACAGTAGATTTCTGCATTAAGTTTATTATCTCATATATTAATAATATTTTTAGTATGTTTTATATGCGAGAATGAGTTTCAACGCTAGCTTAGATAATACTGATAAAGATGGCGGTCATCTATTTAGTGATATTTTAATAATTTGATTTAGGTATAACATGCTGGCGCATACACTTTGAATTTTTCTTAAAAGGCATTTAACTATTCGATTAATTTATGAGTTCTCTAATATGCTTTTCGTTCAATATTTAATGACTTAGTAGATGTGCTCTGTTTATAAAAAGGAGTTAACTTATCGGAAAATATAAATATCAAGTAGAAAAATTTTAAATTATTGCAAGATAAGCTGTTTAGCAACGCAAAGAAGGTTAAGGTATAGCAAATTCGCTAGTGATAGATTGATTAATAATAAGGTAAATTTTATTTATCGACTTCGATTTATAATGAGGACGTGCACTTTATTTTTAGGTTAAACGCATGGGAGTATAATTTCCTACCGCCTCAACAATATTTGATTTCAGTAGAGTAAAATAGTTTTATATTTTATTATAAAAGCTATCTCACTGTCTTAAAACTAAACTTTTTTAAAATTTATTTATTTCATAATATGAAGAACATATATACTTTCAGTCACATCAGAGATCTTAGGTATAGTGATAATTTAAAATTATCTTTTCATCAAGGGATATTGCTGTCAATTTAATAGATTAAATCTCTTAGTTAACTGACAGGTGCAGACGGAATTTTTCAATTAACCCTATGATGATTATCATTTTTAAAAAAAATTAGATCGCAGCATGATTTTAGTTAAAAGTAATTGCTTAATCAGAATATTTTTATAATTTATATCTATTTATTAACTCGATGGAAAGCCTATTTATAAGCAATTGAAAATAAAAAATAAAAATTACTGTTATGCATTACTAAATATTTTTCTGGAGTTAAACGATGACTAATATCAATATTTTAGATTTATTTTTAAAATCGATTCTTTTAGTTAAAATTATCATGGTAAGCTTAATAGCTTTTTCGGTAATTTCTTGGGCTATTATCATGCAGCGTATATGTATTTTCAATTCTGCAAAATACACAGATAAATCTTTTGAAGAAAAATTCTGGTCTGGGATTGACTTTTTCTATCTATACAAAGAAATCCAAATACGGCGTGATAGCCTAAGAGGTTTAGAACAAATATTCTATGTAGGTTTTAAAGAATTTTCTCGTTGGAGCAGTCTTAATAATCATCCATCGGAACTAATCATTAACGGGATATCGCGAGTTATGCGTATTTCTATAAATCGTGAGCTAGAGATGTTAGAAAGTCATATTTCGTTTCTCAGCACTACTGGTTCTATTAGTCCCTATATTGGATTGCTTGGCACTGTGTTCGGAATTATACACGCTTTTTTTGCACTAAGCACAGGAAGCCAGTTTACGTTACAGATGGTAGCCCCAGGAATCTCTGAGGCTTTGATCACCACCGCCATGGGTCTTTTCTCTGCCATACCAGCTGTTATGGCTTGCAACTACTTCAACGAACGTGTTAATAAACTTGATCAAAATTATGGTAATTTTATGGAAGAACTTATAGCTATCTTAAACCGTCAGGTTTTTCTTGGTGATATAAAAATCAGGGGGTGATGTGGCTAGAATATCCGGACGCCACAGGCGTGACCTTCGGTCTGAGATTAATATTATTCCTCTACTTGACATACTTCTAGTACTATTGCTGATCTTTATGACAAAAATGCCAACTATGACACAGAACGTAGAGGTTAATTTACCACATTCTTCTGATTTGAAAACAATATTTAATACCGAGAATCCTTCAGTAATTCTTGAAATTTCTGATGTGGGTCAATATACAATGGTGACAAATGATAAGCGCGTGTCGTTGTTTCCACTAGAACGTCTAGCCTATGAAGCTAAGTTACGTTTCGTGACTAATTCTAAAACAGTTTTTTTAATTGGTGGAGCACCCGATATTCCTTATGATGAAATTATTAAAGTACTAAATGCTCTTAATAAGGTAGGTATAACATCCGTGGGGTTAATGACTCAGCGTATTTGATT
Organism: Serratia symbiotica; assembly: GCA_964059975.1. Taxonomy (GTDB): domain Bacteria; phylum Pseudomonadota; class Gammaproteobacteria; order Enterobacterales; family Enterobacteriaceae; genus CAXKXX01. The sequence goes on from CAXKXX010000001.1 coordinate 84,514, forward strand.
GTAGTATACGTCTGTTTATTTTTATTCTTTAAATTATGAATCTGATACTAGCAATAGTAGTTTTAGGAACTAAGTTTGATAAAGGCTGCCTCTGAGAAAATCAATAAGCTTAATTATACTGTTATAGTTTCAATTGTATTACATTTAATATTGATTACTACTCTGCAATGGGGACACTTTCGGGAAAATGTTATGAGTACTTCATATGACCGTGATGTTTCTACTGTTAGGTCAGTAACGATTGCTCCTCACTTCGCCCCTGAACAATCTAAAGATAAAAAGCAGCAAATCCACAATCCACATCACACTATAGATTTAACTCAGGAAAAATCTCAAGATCAAAACGAAAAGTTATCTCAAAAAAATCCAATAATTAAACAGAAAAAGGCGATAGATTTTGAAAAAGAAAGGATAAAGATCCAAGAAAATATCGCACGAAAATCCAGTGTTCTCACAGAAGAGAAGAAAGAGGCGAAACTTAAACAGAAAGCACCTGACACAGAAGAGCGTTTAGAAGTTGACAATCTATTTAATAGCTTATCAGATGAAAAAAATAGGCCCCACATATTGGGGGAGCAGAGTAGGGATTTTAAGTCTCAGGCTAAAACCAAATCTGTTCATGTCAACGACATAGCTATAAGCACCTACATGAAACAGATTCAAAACGCTATCCAAAATAAATTTTATTACCCTTCCGCATTCAGTGATAAAACATGCGACTTACATATTCAGATGGCACCTAATGGATCGCTAATAAGCGTGAAGGAGGTTGGTGGCGATCCCGATCTATGTCAAATAGCGGTCTCCGCTACTCAGCTAGCTGATATACCAAGACCTTTAAACGGCAGTATTTATAAGCATTTTAAAAATTTTATATTAGTTTTTAAGCCACAGTGATACCTTATTGCTATATGATGGTATATACTACGGAGTTAGATATAGCCTAGACTTTCTAGTACCTTGAAGGAGTCAACGACTCTGTACTTTAAACAATATTAAAATACTTTAAGTTAAGTACGGTCGTTAACGTAATTAATTAATAATCTCTCAGTCTCGCCAATAAAAATCCTTAAAATAGGTTTTTCTTTCGAACTAGATCCTATTCGAACTAGCTCCCATAGTGCAACTCTTCATTCTATCGATTTTAGATACGGACTCTCCAGTGTCCTGATTAAGAGGTTAATATGCTTACTATATGACGATAGTCAATGATCGAAAGATCTTTGATTAACAGTAAATTTAAGTAGGATAAAATGAAGAAAACATTTCGAATTACTTTAAGTTTTTTAATACTTTGCGCATCATTTATGCTTCATTCAGAAGTGCGTATCGAAATTACTCGAGGGGTAGACTCCACTCGCCCTCTTGCCGTAGTACCATTTAAATTGGTCGGATCTGGTCTCTTTCCAGAAGATATCGGAAAAATTATTTGTGCAGATTTGCGCAATAGTGGAAAATTTAACCCAGTGGCCGTAGCGCTCATGCCTCAGAAGCCCACTATTGCATATGAAGTAATACCAGAATCCTGGTCTAAACTCGGTATTAACACCGTAGTTCTAGGTCAAGTTCAGCATGACGTAGACGGTAGTTATTTGATCTCATATCAGTTAGTAGATACTTTAGTGACTCCGGGCAGCATTTTGATGCAAAATCATTTTAAAGTAACTGCACCACGTTTGCGCTATGCAGCACACGCCGCTAGCGATGAAATATTTGAAAAATTAGTTGGTATTAAGGGCGCTTTCCGGACTCGCATCGCATACATAGCTCAGAAAGAATTCAGGAAGCATCCCTACGAACTACGCGTAGCAGACTATGATGGCCATAATCAGTTTGTTGTACAGCGCTCCTCGGAGCCTCTGATGTCTCCATCCTGGTCACAAGACGGCAACGCTTTAGCTTATGTAACTTTCGAAAGTGGTCGCTCAGCATTAGTTTTAAAAACCCTTAATAACGGAAACGTTCGTCAGATTGCTGCATTTCCCCGCCATAATGGTTCACCTGCGTTTTCTCCAGATGGAAGCCATCTAGCATTTGCACTTTCTAAAAATGGCAGTTTAAACTTATATGTGATGAATTTAGTATCTGGCCAAGTAACGCAAATTACCGATACTCATAACAACAGCACCGAGCCAGATTGGTTTCCAGATAGTCAGACGATAGCTTATACCTCCGATCAGGGAGGACGACCACAGATTTATAAAATTAGTATTAATGGGGGCACGGCACAACGCTTGACGATTGAGGGCTCTCAGAATCAGAATGCTCAGGTTAGTTCGGACGGAAAGTTTTTAGTGATTGTGAATAGTAGTAATGGGATTCAGCGCATCGCCAAGCAGGATCTTAATTCAGGATCCTTTCAAATATTAACTGATACTTTCCTTGATGAAACACCTACTATTTCCCCAAATGGAATTATGATTATGTATAGTTCAATACAAAGTAATAAATCTATTTTACAACTAGTATCAACAAATGGAAAATTCAAAATGCGGTTCCCGGCAGATGACGAACAAGTTAGATTCCCCTCCTGGTCACCGTACTTATGATAAATATTCGTGATCGGCGTTCATGGTACACCATAAAAGGATCAAAAAAATGCAGCCAAATAAAATTCTTAAAAATTCTCTCGTAATATTATCAGTAGTCGCTATGACTGCCTGTAGCTCTCATAAAAGTATAAGTAATCCTTCGTCTAAACTTGCATTAGGCGCCACAAAAGAAAATATTAAAACCGATTTATATTCAGAGGAACAAGCACCACTTCAGACACAAGAGCTCCAAAAAGAAAATACTGTCTACTTTAGTATCGATAAATATGATGTCAGTCCCACATTTAGTCAAATGCTCGATTGGCATGCGACTTTTTTGCGTAATAATCCCTCTTATAAAATAACTATAGAGGGTCATGCAGATGAACGTGGTACACCGGAATATAATATTGCTCTTGGCGAACGCCGTGCCAACGCGGTTAAAGTGTACTTACAAATCCATGGTGTTTTTTCTGATCAAATCTCTATTGTTTCCTATGGAAAAGAAAAACCAGCAGCTTTAGGTCACGAAGAAGCATCATACGCTAAAAACCGTCGTGCTTTGCTTGTTTACTGAAAAATTAGATGAATAGTAATCTTAAGTGCTACTTATTTGGTTTAGGATTTTTAGCTGGAACAGCAGTTCCTAATATTTCATGTGCTCAAGCTCCAATTATTCATGCCGGATCTGACTCGTTAGAAGAACGTGTTATCTCTCTCGAACGTATTAGCAATGGTCAAGGACAGATTTTAAATCAACTTCACCAAAAAGTGCTTGAAAATCAGCATGATGCTAACGCACTATCTGGTCAGATTGAAGAGTATCAATATCAATTACATCAGATAGCAGAGCGACAAAAACAAATTGATCAACAGATAGACAAACTTAGTCAAGAAAATACTCGGAGTCGGGAGGGACAAGATTCTAGCTTCAGTGGTAGTAGAATTAGGTCTCCGATTCCAGAGAGTCAGAGCAATAAGCAGCAAAGTGACTACGATACCGCGGTTTCTTTAGTTATGGAAAAGAAACAGTATGACTTAGCTATTTCTACTTTTGAGGATTTTTTAAAAAAATATCCAAGATCTATCTATCGCCCTAATGCTAATTACTGGCTCGGTCAGCTACTTTATCATAAAGGTAAAAAAGCTGACGCATCTTATTATTTTTCAGCAGTAGTAAAAAACTATGCAGACTCACCTAAAGCGTCGGATGCTATGTATAAAATAGGTATTATTATGAGTGAAAAAGGAGAGATTGATAAGGCTAGGTCCGTATTTTATACGGTAATAAGACGGTATCCATCTAGTGTAGCTGCCTCATTAGCGAGAAGTCGGATAGTAAGTATTGAATCTGAAAGTAATCAGCAACTGATCAGTATAAAATAAATTCCTGATCGTTATTTGGATCTTATGTGATAAATAGCTAATAAAAGTTATAGAGTGTTTTTGTTCTCTAAAACCTGTCTTTGGGTCGACTATTCATACAGATCAGTATTGAGAACTCTTATCTGCATTCATAAAACCACTAATTTTTAACTCAATTTATCTAAATCTCCCCCGTATTTTACAAATCTAAAAGTAGGTGCATAAAATAAGGGGGGACACTGAATTTTTTAACTCAGTATCACTTAAAATAACCTCAAGGATCAAATTATATTGATACAACTATTAATATATATAATAACTTTAAATATTATTTAACATGGCTTATATGGGTCTGCGAAAATATCTTCGTATTTTCTATAACTTTAGTTATCTTTTAATACATGAATCAGATGCGCTTTCTCCTCAGAAAGCGCCGCGTACGCCTTGGCCTAGCATACATAGGATTATCCTGATGAGTAAAATATCTAATATTAAGAAATATCTGCTTCGATCAAAGCCAACTTTAGTAGATACTTTAGACAAGGATTACTATCGCGAATACATTAAATACTTACTCCTAGAGCATAACGTGGTACTCATCGCTCACTATTATACCGATCCGGAAATTCAAAAATTAGCGGAAGAAACTGGAGGTTGCGTTGCAGATTCGCTCGAAATGGCGCGTTTTGGTAGTACACATTCAGCTTCTACGCTATTAGTGTCTGGTGTACGTTTTATGGGAGAAACGGCCAAGATCCTTAGTCCAGAAAAACGGGTAATAATGCCAACACTATATGCCGAGTGCTCTCTAGATTTAGGTTGTCCAGAAAAAGAGTTTCGTTTATTTTGCGATAGCCACCCCGATCGCACCGTGGTGGTCTATGCGAATACTTCTGTGTCAGTTAAAGCACTCGCTGATTGGGTTGTGACTTCGAGTATTGCTATTGAATTAATTGAGCATCTCGATAGCTTGGGCGAGAAAATTATCTGGGCTCCGGATCGCCATCTTGGAAATTACGTAAAAAATCAGACTCGTGCGGATATGCTATGCTGGCAAGGCTCTTGTATTGTGCACGATGAGTTTAAAGCTCAGGCACTTAAAAGTATGAAAACTCTGTACCCAGATGCGGCAGTACTCGTACATCCAGAATCGCCGAAAGCAGTAGTAGAGCTTGCTGATGCTGTTGGATCAACAAGTCAGTTAATTCAAGCAGCTTCGATTTTACCAAATAAACGTTTAATTGTAGCTACAGATCGCGGTATTTTCTATAAGATGCAACGGCTCTGTCCAGAAAAAGAGTTTTTTGAAGCTCCTACGGCGGGCACAGGTGCGACTTGTCGCACCTGTGCCCGGTGTCCTTGGATGGCATTAAATAGCCTAAAATCTATTGCAGATACTTTGGAGTGCGGCAGTAAAGCTCAGGAGCATGAAATAAAGATTGACAGCGTGTTGCGTAAAAAGGCGCTAATCCCCCTGAGTCGCATGTTAGATTTTGCCTCTCATAAGAGGCTTAGTATAGGGGGGTTTTAGTCTTTTAAACATAACTTTTAAGCATGATAGCAGTCAAGTCAGACCTCTTTGATCGATTAATATCGCTATTATTTAACTGAACACATGAGGATTGTCGACTTGTCACTCTCCGGAGTGAAAGGTGGTTTTACGGTATTATATATTTATAGAATTTTTAGATGCGATTAGCAGTCTCAGATTCTTTGGACTAACAGGTCTACTATCATGGAATCAGTTAAAATCAGATGTTGCTTAAACGAGAAGTTGAGCATAACTTATTAGTTTCAGCTTTTATCGAATTAGCTGATAGCTTCATTTCTTTCGATTTATCTTCATCTGTATTAGCCTTCTTAAACGCCATTAGTTTTATCGATATCATTTAAATAGTAGTGGTTAATGGGATTAAAGTTGCTATCAAACTCATAGACTAGTGGTGATGCGGTTGGAATATTCAGTTTAAGAATTTCTTCTTCGCTTAAGCGATTTAAGTATTTTACTAGTGCGCGAAGAGAATTGCCGTGTGCAGTGACTATAATATTCTCGTGGCGTTTGATTCGGGGTAAGATCGTGTCATTCCAGTATGGAATGACACGATCTATAGTCTTAGCCAAGCTTTCTGTGAGCGGTATTTCTATATCGTGGAGTGAGCTATAACGTGGATCGCGGCTTGAACTTCGTGCATCTTCTTTTTTTAATGCTGGAGGCGTTGAAAAGAGGCTTCGACGCCACTGTTTTACTTGTTCATCACCGTATTTATCAGCAGTTTCTGATTTACACATACCTTGTAGAGCTCCGTAGTGGCGTTCATTGAGCTTCCAAGATTTTTCAATAGGTAACCATGCTTGGTCGATCTCGTCAAGTATGTGCCATAAGGTGTGGATCGCACGCTTTAGCACTGAGGTGTATGCGAAATCAAAAAAAAATCCTTTCTGTTTGAGTAAATTACCTGCTGCTTTTGCTTCATTATGACCTTGATCTGATAAGTCAATGTCGCACCATCCAGTAAAGCGATTTTGTTTATTCCACTGGCTTTCTCCATGTCGTACTAAAACTAGCTTATTTGCAGTCATAATAGTTTTAATTTCCTCCTGATAATCTTTTTTAGATACAATTATTATTGTATCTGTTCGTGAAGCACGAAAATATTTTTACTAGTAGATCGCATTTATATTCACTAGTTCCTTCTAGGAAACGAGGGCTCTCTTACTGGTAAAGAGAGGATTAGTTTTTACTAACTGGAATTAGTGCGAAAAATCTAGGTAAATTTTTAATTATCTACTTGTAGCTATTTTGTGGTTATCGAACGTTTTTAATTTTTTCACTAAAAATTGGTTTTATTTCTTGATTGTAGTTTCTTGAAGTAGCTAGAGCGTTAACAATTGTGTGGGGGTCTTATTTGATAGCATATTGCGATACTTTTATTATTAAATTATTGATTTGAAAATATGAGTAACAGTATTTTATGGATGATGGATAATTGGTCTTTGGAGCATCTTCCACTAACTAAATCTAGTATATTTGTAACCTAAATGTTGTAGCATTTTCCATCTAGAGTTTTCGATAAGTATTGACGCAGGCGTGTTTCGATGCTTCTTGACTTTGCTTGTGAATAAAATGGGGGGCGAAGAATAGAAGTTCTAAGTGATGTGCGGTGCTTTTTAAAAAGGCAGTGTGTAATCGGAATCATTCTGAATTTAATGAGTTGTGCATGAAAGTTTTGAGGATTTTTATTTGATGCCTGGCAGTGTCCTACTCTCGCATGGGGAGACCCCATACTACCATCGGCGCTATGGCGTTTCACTTCTGAGTTCGGCATGGGAATCAGGTGGGTCCACCGTGCTATTGCTGCCAAGCAATTTTTATTTTAAATTTTAATTTATATCTATTGGGTCTGATGCTGGAACTTTGCTAAAAATTATCTGTGCTCTTTAAAATATCTTTGGTGTTGTAAGGTTAAGCCTCACGGCCTATTAGTACTGATTTGCTCAATGCATTGCTGCACTTACACGTTCAGCCTATCAACGTCTTTGTCTTAAACGTGCCTTCTGTGGATTTAAAATCCAAGGGAAGACTCATCTTGAGGCAAGTTTCGCGCTTAGATGCTTTCAGCGCTTATCTTTTCCGCACGTAGCTACCGGGCAATGCCATTGGCATGACAACCCGAACACCAGCGGTGCGTTCACCCCGGTCCTCTCGTACTGGGAGCAAACCCTCTCAATCTTCCAACGCCCACGGCAGATAGGGACCGAACTGTCTCACGACGTTCTAAACCCAGCTCGCGTACCACTTTAAATGGCGAACAGCCATACCCTTGGGACCTGCTTCGGCCCCGGGATGTGATGAGCCGACATCGAGGTGCCAAACACCGCCGTCGATATGAACTCTTGGGCGGTATTAGCCTGTTATCCCCGGAGTACCTTTTATTCGTTGAGCGATGGCCTTTCCATTCAGAACCACCGGATCACTAAGACCTACTTTCGTATCTGCTTGAGTTGTCACTCTCGCAGTTAAGCCAGCTTATATCTTTGCACTAACCTCACGATGTCCGACCGTGATTAGCTGACCTTTGTGCTCCTCCGTTACGTTTTGGGAGGAGACCGCCCCAGTCAAACTACCCACCAGACACTGTTCTTGCCCCGGATTACGGGGTAAAGTTAGAACATCAAGAGTTAAAGGGTGGTATCTCAAGATTGGCTTCACGTAAACTGGCGTTTACGCTTCAATGCCTCCCACCTATCCTGCACATTAAAGCTTTATGTTCAGTGTCAAGCTATAGTAAAGGTTCACGGGGTCTTTCCGTCTTGCCGCGGGTACGCTGCATCTTCACAGCGAGTTCAATTTCACTGAGTCTCGGGTGGAGACAGCCTGGCCATCATTACGCCATTCGTGCAGGTCGGAACTTACCCGACAAGGAATTTCGCTACCTTAGGACCGTTATAGTTACGGCCGCCGTTTACTGGGGCTTCGATCAGGAGCGTCGCTTTTGGCTAACCCCATCAATTAACCTTCCAGCACTGGGCAGGCGTCACACCGTATACGTCCACTTTCGTGTTAGCACAGTGCTATGTTTTTATTAAACAGTTGCAGCCAGCTGGTTTCTGCGGCTGGCCTCAGCTTTATCCGCTAAGGATTTTACTTACGCGCCAGCGTGCTTTCTCCCGAAGTTACAGCACTATTTTGCCTAGTTCCTTCACCCGAGTTCTCTCAAGCGCCTTAGTATTCTCTACTTGACCACCTGTGTTGGTTTGGGGTACGATTAAATGTGACCTGATGCTTAGAGGCTTTTCTTGGAAGCTTGGCATTAGCAGCTTCTGTACTTTCGTAAATCGTCATCGCGCCTTAAAGTTAACGGTGCTTTTTTTATTTTTAGTCACCCTTCTACACGCTTAAACCGGGACGACCGTCGCCCGGCCTGCTTAGCCTTCTTCGTCCCCACTTCGCAGTCACTTTTAGTACGGGAATATTAACCCGTTGTCCATCGACTACGCTTTTCAGCCTCGCCTTAGGTGTCGACTTACCCTGCCTCGATTAACGTTGGACAGGAACCCTTGGTCTTCCGGCGAGCAGGTTTTTCACCTGCTTTATCGTTACTTATGTCAGCATTCGCACTTCTGATACCTCTAACGGTCCTCACGGTCCGTCTTCTGCGGCTTACAGAACGCTCCCCTACCCAGCGACGTCGCGCGTCGCTGCCGCAGCTTCGGTGCATGGTTTAGCCCCGTTACATCTTCCGCGCAGGCTGACTCGACCAGTGAGCTATTACGCTTTCTTTTAAGGATGGCTGCTTCTAAGCCAACATCCTGGTTGTCTATGCCTTCCCACATCGTTTCCCACTTAACCATGACTTTGGGACCTTAGCTGGCGGTCTGGGTTGTTTCCCTTTTCACGACGGACGTTAGCACCCGCCGTGTGTCTCCCGTGATAGCATTCTTTGGTATTCGTAGTTTGCATCGGATTAGTAAGCCGGGATGGCCCCTTAGCCGAAACAGTGCTCTACCCCCTAAGATGAATTCACGAGGCGCTACCTAAATAGCTTTCGGGGAGAACCAGCTATCTCCCGGTTTGATTAGTCTTTCACCCCTAGCCATAGGTCATCCGCTAATTTTTCAACATTAGTCGGTTCGGTCCTCCAGTTGGATTTACCCAACCTTCAACCTGCCCGTGGCTAGATCACCGGGTTTCGGGTCTACACTTTGCAACTATTCGCCTTGTTAAGACTCGGTTTCCCTACGGCTCCCCTAATTGGTTAACCTTGCTACAAAATATAACTCGCTGACCCATTATACAAAAGGTACGCAGTCACACTTTTAGAGTGCTCCTACTGCTTGTACGTACACGGTTTCAGGTTCTTTTCACTCCCCTCGCCGGGGTTCTTTTCGCCTTTCCCTCACGGTACTAGTTCACTATCGGTCAGTCAGGAGTATTTAGCCTTGGAGGATGGTCCCCCCATATTCAGACAGGATATCACGTGTCTCGTCTTACTCATTGAACTCACAGGCAGTCCGTTTTAGTGTACGGGGCTATCACCCTTTACTGCGCGACTTTCCAGACGCTTCTACTAACGCACTATCTGATTTAGGTTCTGGGCTGACCCCGGTTCGCTCGCCGCTACTGAGGGGATCTCGGTTGATTTCTTTTCCTCGAGGTACTTAGATGTTTCAGTTCCCTCGGTTTGCTTCGTTAAGCTATGTATTTACTTAACGATAGTGTGGAGTACCACACTGGGTTTCCCCATTCGGGTATCGCCGGTTATAGCAGTTCATATCACTTTACCGACGCTTTTCGCAGATTTGTACGCCCTTCATCGCCTCTGACTGCCTAGGCATTCACCGTGTACGCTTATTTGCTTAACCTTACAACCCAAAGATATTTTACTTAAGAGTGCAAGTGTTTAAGATGTGCGTTGCGATTGCTTATTTTTGTCTTAGCATTTTTGCTTGGAGAGATAAATTTAAGCTTATCGCATTTTAATTTTTAGCTTGTTCCATATTTTTAAAGAGCAAAAATTTTTAAATGTAGTGATGTTCTTTTGTTGACAGCGCTGGCGTTTTACCCGCGTGTTTTAGGCTTTGTGGAGCTAGGCGGAATCGAACCGTCGACCTCCTGCGTGCAAAGCAGGCGCTCTACCGGCTGAGCTATAGCCCCTCTTTACATTTTATAAAGAATTTTGGGGTGATACTTTTTAACTAATGGTAGGCCTGAGTGGATTTGAACCACTGACCTCACCCTTATCAGGGGTGCGCTCTGACCGCCTGAGCTACAAGCCTATTGCGATTTTTTGCTTGTTAATTTTTATCAGACAGTTTGTGTGGGCACGCCGCTTTGCGTGCAATCTTTATTTTTAAGGAGGTGATCCAACCGCAGGTTCCCCTACGGTTACCTTGTTACGACTTCACCCCAGTCATGAATCACAAAGTGGTAAACGCTTTCCCTGAGGTTGAGCTATTTGCTTCTTTTGCAACCCACTTCCATGGTGTGACGGGCGGTGTGTACAAGGCCCGGGAACGTATTCACCGTAGCATTCTGATCTACGATTACTAGCGATTCCGACTTCATGGAGTCGAGTTGCAGACTCCAATCCGGACTGTGACGTACTTTGTGAGGTTTGCTTGCTCTTGCGAGGTCGCTTCTCTTTGTATACGCCATTGTAGCGCGTGTGTAGCCCTACTCGTAAGGGCCATGATGACTTGACGTCATCCTCACCTTCCTCCGGTTTATCACCGGCAGTCTCCTTTGAGTTCCCGACGTTATCGCTGGCAACAAAGGATAAGGGTTGCGCTCGTTGCGGGACTTAACCCAACATTTCACAACACGAGCTGACGACAGCCATGCAGCACCTGTCTCAGAGTTCCCTGAGGCACTTTTCTATTTCTAAAAAATTCTCTGGATGTCAAGAGTAGGTAAGGTTCTTCGCGTTGCATCGAATTAAACCACATGCTCCACCGCTTGTGCGGGCCCCCGTCAATTCATTTGAGTTTTAACCTTGCGGTCGTACTCCCCAGGCGGTCGATTTAACGCGTTAGCTTCAGAGGCCACGCCTCTAGGGCACAGCCTCTAAATCGACATCGTTTACGGCGTGGACTACCAGGGTATCTAATCCTGTTTGCTCCCCACGCTTTCGCACCTGAGCGTCAGTTTTTGTCTAGAGAGCCGCTTTCGCCACTGGTATTCCTCCAGATCTCTACGCATTTCACCGCTACACCTGGAATTCTACTCTCTTCTACAAAACTCTAGCTCGCCAGTTTCAAATGCTGTTCCCACGTTAAGCGCGGGGATTTCACATCTGACTTAGCGGGCCGCCTACGTGCGCTTTACGCCCAGTAATTCCGATTAACGCTTGCACCCTCCGTGTTACCGCGGCTGCTGGCACGGAGTTAGCCGGTGCTTCTTTTGCAAGTAATGTCAACGCGATGTTTTTTTAGAACATCGCTTTTCCTCCTTGCTGAAAGTGCTTTACAACCCGAAGGCCTTCTTCACACACGCGGCATGGCTGCATCAGGCTTTCGCCCATTGTGCAAGATTCCCCACTGCTGCCTCCCGTAGGAGTCTGGACCGTGTCTCAGTTCCAGTGTGGCTGGTTGTCCTCTCAGACCAGCTAGGGATCGTTGCCTAGGTGAGCTATTACCTCGCCTACTAGCTAATCCCATCTGGGCACATCTGATGGCGTGAGGCCTAAAGGTCCCCCACTTTGGTCTTGCGACATTATGCGGTATTAGCTACCGTTTCCAGTAGTTATCCCTCGCCATTAGGCAGTTTCCCAGACATTACTCACCCGTTCGCCGCTTGTCACCCAAAGAGCGAGCTCTTTGTTGTTACCGCTCGACTTGCATGTGTTAGGCCTGCCGCCAGCGTTTAATCTGAGCCATGATCAGACTCTTCAATTTAAACATTGATATAGTTTTTTCTATCAGGCATAGCCTGTAGATTTATTTCGTAGATACTACTTTGGTGGATTGCGTTTTAGCTTTTGTATTTTTGTCTTTAAGGGACGAAATACTTTTGCGGAGTGCCCACACAGATTGTCTGATAAATTTTTAAAGAGCGATTTAATAGGTTTTGCTTTGCATTCTATCTTGCTTGCTTTTTTAAATTGAGTCAAGCTGTTATTTTATTTTTTTTGATTTTAGTAATTTGGGTACTCTGGAGTGCATGAGTCTTTATTACTTATCAAATCTAGTATAGCGCATTCTTCAGGGCATGCAATACCTAAATGAAAAATTTTAATCATATTTTTATAAAAAAATTAAAAGTAAGCAAGAAGTACTAATTCTTCTTTCATTCTTTAGTATAACCTTCACTCTTTAGTATACATAGTCTTAACTCCTTAGTATACCCTTAACTCCTTAGTATACTGATTATACTAAGTACAGATAAAAGCTGCTTAAAATAAAAAGAGATAGGGGCATGGATCAGACACTTAAAGCTACGTGAGTGTAATGTTCGGTAATAAGTCACTTAAATTTTCTTGTCCTGCTAATTGGCCCTTCGATGAAGGTTACGCTTGAAGTAAAAATTTCTGTTATATCTAACGATATATCCTTATTTGTATCTATGTGAGGGCACGTAGTTTTCCACACATAGATCTTCAGGTTGACAGACAAACAATATTGAGCAACATAGCTCTGGGTCATAAATAATACTTATGTGCCATAGGTATTGTTTAAAATTAACGGTTCTGATCACGATAATTAGTTGGTTGATTAATTATTTTAAGATTGCCGAGTGTGCGAATTTAGAGGGCGGCTTCTTATTAACCCGCAGTGCCGATATTACCGCCTATCACTCCAATGCATTATTCAGAATAATAATTTATTTTTAGTGTAATTAGCAGCGCACTCGAATGTGTTTCGGCGTCTGTTCTATTCGAACACCGAAAATACCCTTAATATTGCATAGAAATTATCTTGATCTTTGACTTCTCAGTATCAAATTTATACGCTAATTTTTTAATTAATAGCCTTGCTAGCTTGCTTAGCATTTTCTACATGCATAACATATATTAAGATTGGTCGCATACTGAGGAATATGGTCATAACCTTCAATTAATCTTAATTCTGATCTCAAGTAGATGATAAATAATAATCTTCCTTGAGCCAACCTACAACTAGCTGAATGAGTGATATCACCGATATAGACTACTACATTTTAATCATTCATCAGTTTAGATTTATTCAAATACGAGCCTTATAATACGCATCATTAAAAGTATAAAATCCTCACTGATTCATTGGAAAACATATGTACTATTTCGTCCAAAACTATAGCTAGCACCCAAGATTTAGCACTGCGATTGATGCTGGACAAGAAGAGGTGACTTCATGTAATGGTAGTAAAAAACACATTTAGTTGTGGTAGTATTTATTCTGTCCTACTCTTCTATCAATATCTACCATGCAAATTTTTGGGTGCTTGTCTAGCAGTATTCGTCTAGACAGGCAAGCCTCTTATCATGTTTATGGAAGACGCTTGCCACTTTAATATACCTGTATTAAATCGAAGCTGTTCAGGTCGGAAACAGCGTGATTTTTTTGTTAAAATATTTTCGAATGATGTCATCGACTTTACTATAAATCCTGGATTTATAGTTTAGCTACATCTTCTAATTAGTTTAATTTTATTTTATAAAAATGTAAAAAAATTTTCTTATTTGATCCGTCATTCGATCTATAAAAAAGCATTTAAATTTTATTGCAGATCGATATATTCTTTTCAAGATCGGTATATTATTTAATATTTTTTATAAATTTTGATCGATTCATATTTATTAGATTCATATTTATTGATCATTTATTCATGCTTAGTCGCTGTTTGTCTAATTTACTCACGTTTAATTAATTTTTTAATAACATTAAGTCCATTTTTTAAACAAGCTATTCTTGCTAACACATACCACTATTTATCTAATCTGCATCTGTGATTTAAACGCTTCATGTATCATTTTCCAGAATTCGGAAAAATTACTTTAGATAAAACTAGCGGAATTTAGTTAATTAAGAAAATAAAATGGTCTACGTTGCAGAAGCATGTATGAAGCATCATCCTTAATGGCACAATGGCATTGTGCCAAAACCACTATCACTCGCTTATCGAGTTGCGCTCGTCTCACCAGAGACGGTGAAGCAGCTAGTATTAAGCCCTTCTTAACGTGTCTTCGGAATTGATCGGTCTAATATTATATTTCTACCGACTTATTTAAAATGGCGCCATTTAGCGCATTAAACATTATTCTTATCAGAAGCAGGTACAAAGAATATTAGAGGATTTATACTTTGAATCTTAGAGGTATTTATAATTTAATTAAATATTTGAATGAAACTTGAAATATGTAGATTTAACTTTTCTACTAAAATTTTGCAAGGTTTTTATAAATAAATTATTTTTATTTTAATACCTAAAATCACAATTTCTTATGAGCATAGTGATGGAGGAAAACACTAATAGTTTACGGCCTTAATAAAAGATATTATATCTCTTTAGAGATCTCTCTATACGATAGATCTTGTAAAATCATTAAAGAAATCAATCATAGTCATTTCGTGATAAAAATAAGTGCTCGTCTAGACGATTTAAAATCAATATGACTAAATGTAGCACTCTATAAAATCTGGATACAATAGAATGGCCTATTCTAACTTACTCAAATGTTATGCAAATAATTTCAGATATAAGTAACTGTGGTAAATTTATTGATCCTATGTGTATAAGACACTATTTAGAACCCAGTTTATCCGCACTAAAATCACCGATCATCCACAGAAAATAATGACTGCTAGTATGTTGATATCAAAAAAGAATACATGCTTACCCACAAAAAACTACAATCCTAATAAAAACATTAAATAAGAAAATCTTTAGTCAAAAAGATTTTCTTTTAATTCTACCATACTAACTATTTGGTCATCCATCACATCTTAGCTAGAATTCTTATCTTAAAAGCAACCCCGATCTTTCCTAATTCAATAAGAGGGAGTAATATGATTTATCCTAATAAATTTGACGTCATTATCATCGGTGCTGGCCATGCAGGTACCGAAGCCGCTATGGCATCAGCACGCATGGGGCGGAGCACTCTACTGCTAACAGCTAATATCGATACGCTCGGACAAATGTCCTGCAACCCTGCTATTGGTGGTATTGGTAAAGGACATTTAGTAAAAGAAATTGATGCACTTGGAGGAATCATGGCTACTGCTACCGATCGTGCCGGCATTCAGTTTAGGACACTAAATGTAAGCAAAGGTGCGGCAGTAAGAGCTACACGGGCGCAGGCTGATCGTATATTATATCGCCATGCGATACGAACTTCTTTAGAAAACCAACCTAACTTAATGATTTTACAACAATCAGTCGATGACCTTATTATAGAAAATGATCAAGCTGTAGGCGCGATCACCAAAGTAGGATGCAAGTTCCTCGCCAAAGCGATCGTATTAACAGTAGGCACCTTTCTTAATGGCACTATTCACCTCGGTCTAAAGAATTATAAAGGCGGAAGGGCTGGCGATCCGTCATCTACCACCCTCTCTCAGAACTTAAAAAAACTACCCCTGCGTGTTAACCGGCTAAAAACTGGCACGCCTCCGCGCATTGACGCTCGTACTATTAATTTTAATATCTTGGTGCCACAGGAAGGCCATATACCAATCCCAACATTTTCATTTATCGGCGATCACAATCAACATCCAGAGCAAACAGTATGTCACATTACTTACACTAATGAAAAAACCCATGAGATTATCCGAAGTAATCTCGATCGCAGCCCAATACACGCTGGCGTTATTAAAGGAACTGGACCACGCTATTGTCCCTCGATCGAAGATAAAGTAGTACGTTTTGCTGATCGTAATGCACATCAGATCTTCCTTGAACCTGAGGGTCTAACAAGTAATGAAATTTATCCGAACGGAATTTCCACTAGTTTACCATTTGACGTGCAGATACAGATCATTCATTCAATAAAGGGCATGCAGCATGCTTGGGTCGTCCGACCAGGCTATTCTATCGAATATGATTTTTATGATCCACGAGATCTAAAACCCACCTTAGAAAGTAAGCTAATTCCAGGCCTATTTTTCGCGGGTCAAATTAATGGTACAACTGGTTATGAAGAAGCTGCTGCCCAGGGATTGCTGGCCGGCCTTAATGCTGGACGGTACGCAAATCAAGAAGAGGGGTGGGTACCAGGTCGTGATCAGTCCTATCTTGGTGTACTAGTCGATGATCTCACTACACTTGGGACTCAAGAACCCTACCGCATGTTCACCTCACGGGCTGAATATCGCCTGATGTTACGTGAAGACAATGCAGATTTACGTCTAACAGAAAAAGGTCGTGAATTCGGATTAGTGAGCGCTATAAGGTGGGAGCGCTATTGTAGAAAAATAGAAGGTGTTGAACAAGAACTTCAACGACTTCGCAGTATCTGGTTGTATCCGAATACTGAGGCTGCTAATCAGGCGAGTTCTTTTTTAAAGAAACCATTGCTTTATAAGGCCAACGGTGAAGAGATACTTCGCCGACCTGAAGTAGATTATTCATTGCTAACCAGCATAGCCACTTTTTCGCCAGGATTGCAAGACGTACAAATTGCCGAGCAAGTTGAGATCCAAATCAAGTATCAAGGTTACATAGCCCGTCAGCTATCAGAGATTAGCAAACACCGCAGAAACGAAAATACTACTCTGCCATTATCCCTCGACTACCGTCAAATTTCTGGTCTTTCAAACGAAGTCATTGCCAAGTTAAACGATCATAAACCGTATTCTATTGGCCAAGCGTCACGTATTTCTGGGATTACCCCAGCGGCAATTTCAATTTTGCTAATTTGGTTAAAAAAACAAGGACTGCTTCGACGAACCGAGGTCAATTAGATTCGCACTTAAATAATCATTTCCATATGATCAGAAAAATAATCAGAAAAATTCGTCATGAAATCGAACAGCTACTGGCGTCAAGACGCTTTTCGGACTGGAAGATAATGAATAGATTAAAAGACAGTGGCTATTTTTGCCTTAATTAAAATTATTAATGTAATGCCAATTATTTTCTGCACTGTATTCTATTTACTATTGTCTGTTTCAGGAGAAGTGAATTTACTATCTTGGATAGTAGGACCATTAAATGACCTAATCTTCTGTCTCTAATGAAGATTTTTACGCCAGAGATACAATATAAACTCAAGCCTTTTTAATACTGATTTAATACGGGAATTCCTCAGGAATGCCTCGATGCGCCTTACCTAGTAGATCTTATCAAGTACAGTTTTGTTGTATCATGATAGTGGCACATTATTTTAATAAGCATATCTAATTGACGGGCATTGGTAATCTTGACGGGCATCGGTAATCTGCATCTAAATTATAGATAGTGTTGTTATCTAACATCATAAAATAGAGTGATTAAAAATATAAAATAGAGTGATTAAAAATATATTTTTCACAAATCGCAACTAGCCTGTATCTTTCTCAGTAATTATTGATTATATTATTAACATAATATTTATCTAAAAAATTTTTAATAATATAAAATCTAATTATTATAAACCATATTTATACCTTACTGTAAAGTGAGGCGTATCGCGATCTGGCACGTCCTTTTCTGATCGCCTTATAGAACATATGAACGTATAAAACATATAGAAATTATTAAATAGGGATCCTTGCTATTTTCTTAAAAAGTACCAAAAGGAGAGAATTGAGTTAAATAGTTATTTACATTTATTTGAATATTGATTCAATAAGTAAACTAGTTCATTATACAACTTAAGAAGTTTTTCACCTGACTGAAAAGAATAAAATTTCATCCTCTGAAAAAAATAAAATAATTGCGTAACTTACTTAAATTTTTTAGCCCCCGACATGTGACATGCGTCGTGCATCATTTTATAGACAAAGAAAAGAAGGAGCATCATGCAGAAAAGAAGGGACATCATGTGCCCATCTATTTAAGACCCAAAATCTTAAGACCCAAAATCACGTGTAAATTCCTGTACTTCTAATCTAATTAATGATACTTAAGCTCATCTCATCCCTTTTCGAGATGAAAGGAAAGGGCAAAAATATTTCGGCGCTGTTTACCGCGTCAAAACCCTTAGTTAAAAAGCAAGCATCCAATTCTGTGTTTGGCGCACACTACCAGATACAAATATCAATATTTATCGGCCTTTCTAATTTATCGGCCTTTCTATCTGTGCACCATTCACGTGGCGTTAAAATCTTATAAATACTGTCTTTTTTTTGATTGTAGCGTTTGATATGTTAAAGATAGCATGCCTTAGCTCTCGTTTTGTAACCTATCAGACAAGGCTCCTGATACAGACAAGAGTCTCTCTTATGCTTGTAATTTTTAGGTTTAACTAAATAGGGGATAGCGTATCGTGTTTGCAAAAGAAGCCCTGAATCCACAAGAATACATTAGTCATCATCTGACACAATTACAAGTCGGCACTGGGTTCTGGTCAATTAACATTGACTCGATGTTTTTTTCTATTTCCCTCGGAATCCTTTTTTTAAAGATACTCCATAAGGTGGCAAAAAATACCGCTACTGGCGTACCGAATAAGCTACAAACTGCTATAGAATTGATGATTACATTTATCGATGAAAACGTACGAAGTATGTATGATGGAAAAAGCAAGATTATTGCACCGCTAGCATTAACCGTGTTCGTATGGGTGTTTCTAATGAATCTGATGGACCTACTACCGATCGATCTATTCCCAATTGTTGGGGAACGTTATCTCGGAATCCCCATGCTGCGTATAGTTCCCACTGCTGACGTAAATGTCACTTTAGCGATGGCATTAAGTGTATTTATATTGATTCTTTTCTATAGTATAAAAATAAAAGGTATTCATAAATTTATAAAAGAATTAACTATGCACCCCTTCAACCACCCCATATTTATTCCAATAAACTTAATTCTTGAAGGCATTAGCCTGATATCTAAACCAGTCTCACTTGGTTTAAGACTCTTTGGGAGCATGTATGCAGGCGAACTGATCTTCATCCTGATCTCTGGTCTTTTACCATGGTGGTCACAGTGGGCGTTGAGCTTACCTTGGGCGATATTTCACATCTTGGTGATTACATTGCAAGCTTTTATTTTCACCGTTTTAACAATCGTTTATCTATCAATGGCATCTCAGATGAATACTAATTCTTAAAGCGCGCGTATTTTTTAACTGCAATAAACTGGAGCATATTATGGAAAACGTAAATACAGATCTACTATATATGGCTGCTGCCGTGATGATGGGGCTAGCAGCAATTGGTGCTGCGATCGGCATTGGCATACTGGGCGGCAAATTTTTAGAAGGAGCGGCTCGACAGCCTGACTTGATCCCCGCCTTACGGACACAGTTTTTTATCGTTATGGGTCTAGCTGACGCCATCCCAATGATCACTGTTGGTCTCGGTCTATATGTGATGTTTGCTATCGCACAGTAAAATAAAAACCTTGTTTATAATTAATAAAATACTAAACAATTAATTTTTTAAAGAGGCACCAGTCTGTGAATCTTAACGCAACAATCCTCGGCCAAGCCATCGCATTTTTTCTATTTGTTTGGTTTTGCATGAAGTATATATGGCCACCGATTATGGCTACTATCGAGAAGCGTCAAGAAGAAATAACTAAGGGCCTCGCCTTAGCAGAACGCTCAAAAAAAGAGATGGAATTATTGCGACTGCATGTTGCTGATCATCTAAAAAACGCGAAAAAAGAGGCGTTGTCTTGTATCGAACAAGCCAATAAGCGTAAAGCCCAAATCATGGATGCAGCCCAAAACGAAGCCAAACTAGAGCGGAATAAAATTATGGCTCAGGCTCACTCTGAAATAAAAGCCGAGCTCATGCGAGCTCGCGAGGAACTACATAAGCAAACTGCTATGTTAGCAATGATTGGAGCCGAGAAGATTATCGAACGGTCTGTGGATAAAACCACTAGTAATGCGATCCTCGATAAATTAATTGATGAACTTTAAGGAGACCGGGATTAATGCCCGAATCTATCACAATAGCGCGCCCTTATGCAAAAGCAGCCTTTGAGTTTGCGCTTGAGCATCAAAGCATAGATCTATGGCAGGAAATGCTTTTATTTGCAGCCACCGTCACTCGTAATGAAAAAATGTTTGAACTTCTTTCTGGGGTGCTTGCTCCCAAGACACTATCCAACATATTTATTGACATTTGTAGCGATCGACTCGATAAATATGGTCAAAACTTTATTCATATAATGGCAGAAAATAAGCGTTTACTACTTCTTCCCATAGTTTTAGATCAGTTTATGATGATACGCAATGAGCTGGATTCTATTGTAGAAGTAGATGCACTTTCCGCGAATAGACTAAGCGCTACGCAAAAGGCTAAAATTGTCTCTGCAATCGAAAAACGTTTATCAATGAAAGTTAAACTAAATTGTAAAATCGATAAATCCGTGATTGCCGGCATCATTATCCGAATCGGAGATATGGTTATTGATAGTAGCCTTCGTGGCCGCCTCGAACGACTTACAGATATCTTGCAGTCTTAAGAAGAGCTGAATTATGCAACTTAACTCTATTGAAATAAGCGAACTGATAAAAAAACGGATTCTTCAATTTAATTTAGAGACCAAGAGCTACAACGAAGGCACCATTATTTCTGTCAGTGACGGAATTATCCGGATACAGGGTCTAGACGAAGTGATGCAGGGTGAAATGTTAGCACTTCCAGGTAACCGTTATGCAATAGCGTTAAATCTAGAGCGTGACTCCGTGGGCGCCGTCGTTATGGGACCTTACGTAAATCTGACGGAAGGAATGAAAGTAAAATGTACTAGGCGAATTCTAGAAGTGCCTGTCGGGCACGGCATACTGGGTCGCATTATTAATGCTTTAGGCGCACCTATTGATGGTAAAGGACCAATTGAACACGATGGCCTTTCACCTGCGGAAACTATTGCTCCTGGCGTTATTGATCGCCAATTTATCGACCAACCACTACAGACTGGCTACAAATCTATTGATGCGATGATTCCGATTGGACTCGGGCAACGCGAACTCGTAATCGGTGACCGCCAAACTGGTAAGACTGCACTTGTGATTGATACGATTATCAATCAGAGGAATTCAGGCATTAAGTGTATTTACGTAGCTATCGGTCAGAAAGCGTCCAGCGTCTTTAGCGTGGTACGAAAGCTGGAGGAGTATGGCGCACTCTCCAACACCATCGTTGTTGTTGCTACTGCTTCCGAATCAGCCGCACTTCAATACCTAGCTCCCTATTCTGGTTGTGCGATGGGCGAATACTTTCGTGATCGCGGTGAAGATGCGCTGATTATATATGATGATCTATCAAAGCAGGCTATTGCTTATCGTCAAATTTCCTTATTACTAAGGCGTCCACCAGGCCGAGAAGCCTATCCAGGCGATATATTTTATCTTCATTCCCGATTACTAGAGCGATCAGCACGAGTTAGTTCTGAGTACGTTGAAAAGTGTACGAAAGGTAAAGTTAAAGGAAAAAGCGGATCATTAACTGCTCTACCAATCATTGAAACTCAGGCGGGCGATATTTCTGCATTTATTCCAACGAATGTCATTTCAATCACTGACGGTCAGATATTCTTAGAATCCAACCTATTTAATGCTGGCATTCGTCCAGCAGTTAATCCAGGTATATCAGTATCGCGCGTAGGTAGTGCAGCACAAACAAAAATTATGAAAAAACTATCCGGAGGTATACGTACTGCTCTTGCACAGTATAGAGAATTAGCAGCATTCTCACATTTTGATTCCGATCTAGATGATGCCACCCATAAACTACTAATCCATGGACAAAAAGTGACTGAACTCCTGAAACAAAAGCAGTATTCAGGGATGTCAGTCGCACAGCAATCTTTAATGCTTTTTGCTGCAGCACCTATTTATTTAAATGATATTGAAATCATAAAAATTGAAAGATTTGAAGTCGCATTAATAGCTTATGCTAATAGTGAACACGCTGAATTGTTAGACCATATTAATCAAACCGGTAACTTTAGTGATGACATCAAGAACAAATTGAAAAGCATCGTCGATACTTTTAAGAAAACTCAAATCTGGTAAGATTTTAGGGTCTTGTAACAAGAGAACAGTAATTTATCTAGCAATTAGGAGCAGCGGAGATGGCTAGTACAAAAGAGATCCATCGTAAAATTAAGAGCGTTAAAAGTACACAAAAGATCACTAAAGCGATGGAAATAGTAGCTGTTTCTAAAATGCGTAAATCACAAGAACGAATGAAAGCCGCTCGTTTCTATGCAGAAGCAGTATGTAAAGTGATTAATAATCTTTCATTAAGTTATATACGGGATAAGCACCCGTACCTAAAAAAACGTAAAGTTAATCGTATTGGTTATCTGGTAGTATCTACAGATCGTGGGCTCTGTGGCGGCTTAAACATAAATTTATTCAAAAAGCTCTCTACTGAAATAAAAATCTGGTTAGAAAGAGATGTCGAAATAGACTTAGCTCTGATTGGCTCTAAAGCAGCTTCCTTTTTTAATCTCAAGGGCATTAATATCATTGATGAGACTACAGGAATAAGTGATCAACCTTATTTTTTCAAATTTATGAAATCAGCAAAAGTGCTGCTAAAAAACTATGATGCTAATCGTTTAGACAAGCTATATATTGTTAATAATAAATTTATTAATGCGATGTCTCAAGAACCGAAAGTGAGTCAGATATTACCGTTACTACTAAGCAATACTGAAGAGTTTAAAAAAAAAGCTTGTGATTACTTATACGAGCCGGATCTGAAAACACCTCTCGATGCTTTATTTCGACGCTATGTAGAGTCACAAGTTTATCAGGGTGTCCTAGAAAATCTAGCTAGCGAACATGCCGCACGAATGGTTGCAATGAAGTCTGCAAACGATAATGCTAGCAACTTAATTAGAGAACTTCAGTTAATCTATAATAAAGCTCGCCAAACTAGTATCACTCAAGAACTTGCCGAGGTTGTCGTAGGAGCATCTTTAGTTTAATAAAGTCTTATGCCCCAAACAGATCAGGGTTACTGAAGGCGTATATCGGAAACCTTCATCATAGTAGGTATAAGAATTAGGTAGAGGATTCAAGATGGCTACTGGAAAGATTATCCAGGTAATTGGCGCCGTAGTAGACGTCGAATTTCCTCAGGATGGGGTACCAAATATATATAATGCTCTTGAGGTTCAAAATAATACTCAGACGCTAGTGCTGGAAGTACAGCAGCAGTTAGGCGGCGGTACCGTTCGGTGTATTGCAATGGGGAATTCTGATGGCCTTAGTCGTGGATTAAGGGTTAATAACTTAGAACACCCGATCGAAGTTCCTGTAGGTAAAGCCACTTTAGGGCGCATAATGAACGTACTAGGCGAACCTATAGATATGAAAGGCGAGATTTGCGAGAAAGAGCGCTGGCCTATTCACCGAAGTCCACCAACATACGAAGAGCTGTCTAGCTCTGAGGAGCTGCTAGAAACCGGCATAAAGGTAATGGATCTAATTTGTCCCTTTGGTAAGGGTGGGAAAATTGGTCTTTTTGGGGGCGCGGGTGTAGGTAAAACGGTAAACATGATGGAACTGATTCGTAATATCGCAATAGAGCACTCAGGATATTCAGTGTTTTCAGGTGTCGGAGAGCGTACTCGGGAAGGCAACGATTTCTTTCATGAAATGAAAGACTCAAATGTTCTAGATAAAGTATCATTAGTTTATGGCCAGATGAACGAACCTCCGGGTAACCGTCTGCGTGTCGCATTGACCGGATTGACTATAGCCGAAAAGTTTCGTGACGAAGGGAATGCAGTTCTATTTTTTATTGACAACATCTATCGTTACACGCTTGCAGGTACCGAAGTATCTGCACTTCTGGGACGCATTCCATCTGCAGTAGGTTATCAGCCAACTTTAGCTGAAGAAATGGGTATTCTCCAAGAGCGTATTACCTCCACCAAAAAAGGCTCTATCACTTCCGTACAGGCCGTTTACGTACCAGCAGATGACTTAACCGATCCCTCGCCAGCGACGACCTTTTCACACTTAGACGCCACTGTCGTTTTAAGTCGCGATATTGCTTCTTTGGGTATTTACCCGGCCGTTGATCCTCTGGGCTCAACGAGCCGTCAATTAGATCCTCTTATTGTTGGTCAAGAGCATTACGATGTAGCACGTGAAGTACAGTCTATTTTACAGCGTTATCAAGAATTAAAAGATATGATAGCCATCTTAGGCATAGATGAGCTGTCCCAAGAAGACAAACTAGTAGTGTCTCGCGCACGTAAAATCCAGTTCTTCTTCTCTCAGCCATTTTTTGTGGCAGAAGTTTTTACAGGTTCTCCAGGAAAATTCGTATCTATGAAAAATACTATACGCAGCTTTAAAGGTATTATTAGTGGAGACTATGATCATTTGCCAGAGCAAGCATTCTACATGGTTGGAACTATTGAAGAAGTTGTAGAAAAAGCTAAACAAAAATAGTAATGCTCCGAAAGGAATTCGATATGGCTACGACTTGTTATTTAAGTGTAATTAGCATGAAACAACAGATATTTTCAGGCTTAGTAAAAAAGATACACATCACTGGTAGTGAAGGTGAATTAGGGCTCTTACCTAGCCACGCGCCCCTTCTTACTTGTATCAAGCCAGGCATGGTTTATATTGTTAAACAATATGATGAAAAAGAGTGGATTTATTTATCAGGAGGTGTGCTCGAAGTACGTCCGAGTGCATTTACTGTTCTAGCGGACACAGCTATTCGCGGGGTTGATCTCGATAAAGAGCGTGCTTTGCACGCTAAGCGTAAAGCCGAAGAGTGTGTTTGCAACCCCCAATCCGATTTAGAGCATGACCTTGCGATTTCTAAATTAGAGAAATCAATTGCAAAACTTCGTGTTATTGAATTAACTAGAAACGCAATGTAATTTTCATAGATATAAAGCTTTTAAAGTATTAAAAAATCGGGCGACCTAGAATCCGGGTCGCCCGATTTTTTTGAAAAAAATTATTTAATCTATTTATTAGTTCGAGTTATTATATTATATATTAATAATATAATCGATAGTTAGAAAGATTTTTTTAATTTCTCGTAAGCTAATTCTATGTTGTAAATCATATATATTTTTCCTATCAAATAGGGCCATCAGGTTATGTATGTCGAATAGTAAAATAAGTATAGTAATCCTGGCTGCAGGTAAAGGAAGGCGCATGTATTCCGATCTTCCTAAAGTATTGCATGTGTTAGCGGGTAAGCCAATGGTTCAATACGTCATTGATACCGCGATGCAATTAAATGCACAAAATATTCATCTCGTATACGGCTATGGTGGCGATCTATTAAAAAAAACTTTGAGCGAAAAGAGACTCAATTGGGTTTTTCAATCTGAACAGTTAGGTACTGGACATGCAGTGCAGCAAGCCGCACCATATTTTTCTGATGATGAAGACGTGTTGCTATTATACGGAGACGTTCCAATGATCTCAACCCAGACTCTTAATCAGCTTATAGCATCAAAGCCGGAGAGCGGCATAAGCCTACTGACAGTGATACGTGACAATCCAAGTGGATACGGACGTATTTTACGAGAAAATAGTAAGGTGGCGGGTGTCATTGAGCATAAAGACGCTAGTAAAAAACAACGTAAGATTACTGAAATTAATACTGGAATTTTAGTCGCTAACGGTTACGATCTGAAGTGTTGGCTAGATATGCTCAAAAAAGATAATGCTCAAGGTGAATATTATATTACAGATATCGTCGCACTGGCTCATTCGGATGGCAAAAAAATAGAGGTGGTGCATCCAATTAATCCAAACGAAGTGAGGGGTATTAATAATTGCTTACAATTAGCGGAATTAGAGCGACTATTTCAATTAAAGCAATCTAAAAAATTGCTATTGTCGGGCGTGATGCTACTAGATCCTCTACGCTTTAATCTACGCGGCGAGCTCTATTGCGGTCGTGATGTATCTATTGATGCCAATGTAATTATTGAAGGCGCTGTCAAGTTGGGCGACCGGGTAAAAATTGGCATTGGCTGTGTGTTAAAAAACTGTGAGATTAGTGATGACTGCGAGATTAAAGCCTATAGCGTATTAGAAGGTACAGCACTAAAGGCTGGCTGTATTGTTGGCCCTTTTGCTCATCTACGTCCTGGAACTCAATTAGCTTCTGGAGCTCAAGTTGGTAATTTTGTCGAAATGAAAAAAGCACATTTAGGTAAAAATTCTAAAGCAGGTCATCTGAGTTATATAGGGAATGCTGAAATTGGCAATGGCGTCAATATTGGTGCCGGAACTATCACCTGCAACTACGATGGCGCCAATAAACATAAAACTATTGTTAGTGACGGCGTATTTATTGGTTCTGATAGCCAATTAGTAGCACCCGTTTCTATCGGAAAGGATGCCACAATTGCTGCTGGCACTACGGTTACACATAATATTAACGAAAATGAACTCGTATTAAGTCGCGTTAATCAAAAGCATATCCGTGGGTGGATTCGTCCAACTAAGTTGAGAGATAAGAAAGTATTTCATAAATAATTTAATCTATCAAGTCGGAAGGGCAGTGAGCACACATTGATTAAAAATTGACTTAATTAGCGCATATTTTAAGATAAAATAAAAACTTTTAAAGTAAATCTGGTTAAGCTTTCGGATATAAGATCTGAGATCCAAAACGCATCTCTCTAAAAATTAGAAGAAGCATAATAGCCTGACCTGCTTTCTATTGAAGGCTAAACATTATCTTCATACCAAGTATATTTAGTCGCTGATGCCTTAGAAATTAGAAGGTGCGAGATAAAACTGATAAGCATTAATCTGAGATTATAACAGTAAATGGCTGAAGATACTTAAATAGGAATATAGTTAATGTGTGGAATTATAGGCGCAGTAGCACAACGAGATATTGTAGATGTTTTATTAGAAGGTTTACGACGTCTTGAATATCGCGGTTACGACTCTTCTGGCATACTCGTGTCAGATACTATAGGAAATTGCAGCCGATTGCGGCGCGTAGGAAAAGTACAAAAACTAATTCAAGCCGCAAAAAAAAACAAACTACGCGGTAGCACTGGTGTCGCGCATACCCGATGGGCGACACACGGCGAGCCAAGTGTAGCTAATACACATCCACATACCTCTGATTATATCACTGTGGTGCATAATGGAATCATAGAAAACTATGAATCTCTTCGTGAGACGCTCATTGAGCGTGGCTACTTTTTTAGTTCTGACACCGATACTGAAGTAATTGCTCATCTGATACATTCGGAGTATCGTAAGGGTGATGCACTGCTACGAGCACTGCAGCGAGCCATACCGCAAATGCGCGGAAACTATAGTATCGTCGTAATGGATAAGCGTAATTCAAATCTATTAGTTGCCTTGCATTCAGGGAGTCCATTAGTGATCGGCATTGGAATGAGAGCAAATTTTATTGCTTCTGATCAAATCGCCCTACTGCCGGTAACGCGTCGTTTTGTTTTTCTTGAAGAAGGAGACTTAGTTGAAATAACTCACTGTTCTGTCAGAATTATTGACAAGGAATACAATTCAGTTGAACGTCCTAAAATAGAATCTCATATGCAATATAACGACATTGATAAAGGCCCATATCATCACTATATGCAGAAAGAGATTTACGAACAACCGATAGCCTTAAAAAACACTCTAGAGGGGCGTATTAAAAAAGAACAAATAAACTTGAGTGAAGAGCTGGGCTCGGGATCTTGCAAGCTTTTTAAAAAAGTACAACATGTACAGATTATCGCTTGCGGCACCTCATATCACGCCGGAATGGTAGCCCGTTATTGGTTTGAAAGTCTATCAGAAATCCCTTGCGACGTAGAACTTGCCTCCGAATTTCGCTATCGTAAGTCAGTAGTTCGACCCGGAAGTCTCATAATCATGCTGTCTCAATCTGGAGAAACGGCTGATACTCTCGCGGCACTGCGCTTATCTAAAACACTGGGTTATATCGGATCCCTTGTAGTGTGCAATGTAGCTGGTTCCTCTTTAGTGCGTGAATCCGATCTAGTCTTAATGACTAAAGCTGGTACTGAAATCGGGGTGGCCTCCACTAAAGCCTTTACGACTCAGCTTGTGGTACTGCTTATGCTAGTAGTGCATTTGGGGCGCCTGAAAAATATGAATGAAAGCACAGAACATCATATCGCACTTGCCTTACAGACACTTTCACTACGAATTGAGAAAATCTTATTAATAGATAAAAAAATAAAAATATTAGCTGAAGATTTTTCTAACAAACAGCATGCCTTATTTCTTGGTCGAGGCGCTCACTATCCAGTCGCTATGGAAGGAGCATTAAAGCTGAAAGAAATATCCTACATTCATGCTGAAGCTTATGCAGGAGGTGAATTAAAACATGGCCCTCTTGCTTTAATTGATCCAGATATGCCGGTAATTGTAGTAGCTCCAAATAACCAGTTATTAGAAAAATTAAAGTCTAATATCGAAGCGGTGCGGGCGCGAGGTGGTCGGCTATACATATTTGCTGATCAAGATGCCGGATTTATTAGTGCTGAAGGAGTAATCGTGGTTTCAGTACCGTATATCGAAGATGTGGTAGCACCAATACTTTATACTGTTCCGTTACAACTATTATCTTATCATGTAGGGTTGATTAAAGGTACTGATGTTGATCAACCGCGTAACTTGGCGAAATCAGTAACGGTTGAATAATTTAAGAGAGAGTTAAGAGTTGTTGTAACTCAAAAACACTCATTTTGAGATAAAAATCTGATTAATTCAATTAACATTGAAGCAGACTAAATGAAATCAATATTAAAAATATTAAAAATTTTTATTAGGTGATAGAAAAAAGAGTATTAATAAAATTAATATAAAACTTATCAATAAAAATTAATAGGTAGAATCGATTATTAACATATTGATTTCTATGAAATAGAGTAGTAGGTACATAAATATAATCTAACTATTTATCTTATCGTAATATCGTCGCTACGACGCTTATCTTAAAAAAGATAAGGCCACCAACCGATCTACTACTCAATAGACAACGGCACCCATGCGTATTGATACACAGAGTTACAGTCATTCTAATAGAAAAATAATTTCTTTCTATCCCATCGCTTTATCTCTTGGTCTAAAACTGCTGCGCACCATGCAAAATTAGTAAGGTGCTCTGATAATGTCCATATCATATAGATTTTTATTGCTACTGCTCCGTAGTTAAGATCGAGTCAGTCCGTTAAATTTATGCGCTTATCGTTATAATATGATCTATTGCATCCTTCATGTCTAAGTAGTAGGAAATCGTACTTACATGCTAAATATTAAATATAATTAAATATTATTTTCGATATAGCAATATTTTAACATCAAACTTTTTTGATGAAAATATATACACATCTTAAATATAAAGATTATATATCGATAGATAGATTATATTTTATACGCTATTTATATCACTATAAATTATAATATGAGCCCCCCTTCTTTTCAGGGGCACGCATGCAAAGAATAGTGTATATTCCGGTAAAATTTTTTATTTAAATAGCTTTTCCTATTCGTTTATTAATAATCTTTTCAGTCAGATAATCTTTATCGCAGGTAAATCTAAATATTTAATGAGGATTAAATCCTCTTTCTTAATAAATAATTATACAATAGCAAATATTAATACATATTCCTCGCTTTCACTTAAGTGGGATCTTTTAAATCCAAAGCTTAAGATATTGTAATATTAAAATAATTACTCGGTGTGGATATAGAATAGCGTTTAATGATCATTAAGTGCGAATACGATCGTGCCTTGTCGGGTAATTTTCCCATCTAGAGCTTGCTTTGAGTGAAGTCTTTTACTACTGAGATGTTGTTAAATATCTAGAGCATGACATTTTTAATCGAGGGGGAGGGTCATTTAAAATACCTCTTTTTTAAATCATTTACATTATGTGTCAGGTGGTAGTATTAATGCAAGTAATCCCACTATCTAACCCATCTAAGCCTAAAAGGCTAGAGCCTACTTCTAGATAATGATTCCGAAATATTGAATATTTATATTATAAAGCGCTGATTCTACTTTAAAGATTAAACGTAACTATAATTATATTAAGTTAATAACACTATTATATATAGCATGGACTTTTGATTAAAAATCAATCTGAATATTATAGATTTATATAATCTATTGATTAATAAAATATTTTAAAAAATTAATCTCTTTATTTTATTGCTTCGACTATAGATATTAAATTAATGGTCTTGCAAATAAATTGGCTATATTGATAAACTGAAAACACTACATCAATTAAAAGATCTTACGCTAGATGTGCGTATGGGCTCTAGAGCATAATAAGAAGAATGGACTCGTGTCGATCTTTAGTTAAGTCTCATCAATTACTTAATAGAGTGTCGAACGCAGCTTTAAAAGCTTAGCTGAAGGCCTACTATAGTCTATAAAGCTAGACTGACATTGTAATAGTTAACGCGATAATCGTATCAACATATTTCTAAGTGAGGTAATATGATCCGTACTTCTATCTTTACTTTTATGGAACGTATCGCAAAGAATCCGAATATATTTCACTTACTTTTAGGTGAGCGTTCTGGCAACTCCTCTACGTTTCAAGCGGCTATAGCCCGCGAGATTCAATATTTTATCGCTGAACTGACAGATTATATTGATCTTGAAAATAAAGTACCTGGCTATCTTACGGAAGAGTAAGAAGAAGCTATGTTGATTATCATGCTTAGCGCTCCACGCAGCAGATAAAACTGAGGATAATATCTAAATAGGGGTTTATTTTTGATGTATCAGTGAGCCAGAAAGGCTTCTTTCTATTTATAAATAGCAAATTCGTCTAAAATCTAGCGTTTTATTTCTAGAATAAATTATCATTTTTACGATCAATTGCTCGTCTCTAGCGTTTTATTGGGTTCGATAATAGCGTTTCTTCTACATTACCTCATTTATCGTATATAAGTAGATATAAATATTAAAAGATTAACGAGTGGTAAATTATGGGCGTGTCAGTTACGCTTCTCAAACTCTATTTTGCTTAATCCTAAAAATCAGAAAACGCGATCATCGGGATGGCAATACAGATCAATCCGGATTGGATTCTATAACTTTCTCGTATTAAGGCAAACTAGATTCTTATCTTATAATACAAAGAAATTATTCAGATAAACGCATCTTAATTAAGGATTAAGGAGGTTATGAAAGATTCCTTCACGTATCCGTGGATGCATGACTATATTAGTGAGCAATATTTTCTTCGATCCTTAAATAAATTATCAAGTAATCGCTATCAGCGATTAGTAAAGGTGTCTACTACTATTAAAGGTGTCTACTACTATTTTAGTAGAGAACAATTTTTGTTTGTGAAATTTTTCTAATAAATTATAGATAACATTAATCCTGATTGAATAAATTATTACATGATTAATAAGTCTTTATTCTATAATTACTTCACTTTATTATGGCATGTAAATTGTGGGTAATAATTTTACCGATTTTTCTCAACTATCTATCGAGATCGAATTATTTAATATATTCGAAATGGAGGCTGACTAGTAGTAGTCCGATGGTGCTCGCCTTCATGCTTTTTTGAAAATTACAAATTTTTATTCAAGCATACTGCAGATCGATAAAACTTTTAAAAAATTATCTAATAAAGCCCAGATTTTTATATTTTTGCATAAAAAGTTATCAAATAAATTCCGAACGGATTTTTTAGTACAAACTAATTGAATCACTGTTAATAACAGAGCATTCTGTAGTGTCAGTTACTCATAAGATTATCGCAATTTTAGCACTTAGACAGATTGCATATGAAAATTTTTGGTTGAGAGAAAGTATGGCTATACTAAATTATAGAGGGAACAGTATTCTGCTAACATCTATACCTTCTAAAAAAATCACAACGTGCCCCCCAACGGTGCTAGTATTTGATTCGGGAGTTGGCGGTTTATCAATATATACAGAAGTTCAGAAACTGCTCCCTCATCTCCACTACATATATACGTTTGATAACGCAGCACATCCTTATGGCGAGAAATCTGAAGAGTTTATTACTGATCGTGTTCTGAAAATTACCAGTGCTATACAGAGGCGTCATTATATGATCATGATGATTATTGCTTGTAATACTGCTAGTACTACTTCTCTATCAGAATTACGAAAACACTTTCATTTTCCAATTATAGGGGTCGTTCCTGCCATCAAACTCGCTGCTCACATTACTTCTAATGGTGTTATTGGGCTACTCGCTACAAACGGTACCATTCAGCGTAGTTATACACGCACGCTCATCGCTCGCTTTGCTTCTTCGTGTAAAATCGAGATGTTAGGTTCTTCTGCATTAGTGGAGTTAGCGGAAGCCAAACTTCATGGCGAGAGCGTATCTTTAGTAGCTCTAAAGAATATCCTACATCCCTGGCTAACTATGACTAAACCACCGGATACTGTAGTGCTAGGGTGTACCCACTTCCCTTTATTAGAAGAAGAGCTAACAATTGTTTTGCCGATAGGTACGCGTTTAGTTGATTCTAGTTCAGCTATTGCTCGTCATGCCGCTTGGATTATGTCGATGAAGGAAAGCTTACCTATCAATCAGGAAGAAAATTTTGCGTACTGCATCAGACTACATAAAAAAACTGACATTTTATTACCTGTTTTACAAAAATATGGCTTCAAAAAATTAAAAAAACTATCGTTGTAATGATCTTTAATTTTCGTAAGAAAAATTCTTATGATCTATATCATATCTTATCGTACAAAAATTTTATCTCATTTTCCTTACCTAATAAATGTGCGACCTTTAAAAGTAAGTAGATAAAGTAATGCCTTCGGGGATAAATATCTAATAGATTCTATAAAGAATTAATTATAATTCATGCTTAATTTTATTTAAATAATCTCATTCTACTAAACATATTAGTTAGCGCTTTTAGCAGATATAAAGATAGCAGTTAATACAGAAAATTGACTCTGTAGATAAATAAAAATACTGATAGCTAATCTCGTAGAAAATTAATTACTAGAAATTAATATTTCTTCAAATAGAGTATTAGTTAATTTTTTTAGCTTAAGGAAATATAAATAAGATAACATATAATAGAGATTATTTTCGTTTAAAGCGTATATATTTAAGTTATTGATTCCTAGAAATTTATCATTTTGATATGAGCGCAGTACTTAAAATTAATATATATTAATCTGATACTAGTGATTTTTATATAAAGAAAAATTTATTATCATAGTATTATAAGTATCAAACCTATTAATGTTAAAAGCATATCTTAATGAGAATGTTTAGATTATTCATAAAGGCATAGAAGAAATTAATTAATAAAGTTAAGATTTTAATTTTTTATCCACATCTAAAAATATCTAATCTTAATAATATTAATTAAAAATTTAATAATAAAATTTTATAGAAACTACATAGAATATAAAATTTATCAAATTTTTAAGTTTTATATATTAAATATTTAGATTAAGATTATAAAAAGTGTTACTTATCTTACTATTGTATCTAGGATTTCCTAATTTTTAGGAAAATAATAAAAAATATAAAAATAAGCCGTATTATTATTGATAAGCCATGAGTTTAATCTATTTTAAATGCTTTGATAATTCAAATAACATAAAATAGTACATTATTATCACTTATAAAATTTAATTGGTTTCAATCCACATTGGAGATACAGCATTCCTCAAGATTTTAGAGACTGATATATATCTTAGTGATCTTAATAATTAAAAAATATATTATTTTTATAATATTCTAAAATATTAGAACTTATCTATTATGACTATTGATACTTATTTACTGTTTTAATAAGTTTTTATTAAAACAGTAAATAAGTATATAACTTTTATATATGTTAAAAATATTTTTAACTCACAATATGCTATTAATATAATTGAAGGATAAAAGATGCTCTCTATGATCTTCTAAACGTCTCTTATTGAGAGATATCTTTAATTTATTATGCATTATGAAAATTTTAGTTTTGTATGCTATTTTTAGTCAAAAAATTGTATTGTTCTAAATTAGCATAACAGGAGGATGTTCAAGCATCAAGATGCGGTGTCCTGTAAAATTTATGCTTAAAAGTAATTAAGAATATAGATTTTATGGCGTACTAAATTAGCAGAGAATCCGAGTATAAATTTCTTTTAAATCAAATCTGGGCTCTATAGAATATAGAGTATCATTATATCGAGAATGTTTGTTAAAGAACGAGAATGTCCGGGACAAAGTAGCGCTTCTTTTAAATGATTAACTTTCTACATTTTATAAAAAATTTCGTTCGTATCGGGCTGACGTGAGTGGATGATCTCGCTAGAATTCTGATTCTGCTCAATCAATCTGAATCTATCATAATATATAATAGATAACATTTCTTCTGCTAGCTTGGTAGTATTGAGACTCAGGATTGCCTGAATGCCTTGTTTCCAAGATGCTTTTTCTAGTAACACTATTTATATATGAAAACTCCTTACTAATTAGAATGTAAGCTTAACTTAATTAGTTAAAGGCACTAATATTCTGAAATAGGCCCACTTTAAGGTCACTAGCAGTATAAATAATCTGACCATCAACTAGTACCTCACCATCAGCTACGCCCATCATTAGCTTACGAGTAATGACACGTTTAACATTAATTTGATAAGTAACTTTTTTTGACTTAGGCAAAACTTGGCCGGAGAATTTAACTGCGCCCACACCAAGAGCGCGTCCTTTACCCACGCCACCTAACCATCCGAGATAAAAGCCAACTAGCTGCCACATCGCGTCAAGACCTAAGCAACCTGGCATCACGGGATCGTTAATAAAATGGCAACTAAAAAACCATAGCTTTGGATTGACATCTAATTCAGCTTCCACATAGCCTTTTTTATGTATACCGCCGTCTTCAGTCATTTTGACCACGCGGTCAAGCATTAACATGTTACCAGTAGGTAGTGGTGGGCCGCCCGTATCAAATAATTCACCGCGTCCCGATGCTTCGAGGTCTTCTTTCGTATAGAATTCGCGTCTATCTGCCATATTTTTAATAAGCCTTATTATAAGAAATGGCGTAGTTTAGCTAATAGCTGTACGTTGAACAAGTCTAATGCTCTATAGTTGAGCTAACTAAACCAACGAAGTAAACGGGGCCAAAAACGGCGTTCTTTAGGATTAATTTGCGAAATTCGTACCTGAATTGCTGTCAATAAATTTGGTTGTTTTTTATCCGAATATGCATAGCTAGTCAGCAATGGTAGTGCCTCTGCAACGCTATTGACACCCCATAAATAAAATTGTCCCTCACGTACTGCATTAACTACGTCGTAACGTAGACAGAGATTACGTATATTAGCGACTGGAAGAATCACGCCTTGCTTACCAGTGATCCCAGATTTTAAACAAACTTCAAAAAACCCTTCAATTTTTTCATTAATTCCTCCGACTGATTGCACGTTTCCAAATTGATCTACAGATCCGGTAACCGCAATTTGTTGGTTGATAGGCTTCTGTGATAACGCACTAACTAAGACGCACAACTCAGCCAATGAGGCACTATCGCCATCAACTTCACCGTAAGATTGTTCAAAAACGATAGAGGCTGAGAAAGGTAGTGGGTAGTCTAATTGCAATGCTGAAGTCAAAAAAGCTTGCATAATCATAATGCCTTTGGCATGCAAATTACCGCCTAGTTCAGCTTTTCGTTCAACGTCAGTAAGTTCACCATCACCAAAATGAGCAACACAGCTTATACGCGAGGGTTCGCCAAGACTGCTTGGATGTCCTGGATAGTCAAGTATAGAGAGCGCGTTAATTTGACCAATTTTTTCGCCATCTGTTTCGATTTTAATGTGTCCAAGTGTAATCTCAGACCGCATGCGTTCCGCGAGATAGCCTTCACGCCATTCACGTGCGTTCTGCGCCGCCCTCAAGTCTTTAGCTGTAATAACGTTTGTTTTGATATGTAACGCAGCTTCTATAAGCTGCTTACTAATCCACATTGAAGATAATGGAAGAATTTTTTGATCGCCACTATAACGCACTGCATAATTCATAAGCAATGGCCAAGCATCAGCAGATAGCGCCGGTAACTTTTGCTCTACGATCACGCCATTAACGTAGCTGCACCACTTCGACATATCGCTCATCTTATTTAGTTTTAGGAAATCTTCATATTCCCCATAGATCGCTTGCTCACTAAGATCGGGCTCAATATCATGGAAAGCAGCCAGCCCATAACAATCACCTACTATGATTAAACGTAGTTCCAGTGGTAAGGGAGGAATAATAATTGGAAGGGGGCGTGTCTCATCTGGTGAAATCCAATGGAACTGACGTTGCGTGATCATCTGTTTTAGCCTCAACCAAAGTAGTGGCTGATCTAGTAGTGCACGTACAGAAAGGATTAAAATGCCGCCATTGACTTGATGTATTAAACCTGGTTCTAGGCTAATCTTATTATTATAGAATCGGACGCAGCCAAAAAGTTGTTCTCGTTCTACCCATTCTTGAAATACGCAACCTCCACTACCGGCGAACGGCTCATCTCCTCGACTAGATTCGACCACATAAACTTTACTGCCCTTGATCACATAATGCATGCCTTTCTTATTGGGATTCTGTGTGAGTAGTGTTTGAACTGCATCGGTAATCATCGCTAAGTATGCTCGCATTTCTTTCGCTTTTAGAAGCATGAATCGCTGCGGTGATTGCGGATGACAAAATAGCATCATTGCATTTTCTAAACGAGGCTGCATCTCCCCAAATGAAGAGGGGGTCAATTGAGAAGCGGTATCAAACGTCGCCTTATAAAGCATTACGTCTGGCAGTAGAGATTGCCATTTGAGTTGTTTATTTGTCAAGTTTTTAGATATAATCATCAAATAAGGAAGTAGAGATTATACAATAATAGCTATAATTTTATATATCAAGACGAGTATTTAGTGAAAGGGGTGCTTAAAATCTTGTGATTTTTTAAAAAACTAAAAAATATAATG
This sequence comes from Serratia symbiotica, assembly GCA_964059975.1. Lineage (GTDB taxonomy): Bacteria > Pseudomonadota > Gammaproteobacteria > Enterobacterales > Enterobacteriaceae > CAXKXX01. The sequence continues at coordinate 121,932 of CAXKXX010000001.1, forward strand.
CTACTACTATCAAGTAGCAATAGAAGGGGGGCTATTTTTAGTAAAAAATGTGTTTAATCCAACGCAAGTACATTTATATAATTGCACTTCACATTTTTTACTAAAAATAAAAGTCCCACCTCTTACATTACGCTATAATATAGAATTTACGATAAAATCATTTATAGTGAGATAATCTAAAAGTCTACTTTTAGAAGTATATCGTAAAAGCACTGAAAAATCGTAATGATTATGCGATATGCTACAATCAATACTAATTATTAGATAGCCAATAAACTATTAAATTTGAAATTAAAATAATCAAAAATTTTGTACAGATCACTAGTTATAAAGTTTCTGTATTAAATATCTAAATAAATAAAAATTTTTTATTCGTAAACAATAAAGTAATTTAGTGCCTCAAATCTTTAAAGATCTTTCGATCCGGAGCCTCTCTTTTAGTTATTGATTTTTAAGAGCTCTCTCCATTTAAGAGATCAGTTCGGCGAAACGGCTTCCACATCCCTGGTATGGCATATTAAGAATGAACAAAAAAATTTGTCGATTGAAAGAGCGTTATTAACGCCACACTTGCATGATTTCCTATACAATATGGGAAATCATGCATGGGCTTATGTTTATAAAAATAAGCCCATGCATGACGATGTAACTGAAGCCTGGAAAAGTTCGCAGCGCATCTAGTTTATCTGAAATTAATAGCTTTATTCTGTACTCAGCCGTAAAACATTATTGACCTTGATCTTTTATTTATCTCTGAACAAGGATTCGATTTTAACTACTATATCTGAGATTTTTTGCAAGTACGGACGTATATCCTTAGGTGTTATCGATGCTCGAACCAGTTTTAATAATGCTACTTACAGCGATTTTTTTGAGACAATGCCTTTAGAAATAAGAAGTCGGGGGGTTATATCGGTCATTTTCAGATAGATTTTTATTATACGAATCAGCACCGATGGCGCATCATTATAATTTATAACGATGATGGAGGATTGCTTAGGATCTATGAATATTTTCTGAACGGATAGCTTATCTAAACTCGATGCTTTTTTTCAAGGTAGATCTATTGAAGCTAAATAATACGTTAGATTTTAAACTAAAGAAGTTTACTCTAGTAATAGAGACCATATCGACATTGCACTTAGAGAAATTTAGGTCACAGCAACAGCGCTGTGACCTAAAAGGTAAGAAAAACCTAGACTCAGTGTATTGCTGTCTGGACGTGAACTAAAAAAATATGAATCGCCAATATTACTGACTATTTGGTAATCAATGCGAGTTTTTAAATTTTTGGTAATCTTATATTCAAAGCCAAATGCGGCTAGGGGAGAAAGTCCGGTAGACTTAAGAGTCGTCTTTATATCGAGAACATTACCATAGCTAGTAGTTTTGCAGTCTGCAAACCAAATCGCTCCTCCTAGACGGGTGTAAATATCTAAATTTTTAATAAAAGGATGACTCAATTTACCCGATAGATGAAGGCCGTGTGCTTTAAAGATACCGTAATTCAAATTACGCTCATAAGGCATGTGTCCAAGCCAGTCGTATTCTAACTCAAAACCTAGATTTTGATTCTGTTGATATCCCAGCAACGCACCAGAACCCAACTGTGTCTTATGAATTGCGTTGCTATTGATAGTCGTGCTGCTATTTTGATCATAGTTAGGATGGAAGCCTACACCATAATACTGAGGCCAGCCTAACTTGACACCGGCATACCATCCGCTCCCTTTTTCTTCGGCTTGAGCTGCAATAGTGAAACTAGCCAGTGCTAATGCCAACGCGATACCTGTCTTTTTCATTTACGCCTCTTAAATCATATTAATAATCCGGAAGCATTAATATTGTAGGTCTTTTTAGAAAAAACCTCACCAAAACTCTGGTGCTCTTTTTTCATAGATAGCTTTTCTTATCGTAAAAAGTAGGCTCTGCTACTATCACGTCTATGATGTCGAAAAAGATTTACAAGCGTGATAGAATAAAGATTCAGAGTTAGATGTTGTATGCTAAAATAGCTGGTAAAAACAGAGCTGCGTTTTACGAATTTAATATGACGCTAAAGATGCGTTTGATTTTTAGATGATTCAGCATCATCTTTTTAGGAATTATACTACTCAAAATAATAGCTCTAAATTTTCTTCATGATAGAAAAAGCAAATTTTTAGTATAAACTAGTAATTGTAAATCTAAAATTAAAAAATTGGATGGTCGTATCGTAAACTGATGTTTACCACTTAGCTCTCTTCTGATCGCTTTAATATTATATGATTTTATATTATTCATACAAAGAATCTCTCAAAGTTAATTTTATAACCTTCCCATTAAGAGAGTCCGTACGTTTGGCAAACGAGTTTCCCATGATTTAATCGGCATACTATAAATCACATTTTCGACCGGTATTTTACATTTTTCAATCATGGTATTATTAGTGACCGCTTTGCTACTAGCCGAAGTAGTCTGCGCCATTTTATAGAAAATTATTGCTCTAGGTGTCATATAGGCTACTCAAGAGCATTATGGCTAGATCTCAGGGTTTTTATTGTAATATGAGATAACTAATAGAGGAGTTTCTTCCGAAACTATTATTCTTTTAAGTCTTGGTATTAATAATGCATATTATTAATACTTACGATTTTTTCTAAAAATATATCGAGAGGACTATCTAGGAACATGAGTATATGCCGTAAGATTTGTATAATTAGGGTTAATAATGCCCTTATAAACCATTTTCCATTTCCATATCACCCCTCTTTAATTTTCGGTAATACCTACTTCCATTGCATGGAATATTTTAATAAAAATACCTAGCATATTTTTTAATAAAATATTTTAACTTTTATGCAAAAATAAGTAGTAGAATTACCATTAAAATGGAACTAAGTTAGAAATAAAACGTTTACACTTTTAAAAAAAGCTAATTGATGTGTGGTATAAAACCATAACATTATATAAAAGTTAATATTCTAAAAGCATAAAAATTAATATTTTATATACATTGCTTTAGTGTCATAATAAATTTATTAAAGGTAGATAAGATATCGACTATAAAACAGAAAAATAAACGCAATTCAAAATACTTAATAGTATATTAAATTAATAAATAAAAATCACAGATCTTTGATCTGCGTACAATTTTATGTTGTGTATGTAAAATACGATGCTCATTAAAAAGAAAGGTCAGATTAACTGAAACTGGCTCTAGCATACTACTAGTAATTGTAGCCCCTTTAGAAAAAGGGGGTACTTTTGGGGCGCTGAAATTCTAAAAATAGTATATGGTATTCCTCATGTAGCTTATATATTTCATTATTGCGTTATTCTTAAATTTATTTATTAATTTCTTGCTATTGGCTAATAGCACTTACTGCTTTAGTAAGGTAATTTAAAAAAACTATCGTATAAATGAAACTAAAAAATTAATAAAATAGTATATTAAAATAAAAATATCTTTCATTTATATCTTATCGTCACTAGACGTAGGGACTGGTAAGCAAAACCCATGAGTTATAAACGAAAGATAGATCAGTCCTATTACGGCCCATACCAACCCTAGAATCATTGAGGTAGCCTCTAAATTCACCCAGAGTGTACCTACGCTTATCGCCCCTACTAGCGGAAGAAGTAAATAGTTAAAAATATTTTTTAACGTGTTATTTAACTTATCTCGGACAAAAAATTGTGCGATCACTGATAAATTAACGAATGTAAAACTAACTAGTGCGCCAAAGTTGATTAGTGCAGTAGCAGTAGTCAGGTCAAAAAGACCCGCTAATAATGCGATGAAACCAACCAATAACACATTGAAAGCCGGAGTACGCCACTGAGGATGTATATAGCCAAAAAAGCGAGGAGGGAATAAACCATCCCGACCCATAACGTAAATAAGACGCGATACAGAGGCGTGAGCAGCCATACCAGAAGCCAGGACTGCTGCGCCAGAGATTACCAAGATTACAGATTGAAAAAATGTACCCGCTACATACAGCATAATTTCGGGCTGAGAGGCATTAAGATTTTTAAAGCGCGAGATGTCAGGGAAATATAACTGAAGAAAGTAAGATATCACGATAAAAATTAAGCCGCTTATTGATGTTATCAAAAATATAGCTTTCGGCATTATCTTCTCTGCGTCTTTAGTTTCTTCTGACAATGAACTAATTCCATCAAAACCGAGAAAAGAAAAGCAGAGGATGGTCGCCCCAGTGACTATTGGCGCAAAATGAGCATTTTTCGACCAAAATGGAGTGCTGCTGAATAGGTTGCTATAAGCACCTTCTGAGTGAGAAATGCCATGAATTACTATGGCAAGGAATACGATTATGATCGCTATCTGGGCTGCTACAACAATAGCATTTACGTTAGCCACTAACTTTATGCCCCAAAGATTGAACAAAGTCATTACTCCAACCGATATGGTCACGAAGATCCATGGCGACACGTCCGGGAAAATGGCTTCTAGATACACTTTAGCGAGTAGTATGTTAATCATCGGCATAAATAAGTAGTCTAGTAACGATGACCATCCTACCATAAAACCTACGTGAGAATTAATAGCTTTATGTGAGTAGGTATAGGCGGAGCCAGATGAAGGAAATTTTTTTACCAGCTTTCCATAGCTTAATGCAGTGAATAAAATTGCTAAAAAAGCAAAAATATATGCGGTTACAACATGCCCATTCGTTAATTTAGAGACGACACCGAAGGTGTCAAAGATGGTCATTGGCTGTAGATAAGCTAAGCCCATCATTACGACAGGTATTAAAGTGAGATCCTCACGCAACTGAGAGTTTTTTATTAGAGAAGTGCTAATGAGGCCTTTAGACACGCCTTAGATCCCCCCCTCTCTCCCCTTCCTCCCTTTGGGATACCCAAATAGATTGCGGCTTGACCTTGTATAAAACCTTGTAAAAAGTGACTGAATTTAAAAAAAAAACTACATAATCTGAATGGTATTTAAAGGAAACATCAGCTGCTTTATAATTACTACGCTCATAATAGATTCTAGCCGATAACAATGCTAAAGCGAATACTATCCACACGCTCTTATCCTCATTTTAATCGAAATCATCATACAACGATGCTAATTGTTGTATAAAAAAATAGCCGACGTCTTAGCGCGTCGGCCATTGTACATTGATGAAAATTTGCTCCCCGTAGACTTCTGAAGTATAAAATAAAAGTACTATATTTCACATAAAATTTTTAGTAAATCGGGGGAACATAAAAAATTCGGTAGACAATGCTTTTCTGGATGTGTCCCGAGAACTTATTGTAATATGAATGTTTAGTAATTACATTAAGTTTTAAATTAAAAAATTAAGATCCATTAGTATACGGACTTCCTTATATAAATCGTGTTTAGATCAATTTTTATCGTATGTACTTACTTGTTGGGGAAAGTCATCTCATAATATTTCACGATATGAGTTCTTCGAATAAGTCTATATCCAAGCCAGATAATCAAGAATAACGGGATGCCAATGTAGGTTGCACTGATACTGTACCAGTCGATCTTATCTGCGAGTAAAGCTTGGTAGTTTTGTCCTAGCGTAACGATTAGGCAAAGTATAAATGCACAAATCGGACCAAGTGGGAATAGACTAGAGCAATAGGGTAGCTTGTTTAAATCAAGATTTTGTAGCATGTATCCGCGCCGGAACCGATAGTGGCTGATAGTAATACCCAACCAGGCAATAAGGCCAGTCATTCCAGAAGTATTCAGAAGCCACGCGTAAACGGATTGATTGTCGAACATTGAAATTAGAAAAAATAAGCCGGATGCTAACGTCGTAGCATAGAGCGCATTGCACGGAACCCCGCGATGAGATAATTTAGAAAATATGCGTGGTGCCTTGCCTTCTGTCGCTAAGGCAAGAAGTATGCGGGCTGATGCATACATGCCAGAATTTCCTGCGGATAGCACCGAGGCAAGAATTACTAAATTCATCACTGTCGCTCCTGATAGGAGCCCTGCATATTGGAATACTAAGGTGAAAGGACTCACGCCGATAGCTGCTGTATCGTTATTCGGCAATCTTAGATCGGTATAAGGTATAATAAGGGTGATGATAAAAATAGAAAGTATGTAGAAAATCAAGATGCGCCAAAGTACCTGGCGTACCGCGCGCGGGATATTTTTTTTGGGGTTTTCCGATTCACCAGAAGCAATACCAATTAGCTCAATACCTTGAAATGAAAAGCTAACAATCATTAAAACCTTTATTATTTCCGAGAAATTTCCTGGAAATGTCTCTTTAGCTAATGTCCAATTTTTCCACCCTCCACGCTCTCCTCCTTTTAAAATGTCAAAAATTATTAGCAGGCCTGTGCTAATAAAGATGATAATAGTAGTTATTTTAATAAGGGAGAACCAATATTCGGACTCACCAAAACCTTTGACTGATATGTAATTTAAAAGAAATATTATGACCAGGAAGGCTGCGCTCCAAATCCACCCTGGAGTGTTGGGGAACCAGTAGATCATCAAAAATTGTGATGCCACTAATTCGGCGGCGATAGTAACTGCCCAGTTATACCAGTAATTCCATCCAATCGCAAAACCAAAGCCCTCGTCTATATACTTAGAGGCGTAAGTGGAAAAAGAACCAGATAGGGGGGTGTGTGCCGCCATTTCACTGAGACTAATCATCACTAGATATGCCAGAATGCCGACTAGAGCATAAGATAATAATGCTCCGGCGGGGCCGGCTTGAGCAATAGCAGATCCTGAAGCAACAAATAATCCGGTCCCTACGGAGCCACCAATAGCGATCATGGTTAGGTGCCGAGCTTTAAGCTGTCGGCGTAATCCGGGATCCCAGTTCCCCATCGCTTTTATAGCCTTTTAGGCTGTATGTGCCTTTTAAGGGTTCAAAAAAAGATTATAACAAAATATCTATTAATGTGCTGCAACATTTTTGTGTGTATAAAATAAGTTTCTTATTTTAAGAAGAATTTCCAGTAAAGTTTTCTCAAAATATATTTAACAAATAGATATGTCAATTTTATTGAAATAAAAACTTATAGTCAAAAATGAAATAATAAAATAAATAAATTCCCTGAATCTAAAATCAGATAATAAGTGAGAGCAAACTTTTCGTGTACTTTGAAGGGTGTAGAGCGTACCCTCTACTAAAAATTGTTATTTATAATTACTCAAGCTGATAGTCTAAAATAGTACTTAATGCTTAATCCGAACAAAGTAAACACACTTCATGAGTAGTAGTTAGTGCAGTTTTAATATTCTAATAATAGAGTGCGAAAATTAGAATATGAAATACCTCAAGGAACGACTAAATGTGCTCGAGATCTGATTTTTTCTATGATGCATCAGTTAAAATATATATAAAATAGCCACGGGGCCTTAGCCCGAACTAAACTTTTACACATAATGCTATCTCTATTTTTCAGGCACAGTCTCAATTTAGCGTTAATTACGTTTTTAAGCTAGTTGCAATGCAATTGCAGTAGAAATGTGATTGATTAAACTAGTACTTTAGCGAATCGGGGCGCAAAAGCCTCGTACATAAGGATAAGAATCAAGCTTCGTTTACTAACTAACCTTCTGTTTATATTATATCTAAGGTGATATATCTTACTTTGACTGAGTGCTCATATCATTAATTAACTGCTATAATTTAGAATATTAAGAATGAAATATTACTTATACACACTAGAATATATTAAAATTGGGTCGATTATATGGCTATCGACCGCAAGTAAGTTATGCGGAATAATACGTATGTTTTGCTAAAACCTCTAATCTACTTCATCAGTTAAAAACCGCGCTGGATATGAATACGGGTTTAAGCAGATTTTTGTAAAAACAAAATGGTAACTATAAGCTCAAATTAAGTTGCTTGACCAGTAGAGTCAGATTAAAAATTAAGTAACGCTTTTTATAAAAATAATGTCGGTAATCGATAAAATTAGTACTTTTGACTGCATAGCCTGATGGCTACCTTTCGACGCACAATACGGATAGTATCTAGAGTATATTGCCGAAGTAATCATCATGATTCTTTTTAAAACAGGGAAATCGTAGTGCGCGAAACGCTTTTAAATAAAGGATAGAAGTTTAGATTTTAGATTCTAAAACATAGGAATAATTATTTATTTCTAATAAGTAAATTTGTAACTATATGATAATTCACATAAAAAAGTGCGCAGAGCTCATCTGCGCACTTTTTATGATCATTGTTTAGGTCGTAGAATACGATGGGGTGACAGTACTCTTTATCAAGGCGTAAGCAATACCTGCCAACAGCGTACCTGACGCTATGGCTATTAAGTACAGTGTAACTGGAGTGATGGCGCCAGGTATCAACAGCACAAATAGGCCACCGTGTGGCGCCATAAGCTTAGCTTGGAACACCATTGATAATCCACCCGTAAGCGCGCCACCTACAATACAGCAAGGTAATACGCGTATCGGATCGCGAGCGGCGAAGGGAATGGCCCCTTCAGAGATAAAGCACAGCCCTAAAATAAATGCTGCTTTGCCTTTTTCCTTTTCAGACTGATCGAATTTATTACGGGCTATCAATGTTGCTAATCCCATCGCCAAAGGTGGGACCATGCCAGAGGCCATTATCGCTGCCATGGGCGCATATACCGATGTGCTTAGTAGGGTCACACCGAAGGCATAAGCAGCTTTGTTTATCGGGCCCCCCATATCAGAACACATCATTGCACCGAGCAATGTCCCCATAAGCACGGTATTAGCAGTACCTAATGATTGCAGCCACTGAGTCAGGCATGCCATAATTTTCGAAACTGGTGTGCCGATTATATAAATCATAATCAGACCACAGATCAAACTAGACAGTAAAGGAATAAGTAATGTTGGCTTCAATGCTTCCAGATTCCGAGGAAGACATAAATTAATGCTAATCCACTTGGTCACATAGCCAGCCATAAACCCGGAAATGATACCACCGATGAATCCTGCACCAATACTCGTCGCAAGCATTCCGCCGATCAATCCAGGCGTAAGGCCCGGTCGATCGGCGATAGAAAAAGCGATAAAACCGGCTAATATCGGTACCATTAACGCAAAAGCTGCTCCGCTACCAATTTGCATTAATGCAGAGGCCAATGTATCCTTAACTTCAAATGCATTGATACCAAAAATGAAAGACAGAGCAATGCACAACCCTCCTACTACAACCATAGGTAGCATGTAGGATACGCCTGTAAGTAAATGACGATACGCTCCTCCCCCCTCCTTTTTTTTAGTGCTTCTAATGCTATTTTTCTTTTGTGGACGGAATATTTCGGCCTCAGTTAGTGCCTTATCGAGCTCTCTGGCTGTTTTTTTCAAGGCTAATCCGGTAGAGGTTCGGTACATCGGTTTACCAGAAAATTTCTGCAGATCCACTTCGATATCAGCTGCTACAATAATTAGATCGGCTAGCGCGACTTCTTCTTGAGTAACATTGCTTCCGACGCCTACGGAGCCACGAGTTTCTACTTTAATCCACCAACCACGTTTTTTTGCTTCCTTTTCAATGGCCTCTGCAGCCATAAAAGTATGTGCTACTCCGGTCGGACAGGCAGTAATCGCAATAAGGCGTTTTTGGGTCGTAGGCATTTCAGTTTTAATCGAACCCATGGAGGGCGCATGATACAATTTAGCTTTAGTTTTAGCTTGATTCAAGAAAGTGTTTGGATCCGCGACAGCTTTTTCAAGCTCACCTATATATACTAATTTGTCATTCAGAGTTGCGTCGGTCCAAGAGGACCGTCCAGATACTACTATAATTAATTCGGCATCGGACGGAGATTCAGTTAGAATCAAGCTATTTTTTATTAAAGCAGATTCGAGCATACGTTTCGCTAGGTAGCTATGCGCCGGGCTTAATAAGCTATCTAGCACCAACAGCGTTTTCATTCTTTCTCCTGATTTTGATGAAAAGGTTGCACATCAATATGTGTCATTATTGAATCTAAATGTAAACGATTAGTCACGCCAACGTTACTTTGGCTCACTGCTAATGTGGCTATAGCAGTAGCCAGCTGCAAAGTGTGTTCGATAGATTTATGCATTAGAAGGCCGTAAATCAGGCCACCTACCATCGCGTCGCCGGCACCTACAGTACTAATCACTTTACAGGGAGGCGGTTTGGCGATCCAAGAACCCCTTTTACTGACCCACAAAGCCCCCTGAGCACCAAGAGAAATAACTACATGAGTAATGCCTTTTTTGCGTAAGGCTTGCGCAGCAGATACGATATCTGTTAATCCTGTTAATGGGTATCCCCTCCAGATTTCTAACTCTCTAAGATTAGGTTTAACTAGCCATGGAATGGCTTTTAAACCAGCGACCAGAGCCTCATGACTGCTATCGAAAATAATGCGTGCACAGCGGGCGCGCAAACTGCTCATCCAGTCGCTAAACATATCGAGATCGAGACCCGAGGGCAAGCTACCACTGACTACTACCATATCAAAATGATAGATCCAACTGAGGGAGTCGTTTACAAAATGCTTCCAGTCTTGCTGTGTTACCTCAAAACCGGAGAAATTAAAATCAGTAACTTTACTATTTTTTTCGGTCAATTTGACGTTGATCCGTGTACGACCTGGCACTACTTTGAAACGATTAACAATACCGAAGTTATTAAACAGTGACTGGAAGCCATCTAGGTTGTCGCTTCCTAAGAATCCTCCGGAAGTAACGTCAATATCTAAATCTCTCAGTACTTTCGCAACGTTGATACCTTTACCAGCAGCATGAAGACCAGCAGTTTTAACTTGATTGATTGTCCCGAGCTCGATATTTCGACAGAGTCCTACTAGATCATAGGCTGGATTTAACGTAATAGTTGCTATTTTTTTACTCATATTATGCTTTCTCCTAGTCCTGTGCTAATTGCTGTTCCTATCGCTTTGAGAGCTGATTGAGCATCCAATCCATTAGCAGTAAAACGTAGGTGGTGGCCTTTCTTTACTCCAAGCGCAACTATTTTTAATAGACTACGCCCATTAGCCGGCTTGCCGCTTCCATCTAGATTGGTAACCGTAATTTCGCTATTAAATTGCTTGATTACATTAACCAGTGAAGTGCCTGGACGAGCATGTAAGCCATGCTCATTACGAATTACGTATTCGGCGGTGAGCGTAGTAGTCGGTTTCCCCGTCGTTTCACTAGTAGTCAGCATGGTTAGAAGGGTAGTGGCATCAACATGGAGAAGCTGTTCGGCCTTATTATCTAGAAGCAAGTCACTTAAGTAATTCAACACTACTATTGGTGATTGCGTATCAGCAATGGCCAATGTTAGAAGCAGTGCTACTTTGTCGTCGTTTTCATAGAATATCTGTGCTGCTCGGCTAACAGTAGCTGCGTTATATAAATTACCTTCCCTACTGCCACTTAGCCAAATTCCGTGCCCTAAGTTTAGTGGTTTTTGGATAATTGCTTCGCTGACAAACTGAGCATTAACTGCGCCGATTTCTTGCAAACGCCCTGCATTTAATGCTTGTAGAGTCATCAGGTTATTAGCAGATATATCAAGCATAATCAAAGAGAGATCAAACTGAAACTCAGACGTCTTTTTCTCCCCTACTAGTAGGTCGCGTAATTCATCTACTTCAGTGGTTTGCGCTAATTTTTGAGCCACTTGTTCATCACTTAGTATATGAGTCAATTGACGTAATAGCGATAAGTGTTCATCAGAACAGGCAGCGACCCCAATTACTAGATAAGCGATATCCCCTTTGCCCCAATGGACACCCCGTGGAAACTGAAATATTTGAACGCCAGTTTTTAATATGAAATTTCGGGCCTCTATAGTTCCGTGTGGTATAGCGATGCCATTACCTAAATAAGTAGATGCTTGCAGCTCTCGTTGCAACATGCCATCCAAATAAGAGGGGCTAACATATCCGGAATCTGTAAGTGCGGCAGCTACCTGAGAAATGGCGTTTTGTTTATCAGAGGCCCTAGCCCCTAAGTGAATATTTTGTTGTGACAATTGGAACATGGCTTTCTTCTCCTACTGAATTGAATTATTTCAGCTTTATTTTGAAAAAGCATTGTCTGAGACAATATCATGACTAACAGCAACAAAATGGTGTACTCAGTTTTAAGCATTACAAATAGCGTAATCAGTTTGTAAGAATTACAAACTAGAAACAAGTCTTCTCTATTATTCTGACTCAGATTTTTTGAGATTAAGCATACTTTTAGTAAAAACTCACTGTGTACAAAAGATAAATAATAAAAATTATTGAAGTTATACTTGCATATAATATCATTTGAAATTAGTAAATATCCACGCGATAAAGGCTCTATTTAATAGGAATTTAAATAGATACCGTTCTCAAATGTAGTGTTATTTACAATTTTTATATTTTACGATATAAGTTTTTGATTAAAAATAATAAAATGATAAATTTTAGAACAATATAATGTATGAAATAAACCTTCTACTATCTTTGTATACGCCCATTGTACTCGTTACATCTTAGCAGAATAAAACCTTATCTTAATAGGAGAATACGTGGCTTCGAGTTCCCTTAAAAATCGATATGGTCCCTCTAGACTCGGAGGCACTATGATGATCTCTCGGAGTACCATAGGTGCTGGCATGCTCTCCTTACCGACTGTGACTTCTGGGGTATGGTTTAGCGGATCAGTGTTGCTTCTGATTTGTACTTGGAGCTGCATGTTGATTTCCGGACTAATGATTCTAGAGACTCTAATGCACTATCCGAATGGTTCGGGTTTCCAGACTAGCGTGAAAGATTTACTAGGAAAAAATTGGAATGCCGTCAATGGAGTATCTATTGCGCTCGTTCTTTATGTCCTTATCTATGCGTATATCTCTGTTTTTAGCTCGATTATTCAGATTAAGCTAGAGGGGATTATCAGAATTAGCCAGATGACTTCTTCTCTTTTATTTGTTTTTGTTTCAGCACTTATGCTCTCATTATTTACTCGCTTGCTCGATCGATTAAGCACTATTCTGATTGGCGGTATGGTATTTACTTTTCTCGTTTCGGTGAGCGATATGTTTACTCACGTGCGTTCGGAGGTCTTATTCAACTATGGCGATCATGGCGTCATCAGGGCTTCTTACGCGTTGGTGGCTCTTCCCTATCTTTTGGGCTCATTTGGTTATCATGCTAGCATTCCTGCTTTAGTGAAGTATTATTACAAAGACAGCGGTGCTGTATCACGCAGCATGGTTTATGGGACTCTCTTAGCTCTGACACTTTATATCTTGTGGCAGTACGTAATTCAGGGTAACATCGTTCGTGATTCCTTTAGGCAAGTTATTGCTCGAGGAGGTAGCATTAATAATTTGCTCGACCAGGTCGAAAACGTATCAAGTAGTAAAACAATTAATAACTTCATAAATATATTTTCTTATATCGCGTTGACTAGCTCATTCTTAGGAGCATCCTCGGCCCTATTTAATTATTTAGCTGACCTCTACACGCTAAGCGATGACACCTCCGGACGTATTAAAACTGTGATGCTCACGCTTATACCGTCAACATTAGCCTCGTTGCTATTCCCAAATTCCTTCCTAAATGCCCTAGGCTGCGCGGGGATCGGGTCTACTTTATGGGCGCTGATTGTGCCAGCATTGATGGTACGTGCTAGCCGCCGTCGTTATTCTTGCTCTAGCTACTGCGCCCCTGGCGGTAATGCTATGATCCCGCTTATTATTTCTTTTGGACTGATAAATGCTCTTGCTTACATACTATCTTTTTTCGGCCTACTTCCGGTTTTTAAATAAAATTACCTCCCGGAATGGTTACATGTATACTTCTGATCTGTGGTTTTTTAATCTAATCCGCTTTCGCGCAACAAAGCGCTTATACTATTCCGGAGGCAGTATATTAAATACTGACGATCTGCATTGGCTCCATGCACGATCTTCATTGGCTCTATATGGTAGTAGCTAACAAGGGCAGCTATGAGACACTAGTCGACCGATACTAGTTAGTCGTAAGATGCCTCTCCTCTTGATGTTCCTAGAGTATTGTAGCATCACACTTTTAGTGCTATCTATTTTATAGATAGCAGAATGAGGTTTTCTCGTATTCTCTTAGAGAAGAGCAGGTATCTATTAGTAATTATAATTAAACTGCACAAATCTATAAGAAGAGTAAAATTTATAAGAAGAGTGGAATTGTAAATTCCTCACACTGTACGTCAGGATCTTTCCTGATAAAACTATTAGGGATTAATGTGAAGTTCCGGTGTTAATATTAATAAAAATTGTAGATACAAAAAATTATGTCTAAGAAGGTATTAAAACGTACATGCCATAAACATTCTATAAATTTTTTCTAATGTCGTAAAAAGGTCAATTATTTTAGATATCTCAATCTCTAGCTCGATTAATTCTATCTATATTAATATTATCATTTCTATTCGGGTGAGTTAAATACGCCGTCTTTGAGCGGGCATATTTAATGCGCCCCGACAGATTATTTTTAAAGAGTCAAGACGCTTGAGCTTTTCTTGTAATCATAGCATTTATCACAATTAGATAAGATTTTAATAATTAATTTTTAGCAAACTTTTAGGAATGATATGACAGCAAAGATTATTGATGGCGCAATGATTGCCCAGCAAGTTAGAAATGAAGTGGCTCAACAAGTTAAGCAGCGTATTAAAACTGGTAAACGTGCCCCGGGCTTAGCAGTATTATTAGTTGGAAAGAATCCGGCTTCACAGATTTACGTGACCAAAAAACGTCACGCCTGTCATGAAGTTGGATTCGTTTCACGCTTTTATAGTGCACCAGAAACTAGCAGCAATGATGAATTATTGACATTAATCGATCAGCTCAATATAGATTCGGAAATTGATGGCATTTTAGTACAACTACCACTCCCTGTTGGTATCAATCAAACTAAGCTTTTAGAGCGCATACACCCCAATAAAGATATTGATGGCTTTCATCCGTACAACGTTGGTCGTCTGTGCCAAAGCGCCCCCACACTACGCCCCTGCGCCCCAAGGGGCATTATCACCCTACTTAATCGTTACAATATTGACACTTGCGGCTTACATGCCGTAATAGTTGGTGCCTCTAACATCGTTGGCCGTCCGATGAGCATGGAGCTGTTGCTTATCGGTTGTACTACTACTATTACTCATAGCCTTACAAAGAACTTGCATTATCACGTTAAAAATGCAGATTTATTGATAGTGGCAGTCGGGAGTCCGGGCTTTATTCCAGGTAACTGGATCAAACTAGGTGCTATTCTTATAGATGTTGGAATTAATCGTCTAGACAGCGGAAAAGTAGTCGGTGATGTAGATTTCGGTTCTGCAAGAGAACGCGCTGCATATATTACGCCAGTTCCAGGTGGGGTGGGTCCAATGACTGTTGCTACGCTGCTGCAAAGTACTTTACAAGCCTGCCAAAACTATCACGATACTTAATTTAAGTGAGGAAAACATAATACCAATAACTGTTTTATGTCGCATGTCTAAGGCCTGACTTTACGAGTTTTTACTTTACCTATACCATAAATTAGACAGTTCTGTAGATAAAGCAGCAATTTTGTAATCTACACAAAAAGGAGTAGTTAACTTGATGTGTATCAGTGTTCGGGCTAGCTAGCTTTAAAAGCTTATAGCGACTGTTAGAGTCAGTCTCTCACCTACTAATATAAAAATTTTTTAATATTAACATGTTTCGTATTAGTATAAACTAATTGCTGCGCCAGGTGGTGCCTTTTGGACTATCTTCTAATGAGACGTTCATTTCGTTCAAGTGATCACGTACGGAATCTGCTAGCCCCCAGTTTTTTGCCTTCCGCGCTTTATTACGTCGCTTAATTAGCGCTTCAATTTCCGCTCGCTTAATTTCATTGTTAATACGAACACTATTTTGTAAGAAATGTTCCGGATTTTGCTGTAATAATCCGAGTATGCCTCCCAGTTTACGTAGCATGGAAGCCATGCCGTTAGCTTCCTTTTTCCTATTCTTGCTTTTCAATCTATTAATTGTATGTGCTAGATCAAATAGTACTGAGTATGCCTCTGAGGTATTGAAATCATCATCCATTGATTTCAAAAATCGCATTTCAAATACTTCCGCCAAATTTGCCTGAGTATTATAATCGGTGCCACGAAGCGCAGCATACAACCCCCCCAGCGCCGTACGTGCCTGATTCAAGTAATCTACGCTATAGAGCAATTTGCTTCGATAGTGGCTAGACATTAGGAAGTAGCGAATAGTTTCGGAGTCATAATGACTAAGTATATCGCGGATAGTGACAAAATTATTCAGTGATTTAGACATTTTTTCTTTTTCAATAACTACCATTCCGGAGTGAATCCAGTAGTTGACGTAATGACCACCATGTGCACATCTAGACTGAGCAATTTCATTTTCATGGTGCGGGAATATTAAATCTGATCCGCCACCATGGATATCAAAGTAAGGCCCAAGTTGCTTCCAGTTCATCGCAGAGCATTCGATATGCCAACCCGGGCGCCCCGCTCCCCACGGTGATTGCCAGCTAGGCTCCCCGGGTTTAGACATCTTCCAAAGCACAAAGTCTATTGAATTGCGCTTTTTACTAGTCTCCCCGCGTGGACTTACTCGAATTTGATCTAACACTTGGTGCGAAAGCAGCCCGTATTCTGGATTGCTTTTGATAGAGAACATTACATCACCGTTTCCACCTATATAAGCATGATTCGTACCAATCAAACGCCGAGTAATAGCGATTATTTCATCAATATGCTGAGTGGTACGTGGTTCTTGATCTGGGCGCTCAATCAATAATGCATCGAGGTCTCTGTGCATCTCCACCGTCATGCGCCTAGTCAGTTGATCGCAGGTTTCAGAGTTTTCCGCCGAACGGCGGATAATTTTATCGTCGATATCTGTAATATTGCGAATATAGTTTAGCGAATAACCGAGATAGCGTAGATAACGTGCTATTACGTCAAAAGCAACAAAAGTGCGGGCGTGTCCGATATGACATAAGTCGTAGAGAGTTGCCCCACAGACGTACATGCCTACTTTTCTAGAATTAATCGGCTTAAATTCCTCTTTTTGGCGACTGAGCGTATTAAAAACCTTTAGCATTAAAACTTTCCGTAGCGTGTATGATAATTAGTAGGGAGAGCCGGATAAAAAGGGGCTAACCTTCTGGAAGTGTTGAAAATTGATGTTCTCTCTATAGACTAGTATCTATAATTTCACTATCTATATTATGTAAATATATAAAAACTATAAATAATAATGTTATGTTATATTTATTTTTCCTGGTAGCATGACACTATTTAGCAGATACAAATCGGGGGATTTTATATATCATATAAAATGAGTCTAAATAATTTACTTATCCTGTAACGTCTGATTCAATCTTATTGAAATTAAATGCACGACGATTTTTTATAATAATTACGGCAATATTCTATCAAAATTTTTTCTAAAAATATTACGGATCGCTGATCGGTCTTTTAAGTGATTATCTTTGCGAGCCCCACTGCAACATTCTTTGTCATTGTTCTATTGATCGATTTGCGATTCATACTAGAAGGTTTAATTTTGACATGCATTAGAGTCGCGTGCAAACAATCATTAAGAATTAATCTACGATTGAATTTAAAAACAGAAGTAATACCTCATACATACTATGTATTAAGAATTAATAATTTACTATTATCTCATTTTCGATATAGTAGATAATAATTTTATAAATATTAGGTCTAAAAAAGACTGATTCGGGGCTACTATGTATTTAGTGAATTAGTTTTAAACCTCAATGTAGTTAAAAAAATCAAAACAATAAAATCTTACTATCTCAAAATACTCCCTAATAACTCCGGCATAGGAAGAGATAGTGGCTAATAGCCTTATCATGAATGAATGATCTCAATCGTATGAGCACGCTCTTTATTTCAGATTTACACTTATATCCACGGGCCCGAGAAATTACTGCGGCTTTTATAAACTTTTTAAAGTTCTACGCAATCCGTGCGGATGCGTTGTATATTCTAGGTGATCTATTTGAAGCATGGAGTGGAGATGATAATCATGATCCCTGGTACGACGAGATTGCTGCCGCTTTGAAGTCGCTACATCAGTCCGGCGTACCTTGTTATTTTATACATGGTAATCGCGATTTTTTGCTGGGTAAGCACTTTTCTCATGCTAGTGGTATGCAGTTGTTACCGGAACAGGCGGTGTTGAAACTGTATGGTCACCATATCTTAATTTTGCATGGTGATACGCTCTGTACCGACGACGCAGCTTACCAGAAGTTTCGCTGTAAGGTGCGCAATCCTTTGATGCAAAAATTCTTCTTGGCTCTTCCACGAAGCTGGAGATTGGCAATCACTACTAAAATGCGCGTTCATAGCCAACTATCTAATCAGTGTAAGCTAGGAGCGATCATGGATGTGAATTTAAAATCAGTTGAGCAGATCATGCTGTATCATGGTGTATTCTGGATGATTCACGGCCATACCCATCGCCCGGCGATACATCGTCTAGACATAAACAATAGAAAAGCTTACCGTTTAGTGCTAGGCGCATGGCATCTCGAAGGTTCGATGATTAGAGTCAGCCCCCATACGGTTCAGATGATCACCTTCCCATTATAGGGAATAAAAAAGTCTAGAGTAATTATAGGATTAAAAATCTAGGCTTGCTGGCGACTAAAATCGGTAGATAAAATACTTTCTCTTCCCATTTTATTTTAATGCATGCGTTATTTTATAATTATGAAGCTCCTCAGTTAGATCAGAGCTTTATATCATCTCCCAGTACCTCTCTACATGAACTATCCCCACATGAACTATCCCTGATTTAGATGATTGCATACTAGTCTAGGGTGAGATTCGTAATAATCATAGGATTAAAAGAGTAGACGGAACGCCCATAATTTAATTTATCGATTGACTTGAAGTGCCAATTATAATGGTTATTAGAATTTTTATTTCAGTGTTTCTCCTTTTAGAGTAGAGGAAAAAGTTGCAGTTCCATATTCTATATTTTTCTACGAATTTTACATGAGGCGCTTAACTATAGTATAAAGAGCTTGCACACGTTACATCTTTCTTAGTCTTAAAAATCGGGTCGTTAATATAGTTAATACGCCCGAAAAAATTAATAGAATTATCGCCATTAATTTTGTATTTCTAACCGTAGCTATCCTGATTTTATATGATATTATGACTTTCTTTCTACACAATAAAAAAGCATGTCGTATTCATAGAAATCTATATTGTATTTGAGCCCAAAAGAGCCGTTTTAAGCAGTCTAGGAGCCGGAATTACGCGCCCTACTTTTGTAGTTAAGAAAGATTTAACTTAGAGTACCCGTTCCATCTATTTATGCTGAATATCACGATATAAACCGCCGATTTTGTCTCATCTTGTCTTGATCTTAGCTTTGTCTTGAGCTTAACTTATGTGATTTAAGCTGCGTGCATCATCTAGATTTATGTACGATTTAGAGGATAGGCGACGTTTTCATAAAGCATAATATCCCGATATTACTACGAATTTCTTGGCTTAAAATAACTAATTCACTAAATAAAATTTTCAATAATACTTTTATTATCTATAGAGCATCTCGCTCTACATCAGTGACATGCTCTATAGATAATAAAACGCTATCGCGTGCTTTAATAGGATCTTATTAGTTAAATTATTAGTCTCTTTACTTCATTAAAAATAGTATGCGCGGATGCGTTTAAAAAAATTTATATTTCTCTTTTATATACTCATTAACGAGGTGTTAATTACCGTAGTTTATCGTCAGAATCGCAAGGTTTAGACACTATAGATTAACCAATAGAATAGCGATAAAGTACGTGATTAGTAATAAGCAGTTTATAATGTCAAAATTAAAGGAGGTCTCGTTTTATCTATAGCAGTCATGACTAGGTAAAATAGTAATAGCTATTAGATTAAAAACTAGATTTGTACGTGTGATTCCCCATCCATGCTATTTGCAATTCGGTTGCACCTTAAAATATATCCTTCGCGTCAATGTTTCTAAGAGAAAGAATGCATTAATACTACGACGATATCGATCTTAATATAAATGCTCAGTATCGAAAAATAGCTTTAGCGGAAATTCTCTATGATCTGGCGCTATTCCTGTACAGTAAGTAGCGAGATACCTAATGTATGCTTTACTAATGGGATACAGATAACTTTTACACCTCTGTTGAGCTTCTAGTAAGTGAGCACATATTTAGTTTGAAAATAATTGTTATGAAAGATCTGAAAATCGCAAATTTTTTATATCAGATTTTTATCATAAAGCGCAGAATATAGAAGACATGCACTAGCTAAATATATGAAAAATTGCGACAGATCTAAATAGAGGCACCAGTGTCGAAAACACTATTCCGGCACCAATAACATTCAGGCGCAGTAAAAGGCAATACTAATATTTTTTAACAAGGAAAACCTGTGCATAGTATATGCGCCACTGATTTATTTAGCGTCATTAAATAAATCAGTGGTTTATCGATTACCTAGTCGGGTCTAAATGCTACATTAATATTAATTTAGATTACCGTACGTACTCCTGTTAATATATTCACTCAATAGCTCTCAAAAGGGAGATAGGCTGCACGGTACCCATCTCGAAGTGCCTATTAATAGGATAACGGAAGCCACTATTCAAAACTTTCTAGCATTTTAGGGAATTAAAAAGTACTTTTACGGTACTGAAAAGGGAAAAGTAGTACTCACAAGTATTTTACTATAAATGTACGATACTTATCGTAAGAGATCTACAAGGTGAATCTCTCTACTTAGAGACCATTCCCATTGTACTTAAAATCTATAATGCTTACTTGCACTGACTAGATTAGTAGTATTAAGGTCAATAAAACGAGGTTCTAGAAACGTACTTAACATTTCAATTTCATGATCTCATATGGCGCGAAGAAAGGGCCATAGCATTATTAGTTATCATTAAGGATATACTTAAAAAGATCTCGATGAGATTAACAAAATATGTTTAAGGACTTAAATTTTTATAGATATCTGCATTATATTAGAATCTATATATTCTTCTAAAACACTATCTCTATTCATATTTAGTATGATATTAATATTAAAAATCTAAATTATTAACGACTAATTAATTTATGAGACACTATAAAATATTACCTAAAAATAGAGGAGCTACGTTATGAAATTAATTAGAATTAAAGAACATTTCTTATATTTATCTATAAAAAATTTTTTAAAATCAGAGATAAATTACTTAAAATACAGAAGAATAAAAAATTCTTAAATAGTACTGGAATGCAGTCAAAGTGTACAATTCAGGATTGCTCTAACTAATTTCTATAGGTTCACGCATACTTATCGTAAAACTATTAAAAAACGTCACACACAGTCATTTTGTGGGCATTAAGCGTATGTTTATGTTTGGTGCTTTATTACCCCAAGATCGACTCGTCTTTTTATACCTACTGAATCAATATTTGTTCAGCTATATCCAACAGGAGAGCGAAAAATGATTACCTTTATTCCAATCGCGCTTGTTATCGTATTAACTTTAATCGTCTCTAGTGTAAAAATTGTCCCACAGGGTTTCCGATGGACAGTAGAGCGCTTTGGTCGCTACACTAAAACTTTGATGCCCGGGCTCAATTTAGTAGTGCCATATGTAGATCGCACTGGACAAAAAATTAATATGATGGAACAAGTGTTGGACATTCCTTCTCAGGAAATTATCTCTCGGGATAATGCCAACGTTGCTATTGATGCCGTATGCTTTATCCAGGTCGTCGATCCAGCTCGAGCCGCTTACGAAGTCAGCAATCTAGAGCAGGCCATCATTAATCTCACCATGACTAACTTCCGTACTGTACTTGGCTCCATGGAGCTAGATGAAATACTTTCTCAGCGTGACAGTATCAATAGCCGTCTTTTACGTATCGTCGATGAGGCGACTAATCCATGGGGAGTCAAAATTACCCGAATTGAAATCCGTGATGTACGTCCACCTGCGGAATTAATCGCTTCAATGAATGCACAGATGAAAGCAGAACGCACTAAACGTGCTGACATTCTAGAAGCTGAAGGCGTAAGACAGGCGGCTATCCTTAGGGCCGAGGGGGATAAACAATCACAGATTCTCAATGCTGAGGGAGAACGTCAAGCTGCATTCTTGCAAGCGGAAGCGCGGGAGCGTGCTGCGGAGGCCGAGGCATGCGCTACCGAATTAGTGTCCGATGCAATAGCTAGAGGCAATATTCAGGCAGTAAACTATTTTATAGCGCAAAAATACACGGACGCACTACAAAAAATTGGTGCGGCTAACAACAGTAAAGTAGTGATGATTCCATTAGATGCGAGCAGCTTAATCGGAGCAATCGGAGGTATCACTGAACTTTTGAAAAAAAGTAAAAACAAGTAGATCGCAGATCTATAAACCTATTACCTTTTTCTTATTGCAGCGGGTTTAATAAAAAAGCATTCGAGCCCACTATCGAGTCCACTATTTATATTTCATATGTAGGCCCAAAGCCCGATATTTACCGTAATAAATAATTTATTTTTACTGTAGAGATAAACGAAAGATGTATGGGGCGTGGCGGTAGTGATCGAAAGAGCAACGTTTTCTTTAGCGATGATCTGTCGTGAGGTTACGAATTTAATGCAATCGTTACATGGGGCAACTGAGATGTTGCTTCGTGAAAGGGAGTGTATAACCCCTATTCTAGTCAATTAGTATATAATAAAATATACATTTTATATAGCAAAAGGATAGTCCTCAACTGAGGTATGTCCTTTTAAACATCAACATAATTTAGCTATTCAATGCAGACTTCTGTGCACTAAAGATCGTGTCGATCCCACCTTTAGCAAGCGTTAATAATTCCATTAATTCACCATAACTAAATGGCTGGCTTTCAGCGGTACCCTGTATCTCAATCATGCGACCATCTTCTATCATCACTACGTTCATGTCAGTTGTAGCAGCGGAATCTTCAGTATACTCTAAATCGCAAAGCGCTTGATTATTGAGAATGCCAACGGAAATTGCGGCCACTAAACCCTTCATTGGATTAGCCTTTAGTTTACCTATAGCAACTAATTCATGCAACGCATCTTGCAGAGCCACGCATGCTCCAGAGATAGAAGCAGTGCGAGTGCCACCATCAGCTTGAAGTACGTCACAATCGAGAATAATGCTGTATTCCCCAAGTTTTTTAAGATCTACTGCGGCACGTAGTGAGCGTGCTATTAAGCGTTGAATTTCAAGCGTACGGCCACTCTGCTTTCCTTTAGCAGCTTCACGCACATTACGGTTATGAGTAGATCTTGGAAGCATTCCGTATTCAGCAGTAATCCATCCCCGTCCTTGGCCTTTTAGAAATCGAGGAACACTATCTTCTACCGTAGCCGTACATAAAACTTTAGTATCGCCAAGCTCAATCAGCACTGATCCTTCAGCATGTTTATTATAATGACGTGTTAATTTTAGTGGGCGAACGCGTTCTGGTACTCTCCCCATCAGGCGCATCGATTGTCTCCGACTAATATGTTAATTTTTAATAGTGTATTATACGAGGTTAATGATGTAATGCCTATCGGAACTATATCAGAAACGTTATAATAATATTATGTTTTTTTATTCTGAGATGATAACTATGATTCGAAGCATGACTGGCTACGCTAGACGTGAAACTAGTCGAGAATGGGGCAAGGGAGTGTGGGAATTGCGTTCTGTAAACCAGCGTTATCTGGAAATCTACATTCATTTATCAGAACAGTTCCGTAGTTTAGAGCCACTTATTCGAAAACACATTCGCAGTCGCTTAACCCGCGGTAAAGTCACGTGCAGTTTACACTTTGATCCACTTGTGAGCTCACAAGGCTCAATGATATTAAATAAAAAACTAGCTAATCAAGTCATCGAGGCCGCTAATTGGGTGAAAACACAGAGTGGCACGGGGGATATCAATCCGATCGAGGTGCTGAAGTGGCCAGAAGTAATGTATTCGGAAGAAAAAGATTTAGGAGCGATCGGCGGGGAGCTGATGCACGCCTTAGGTAGAACCTTAGATGACTTTATCGATTCGAGAGAACGAGAGGGGGCCGCCCTACGGGCTTTAGTCGAAGAGCGTCTGTATCGTATGAGCGTCGAGGTATTTAAAGTTCGCACTCACATACCAAGTATTTTACAGTGGCAGCGCCAGCGTTTGCTAGGAAAGCTAGAAGAAGTTCACGCACAGATAGATGCTGCGCGTCTAGAGCAAGAGCTAATTCTTATGGCACAGCGTATAGATGTTAGTGAAGAACTCGATCGTCTAGATGCGCATGTAAAGGAGATGCGTAATATTCTAAAGAAAAATGAAGCCGTGGGCCGCCATCTTGATTTTATGATTCAGGAACTCAACCGAGAATCAAATACGCTCGCTGCTAAGTCAATAAATTCTGATATCACTATGTCCGCTATTGAGTTAAAAGTACTAATCGAGCAAATACGCGAGCAAATTCAAAACATCGAATAACAGCTTTTACCTATGTAAAACAGTTATTTTATTCCCTGCATCTCCATTCCTGCCTTAACTATTAACGCTTAATACCTTGATGCATATTATGTTTAATAGTTAGGTAAAAACTATAAATCTAATGGATGTATGCATTCGTTCCTATCAAAAAAATAAGCTAATAATTTTTAGGACAGGGGGCAGCGGAGAGCTATATTATATCTCGTATAATATAGCTCTCAAGCTACTTTAGACTGAACATGAAATCTGAAAGCGAATAATACAAACATAAATATAAAAAGTATAGAAAATTTAATAATATAAATATTATGAGCATACGCTTAATATTCCCGATAAGATCTTTATCTAAATTATACGCCAAGTAGCCGCATGTAAGAGTACGTCTACCATAGCGCATATATATTACTAAATTATAAAAACTATTAGTAAAACAGTAAAAATATACTTTTAAATATTAATATTTTCTTGAAATATAAATTTATTTATATGTAGAGGATAACGCACAGATATAAAATTACTATAACTTGTATGATAGGTTAATTGAACTAACTTTAGTATTATATAATAATATATAATTGATTCGAAAAATAAAATTACTTTTAGCTCGTTTTTTTAAAAGAGCAAAAGAACAAATAATCTTTAAAACATTTAGAATAATTTTACTCAAACTAAACTTTATGACACTTAATAGAAGAATATAAAAATCGGCGATTATATTGACTCATCTAACTAATATTCTAAAATAGATCTATAAAAGATCTTTTCTTTTTCTGCAAAAGAAAAGATCTTTTATATGCTAGAAATATTCTAGAACACTTGCTTTTACTACAAAATACTCTATATACTAAATTTTATAAAAATAAGGTTTAAAACTAATTAGTGTACTCAATTTTATTAAGTAGGACTTCAAGTCCGTTTAGTAAACTTGGTCTATCAGTTACTTAAATAATCAGTACTTAAGATAATTATAAGCATGATATATGACTAAGATTTTAAAAAATACTTAACGCTAGAAACCATACCCACTTATGTATCGCCAATCGTCTTTGCTAGAGCCAGACGAACAGATTCCCAGTGATTAATGTATTTTATAAGAAAAGTGGCATTTAGATTATTTTTAAATTTTATTGAAATACTTTTTTGTATCAAATTTTATTTATAGTATGTATCAAGTCATACTTTATCAACCATAAAAAACTGAAATATTACTATTTATAATAAATAATTATGATAGATTTAGAATCTATTTTATAAATATTAAGTTTTTTAAAAAATTTAGATATTCTTTATATTAATTTATAAAAAATGAGTGAATATATTCAATATACTTATTAAAAAGAAAAAAGAAATAGTTTTAATATAAAAGCTTTTATTAAAAGACAGATAGATATTATTAATATAATAGATAAATTTAATTAAATATAAATAACTTAGAAAATTTTAATAAAGTAATCATTTTACTGATTTTATGATAAAAATAAAAAATATGTAAAAGTATTTTTAAGAAAAAATTGTTTTTAAAAAAGTTAAAAATGAAATAGTTGAGTGAATGTTCTAATTGATTCCTTATGTTATAGATAATTAGATTATAGAACACATGAAGACATCAATATGGAAAGCATCTAAGGGTAGCAAGTTCGAAACTGAATCATATTTAGTGGCATCCCCTCATTGATTCGATAAGTCAACTTTTACATTTGTATCTATAGCGCCGAGATAAAAAATTTTAGTCTTAGTGATATAGAGGGTAATCACTCTATATCACCCCATAGCATCTCGGTATAAGCGTACCGGAAAATTATATTTTCTCTGATATATGAATATGGATGTTATGAAGGTCTTTTAGTAATGTCAAGAACTCTTAAAAATCGTATCTCTAATCACTAAAAAGAGCATCTTACGTTTAGTATCGATGAGAGTGCTTGTTGCTTATTAATCGACTCGCATTTCATGAAGTCTGGCAGCACACAGACTACTAATTTTATTAGTTCGCGCTACATACGAGATAAGTTCTTTTCTTATCAAAATTAAGATATCCATAATCGCTTTTTCCTTCTATAAATTCAGTCATATATTTTTACTATATTGAGCAAGTTACGATCTATCTTGATATAAATATTTCTAACATGTATGATATAATATTATAATTAAGATTTATTAAAATATTCTAATCTTTTAACGTTTCTAAATTTAAGTTGGGACGGATGTTACAATCGCCAATTGAGTTAAAAGGTAGCACCTTTACATTATCGGTTATTTATTTGTATAGCGCGGAGCCTACAGTAATACGGAAAGCGTTACTGGAAAAAGTAAAACAAGCACCCCAATTTTTGAAAAATGCTCCTATTGTTATCAATGTTTCAAGTTTAGAGGATGACATGAATTGGGGCGCTCTCCCCCACACTCTCGAAGAGGCAGGTTTACATCTGGCCGGAATCTGTGGTTGTAGGAGTGAGAGACAAAGAGACGCGATAACACGGGCCGGATTGCCGTTACTTAATGAAGGCAAGACGCACGAAATCGAACAGAAAAAAATAGCTCAGAAAAAAGTACTGGAGCACAATCCTACGGGGAAAGCGCGTATTATCAGCACGCATGTGCGTTCAGGTCAACAAATTTACGCCCGAAATGGCGATCTGATTGTTGCTAGCAGCGTGAGCGCTGGCGCTGAGCTAATTGCCGATGGCAATATCCACATCTACGGCATAATGCGAGGCCGCGCAGTCGCTGGTGCTTCCGGTGACACAGAATGCCATATTTTTTGTATATATTTCGCTGCTGAGTTAGTCTCTATCGCAGGGCAGTACTGGCTGAACGAGCACATCCCACCTGATTATCTTAAACAATCAATACAACTTAGTCTTTTGAATAACGTTTTAGTCATACAACATTTACACTAAGCCTTTTTGACAAGGAATCCATTTTATGGCACGCATTATTGTTGTCACATCAGGTAAAGGAGGGGTCGGCAAGACTACTTCGAGTGCCGCTATTGCTACTGGACTCGCTCAGAAAGGCAAGAAAACTGTAGTAATCGATTTTGATATCGGCCTAC
This sequence comes from Serratia symbiotica, assembly GCA_964059975.1. GTDB lineage: Bacteria > Pseudomonadota > Gammaproteobacteria > Enterobacterales > Enterobacteriaceae > CAXKXX01. The sequence goes on from CAXKXX010000001.1 coordinate 149,467, forward strand.
GTAATCTTGACGTAATTATGGGTTGCGAGCGTCGAGTAGTGTACGATTTCGTTAACGTTATTCAAGGTGATGCCACTTTACATCAAGCCCTGATTAAAGACAAGCGCACTGAAAATCTTTATATCCTACCGGCGTCACAAACACGCGATAAAGCTGCATTAACCCACAAAGGAGTTGAAAAAATCCTGAATGACTTAGGAAAAATAAATTTTGACGTTGTAGTTTGTGATTCGCCTGCTGGCATCGAAACAGGGGCATTGATGGCGCTTTATTTTGCCGATGAAGCCATCATTACTACTAATCCAGAAGTATCTTCCGTGCGTGACTCTGACCGAATACTCGGAATTTTATCCTCTAAATCACGCCGCGCTGAAAAAAATCAATCTCCAATCAAGGAACACTTGCTTCTTACCCGTTATAACCCAGATCGAGTCAGCTGTGGTGACATGCTCAGCATGGAAGATGTGCTGGACATTTTACGTATTCCGCTCTTAGGTGTCATACCCGAAGACCACTCTGTACTCCGTGCATCTAATCAAGGGGAGTCAATTATCCTTGATTCTGAATCAAATGCCGGGAAAGCTTATGGCGATACTGTTGGTCGGTTATTAGGAGAAATCCGGCCGCACCGTTTTATTGAAGAAGAGAGGCGGGGCTTCCTAAAACGCTTTTTCGGGAGATAAATATGGCTTTATTAAACTTTTTTTTATCCCAGAAAAAACAGACGGCTAATATTGCTAAGGAGCGACTACAAATTATTGTTGCGGAGCGTCGCCGAAGCGACGGAGAGCCACCGTACTTGCCTAACTTGAAACGTGATATATTGGCAGTGATCTATCAATATACTCAGATAGATCCTGAAATGCTAAATGTACATTTCATACAAAAAGGCGATGATATTTCAGTTTTTGAACTCAATGTAACATTTCCGGATCCAGAAGATGCAGATAAATACAGGTAATTCATAAGCTTCTTTATTTTACGCATTACGAGTGAATAAAACAGTCTTATGACACGGAGTATACCACCTGGTAATAATTTTTAAAGCTATTGCCTCATAATATAAATTCAATAAATATTGAACTTAAGGGTTCAGATTTTTAATTTTTTATTATTTTAAAGATGTCTATAGCTATTGTTTTATATTCGTAATATAGTACTGTCTATATTAACTATCTATCATGTAAAAATTTATAAAAACGATTAGATAAAATGCATTAAATAATACTCCTATAATTTATAAAAATAAAATATAAATATATTTTTTGTGATCATATCTAATATATACAAGTATTTATTAGATATTTTTTTAATGCTTAAACTTAATTAATCAGTTAATTATTTCTAGATAAGTGGAGTTAATAGTCTGCGATTTTTAAATTTCATTTCTTAGTGATAATCCGTTTCCCCCACTGTAGTATCTTTAAAATCCCAGAGGTTTTATCTTATTGTGATCGGTATTAATATTTTTATACAGTGTAAAATTTTATATTTTCTTCAAAATAAGAAATTTCGTTAATACATTAAAGGCACTTAAGTAGCAATGTATTACGCTAGATATAATTGCTTATAAAGATCTCATAACACAATTCTCTGAGTTTATCATTAATTAGGTTATTTATTCTGGGTCACTGAATTGCGCAAATAGGTTGGCTTGGCTTCTTCCGCAGTTACGGCTAGCCCCTTTTTCCAGTCTAACAATGCTATCGGGAGCATATCTTCCGCAAAGGGTAGCAGTACTTGTCCATCGTACACCTTTAGAATAGAGATGGAGGTTAGCATGGGATGTGCTTTCCATCCAGTACCAACGCTAGCCCATGCGCCCCGTAGCTGGCGTGTCCGCTCCAGAGCCTGACTGGGAAGAAGTAGTCTTTCTCCCGAGCCCTCGTTCCAGTTACCATTTTTATCCCTCTTAAATTCTCCCCAGTATACCTCTCCTATACGGGCGTCGATTGCTGCTAGCACACGTTCAGAACGATTGATTCGCCATGCCCCTTGCGCCATTGTCTGTAATGTAGAAATACCTAGTATCGGAAGATCTGCACCTAAAGCCAAGCCTTGAACGATGCCAATACAGATACGCACCCCTGTAAAGCTGCCGGGACCTCGCCCAAAAGCTAATGCATCAAGTTGATTGAGCCTCAGACCACTATCCAGAAGTACCTGTTGCACCATAGGTAAAATGTATTGCGTATGTTCACGTGGTCGTAGATTGGATAGCGCCAGGATTTCTCCCTGATTCCAGATGGCGACAGAACAAGATTCCGTCGACGTATCAATCGCTAAAATTCGCGTGCACATTATAGCGTATGGCCAGATTGAAGAAAAATTTTAATAAGAAGTTTATACTATAACATAACTAGTTTTAATTTACATATTACTGCGATAAACTTATTTATAATAAAAAGATCTATTAAAAAAATATTAGGATCCTATTTTTCGGCAAATCATTAATGAGAAAAATATCTTAGACCGCCTCCATATCCGTTCGAATTACTGTCATCGATTAGTTTTATACCCTCTAAGTAAGAGCGCTAGAAATGTGTTCCTGTATCATTTTTAAAAAATTTATTGCTCTTTAGGAGTCAGCTTTAAACTTTACTCTTTAAAAGTAGATTAATCATTGTAGGGAGTAAAAATTTATACAAAATTATGCAGTTCAGCGTACTATTATGTACGGTTATCTTTCTCTACAATCTTCCGATTTTCATCAGTAACAGATGTCATATTAAATAAACTACTATAATGAACCGGTCATTACCGATTACATTCTGAAATACTATGATAAATAATTATTTGATCTAAAAATAATTTACTTAATCTGCGTATGTACTTCATAGAGTACAAATCAATGAATAACATTTACTATCAGATTCGATTACGTGAGAAGCGCAATCCGACTAGATAGATTTTAGCTTCAATAGGAATTATATAGAATCTCAAATATAGAATACATACGGATAGTTAGCTATCCGTATGTATTCTATAGCAATAAAAAATATTTCAACGATAGCCTAGAATAATCATAATACAGTAATATTTCAGATTAAGTAATTGATGATTGTTGATCATAAAAATTAGAAGGTACTAAAAATAAAAAATTATATTGTATAATTTTAAATTGACCTATAAAGTGCTAATAATGCTGTTTTGCTATTAAATACTAGCATTGGATAACAAAATTTTTTAAAAAATTAGCGACTTATAAAAATAGAAACCAGATAATAAATTTAAGTTAACTATATTTAATAGTATTTAAAATTTTTATTTTACTATTAGTTAAATTTAACTTATTTTAAATATATACTATGAATTTACTTTAGTAATTAATATTACTAAAGATCAAAAAAATTTAAGGTTTTAACAATCTGGTCGATTGATTTATCAATATAATCAGTAAAAATAAAAATATATATTAAGTGATATCTAAAACTATAAATAGTGATATATAAAACTTATTTAATCATAAAATTTAAATTTTTAATAATATTAAAGATACAGATTATTTGTGTTTAAGTATAGTTGAGCAATAGATTGAAATAAATATTCTTAATATAAAGAAGTATAGTTTTCGAAAAACTTATGTCAAGTATTTATTATTACGTTAAAAATATAGTTTTAATATTTTATATTTTGTTAATTCTTATTTTTTATATATATTTTTAAAATCTAATCAAAAAAATTTTTATTTGATTTTTAATCAAATAAAAATGTATCAATATTAACCTGGTTTTTTTATCTCACTGTTAGAAAATTTAAAGTTATTTAATTTTAAATAGTTAAAAGTAAAGTTATCTTTAATAAAAGATACTTAGATACTAAAATAAGATAATAATCATTTTTCTAATAAAGAAAAGAGATATTTCCTGTTAATTTAATAATGTTATTTATATTTTAAATAAATATTTGAAGTTTGATTGTTTTTAATAGAATTAAGTTTTAAAAAGTGACGTTATAAAAATAACTTATTTTTCTGATCAGATCAGTACGTTTGAAAAACATATAATTTCTATTTTTAAAAAATATTAATAATATTTAATATTTTTGCGTTAGCTAGTAGTCTTTCTTCATCGGTGTTGCGGTTAGATTTTGAATAAAGTCTTGTACTAGATTTTTTAATCTAAAAACTAATAAAATTATTATTTAACTTATAATATAATATCTATTGCAATTAAAAAAATTTATTTCTACTAATAAATAAGCATAAATATAAAACAGAATATGTTATAACTATAATTATATAATTAATTCGAAAGTTATTTAATAATATTAAATACGAGTAACTCAATTCATAGTAGATATGTAATGATACAATTGTTATTAAAAATAACATATGAAAATAGCATTATATTTTTTAAACGAAAGTTATATAAATTTTTATTTATTTTCTATCATATAATATGATAGAAAGGTTTTTAAATTAATATGATAGAAAGGTTTTTAAATAGGAGGTGAGCAAAAAATATAGCAATTAAAATCTTATCGGTGCCTGATTCATTAGCGATAATGCTATAAGCTGAAATTAGAAATTTATGATAGTAAAATAGATCTAAACGTTCACTTTTTTATATATTGAAAACTAATAGTATAAAATTTTAAGATAACAAAAATTGATAATTTTTTCTATTATAGCTATATATGCTAGCATTTAAAAATATTGATTATCTAAAAATAAATGGAGCATTAAAATAAATATAATTGTAGTTTTAACACAAGTATAATTAATGAAGAATAAGTTGATATTTATCATATCTAACCCGTTTTTTCTTAAAAAGATAATATTTTTCGGAAACGAATCTAGTTCATACTAATTGGGGGTAATATCTATTTTTTAGAAATAAGTAACTATAAAGATTACCGATAAAATTTAATTAAAATTAATATGTGCATAAATCTTAAGTCCGATTTATTTATCCGAATTTAGTTTGTTTTTAAACCCTTTTTAACGTAAAAGTAGTTAATTAAATTTTTCACTAGGTGAAAACTGAAAACCATGATTCTAATCATATCAAAATTAACCAGCGTTAATATAAAAAATGAATTATTGTCATTATATTTTACTAAAAAAATGGATTTTTAAATAAATTAAAAGTTGCGTATTAGATTAATTTAATATATAACTTGATCTATTCTATTTATAAATTAGATTACTCAGTATTTAGATAATAGAAGTTTCCTATGATACCAAAAACGTTTTAAAGATGCGTCAATTTAAAATTATTAAATAATCTTGAGCACATTTTTAGATATTCTTGAGCATAAGAGAAGGAAGCTATATATAATTATATGAAGTTAAACTTAATACTATTTATGTATCAAAAGCTTCCCGAGTCTTATTGTTATTCAAGATCAATTGCCCCGTGCCCCATAATCTTTATAGTAAATAAATATTTTGAGTATTTTAACGCATGTGTATTGTTTTAACGCATGCATATTTGAACATCTCTCTGTGAGAAGCATCGACTAACTTATTAAACATTCAATTTTTTTTATAAGTTTCTGAGCCTCTCGATATGGCAGAACTGCATCGACTATTAGATACCACCAGTTGGGCCTAGCAAAATTATAACACTTTACTGCATCTTTCTCTGTCATCAATAGAATTTGTTTTCCTCTAGTAAGCGCTAGCAGGGATCCGGGTCTGTACTTCTTATGATCAGAGAATGCTACCTCTTTTTCGACATCTACTCCTAGTTCTTTCAGCATAGAGAAAAATCGTTGGGGGTGACCGATACCTGCTACTGCTACTACGTGCGTCAGATAAGTCACTGAGCAGCGCTTACCGCTGAGTATATGAACTGCCTCACCCACGCGTAAGGACATGGGAATCTCTCCCGCATGCGGTACGCCTCCGTTGACAATGCACGCATCTACACTTTTTAGACGGTTCTCGCGTTCCCGCATTGGACCGGCAGGGAGCCAACAACCGTTACCGAATCGGCGTGTACCGTCGATTACGGCTAATTCGAAATCGCGTTTTAAGCCGTAGTGCTGCAGTCCATCATCGGCAATCACTAAATCGACTGGATGCTTTTTTAGCAATGCCCGAATCGCGTCGGATCGTTTAGGGGCAATAGCTATCGGTGCCCCAGTACGCCGATAGATCAGAAGAGGCTCATCTCCTGCTTCATCTGGAGTACTATGTTGAGTAAGAACTAAAAGTCTGGACTTTCCCCCATAACCACGGGCCACAACGCCGGCCCGATAGCCTCGTTGTTGTAACTGATTTACGAGCCAAATCACTATTGGGGTTTTACCGCTACCACCAGCAGTGAGGTTTCCTACTATTACTACTGGAACCGGAGCACGCCAACTTTTTCTTAATCCGCAGAAGTAGCTAAGTCGGATAAGCGTGCTTACTAAGCCGTATAGCCACGATAAAGGTAGCATGATTATGTGGAGTAGAGATCTACCCGACCAGATTTGGTTAATCATTCTTGACCAAATTGCAAACGATATAGTTGCGCATAAACTCCTCGCTCATCAAGTAGTGTGGTATGTTCGCCTCGCTCAATAATGCGACCTTCTTCAATCACTAAAATTTCGTCGGCTTTTTCAATTGTTGACAAGCGGTGGGCTATTACTAGTGAGGTGCGATTTTTCTGCAGTTCATCTAGTGCTGATTGAATAGCGCGCTCAGATTCAGTATCTAATGCTGAGGTTGCTTCATCAAGGATTAAGATCGGGCAGTCATGAAGTAGGGCGCGTGCGATAGCGATGCGTTGACGTTGGCCGCCTGATAGAGTTACGCCGTTCTCGCCAATTACCGTATCTAATCCGTGCTCCATGTTATCGATAAAATCTGTCGCATAGGCCATAATTGCAGCTTTCTCGATTGCCTCTCGGGTATAGCATGCTTTATGTGCGTAAGCAATATTATTGGCGATAGTATCGTTAAATAAGTGAACATTTTGAGAAACTAGTGCGACTTGATCGCGTAAAGATGCCAGCGTATATTCACGAAGATCATATCCGTCCATCAGGATCTGCCCTTGCTGAATATCGTAAAAACGTGTCATTAAGTTGGCAATAGTCGACTTGCCCGAACCAGATCGGCCCACTAATGCTACAGTTTTACCCTCCGAAATAGTCAAACTAATATCTCGCAATGCCGGAACTTCTTTTTCTGGATAATAAAAAGTCACGTTATGAAATACGATATCGCCTTTCGCGCGAACTATCTGACGAGTTCCAGTGTCTCTCTCTTGTTCTATGTCCAAAATTGAAAATAAGGTCTGACAGGCCGCCATTCCACGCTGGAACTGCGCATTGACATTAGTTAGTGATTTTAATGGACGCATCAGAGCGATCATGGAAGAGAATACGACAGTAATAGTTCCGACGGTAAGAGTTGTCATTACATTTGGGAGACTAGCAACATAAAGTATGAGTGCCAAGGCTAGGGAGGCGATTAACTGAATGATGGGATCGGAGATAGATGCAGCTGATACTAGCTTCATGCTTTGCTGGCGCATATGATTACTGACTGAGTTAAAGCGATCAGTTTCAACTTCTTGCCCACCAAAAATAAGCACTTCTTTATGGCCTTTTAGCATTTGCTCAGCTCTATTAGTAACCTGGCCCATAGTATTTTGCATGCTTTTGCTTATACTGCGAAAGCGCTTGGAGACAATACGGATTGCAATTGAAACGATAGGCGACAGTATAGCTAGGATTGCTGAAAGTGGCCAGCTGTAATAGAACATCATGCAAAATAGCGCAATAATCGATGCGCTTTCGCGTACTACGGTCACTAGTGCTCCGGAAGATGCTGATGCCACCTGTTCTGAATCATAAGTAATACGTGACAGTAAGGTTCCGGGAGAATGCTTATCAAAAAACGATACCGGCATTCTCATCATATGGCTAAATAGACGGCGACGCATATGCATTACCACCATTCCGGATACCCAGGAAATGCAGTAGCTAGAAATAAAACTGGTTGTACCACGCACCAACATCAAACCAATAACAGCTATTGGCATCCAGTTTAAAATACTATTTTTAGTTTTTCCAAATCCATCATCTAATAGAGGCTTAAGTAAAGACAGCATAAAAGCATCGCTAGCTGCGTTAAGCATTAAGGCTATGCCGGCCACAATCAAACCGGTTTTGTAAGGTTTAACTATCAACCAAAGGCGACGGAATGTCTGCCAGGTAGACAGATCATTATCTTTTATCATGCACATATCGGCATCGAAAAAAATACCTGCTTATTTTACTCATTATCACCTTCTAACTAAGTGGTGTGTGGAACTCTTTGGGGGCACTAATTGTTTGGTAGTCTTTTAATGTATGATTTTTATCATAGATAACGCCTATAGCTAGATTGGGTACGAATTATTACTTTTCATATAATGCTACTTTCCAGATTTTGCGACGCTCACGTGCGCCCCAAAGACGTTTTTAGTAAAAAATTCGAATCTAATGTCAATTTTAGACGAAACCGCATGCAAAATCGGTGGGCCTAAGGAGAAATGTTACATTATGATATGGCACTTGCAGTTATCTCGGATCTAGTGTTTGAGCGTCTCTAGTCGAGAGTAGTTTAGCTTGATTGTTATTGACATAGATTATAGGGGGCCAAGTAACTATATAAGATTAAAAGAGTCGTTGGAGCCCATCAAGAGACTGTGTTTCGATTCTTCGGAAGTAGTCTAAACCTCACATTATTAAAGCATAGATCTGAGTCGAGCATGCCGATTTTGGCATAGTCAAATCAGGATCAGATGTCCTGTATATTCTTGTTAACTGATATTAATCATGCAGTCTATTCTAGTTCCGCATTCATGTAAGGGAATGCGGAGAAGCTAAAGCTGAAAGGTGCTGTCTGTTATAAAAGTATTATTCATCTGAGCGTCAAAAGTAATACAGAGTGCGAAGATGGTGTGCTGCAACATTCATTGAACACCGCGATAACTCTATCGATGCCGGATTTCTCTCTGTAAGTAGCGGGGCGTTAGAGTTAAACGCTTCTCCTAATTATTGTTTCTTGATCGAGATCGTAGCTTATACATTCGTTGTCCGGAACATCTTTATCTCTAAACGTCGATTACCGAAGCCTAAGCTTATTAGTGTCCGATGTAGGCAGGAAGGGATGCCTTTACAGACTTAGAGATATGCTTTAAAAGCACAAACTTCAAGTAGTACTATCAATGTGTGATTCAATCATAGCGATATTAGTGGAGCGAGAGCATGAAAGCATTGTGGCGCCTGGAAATTTTTACGATATTTTAATTAGTTTTTACTTTTATTAAACATACCATCTATCGCCTTCTGTTATCCCTTGTAATTAGTCAGGAGTCTTTATTTTTTCAAATATCAAATATTCCGTATTTTGATGAGTGATTATAAAAAGGCGGTTTAGCCTGAATTGCGCTCATCTATTCGTTATTTCTGCGCTAAGGGGCCCTCGATATGAGCTCGAGGCGCTGGTTACTTACTGTTCACAACACCTCGCTTTTTTCTAGTAACGTTGCGTAGAGAGCTCTACAATGAGTTCCACATATTAGTTCGATTACGCAATGCTTTCCCGGGCTTAAAGTGAGGAACGCACTTCCCTTCTAAAACTACTTTATCACCTGTTTTTGGGTTTCGACCAACACGCGGAGGGCGATAGTGAAGAGAAAAGCTACCAAATCCACGAATCTCAATGCGTTTACCATCAGCTAATGTTGCAGCCATATGTTCAAGCATTGCATTCACTGCGTCTTCAACAGTTTTCGTGGGAAAGTGAGATTGCTGACTTATGAGTCTTTCTATGAGTTTAGACTTAGTCATAATTTCTCCGGACTTTATGGATAAATACGGGATCGTTGTGTCTAGTAGCCGCCTCTCTTAGTTACTCGCCTTTAGCTGCTTTAAAGGCTTCAGACATTGCGTTCGAGAAACTTGTATCTTCCTCATGTCTGTGGTTGGAAGAAGCCGCTATGTCTTTCTCTTCGTCTGCAGATTTATCGCAGACAGACAGGCTTAATGCGCGGTTTTTACGATCGATACCAGTAAACTTAGCTGAAACTTCATCGCCAATTTTTAGAGCCAAAGTTGAGTCTTCAGTGCGATCACGGGCTCCTTCGGATACGCGCAGATGACCCTCTACGCCGTCTGCTAGTTCAACTGTAACAGATTTAGCCTCAATTGAAGCGACCTTACCTTTAACAATGGCTCCTTTCTTATTAATAGAAATATAGTTATTAAATGGATCTTCAGTAAGCTGCTTAATACCCAAGGAGATGCGTTCGCGATCTGAGTCTACTTGAAGTACAATTGCGGCGATTTCGTCACCTTTTTTATAGTCATGAACCGCCCCTTCTCCCGTAACATTCCAAGAAATGTCAGAGAGATGAACTAGTCCGTCTATGCCGCCATCCAGACCTATGAAGATGCCAAAATCAGTAATAGACTTGATCTTTCCTTCAACACGATCGCCTTTATTATGAGTTTCTGCAAAGTGCTGCCATGGATTAGATTTACACTGCTTTAGTCCGAGAGAAATTCGACGACGGTCTTCGTCGATGTCTAGGACTATTACTGCTACTACGTCGCCTACGCTAACAACTTTAGATGGATGAATATTTTTATTTGTCCAATCCATTTCAGAAACGTGCACCAAACCTTCTACTCCTTCTTCAATTTCTACGAAGCAGCCATAGTCAGTTAGATTAGTAACGCGACCCATGAGCTTAATGCTTTCGGGGTAACGTTTTGCGATAGCAATCCATGGATCTTCACCGAGTTGTTTGAGTCCTAGAGAAACGCGCGTCCGTTCGCGGTCAAATTTTAGAACTTTAACAGTGACTTCATCGCCTACGTTTACGATTTCACTTGGATGCTTAACGCGCTTCCAGGCCATATCAGTAATGTGCAGTAGTCCATCTACGCCACCAAGATCAACGAATGCTCCGTAGTCAGTAAGGTTTTTAACGATACCTTTAACTTTCATGCCTTCTTGTAAATTTTCTAGTAGTTGATCACGCTCTGCACTATGCTCAGATTCGATAACTGCACGACGCGAAACTACAACGTTGTTGCGCTTCTGATCTAATTTAATAACTTTAAACTCGAGCTCTTTGCCTTCTAGTTGGAAGGTGTCTCGCACCGGACGCACGTCAACTAAAGAGCCTGGTAAGAATGCACGAATACCATTTAATTCAACGGTAAAGCCTCCTTTAACTTTACCACTTATAACTCCAAAAACAGTTTCCGTGCCTCCATATGCAATAGATTTCTCAAGTGTGATCCAAGCTTCGTGACGTTTGGCTTTCTCGCGAGATAACATGGTTTCACCAAAACCATCTTCGATAGCTTCTAGAGCGACGTCAACTGCGTCGCCCACCTGAATTTCTAGCTCGCCTTGTGCATTTTTAAATTGATCGGCCGGGATTGTAGACTCAGATTTCAGACCAGCGTCAACTAGTACGATATCTTTGTCGATAGTTACGACAATTCCCCGAACAATAGATCCAGGGCGGGTTTGGATTGTCTTGAGAGATTCTTCAAAGAGTTGAGCGAACGATTCAGTCATGTTATTAATCTTTAGGATTCTTTAGTTTAACAACCATCTAGCATCCCGCCGAATGGGGTTTGTTTCAGATACCTTGCTATTAGCTCCTTGCTAACAAGGTCTAGTGTATAGGGATAAGATTCACTCAATATATTGTGCTACTTCTGCGATAATAAGGTAAAGTTCAACAGTTTGGTTTCGCCTATTTTTTCGGTAAAGTAATTACTTTCTGTATATGACGTAGTGCTATCTGAACGACCTCTTTGATAGAGAGATTACTCGAATCAACTATTAGGGCGTCCGAAGCAGGCAATAGAGGTGCGATAGCCCGATTTCGGTCACGGCTATCTCGCTCGCGCATTTCGGCTAAAAGACGTTTGAAGCTAACATTAAAGCCTCTTTCCTGCAACTGTAGCTTACGTCGGTGCGTACGACTTTCAGTGTTAGCATCAAGAAAGATCTTCAGTGAAGCATCGGGGAATACGATTGTGCCCATATCTCGCCCGTCAGTAATGAGTCCGGGATTTTTACGAAATGTTCTCTGTCGGTACAATACCGCTTCGCGTACCCGTGGTAGCTTAGCCGCACGCGAAGCGGTATTACCAATAGTTTCGCTACGAATCTCATTGCTAACGTCCTCGCCTTCTAAAATTACCAGAAATCTTCCGTTTTGCGCTATAAAGCAAACATCGAGATGTGCAGCGAGGGGCGACATAATTTCTTCAGTAGTGATATCAATATGATGATGCAATGCTGCTAGTGCTAAGGCTCGATAAATCACACCAGAATCAAGAAGGTGCCAGCCGAGTGATTCTGCTAATACTTTACATAAAGTGCCCTTTCCTGAACCACTGGGTCCATCAACCGTTATTACCGGGGCTATAGAAGTCATTTATGTCTCTTTAAGTAGAACATCTTATAAAAACATGGGTGGTTTTATGTTAATTAAATGCTTTAGTAGAATCACAGTACCTTTATCCGCTACGTTTAGTAAGGGTAGCGATTCTTTTAGATACTATACGCGATCATACGGTGAACTGTTAATCTAGAAATAGTTTAATAGTTTAAAAAACTATATAGCTATTCGCAGTCATAAAAAGAAGCAGTTTAGAAATACAAAAATTTTTAGGAAATCTTAATGACGTAGATACCTCAGAGAGTTAGCTTAATAGACTAATTCGTGCTAGATGTTTAAAATAATCCGGGAAGGTTTTCTCGATGCATTGCGGACGAAGGATGGTAACCGGCGTGTCTGATAGCGCCATGAGTGAGAAGCACATCGCCATGCGATGATCGTTATAAGTATCTATAGTGGCGAACTTTATCTTAGCTGGTGGTATTATATGAATAAAGTCCTCACCTTCATTAACATCTGCACCTACCTTACGCAACTCAGTAGCCATAGCGGCTAAACGATCGGTCTCTTTAATCCGCCAATTATAGATATTGCGCAGAGTAGTTGGGCCACGGGCAAATAGTGCTGTAGCCGCGATAGTCATTGCTGCATCTGGAATGGCATTCATATCCATATTTACGCCACTTAGCTCTCCATAACTACACTCGATAAAATTATCGCCCCATGTAATCTGTGCCCCCATTTTTTCTAAAACGAGGGCACACTGAGTATCGCCTTGTACGCTTTTTCGTCCCGCCCCAGTCACGCGTACAGTGCCGCCTTTAATTGCGGCGGCGGCAAGGAAATAAGTGGCTGAAGAGGCGTCCCCCTCTATCAGGTAATCTCCTGGTGAACTATAGGTTTGACGACCATCAATGTAGAATACTCGATAATTATTATGGTTAACTTCAATACCGAACGTTTGCATTAAATTTAGCGTGATATCGATGTAAGGTCTGGATACTAAGTCTCCTTTTATTTGTATTTGTGTATCTTCTCGAGCTAAGGGCGCAGTGATTAGTAATGCAGTTAAAAATTGGCTAGAAACGCTACCGTTGAGAGTGATGTCGCCTCCTAAAAATCCGCCGTGTAGGCGTACTGGCGGGTAGTTAGGTTGTTCTAAATAGTCAATTTTTGCTCTGCCTTGTCGCAGTGCGTCAACCAAGAAGCCAATCGGACGTTTTTTCATACGAGGTTCCCCCGTCAAGATTATATCACCCTTATTCAGGCATAGTGCTGCGGTCAATAGCCTCAGAGCTATGCCTGAATTTCCGAGGAAAAGTTCTAGCGGTTTATTGAGTGTTAACAATCCAGATGGAAGCCCAGAAGTTTCGTCTACTTCGCAGACAGTACGATCGTTGGAAAGATGATATCTTACGCCTAATAATCGCAATGCATTTAGCATATGACGTATGTCACCGCTATTCAAGAGATTAGTGAGGCGAACTCTTCCTTTCGCCAAAGCCGCCAGCAATAGAGCACGGTTGGATACGCTTTTAGACCCAGGTAAGATAATAGTGCCATTGACTAAGGAAATCGGTTGCAATGTCAATGCATCTATCATATAAACCAGGCGCTCTGAATTGTGATCAACAGAGTGTCCTCGAGAATAATCTTAGGGCTATTTTACTATACAAGGATAACGCCCATAAAGCGTTTATTAAATCAAATGTGCAGATCACTAAGTTCAGGTCCTATCTCAACAAGTACCATGTTTTGTACAATAGGAGTGATACAAAAAATAGGGTACATACAGAGGATGTATACACGACATATATTTTCTAAAAAGCATAAAATATAAAACAGACTAAAGTGAGTAAAGTGTGCTTAATAGTAAAGCACCTCTAATTAAGTAGGCTTTTAGCCGTAGCGCCGTTCAAAATCTTTCATGAATGCAGTTAGCATCTCCACACCAGACAACGGCATGGCATTATAGATAGAAGCACGCATACCACTAGTCGTCCGATGACCCTTCAGTCCCCGGAGACCGCTAGCTTCTGCTTCAATGATGAAGGTGTTATCTAGCTTTGAATCTACCAAATAAAATGTTATGTTCATCCATGAACGGTTGGCGCGCGCTATCTGGTTTTGATAGAAATCGGAGCGATCGATTGTCGAGTATAGCAAATCGGCCTTAATCTTATTGCGTTTTTCCATCTCTATTAATCCGCCCTGATCTTTTAGCCACTGAAAAACTAGTCCGGCAAGATACCAAGAAAATGTTGGCGGAGTGTTAAACATAGAATTATGTTTGGCTAGTATGGTGTAATCAAGAATAGACGGCACTTCATGACGAGCTTTGCCCAAGAGGTCCTCGCGGACAATCACTAAAGTGAGACCAGAAGGCCCGATATTTTTTTGTGCAGCCGCATAAATCACACCAAATCGGCCCACATCTAGTGGGCGAGATAGAATCGTTGAGGAGCAATCAGCTATTACTACTTTGTCAATAAAGTCGGGCATTTCATGAATAGCAATTCCATCCACGGTTTCGTTGGGGCAGTAATGAACATAAGCTGAAGTGTCACTGAGAGACCACTCTTGTATCGGCTTAATACCCCTCAAATTACCAAAAAAAGTTTTAACGTCGATGATGTGAGGAGCACAATATTTCTGTGCTTCACTGATTGCGCTGCACCCCCAATAGCCACTGTCAATATAGTCAGCGGTGACCTGATTCCCCAAAAAGTTTTGCGGCAATGCAGCGAATTGTGCACGAGCACCACCGTGGCAAAATAGTACTTTATAAGTAGAAGGAATGCACATTAGATCACGAAGATCCCGTTCGGACTGATTCGCAACAGCGATAAATTCTTTGCTCCGGTGGCTAATTTCCATTACTGAAGCACCCAGGCTACCCCAGTTGCACAGTTCTTTTTGCGCTTGCTCTAATACCCCAACTGGTAACATCGCAGGACCTGAGCTAAAATTATAAATTCGTATTATTGCCTCCTAATGACAGGCACTTTACCCACGCTTTACTTGTGGCATAAAGTGGTGCTTTAAAACATATTTAAGGGTCAATCTTTAATATTAAATACTGGTCTATTATATCTTAACTATTAATCTTTTTTGTATTACTCAGAGGATGTCACTGTGATCTTTGGTCTTTACCTAGGGAATCAAAGCGTAAAGAGGGGTTGTTCATAGTAGGTACGCACGGGGAGATCGACGCTATCTCTCTCTAAAAATCCGCATGTTTTTTCGTTGATAGAAGTATTTTGTTCCTATCTTAACTTTCCTAAAAAGTTTTTCAATCCGCGATATTCTTGCACTGAACACCCTGAAGTAGTCGAGCAATAGATAGAACGTAGAGATCAATTTTCTAATCACGTTATATTTTAATATCTTTAAAAAAGTGAAGAGCATACCTGAAATTTTATCTAGGGTTACAAACCTACCGCATAGACCTTTATTTTAATATTGAAGCAATACTCTAACCTACGTCAATACCGCTCATATAAGCAGTTTAAATACCCTCATCATGACCATCTCGATTTGCTTTTAAAACCATAAAGCTTAACAAAAATAACTCTTCGTTCTTATTTTAACTGCAAGCGAATACTTGAAGTACTCATCTATTATATAGATTCTTCACCGATTTTTATTTGAATGATAAGACCACAGAAAACGATTTATGCATTATTTAAATGCATTAGTTCGGCATTATTTGAGATGACTTACTGCTACTCTATAAACCCGACCAGCGTTTTGCACAATTTTTATGATTATTATCGGGAATTAATCACTCGTAATTTAGCTAGCGTGCGATCGGGGAATAACACTCATGGCATCTTCGCTCTTTAATTTATACGGCCATCTGATTAACACATTATTTATGTTCTGATTAACATTTCTGAAAATACATACGCTGTAAATAGGATGTTTATTATTAACGCTACTTACGTAATTCACGCATGGGATTTATATCAAGATTCTTTTAGATGCAGCATGGTACTATCTAAGTTTAGTAGTAACCATCACGAATTTAGAAGAGGTGGATTGCTTTGACCTTATCAAAGGACTCTTCACCCTTTAAAAGATAGTCGTTAATCTAAACGTTACTCTTCGGGTTGAATTAACGACCAATTTTTTACTTTACCTCTCACTTAAGACCCACTCCCGCTTTAATGTAATATTAAAGCGTACGATGCATTGAATTTCTATAATTTCAGACTCTGAAAAGGTCTTAACATGTTTGCTTCTAGAGCCTTTTAAAATAAAAAATTATTTATCTTATGTGGATGTACAATCTCTTTGAGGGGGTGCGACGTTGTAGTGCGAAATTAAAAGCGCTCATTTAGAATAATTTGGGGCTTTTCTTTTATAAAGCTATGTTTTAGTCAATTAAAGGACTTTCCATGACACCTCATTCATCCTAGTGAGGCGGGGGATTGAGATAGAGAGATTTATGCGATTTGTGAAGATCGGCCTGATTTTTAGGAGAATCTTTATCCGATAAACTCTACGCCCTGCATGTAGGGTCGTAGAACTTCTGGCACCCGAATTCGGCTATCCGCCTCCTGGTAGTTTTCCAACACAGCGGCTAGCGTGCGTCCGACGGCTAATCCGGATCCGTTTAGCGTATGCACTAGTCGGGATTTTTTTTCTGACCTTCTGCGATAACGCGTCTTTAATCTCCGTGCTTGAAAGTCTGACATATTAGAGCAGGACGAGATCTCACGGTATCTATTTTGAGCGGGAAGCCATACTTCTAGATCGTAAGTTTTACATGCTCCGAAACCCATATCGCCGTTACATAGCAAAACTTTACGATACGGCAGATGCAGAAGCTGTAGTACTTTTTCGGCATGACTGGTTAAAGTTTCTAGCGCTACCATTGAATCTTCGGGACGTACTATCTGTACGATTTCAACTTTATCAAATTGATGCATGCGGATCAGGCCGCGCGTATCTTTCCCATAAGAGCCAGCTTCAGCTCTGAAACACGGGGTGTGTGCGGTCATCCTTAATGGTAGAGATCTTTCTTCTAAGATCTCGGTGCGCATCAAATTGATTAAGGGTACTTCTGCGGTTGGGATAAGCGCATAGTGGCTTCCTTCAAAAGTTTTTTCAAACAATTGAATGTGGAAGAGATCTTTCCCAAATTTTGGTAATTGACCCGTGCTATACAAAGTTGTATGGTTAACAATATAGGGTACATGTGCTTCTAGATACCCGTGCTGCTCGGTATGCAAGTCTAGCATAAATTGTGATAGTGCACGATGCATTCGGGCAATCGTGCCTGTCATAACGACAAATCCTGATCCGGTGATTTTGACTGCTGCAGAGAAGTCGAGACCTCCGGCTATTGCTCCTAGAGCAATGTGATCGCGGACGGGGAAGTCGTATCGTTTCGGCTTTCCCCAACGACTGATTTCTCGATTTTGGTGGTGATCTTTTCCGTTCGGAACAGAATCATCTGGAAGATTCGGTAGTGTTAGGGTGTAATCGTGAATTTCACGCTCTAAGTTGTTGAGGTTAGTCTTAACGACATCTAGTTTTTTCCCTAGTTTTTTTACTTCACTACGCAGTGTCTCTATGTTTTCTCCGCGCTCTTTAACTGCGCCGATCAGCTTCGATCGAGAGTTCCTATCTGCTTGTAGAGCCTCTTTTTTTATCTGTAAAATTTTACGGCGTGCTTCTTTCGAACGAAGTAGATCTGCGTCAACAATAAATCCTCGGCGAACTAATTTGGAGACAACTAAATCTAGATCGTTACGCAGCAGATCGGGATCGAGCATATTAATCCTGTGTTTTGCTATTAAAAAGTTTATTGTTTTATACTAATAACGTTTCTAGTTTTCTATATCATTCAGTTTTATGATTTTATTCAGTTAGTTCTTTCAACTTTTAAAATATCAGCCACACTTTGCTACTCTTAGATTGAAGTTTTTATGAGAGTAAATTCCGTTAAGAATTATTCTCAATAAATTTATCTTTACAGTGACGTCTGCCTTAAAATTATGGTACTAAAAGTCATTAAGATTCAAGCATCCCCGCACACTAGTTAGTGTAGTACTAGCCAATCTTACCGTAATAGAAATATTAGCGGTAGTGCTTTTCTCGATAATTATATCAAATCCCTCTAGGGCTACTAATATGACTATTTGTAAATTCTACTCTGCAAAAGATAAGAATTAAATTGATAATAGATCGTATTCATTTTTCTAAATAGAAAGTAGTTATAACTAAAAGTATAAAGACAAGCTTACTTTAACAGAGAAGTATTACGCTAATACGTATGCCTAAAAATGCTGCTGATTATGGGACCTCTATCGAATTTATTAAATTAGTCAGTGTATTTATAAGCAATATCTGTACATTTTATAATGACATCTATCTTCTACTTATAATGACATCTATCTTCTACTATGTGTATCTCGGTTTTGAAAGTGCAATATGTAGGTCATATAGACATAAGAAGAACTGCTCCTTACTGTATGGATTATATAGGAGAATAACCAGCGCTATATCTTCCCCCTATATTGTTCTTGACTTAGTGGATATCTAGTTTACTTTACTTGTTCTAAGCGCTTTAAGATCGCAACTGTTAGCTATTAAATATAAATGCTCGAAAATCAGGTCTAGGCGGATGTGGGGTACTTAGTAGCAATTAATAAAGGATAGAAAAACGCTTTATAGATTATTCAATATTTTAGCTGTGACCCATAACTCAATTGAGGAGCTCAGTAGTGCTTATAAAATAAGGCGCCTATTAAAAATAGGACGCCCCTAGCTGTGTTACACAAAAGAGTAAAAGTTCTATTTTCAGATCATGATTAAAAGTATCTTGCTAGATTTTATTCAAATATTATACTGCATGAATACAAAAGATGAAACGATAGCTATAGCTGCAATTTTATTCACGATTGATTATATGGTTTTGAATAATGTTATTTGTACCACTGTACTAAGTAGACGACATATCAGTCACTCGTAGCTCATCGACGCTGGTCATCTAGGGCCGCTCCCGGTGGGGGGATAAAAGTGAATATAGTAGTATTAATAGCAGAATTCTTCTGGATCTTTAATGTGTAGATACTGCGTTGTCCATTCGGTTCTATCGAGGAAAATCTGCGGATAATGCCGCTTTTTGTTACCTCGATAGCGAACTGTCTCATATTTCCATCAGTACTAGATTTTGGTATTATCCGAAATTCATCATTTTTTTGTTCAACTTGGTATTGCTTCCAATCATTGGTATTGTTATGTGTAATAAGCATAAATAATATTTTTTCAGTAGTATCTTTTAGCCAGGTCGCCGTCACTTGTTCAACGAATGGGTCGTAAAACCACAGAGTTTTACCATCGGTCACTAATACACTCTCCTCCGGATATTTTATATGCCACTTAAAAAAATTTGGGCGCTTCATCCACAATTCACCTGATCCTTCTTGCAAGTTAGATCCATCCTCACTAATGCAGATTTGAGAAAAGTAAGCGTGAAAATTATTTATTTTAGCAAGACGCTTTTGTAAGTCCTCTAAATCGTCAGCTAGCAAGGTACGGGAGGCTAATCCCGAAATTAAATAGAGGGCTATTAACAATTTTTTTATTTTTTTCATTGTTTTAAGCATCACATAAAATACATTAAATTTGGTAGGCGATTTTATACGAATCTCTATATTACTTTAACCATGATTATCTGCTTTTTTTACATTAAAAATGAGTGCTAGAAATAATGGGCTTTATACTTATCTTCAATGTGACATATTGCTTTCCTTAGCGATTATTTAAATGTCCCTGAGTCAAGGACAGTTCGTTGGGCAATTTTACTTGATACAGTAAAAGTAATACGGTTGGCGGCCTGACAAGAGTCGGGCCGCCAGTTTTCGGATACACCGATTTTCAGATACACCGATATAAGCTGAATTGAAAGCATTAAATACATAGAAAATTTGTTTTATGCTTTATATGTTGGATTTTAGGAAATAATTTTAGAGCTTTTTAGAAAGGTTTGTAGCTAAACTGATTGTTGTCTTAACTAAATAGTACTGTAGCAAACTTTCTATAGAATACATCATGTTATATTTTTACTATTTGTGACTTTCAATAACATATAATTATCTTGGTAAGCCAATGTAGTAAGGTGGTAGTAAAGCGACCTCTTTCAAATTTATTAGGTACCAACTGACTAAAATTGGCAAGATCGTCTATGGGCGATCTTGCCAAGATGATCCATATGATTCCGCTGCAATAAATCGCGATTTTTTGCTAGCCTAAGTACCGATGCATTGTGTCTCACACTGGGGTCTACCGCTACTTCGAAAGCCTCCACGAAGTCTTTAGACCTTGATAGTAACAGTGCATGCTCATCTAAAATTACTAATTCTTGTACTGTGATTTCGAACCTACAACTCTCATGACAATTATTATAGCGGAAACTGCACGCTTTACATTTCGAGAGATTAGTGATACGAGTGGCAAGATCCAAAGTAGCCCCGTAGATTTTCTCAGCTATCATAATCCATGAGCTATTGGTGAGGAGGCTCAGCCCCGCTACCCAAGAAAAAAGTAGCAAAGACGTTACAGTAATACTATAAACTTTAAGTAGTCTAACATTGGCTATTAGCCAACCAATTAAGCCACCCGAAGAGAAGTGATAAATATCATTAACGTATAGGGCTGCAAGTCCACAGGAGCTAAGAAGCATAAAAAGCGCTCCAATTAAGCGCAATGATAGATCGAGGTAATTAATTCGACCCTTGGGGTTTAGAATCCAGAGATAGCACACCCAGCACATAAAGAGTATCCCTAAGGGAATTATATAGGCGATTATTCCAAAAATAAAGAGTAAAACGTCGGCGATCCAGGCGCCAATGTCGCCACAAAGGTTGCGAGTAGGCTCGATCCAAGCTGTTTGAGACCAGCTTGGATCGAAGGAATTAAAACTGATCAGCGCAACTATAATGTAAATAGAAGAGGCTGCTATTACGATTAATATTGTCGCTACAAAATACTGATTAATGCTAAGTTTTTTCAAGGTGGTTTCTTTTATCTTATATCTGTTTCAGGCTCAAAATTCCTCGGGTTTATAGAGCTAATATAATAGTGTTTAGATGAGGCGCCATTCTTATTTATTAAAACTTTAATATATAATATAAGTATAAGTAATTTAATGAGATTTTGCTCTTTGTATTTTTTAATAGCGAGATAATTATTCTATCGTGCTTCTCTGAAGATCAAATAAGTAAAAGCGTCGTTAACCTAAGTTAAGCGCGGAAAGAGTTTGGAGCGATAACTGTTAATAAATACGGATTTCTGATAAAGGTTTTTAAAAAGTAATGGTATTAGTCTTTACGGACTAAATAAGAATCTTAAGTTTCTCCAAGAGCTTGCACTTTAGTCAGAGTGCAAGCGGGGGGCGCGTACTAACTAGCGCCGCTTAATTGTAGATCAAACTTAATCACTCAAAGTAATCTGCGCGTTCTCAATATGGTGCCGAAAGCAATTTAACACATCCAGAATACTCTACGCTAGAAACAGGGATATTCTTCGAGAATTTATTCTCGATACCAAAGATAATTCGGTCAAGATTTTTTGAGAAAGTTTTATTAAGTTTTTATGCCGCTGACTCCCTCTCTCAATTGATTTCTTGCATTAATTGAGCGTTATACAGTGAGATCTAAGTGTGATATTTAGTTTTAAGGAAAATATTTCCTAAATATATTTTACCGCTTTTGATATTATATAGGTTTCTGTCAATATTAGTGTTTCGAAAATTCTTCCACTGCTTATTCCGTAGTGTCCTTTATGCGAATCGTCATACAATTATACAAAAATACATGCAAGTGTCTCGTGCTCCATCTGTCTCGTACTGTACGTATAGCTTATTTTTCTAAAATATTTTAAAAATTAATTCTCTATTTTTAGATATAAATCAATTAGCTCGTTAAAATTTTAAAAGAAATTACATTTCTGAGTTCTATAATTTTCATTATCTAAAACACGTATAAATTCGTAAAAACGACCTTAAATCTGCTTCTTATGAGCTCAATTACTGCTTTTTTTACTACAAGATTTTCTCTATAATCGGTTTCATCTATCCACGGATGTGGGCAAATAAATTACTCATGAACAACACTAAACGTACTAAATTGTTAATACTAGGTTCTGGACCAGCCGGGTACACAGCTGCTATTTATGCAGCACGCGCCAACTTATCTCCAGTGCTTATTACTGGAATGGCAGAAGGCGGTCAATTAACGATGACTAGCGAAGTAGAAAACTGGCCGGGTGACGCTTCAGATCTAACCGGTTTAAGCTTAATGCATCGCATGCGTCATCACGCAGAAAAATTTCATACCGAGATCTTGTCTGATCACGTTACAAGTGTGGCTCTAGAAGATCGACCGTTTCGTCTTTTTAGTAAAAGTACCGAATATATCTGTGAGGCGTTAATTATCGCTACTGGCGCCTCTGCCCGATATCTCGGATTACCTTCTGAAGAAGCTTTCAAGGGTAAAGGCGTTTCTGCCTGCGCCACTTGCGATGGCTTCTTTTACCGAAATCAGATTGTTGCTGTTATCGGTGGCGGTAATACTGCAGTTGAAGAAGCGCTATACCTCTCGAATATCGCCGATACAGTGCATTTAATTCATCGAAGAAATAACTTTCGCTCTGAAAAAATTCTGATTAACCGACTCATGGAAAAAGTACGCGGCGGCCACATAGTTCTTCACACCGATCATAAGTTAAATGAAGTATTAGGTAATGAGACAGGCGTAACTGGCATTCGTATACAGAGCACTAAAATGGGTAAATCAGTCCAAGAAATTCCACTGTCTGGCGTTTTTATAGCTATTGGACACACCCCGAATACCGACATCTTTGTCGGTCAGTTAATGCTAGAAAATGGTTATATCGCGGTGTTTCACGGGACTAATGGCTATGGAACTCAGACTTCTATTCCCGGGGTATTTGCAGCAGGTGACGTGGCAGATCATGTATATCGTCAAGCGATTACTTCAGCGGGAACTGGATGCATGGCAGCTCTAGACGCGGAGCGTTATTTAGATAGCTTAAGATGATACAGGCTTTAAATTATTCAGAGCTGGCGTCATAAGGCGTCTTTTTTAAATCACAAAGCCTAATTTCTTCAATCAGAGGCGCAGAGACGGTCTCATAAATTTTACCGATTCTTGCTCGATAATACGATTAAGCGTTTACCGATTTATGCTAATTTTCGATAGCATCGATACATACCATGGGATCAGCGCGTAGTAATCGTAATCCCAATTGCGTGATCTAAATCAAAAGGATAACTGATTAAAAATAGTCGTTGGGAGATCCCGGCTCTTCATGTGAACCTTAGCTTAATCTAATTCTTCTGCTTACTAGATTAAGCTAAGGTTCGAGAGAATTAGTGTGTGTGATACACATATCATTGTATATAAAAATACCTAATTTTTATAATTTTTTCTTTACGATTCAACTATTTTAATTATTTTTTTAGTAAAAAATTTGATGACTTCAGCCTCTGAAACTTTATATCGTAAAATAATGGCTATCTATAATTACGTTGCACTAAAAGTTTAAGTCATGATTTTTTCGAAATAGAAGACCTAAAAATAGATTAATTTTTAGTACCTTTTAAATATTAAATTAGAAATTATACTTCCTAGTTAGTATATAAGAACGCGACTATATTTTATATGTATAAAATATAGTCAAATTAATGAATTACTATTCTATATCACTGTACAGATAAACAATAAAATATATATTGTTTAATAAATCTAAAATGAGAACATTGATTTCTATAGCAGACAGCACACTAAAATTTTTATGTTACTCAAGAATCAGAATTGAATTAATAAAACAATTTATTTACATTATAGATTTCCTGGCTTGCAAAACGATAGGGGCCCCCACCTAGTTACTATTTTGAAAATATGATGCAAATATTTAGGACATACTTTTCTATCGAAAAGCATGTCCTATTAGGTTAAGCTAGTATAAAAAAGAAAAAATAAGAAATGAATATTGTTTGTTGAGGTCAGAATAGATCAGAGTGAAATATTCTTGAGTATCTCTATTTTATTCTACTTTAATAGATATGAGATTGATGATTCTCTGCATTTCGGATGCAAGCGCTGACTCTATCGCTCATCAAAATTATCCTATTTAATAAGTCATCGGGCTGATCGCTATCCATGTAACTATAGAAGGAGTCATGCAGAGAGGAGAGTTAATAATTTATTACCTTTTAGCAAGGTAATAACCGACTCCTGACTTAGTCAGGAAATAGCCAAGTTAAGTCGTATCCGGATGTTTTGTATTCTTTTATCAAGCTCGAAGGTAGAATAGCTTATATGGTGAAAACTGAATTTTAAAAAATTCACACTATAGAGATCGGCCCCGTAGCGCAGCAATCAATAGATATAGAAAACGGATTCTAGTTTTTTTAAATCCTAGTTTTAAAGTGAGGGGCGCACCATTTGATATGGAATAAAAAACGGCGTGGGCTTCGCATGAATTTCAAGATTAGCCTAAAACTAAAATTAGCTTAAAACTATATGTGGCTTATTTAAACTTTTAAAAATTTTTAAAGCCACATGCATTCAGAGATGACATCCATGATTATTAAAATAATTAATATGCGCTATTACCTTTTAAGCTAACACAAAGGTTTCCTCAATGAGCGAGAAATTACAGAAAGTTTTAGCGCGCTGCGGCCATGGTTCGCGGCGCCAAATTGAAGTGATGATTCACTCTGGGCGTATAACTATCGATGATAGAATAGCTCAATTAGGTGATCGTATCGAGCCAAGCCCTACCATAAAAATTCGCATAGATGATCACTTTGTCTCTATTAATAAATTTAAAAAGGTACAAAACCGTGTATTAATCTATCATAAATCGGAGGGTGAAATTTGTAGTAATAGTGATCCACAGGGTAGACCAACGGTCTTTAAAAATCTTCCCAAAGTATGCAGCGCCCGGTGGGTAGCGGTAGGGCGCCTTGATATCAATACCTCTGGTCTGCTGCTGTTTACCACCGATGGTGAATTAGCTAATCGTCTGATGCACCCAAGAAGAAAACTTGAACGCGAATACGCGGTGCGCGTATTTGGTCAATCGGATGATAAGAGTTTCAAAAAATTAAAAAGCTGCATATGTCTAGAAGATGGCCCAGCCTGCTTTCGCACTATTGATTTTCAAGGGGGAGAAGGGTTAAACCGATGGTATAAAGTCACTCTTAATGAAGGTCGCAACCGCGAGGTACGACGCATGTGGGAGGCCGTTGGATTTCAAGTCAGTCGACTGATCCGTATACGCTACGGAGATATTTTATTGCCCAGAAGATTACCGAGAAGCGGTTGGTGCGAGTTAGATCTGAGGTCGATAAACCGTCTTCGGACGTCAGTTGACTTGAAGCCAGAGACAGTATAGTAGTAGAATATCAATAAGGTGTCGACGTTATAGAATCAGGGCCAATCTAATCGATTCGTCTTAGGTGCGCTAAATCTAGCTGAGTAAGAGAGGTATGCGTCGTAGCGCTACAGATAAAGGATGTAGCAGAGTAAGCCATTATTTTTCAATTTTAAAAATTCTAGTATCGGAGTTCGGGGTCTGGTATGCAGAATACGACATATGTTGTGGCTGTATAAATTACATACAGATTTAGCAGTACCCACATAGATATTCTCAAGATTAAATATTAGGAAGACATCACATAGATCCTATACTTGACGTGTTCGGTACAATGGTATATATCACTAGAGAACGATGTGGCTTCGGGACCTCTTTATCCTCAAGTAGAGAGACCGGAGTTCAAATTAACACTACAATTAACACTACAGTGAGGCAGTCCTTAGCTCTAAATTGCAGCGATGAGTAGTACATAAATGATAAATACAATATCACTCGATGTGTCTGCACTATTCAGCATCTTATCAGCGCAGAAACTGCACGGTCCCTTACCGGAAATACTCTGATGAGACTATTTCCGATAAGAAAGTGCTCAGCTAATTAAAAGATCAGAATACTAGCCAGTAGCCACCACCTCATATGATAATTTTCGACAAAAAAACTACGTCACCCCAATTCGTTTTCTTGAAATAGTGCTAATTGAATATAGAAGCAAGTATTAAGTGGCGCTGACGCGTAGCACATTCCAATGAGTTTTATAATATAGACTGTAAGGCATACACTCCTTGCAGTCAGAGCCCGGCATCTCTACGTTCATGGGGCGTAGATGCTAAAGTGATAGCAGTTTAATAGGTGATACACCGTGCATTTATTAATCTCTAACTAATTTAATACTTATTATTTTAAGTTTTTACACTAATTACTCGAATAGGAAATAAATAATTTCTTCTAAATACTTTATAGTAAACAAGAAAGTTTTATTTATCTAATCGCGAATAATATAGCGACTAAGTAATATTAAAAATATTTAAATCAGTATTATACCCATAACACATATGTACGTTTATAAATTTTTAATTCAATCGAATATTACATTCACCCTCATTATCATGCCAAAACCTTTAATTAATAGATTAAAGTCAGGATAAAAATTTAATGAAATCAATGCTGTAACCAGACGAATCATTATAACGATTTTTTGAAATAGGCCATGTTACACAGATAATGTATACAAGTAAAAAAATATAAATATCTTAAGTAAATAATTTAATAATAAACAGCAGACTTAATGTACGAAAAGTTTTAAAAATAAAATGTTTGATAGAACGCTTGACCTGTGGTGCGTTCGGCGCATAGATTATGCGCCATAGATCTCTCTCAGAGAGAGTCAGACAAGCAGCCACTTTTAATCGCAACTAAAACTTTATCATTGAAACCTATTTTGTTTTTGAACCAATCAATAAGTCTAGCACTTGAAAATATCAAACGTATCTAAATTTAGACGTCGGCTGAACTTAACGGCTATGGTGCAATATAGAGATCAGTCAGTACTTGAGAAAACTCGTGGTAATAAATGGAAAAATCATAACCTACTAAGATTAGTCTTTGAGACTAGTATATCTTTATTTAGTGACCTCATGTCTTTAATTTGGTAATCGAGTTTGATATCGAAATTTTGAGGTAAGAATTTACATCTAGCCCTTTATTCAATGAATTCTCAGATTATACTATGATTATATACCACAGAGATCGATCTCATGCTAATAGATGTTTTAAGGTGTCCTGATTGGATCCATATTGAAAGATATATTTGCGCATTCATTAGAATTTGAATATACACTTATCAACTTGTTTTTCAGCTACGCTAGATTGTGTTTTTTTGAAAATTTAGCATGGCCCTAATTTTATTAGGGTTTTTGGTTAAAGTATCAAATTAGTAAAATATAGTATTTAATACTAACTAATTTATATGATGTTTTTATCAGGATACTCGTATGATTTTGTGGTAGTAATGAGAATGTTTATTTAAATCATGATTGATGTTCATGCGAGAAAACTTATGGAAAACATAAAAATAAAAACTAAGGACCATTCTCATTTTAGTGAACTTACGATGAACATAATATTTTAATTTATTATCAGGCTTCGGCAATAATATAAAAGCGATATGATTACTGAGGCATACCGGATAAAAACTTCCTTCTATACAGAAATTATACATTTAGGTAAAAGTAAATATGGGTAAAGCTCTTGTAATAGTTGAATCCCCGGCAAAAGCCAAAACTATTAATAAATATTTAGGGAATAGCTATGTAGTGAAACCCAGTATTGGTCATATACGTGATTTACCGACTAGCGGCTCGACGAGCAAAAAAAGTATTAATCTATCTTTAAATAAAACAAAAAAAAAAGTTAAGAAAGACGACAAAGATACATTGATTAGTCGCATGGGTTTTGATCCCAACCAAGATTGGAGAGCGCATTACGAAATCTTACCTGGTAAAGAAAAAATAGTCTCAGAATTAAAATTATTAGCAGAAAAAGCCAAGCATATTTATTTTGCCACGGATCTTGATCGTGAAGGTGAAGCCATTGCTTGGCACTTAAGGGAAGTAATTGGAGGAGATCACAGACGCTTTAGTCGTGTAGTTTTTAATGAAATCACTAAAAATGCAATCCAGGAGGCATTCCAACAGCCGGTTGATCTAAATATTGACCGCGTTCGAGCGCAGCAGGCACGTCGATTTATGGATCGCATAGTAGGCTATATGGTTTCACCACTGCTATGGAAAAAAATCGC
This sequence comes from Serratia symbiotica, assembly GCA_964059975.1. Lineage (GTDB taxonomy): Bacteria > Pseudomonadota > Gammaproteobacteria > Enterobacterales > Enterobacteriaceae > CAXKXX01. The sequence goes on from CAXKXX010000001.1 coordinate 178,042, forward strand.
CCGTGGCCTGTCTGCCGGCCGAGTTCAATCAGTAGCCGTACGATTAGTGGTTGAACTCGAGCGGGACATCAAAACGTTTGTTCCCAAAGAATGCTGGAAATTAAACGCTAATCTTTTATCGCAGAGCAATATGGAACTACAGATGGAAGTAATACGTGTTTGCGATAAACCCTTCAAACCAACTAGCTACGATCAAATACACGCTGCTATTAAGCCTCTGGAGCAAGCATGTTATACCGTGTTAGATCGTGAAGATAAGACTGCAAGAAAAAATCCAGATGCACCGCTTATTACTTCCACATTACAACAAATCGCGAGCACACGATTGGGCTTTGGTGTGAAGAAAACTATGATGATAGCTCAGAGATTATATGAAGCAGGTCACATCACCTATATACGCACCGATTCTACCAACCTTAGTCGGGATGCGCTCGCCATGGCGCGTATCTACATCAGTGACAATTTTGGCCCTGAATATCTTCCAGAATCTCCAAATCAATATAGCAGCCAAGAAAATGCACAGGAGGCACACGAAGCTATTCGTCCTTCAGACGTTAATATGATTGCTGTGCATCTGAAAGATATAGAATCAGATGCACAGAAGCTATATCAATTAATTTGGCGTCAGTTTATCGCATGTCAAATGACACCGGCACAGTATGATCTTACTATCTTATCGGTTAAGGCTGGCCACTACCGATTGCGCACTAGAGGTCGTGTTCTACGTTTCGATGGTTGGACAAAAATAATGCCTTCGATAAATAAGAGTAATAAAGACCTCGTATTGCCATATATTAACATTGGTAGCCAATTAATGTTAAAAAATTTAATTCCAATTCAATACTTTACTAAACCTCCTGCGCGTTACAGCGAAGCATCATTAGTTAAAGAACTAGAAAAACGTGGGATTGGCCGTCCTTCGACTTATGCTTCAATTATTTCAACTATTCAAGATCGTGGCTATGTGCGTGTAGAAAGCCTCCGTTTCTACGCAGAAAAAATAGGAGAAATAGTTACTGACCGATTATCAGAGAGCTTTTGTGGGTTAATGAATTATGACTTTACCGCGCGCATGGAAGCTCGTTTAGATCAAGTTGCTAATAAAAAGGCAAATTGGAAAGTGATATTAGATAAATTTTTTATCAATTTTAGTAAACAGTTAGAAAAAGCAGAGCAAGCTCCAGAAGAAGGTGGAATGCGCCCCAATCAAATAGTGACAACTAATATTGACTGTCCCAGTTGTAGACGAAAAATGGGCATACGAACTGGAAGTACGGGTGTTTTTCTCGGTTGCTCTGGCTATACTTTATCATTAACAGAGCGTTGTAAAACTACTATGAACTTAGTGCCAGAATCAGAAGTCCTCAATATTCTTGAGGGGGATGAAGCGGAAACCAACGCGCTGCGCGCCCGAGGTCGCTGCCAGAAGTGCGGAACGGCGATAGATAGCTACCTAATTGACAGTCAACATAAATTGCATATCTGTGGGAATAATCCAGGATGTGACGGTCACGAGATCGAGGAAGGGGTATTCCGCATGAAAGGCTATGATGGCCTATCACTTGAGTGTGATAAGTGCGGCGATGCAATGCATCTCAAAATAGGGCGTTTTGGTAAGTATATGAGTTGTTCTAATGAGAGGTGCAAAAATACTCGTAAGATCCTGCGTAATGGCGACATTGCACCGCCTAAAGAGGAGCCAATTCCATTTCCTGAATTGCCGTGTAAAAAATCTGATGCGTACTTTGTCTTGCGCAATGGGTCTTCCGGTTTATTTTTAGCCGCCGATACCTTTCCTAAATCACGAGAAACCCGTGCGCCGCTAGTAGAAGAATTAGTGCGTTTTAAAGATCGACTTCCGGAAAAATTTCGCTACCTAACGGATGCGCCAACATCTGATAGCGCAGGTAATAAAACACTAGTTCGCCTTAGTCGTAAAAATAAACAGCAATATGTCACTTCAGAAAAAGAAGGTAAGGCTACGAGCTGGTCAGCTTTTTATGTAGATGGTAAATGGGTCGAGGTAAAAAATAGTAAATCTTCAGATTCAATCCCTAAAAAACAACTTATATGACCACTATAATTTTTAAATACAAAAAATAATTTGTATCGCGCTATATAAGGACTGTGTTTACGCGATAAGCTCGACTCAATGGGCTACATTTCTTTATTTAAAAAGAGTAGGCACCAACAAGTTTTTATAGTTCAAAAGTGGTCTCTATTATGATGTTTAAACTTAAAATTGAAAGGGTAATATGCAGATCTAAAAGATGATACCATAAAAATCTAAATAGTAATAGGGCGTCTGATATCATAAAAGTCAAGATGCATACAGAAGGTGATTTATTTGAATCTAGCTGCTGTGAATGTTCGATCAGTAGCGCAGAAGCTTTCGAAGCAGAAGGGATATTAATTGAAAATCTAAGTCCATAAAAAATTTGAGAATTATCAGTATATACATCGGCTAATCTAGACTGATTGAATTAAAAATATTTTAATGTCAAAAAATTAATTTTTAATATACTTTTAGTATTTTAGAGATTTATAATATGTTCTTAACGCTTAAGATTTATACTAACAAGTCTATCTATATCATAAAAGTTTTAACTAATTAAATAGCTTGAATATTAAAAGGTAGCTGAAAAAATATTCGATCCTTTAATTTCAAATACTCCGTACGAAAAATAGTCGTCTTTTGTATTAAAGGAACCATTTTTATTAGTTGATCATATAATTAATTGATGAGATTTCTATGCTCCTCTGTCTTATTAGTCAAAATTAATATTTTTATAAATGCAATTTATATAGTCATATACTATGACAAATCTCTTCATTCAAAAATTTAATATGATATAGTAGTTATATAAAGTATTTTTATGACTAAATGCTATTATTAGTGCCGATTCATTCGGCACCTACGCTAATGGGGCAGATGTACCGATCCTCACACTTCTAGCTCTTTATCGTATTTAGGACACAGTTATATTTGATTTTCTTAACAGCTGTAGTGTCTAATCCAGGATAGCTATAAACTATGAAATTGCAACAGCTTCGCTACATCGTGGAAGTAGTCAACCACAACTTAAATGTTTCCTCAACAGCAGAAGGGCTTTACACCTCTCAACCCGGCATTAGCAAGCAGGTACGCATGCTAGAAGATGAGTTAGGTATTCAGATTTTTTCCCGAAGTGGTAAACACCTGACTCAGGTCACTCCAGCTGGTCAAGAAATCATCCGTATTGCGCGAGAAGTATTATCTAAAGTCGATGCCATTAAAGCGGTTGCTAGCGAGCACACTTATCCCGATAAAGGCCACCTTTATATTGCAACCACCCATACCCAGACACGATATGCCCTGCCAAGTGTTATAAAGGGATTTATCGAGCGCTACCCACGTGTAGCGCTGCATGTACACCAAGGCTCACCAACGCAAATTGCCGAGGCAGTTTCTAAAGGAACCGCCGATTTTGCTATAGCGACCGAAGCACTACACTTGTATGACGACCTGATCATGCTTCCATGTTACCACTGGAGTCGTTCAATAGTAGTAAGATCCGAGCATCCTTTGGCAGATAAAAACTACATCACTATCGAGGAGTTAGCCGCCCATCCAATCATTACCTATACTTTTGGATTTACTGGTCATTCAGAATTAGATATTGCTTTTAATCAAGCCGGATTAACACCCCGAATCGTATTTACTGCCACTGATGCTGACGTGATCAAAACCTATGTACGTTTAGGTCTAGGAGTTGGAGTGATCGCCAGTATGGCAATAGATACCGTGCAAGATGCAGACCTTATCGCTGTGAATGCACCTGGCGTCTTTACATGCAGTACCACTAAAATTGGCTTTCGCCGCAGCACATTCTTACGTAGTTACATGTACGAATTTATTCAACGCTTCGCGCCGCACTTGACGCGTGACGTAGTGGATAGCGCGGTCGCATTGTGTTCTAATGAAAATATTGAAACTATGTTCAGGGGTGTTAAGCTTCCAGAGAAGTAGGTTAAATTATTGCTACTTGAAAAAATTTTTCCTTTAATAACTTTATGATTAATAAAAGTCCATAGGAGCAATGCGCTGACTGTCACATATCTATTTTACCTCTAAGTCTAGAAGATGCCCCATTTTTATGGATTTAGTAGCTAAATAACCCGCATTTTTTGGATTTTTTCCTACAATCAAAGGCACGCGATCTGTAATGTTAATACCAGCCTCAGTCAGGATATCAACTTTTTTTGGATTATTAGTTAGTAAACGCACCGAATTCACACCTAGAAGTTTAAACATGTCAGCGCACAGAGTAAAATCACGTTCGTCGGCAGCAAAACCAAGCTGATAGTTCGCTTCCACAGTATCTGATCCATCATCCTGTAGGGCATAGGCCCTTATTTTGTTTAAGAGGCCTATATTGCGGCCTTCTTGACGATGGTAGAGCAAAAGACCACGCCCTTCTTCGGCGATATATGCTAGTGCAGCCTCCAACTGAAATCCACAATCGCAGCGCAGGCTAAATAGAGCATCGCCGGTTAGACATTCAGAATGTATGCGTGCAAGTACTGGTTTATTTCCAGAAATATCCCCAAAAATTAATGCTACATGATCATGTCCAGTAGCTAGTTCTTCAAATCCTACCATAAGGAAATCACCCCATGATGTTGGTAATTTAGCCTCTGCTACCCGTTTAATTTGTATATTATTTTCCACAAATTCATCCTATTTAGCGGTTGCTACACATTATATATTCAATTTACCTAATTAATTTCATGCAGATTTTTACTTCATGAATAATCGTGTATTTTCCCAGAATTTTTTGATCGATGGCTCCTAGTAAATTAGCAGATGACATTTTACGACCTATTCTTATTATACTAAGGTAATTTTTTAGAGTACTATTGATTTCAGAAACTATTTCAATAGTCATAAGAAGTAGAAAACTCAAGAAGTAACAACAATCACGCCGAGAACAAAATTGCTACTCATAGCATCTATAATTTTATGATAGTATCAATATGATACTACATCAGACATGGCAGTGATGAGACGCTGAAACAAGGAACCATCCTATACTTTATGTAACTATGGACTATTTGACTTATTTTGAGCACCTAATTTTAATTCTTACGCTAACATACTAAGTTAGCTATGAGTCGAGCAATTTACTCTTTTTAGAATCTCAAAAAGTAAGGGTAAAATTTTTATAAAGAATCACTTACCAGTCTGACAATTATTTTCATTTTTCGAGAGCAACGTAAGAGAATAAAAATATTTCTACTCTCTATAGAATTTTTCTTCTCCACATAGTAGTTAGCACAGTATATTCATTTTATTAGGGATTAAAAAATCAAGTTCTGGTATCAGTCCGACTCAATAACTACTAAACTTTATACGAATTTTGCTCTCAATAAGACTGAATATTATTCATTTTTAGACACTAGAGTCGTGTATGATTCATTCACGATTATAAAATCGTAATGATAATAATATTTTCTACAATATATTCTTTATAGATAGCTACATTCATGGAATGTATACATAGTATAGTAACCTTAATATTAAATTTTAGATGTAGCATCCCCGTTGATTAGTTTATAAACTAGACAATTCTGACTTCCTTAATTTAGATATAGCAGTCTGTTAACCAACCTCTTCTTAAACAGAATAAGAAGAGCGAGAGCTACCGTGTCTCATGCATTTTCATCACTTAATCAATCCTACTTAAGTAACGAATGACTAGCTTTTGAAGCTAAAATTCGAGTAAGTATATGCTCTCTATGGTGTAGCAGGGTCTCTTATAGGGATAAAAATATTAACTCAATAATTGAGTTTGTTGCATTTTGGCATGGTATATCTATTTATCTTGACTCTATAGGAGAGTATGAAATAGGAGAGCATGAAATATTTTCTAATTTTTTGTTTATTTTCTTAATTTTTGCTATTTCTAGGACTTTTGGTACTCATAATAATCAAATAGCGACTTTTAACTACCTAACTGCTTAAGGTGAATATCACATTTAAACTGTATCATCTGGGCTATTTTATGCCGGCTTTATCTTCTTGGGGCAGACTACTTGTGCTTTTTTATTTACGCACTCGCGTTTCTTTGGTGAGAACTGATCGAAATATTAAAAAACTGACGCTAAAAATTAAAAGTCCTGCCAAGATGATGATTTTCAACCATCGGTATCCAGGAATAATCTTTAATGCTAGAGCGGTTATATACCGCTACTACATGTAGCTGTCGCTGAGGCTTGATACATGAGATACCGAAATGCTTATGAGGATAAGAAAAAGAAAGCTAGTTTTTATCGATTGCTAGCAATTTATTGGGCTACCAGAGATTAGACGAATGAGATTGATGCAACGAAGGGCTAATTGATCTGGGTATAAATCAGAAATGTATTCAGAGGCTCATCATGTCTGAGTGTATTTATCCCGACGGCATGATCGCACCAAAGCAATCGAGGCACTAGATCAGGTCTTCAATATATACATTTTCTATGGGTTAGTAAATTACTATTTATGCGATTTTGACTATGTCTATGAAAAATCAGTTTACTCCTGGTTATAATTAATACATGCGAGCTCATTGCACACTTTATCTATTGACGCCGTCTCATCTTTTTGAATCTTAATGTCAATTAAGGCAATGCGTAGCCTAGATAGTCAACACCTGTAAAATTTTCGATTTAATCAGAACTATTAACTTATTAACGCTCTTTAGCATCATATTGATTACCACTAACAAATAGATCAGTTATCACATACTATTCTTTAGGCTATTCTTTAGGTCATCTTCTGGTATATTATAGTAAAATATGGTCTTTATCTGTCTTCTCATGACAATAATCGTTATACACAGGAGACGATCATGCCATATCAAAAATTTTGATCTAAAACATTTAGATGGATAAAAAATATAACTACTAAATACACTTTTATCTCAAAGACTTTTTACGATAAAAGCGTACTAAAATTAAAATAGCTTTTAAATTAAAACTATCAGATACTTTATTTTACTGGTAGTGATATATATAAATATATAGGCTATGTGCTATAATTTTATTATTAAAATACTTTATAGAAGTTAAGATTTATTTAAAATAAAAATGTAAGTTTTAGCTTAAAACTTACTAAAAACTTTAATATCCTATAAAAATAGGAAGGCTATATTATTAGCAATAATATAGCCGTAACTGATAACTTTAATATTCTTTATTCTATCATAGAGAAAATATATTTTTGTAAAAATACTTTTATGAAAATATAATCATTTGTATTTTTTACTACTATTACTGCTTAATTTCTAAATACGTATTGTTAATTTTATTTTTATCATGATAATAGTAAAAATAAAATTATATCTTATATCTGTATCCTCTCTATTTATATAGAGGGATCTAGAGATACTGAAAATTTTATTTGGGGGAATAAAATTTTTCTAAATATTTTTTGTTAAAAATTTTCAATCATTTTCGTTTTCATAAAAAATATAATATTTATTTATATTTTATATAACAAGTATATAAAAAATTTAAGTTTTTAATAAATTTAATTATTAAAAAATGATTTAATTTTCTGAACTAATGATTAAAAAATAATTATTAAAAATTAAGATCTTATAATAATTAAATCTAAATTTACTTAAACGTCTTTTTAGCTATCTTATTTTATTTTTATGAAATAAGATGTATGTAAATAGAAATAGATTTTATATCTAAATAATTGTTGTTCTTTAAAGGTATTCAAATATGCTAAAATAGAATTTATTTTTGCTTCTCTTTTATACTTAAAATATAATTATTGTCTATTTTATTATTAACTTTGATATGTTGTGTTGCTAATATTTATATTTTATCAAAAAAGACAAAGATATATAGTATGACTTAATTATTAATATTAAACTAACGTATTATAATTACCATTATTAGAATAATTAATAGCAACTTATCATTCATAATGATTTTCTATCACATAAAAATATGTATATAATTTTATTATATGGTGTAATATTTATTACATTAAAAATTAATAAAAATATTTTTTATATTATTTAAAATTTACTTAAAATTATATACAAAATGAGATTTTTACAAAGATTGATAGTTTCTTGGTTGCATAATTTTGGTTAAATATAATATAAGTGAATATCTTTTAATAAAAATATATACTATATATTTTTATTAAAAATTTAATTTTTTTATAAAAAGATGACTTTTCGTGGCAGTATAATGTGGTCATTCTCCTTGTTTATCTTATCGAATAGAGACTCTATGCATAAAAAATTCTTAGATGTATGGAGTGATTGATGATGCATAGAGTGATTAATACTCCGTCTACTTCTGCAGAAGTGATATTCACGACACATAAATTACAAAATAGTTGAATTTTACTTTTTTTATGAGATAGGCTGTCTATATAGGGATATAGTAAAATAGAGACACAGTAAACGGATATAAGTTTAAATCATCTACCATCTAGATATGAGCGATTAATCAATGATTAATTTTATAGATTATACCAATTAACTAAAAATACGGTTATATTTGTCTTGCCATTTCGCAATAAAAGTAGGCAAAGCTCTAGAGGCCCTTTTACTGAGCCCGATACAGATAAAGCTAATCTGAGTAGTAGATAGTAATCTACACGGGTCATCGTGTTAAAATGCATCTCCCGTTACTTCATAATGATATGGTATATTTTCAATACTGCGTACATTAGAGCACACATTTTGGAAAGCGAAGCAAAATTTCCGATTAAAATTCACTTTAATTAAAGTGACTTATTTTATATATATGCATTTAACCTCTCGTTCAGTCTACTCTTTTCATATGAAGGATCTTTAATGCCTGTTATTTCGCTTCCCGACGGAAGCCAGCGCTATTTTGATCAGCCCATTTCCCCATTAAACGTTGCCCGAGACATCAGCCATAGCTTGGCAAAATCCTGTATTGCCGGACGAGTTAATGGCGAGCTTATTGACGCCTGTGATTTAATTAAATCTGATGCGCAGTTAGAGATTATTACTATTCAAGATCCAGAAGGCCTAGAAATTATACGTCACTCCTGCTCACATCTACTAGGGCATGCTATTAAACAATTATGGTCAAATACAAAAATGGTCATTGGTCCAGTAATCGAACACGGCTTCTATTATGATGTTGATATCGATCGCACTTTGACGCAGGCAGACTTAGATCTTTTAGAAAATCGAATGCATGCATTAACTAATAAAAACTATGATGTCATCAAAAAAAATGTCAGCTGGCAAGAAGCTCGGGACATATTTACTGCACGTGGTGAAATCTATAAAGTAGCTATTCTGGACGAGAGCATTGCTCATAAAGAGCGGCCTGCTCTGTATTTTCACGAAGAATATATTGACATGTGCCGAGGTCCACATGTACCGAATATGAGTTTTTGCCATCATTTTAAATTACAAAAAACTACTTTTACTTACTGGCGCGGTGACAGAAAAAATAAAATGTTACAGCGTATCTATGGTACTGCTTGGGCAGACAAGAAACAGTTAAGCATTTATCTGAATCGCCTAATAGAAGCTGCTAAACGCGATCATCGAAAGATAGGTAAACAGCTTAATCTATATCATATTCAGGAAAAAGCTCCAGGAATGGTATTTTGGCATAACGATGGTTGGACTATTTTTCGCGAATTAGAAGAATTTATACGTATAAAGCTTAAAGAGTATGAATATCAGGAAGTAAAGAGCCCATTCATGATGGACCGTGTGCTCTGGGAAAATACTGGCCATTGGGAAAACTATAAAGACGCCATGTTCACGACCTCGTCGGAAAACCGCGAGTACTGTATTAAGCCGATGAACTGTCCGGGCCACATACAAATATTCAATCAAGGTCTGAAGTCATACCGAGACCTACCCATACGCTTAGGGGAGTTCGGAAGCTGCCATCGTAATGAACCTTCCGGCTCCTTACATGGACTGATGCGGGTACGCAGTTTTACTCAGGATGACGCTCATATTTTTTGTACCGCAGGCCAGGTACGAAAAGAAGTGAACGGATGCATTCGTATGATCTCTGATATATACGCTATTTTTGGCTTTTGTAAGCTTACGGTTAAACTATCAACTCGCCCTGAAAAACGCATTGGCACAGATGATATGTGGACTCGTGCAGAAGAAGACTTAGCTGCTGCACTTACTGAAAACAGTATTGTATTTGAATATCAGGAAGGAGAAGGTGCTTTTTACGGACCAAAAATTGAATTTACTCTACATGACTGTTTGGATCGTACATGGCAATGTGGTACTGTACAGCTTGATTTGTTTTTACCGGAGCGCTTAGGGGCATTCTATATTGACGAAGATAATCGTCGTGTGGTTCCGGTAATGATTCATCGTGCCATACTAGGCTCTATAGAGCGCTTTATCGGCATTCTTACTGAAGAATATGCCGGGTTCTACCCAACATGGATCGCACCAGTACAGGTGGTCGTGATGAACATCAACGAAATTCAACTAGATTATGCCCTTCAGTTGACCAAAAAATTGCAGGATGCGGGTATTCGTTCTACAGTAGATTTAAGAAACGAAAAGATAGGCTTTAAAATTCGTGAGCACACACTACGTCGCGTTCCTTATATGCTAATTTGCGGTAATAAAGAAGTCAAATCAGGGAAAGTTTCCGTTCGGACTCGCCGTGGCATAGATTTAGGAATTCAAGACATAAAAAAATTCGTAGACGGGCTGCTAAAAGAACTCCGCAGCCGCAGTCTTCATCAACTAGAGGAGTCAAAGTATTAAAGGCGGAAAACGGGTTCAACCGGCGCGGCCCAATCGTATTAATAGAGAAATTCGAGCGCAAGAAGTGCGTCTGACAGGCATAAATGGCGGACAAATTGGAATTGTCAGTCTGTACGAGGCTCTTCAAAAAGCCGAGGAAGCAGGCGTCGATTTAGTAGAAATTAGTCCAAATGCTGAACCTCCAGTCTGTCGGATCATGAACTACGGCAAGTTCCTCTATGAAAAAAATAAATCGATTAAAGAACAGAAGAAAAAGCAAAAAGTTATTCAGGTTAAGGAGATCAAGTTTCGTCCTGGTACCGATGACGGTGACTATCAAGTCAAACTACGCAACCTAACTCGTTTTTTGGAAGACGGTAATAAAGCCAAGATCACTCTACGCTTTCGCGGACGCGAAATGACGCACCAACAGATCGGTACAGACGTTCTAAATCGAGTTCGTAGAGATCTTTGCGAAGTAGCCGACCTGGCCGTCGTCGAGTGCTTTCCGACGAAGATCGAGGGACGTCAAATGATCATGGTGCTTGCCCCGAAGAAAAAATAGTAAGACTTCTGGGTAATCAAGTCATTCAATCTACGAAAGTAACACCCGCGGTACGCGGACAACTATCGTTTAACTTATTCACTGTTTAATAATGCGAAGTAGGTTTAATTAAAATGCTAAAGATTAAAACTATACGTAGTGCAGCGAAGCGCTTTAAAAAAACTGGATCCGGTGGTTTTAAGCGAAAACACGCCAATCTTCGTCACATTTTGACCAAAAAAACAACTAAGCGCAAACGTCGTCTTCGTCCAAAATGCCTCGTATCTCAGAACGATCTAGCTCTAGTTATCGCGTGTCTGCCATATGCATAAACCATCTTTTAAATTTAAAATAAAACTTAGGAGAAAAAGCGTATGGCTCGCGTAAAAAGTGGCAAAACTGCACGTAATCGCCACAAAAAAATTATGAAAGAAGCCAAAGGCTACTATGGAGCCAGGTCACGAACGTATCGTTCTGCCTTCCAGGCTGTGATCAAGGCAAGTCAGTACGCCTACCGCGACCGCCGTCAGCGCAAGCGACAATTCCGCCAGCTATGGATAGCTCGGATCAATGCTGCCGCTCGTCAAAGCGGTCTATCTTATAGCAAATTCATCAACGGGCTTAAAAAAGCCTCCATTGAAATTGACCGGAGTATCTTAGCTGATATCGCAATATTCGATAAGGCGGCTTTTATTAAACTGACCGAGAAAGCGAAAGCAGCCTTATTATAAATAAGTTTAAAAAGGATTTAAAAACGCTGTAAATACCGCTTTATTCACATATATCAACCTTTCTCAATCAAATAGTTATGACACAGGTGCACAATCATCAACGAGACAATGCAATCACATATGTAGCTTCTTCTCGTTTTTACTTTAGCGTCTAATCGTAAAATCTTTAGTCGTAAAAAAGAAAAACTAGCGTCTAAAAACCTCCCCATTCGGAGGTTTTTCTATTTCTTTGAGCGCTATCTTTTTACTCTGATTTATCCATCACAGTATTTAAAATAAAGGGTATGCACTGATGTGTCATAAGTTATCCGGTCATCTGACATACGAGAACTGTTGAAGATAAATCAAGGGCGTATTCAAAAAATTAGTGGCGCCTAATTAAAGCTATATCAGACAAAGGAAAAGAAAAGCAATGCAACACATTATGGAGCAGGTTACTAATGCAAAACTAGCCATAGAAGATGCCCCAAATTCTTCTGCCTTAGATTTGATACGGATCGAATATTTAGGGAAAAAAGGCTATTTTACATTACAAATGCAGTCTCTAAGTGCGCTAGATCCAAAAGATAGACCAGCGGCGGGTCTAGTTATTAATCAGGCAAAACAAGCCTTACAAAATGCGTTAAATGTGCGAAAAAATAGACTAGAAAAAATAATGCTAAATAAGCGTTTAGAATCTGAAAGTATCGATGTATCTTTACCCGGACGCCGTATTGAAAACGGCGGATTGCACCCAGTGACTCGCACTATAGTTCGAATTCAAACTTTCTTTTCTGAATTGGGCTTCTCGGTAGTTAGCGGACCAGAAATAGAAGATGAGTATCACAACTTCGATGCATTAAATATTCCCGCCCAACACCCTGCACGTACTGATCAAGATACTTTCTGGTTCGATACAATGCGTCTGCTACGAACCCAAACTTCTAGCGTGCAAATTCGCACGATGAAAGACCAGAATCCTCCAATGCGTATTGTAGCGTCTGGACGCGTTTATCGTAACGACTACGATCAGACTCATACTCCAATGTTTCACCAGATGGAAGGATTTATCGTTGACGAACGCATCAGCTTTAGTAACCTCAAAGCCACGCTAAGAGATTTCTTGAGTAACTTTTTTGAAGAAAATTTTCAGGTGCGTTTTCGTCCGTCTTACTTCCCGTTCACTGAACCATCCGCAGAAGTTGACGTAATGGGTATGAATGGTAAGTGGCTAGAAGTGCTTGGTTGCGGCATGGTACATCCAAACGTCTTGCGTAATGTCGGTGTTGATCCAGAAATTTACTCTGCTTTTGCTTTTGGTATGGGCATAGAGCGGTTAACAATGTTGCGCTACGGTATTACAGATTTACGTTCTTTTTTTGAGAATGACATATGTCTTTTAAAACAGTTTAAATAAGGGGCATCGCATGAAATTTAGTGAAATTTGGTTGCGTGAGTGGGTTAATCCGCCTATAGGAAGTGCTGCATTATCTCATCAAATAACAATGGCTGGTTTAGAAGTAGATGTAGTGGAGCCAGTATCCGGTAATTTTCAAGGAGTAATAGTGGGTGAAGTGGTGGAGTGCATCAGACATCCAAAGAGCAATAGACTACGATTGACTAAAGTGAATGTCGGGGATGAACACCTTCTTGATATCGTATGTGGAGCATCAAATTGCCGTGTTTATTTAAAAGTAGTAGTAGCTATTATAGGTGCCATGCTACCGGGCGACCTCAAGATTAAAAAAACTAAGTTCTCTGGAAAAATTTCGGAAGGAATTCTATGTACTTTTAGAGACTTAGGTATTACTCATGAATATGATGGTATTATTGAACTGCCAAAAGATGCACCAATTGGTGCAGATATTCGTGACTACCTAAAACTCAATGACAGTACTATTGAAATTAGCATCCCTCCAAACCGTGCCGACTGTATGAGCATTATGGGCATTGCGCGTGATATTAGTGCATTTAACAAAATAACACTAAATAAGCCCCATATCAATACAGTTTCTGCCACTATTGATACCGTATTACCCGTACAAGTTACCGCGCCTCAAGGATGTCCACGCTATCTTTGTCGTGTGGTAAAAGGTATTAATATCAAAGCCACGAGCCCCCTATGGATGCGCGAAAAATTACGTCGTTGCGGAATATGCTCTATTAATGTGGTGCTTGATGTCATTAACTATGTACTAATGGAGCTTGGGCAGCCGATTCATGCTTTTGATTTCACACGTCTTGAAGGTGGCATCGTAGTACGGATGGCTAAAGATGGGGAAGCTTTGACTTTAGTAGATGGTCAGGACATTCAATTAAGCTCTGACACCCTAGTGATCGCTGATTACAGTAAAGTGCTATCAGTAGCAGGTATTGTTGGAGGTGAGTATTCTCAGATAAATCCTGAAACTGAGGACATTCTTCTAGAGTCTGCCTTCTTCGCACCACTATGGATTAGGGGGGTTTCACGTCGTAAAGGCATGAAAACATATGCATCTCAGCGTTATGAGCGCGGCGTAGATCCCGCGTTTCAATATCAAGCTATAGAGCGTGCGACTCATCTTCTAGTTGATCTTTGTAATGGACGAGCTGGACCAGTGATTGATGTCACTCATGAAAATGAGTTACCCAGACCTATTACTATTCAATTGCGGCGTAAAAAGCTGGATCGCCTACTCGGTCATGTCGTTCCAAAAAAACAAGTTAACGATATTTTAAATCGACTTCACTATCAAGTTACCGAGCAAGATGAAACCTGGCTAGTGTTAGTTCCTACTTGGCGTTTCGATATTGAAATTGAAGAAGATCTTATAGAAGAAATTGTGCGTATTTATGGTTACAACAATATCCCTGAAGTACCGATCTGCGCTGATCTAATTATGACTAAGCGCCCTGAAGCTAATCTGAATGTAGAGAGTATAAAAACTTTACTTATTAATCATGGCTTTCAAGAGGTAATTACTTACAGTTTTGTTGATCCTAAAGTGCAATCATTATTACATCCCGGAGAAGAGGGGCTAGTACTTCTCAATCCAATCTCACGTGATATGTCGGTGATGAGGCTATCTTTGTGGACTGGACTCTTATCTGTAGTAGTGTACAACCAAAATCGCCAGAAAAATCACCTGCGTCTATTTGAAACTGGACTGTGTTTTATTCCCGATAACACTGCATATTTAGGTATCCGACAAGATACCCTCCTATCAGGAGCGATCGTCGGTTATAATCATGATGAACACTGGGATTTAAAGTGTAAACCAGTTGATTTTTATGATTTAAAAGGGGAAGTAGAGTCAATTTTAGAGTTGACCGGTCAATTACCTAACATTAAATTCCGAAAAGGGACGAATGCGGCGCTGCATCCCGGTCAAAACGCAGAAATTTATTTACATGGCGAACAGATAGGACTCATTGGTTTATTGCATCCAGAATTAGAGTGCAAGCTAGATCTAAATATCCGCACGCTTTTGTTTGAACTACAATGGAAGAAAATCTCAAGACGCCTTGTGCCTTGCGTTAAAGAAATTTCTCGATTTCCCGCAAATCGACGAGATATCTCTGTAGTAGTCGAAGAGAGCGTTTCTGTAGAAGATGTTTTAGAAGAGTGTAAGAAAATTGGCGAAAATCATATAGTTGGAGTAAACTTATTTGATGTGTACCGAGGTAATGGTATAGCAAAAGGTCATAAAAGCTTAGCTATCAGCTTAGTACTACAAGACGTAGCTCGTACACTTGAAACAGGGGAAATAGCCACTACAATTACGAGATGTGTAGAGGCTCTAAGAAAGAGATTTCAAGCATATTTGAGGGACTAAAATTATGGCGCTTACTAAATTTGAAATTTCAGAATATCTCATTGAGAAGCTTATCATTAAAAAACGAGACGCTAAAGATCTGGTGGAACTATTTTTTGAAGAAGTTCGCAAGGCACTTGAGAGCGGTGAACAAGTGAAACTATCAGGTTTTGGCAATTTTCATCTACGTGACAAAAATCAACGTCCGGGCCGCAATCCTAAAACTGGAAAAGATATTCCTATTACGGCACGACGTGTAGTTACTTTCCGTCCAGGCCAGAAACTGAAGGTTCGAGTTGAAGGCTCTAATCTAAAAGAATGAGCCATATAAAATCCGAAAGGTCGTTAGTATGATCTTGCCATCAATACTAAAAATTAGCGTAGATGCTCGTAGAGCAAGAAGATAACGATAGAATCGAGTACCCCCATCCTGCGGCTCTGCCCATAAAGTTAATATACGATAATCTATGAGGCCTTAGAAGAAAATATACGAATGTTATTCGTAGAAAAATTCTTTTAATATCAACATATTAATTTAATACTAAATTTATGATATCAAGAAATACAACTCATAAATTTATACATTTAAAGCGATAGATGAAAGGACGGAATAAATTCGGAAGCTTATTTTTTTCTTAAAATAACGTTTCACTACGTCACAAGCACTATAACGCGATACGATGCTTGCGACATATGAACGCAAGAATAGATCACAGATCCACTCTATGTTTTTATCGTATATCTACCGTACTCCGAGTATAGCATTAATAGACTCATCGTTATTGTCCTTAGTAGATAAGTCACTCATATTGGGATCACTCGCACCAGAAAGTTGGAGTAAATAAAACTAGTAGTGTAAACACTTCCAGCCGTCCGAAGAGCATTGTTACTACTAGTATCCACTTAGCTACCGAGGGCATTGTAGTACAATTGTCCGCGACTACACCTAGTCCTGATCCTAAATTATTTAGAGACGAAGTTACGGCAGAAAAGGCAGAGAAGTTATCAACGCCCGTAGCAATAATCGCGAGCATACTGACAATAAATACTAGCGTATAAGCAGAGAAAAATCCCCAAACGGCATCAAGAATACGCTCTGGTAGCGCTCGGTCTCCGATTTTAATAGTATAAATAGCATTCGGGTGTACCAATTTTTTCAATTCACGGGAACCTTGTAGATACAGCAACAAGATTCGGATAACTTTCATGCCACCTCCTGTTGAGCCAGAGCAACCACCGATAAAAGAGGCACACAGTAGTAGCATGGGCAAAAATAGCGGCCATTTAGCAATGTTATCGGTAGTAAAACCTGCGGTAGTCGCCATTGATACTACCTGAAAAAATGCTTGATTTAGCGTCTCCATACTAGTCTTATAAACACCATATTCCCATAGTACTAGCGTACACACTAAAACTAACGTCAACTGCATCAAGATAAATATACGAAATTCAGAATCTCGTCTATAAACCCTTAGGCCACCCCCACTCAATAGCGCAAAGTGTAAGCCATAATTACAGCCTGAGATTATTAGAAAAATAGAAATAATCGTGTTGATAACTGGGCTAGCATAATAGCCGATGTTGGCATCGTGGGTAGAAAAACCACCGATAGAAATAGTTGAAAAACTATGGCTAATAGCATCAAAAATGGGCATTCCAGCACCCCATAATGCGATTGTACACGCTACAGTTAGTAATACATAAATAAGCCATAAAGTTTTGGCAGTCTCTGCAATGCGAGGCCGCATCTTATTATCTTTCAGTGGACCGGGTATTTCTGCTCGGTACAATTGTACGCCCCCGATGCCCAGGATTGGTAATATCGCTACTACTAGTACGATAATGCCCATTCCTCCCATCCACTGCAACATTTGGCGATAGAATAGAATGGCCTTTGGAAGTGAATCTAATCCCACAAGCATGGTAGTACCAGTTGTTGTCAGTCCGGAGAAAGATTCAAAGAAGGCATCTGTTAGTGAAAGATTTGGTCGATCGGAGAATAAAAACGGTAACGCTCCTACGCTACCTAGTACGGTCCAAAGGAGCACTACGATTAAAAAGCCGTCACGCGGATTTAACTCATGTTTTTTCTTTCTGTTCGGCCACCAAAGTATCAACCCAATAGTTATCGCCACAAAGAAAGCCTGGATGAATGCGCGGCCTGCTCCATCATGATATATCAATGTAATTAGTCCAGGAATAAGCATTGTTCCGGAAAAGAGGCTAATCAATAAACCAACGAGACGGCTTATAGTTCGAAAATGCATTTCAACACGATCCTTAGTGATTCACTTGGGGAGAAATGATTGCGAAATAGGCGTGTATTGCAGATGTTTTATATGAGAGTACGTAATTTATTACAAAATTACACCATGTAGGATTTAATAATTTAAGATATAGACAGAGCGGTGGTATCTTTCTTTGTCTTTGTGTTTTATGAAGCATACTTTTTATTGCTACGATAAATACTATATGACTCATGCACGGTACAAATAGCGATATAAAAGGGCATGTGGTCTTGATGGGGCTGATGAGTATTTTCTATCCTAATTTTATTAGACATAGATAAATATATGATCGAAGTATATTGGCGTCTCTATTAATGTTTTTTAATAAAGATTCCGGCGAGTGAGATCACATTCAATTAGGATCAAATCGTCTACTATATTCTCAAAAAATATAGTGAGCTCAATCTGTTATCGCCGATACGATGCGTCTCTATACTACTTTAAACCCTTCTATATTTTACCTGTAGCAAGAATTAATTCGATTAGCTTTAATGCTATTTTGACAGTAAGTTCTCTATCAAGTTTTATCGATAGATTCTTTGCATTTAGATATTGTAATAATACTTTATTAGGCTAGTCTTAAGAAGATCCACCAGATAATTCTAGTAATATCATATGTCTACGACTCTAAAAGAGCTTCATAACTAACATTGTGCATTAGGGCACCGTAATACTGTTGGGCGCACGCAACCTTACGTGCCCCTATTAATATTATTCAGTATCTGGCACATTTTATATATTAAACGTAAGCAGTGTCACGTGACAGCCTAAGACTACTATATCGAGATCGTTTTGATAAAAATCAAGAGTAGCTTTTAACGTCGTATTGTCGTTTTTTATCATTAAAAATCCCTAGATTATCCCAGATTTTATCGACATGTACCCGTACTTTTTCGTCCATTAGAATCGTGCGACCCCATTTACGCTCAGTTTCACCTGGCCACTTGTTAGTAGCGTCGAGTCCCATCTTCGAGCCTAATCCCCTAATTGGTGAAGCAAAGTCTAGAGAGTCGATGGGTGTATTTTCTATCAAAGTGATATCTCTAACTGGATCCGTGCGAGTTGTTATTGCCCATATGACATCGCTCCAATCTCGTGGATTGATGTCATCATCACAAACAATAATAAACTTAGTGTACATAAACTGACGCAGAAATGACCATATCCCCATCATGACGCATTTAGCATGGCCGGAGTACTGTTTTTTAATGGTTACCACTGCTAGACGATACGAGCATCCCTCTGAAGGGAGATGAAAATCAATGATTTCTGGAAATTGCTTTTGCAAAATAGGAATAAAGACTTGGTTCAGCGCCTCACCTAGAATTGCAGGCTCATCTGGTGGTCTACCGGTATGAGTAGAGTGATAAATTGCATCATGGCGCTGAGTAATGTGCGTAACAGTGAATACGGGGAAGTTATCAATTTCGTTATAATAACCAGTATGGTCGCCGTGCGGTCCTTCCGGAGCCATTTCATCCGGCTCTATGTGACCTTCCAGTACAATCTCTGCGCTAGCAGGAACTTCTAAATCGCAGGAGAGACAAGTGACCACTTCAGTTTTTTTCCCGCGTAGTAAGCCCGCAAAAGCGTATTCGGATAGAGTATCTGGTATTGGCGTTACTGCACTAATCATGGTGGCAGGATCTGCGCCTAGTACTACTGCGAGAGGGAAACGATCTTCTGGGCGTGCCTTTCGCCATGCTTGATAGTCTAATGCGCCGCCACGGTGTGATAGCCACCGTATAATCAATTTATTTTTTCCTAGAATCTGTTGGCGATAAATACCTAGATTTTGACGCCCTTTACAAGGGCCTCGAGTGACTGTTAACCCCCAGGTAATTAGAGGTGCAGCGTCTTCTGGCCAGCAGTGCATCACTGGAATGCGACTGAGATCGACATCTGAGCCCTTACGGACTTGCTGATGACAAGGCGCAGATGTTCGTGATTTAGTGGGCATGTTAAGCGCTTGCTTAAATTTTGGTATTTTTGCGCATAGATCACGGAAGCTCTTTGGAGGTTCAGGTTCTTTGAGGAATGCAAGCAATTTTCCAACTTCGCGCAACGCGCTGATCTCTTCTTGTCCCATGCCCATCGCTACCCGCTTAGCTGTGCCAAAAAGATTGCATAGTACTGGAGTATCGTAACCTTTTGGATTTTCAAATAATAGAGCCGGACCGCCTGCACGTAGCGTGCGATCAGAAATTTCTGTCATTTCTAGATAAGGATCGATTTGCAGCTTAATACGTTTTAGTTCTCCCCGTTTTTCTAATAAAAATAGGAATTCACGTAGGTCTTGATATTTCATTTGGGCTATTACACTATTGGTTTATAACAGATTTAAGATGCATTAATGGGTATCCTTATTTTAACTTATAGTGATTATTTAGCTAGTTTGTTTTAAAGTAACTCATTGATTCTAAGTAAATAAATAAGTCTTAGTTCATCTGTGATTGCATTGCTACAGTTTTAAATTGTAAGTGCTATCATAGTTGAATAGTAATTAGTATTACGGCTAGTCTTTATTCTAAGTCATGATGTAATCATCACAACGTATAGCGTCGTCCCACTTCAAGAATATAAGCGTGCTTCAAAAAAGCAGAAAATAGACGGGGGCACTCTTGGTGTGATTACTTACCAAGATTGCTATCAGTCCCTCTTAATAAACATATCTACCGATTTTTTATCTTGATTTTTTATCTCAACACATTAAAAATTAATATTTACTATAGTGAAGAACTACATCGTCCCGAAGCTGACACTTTCTAATTATCTTCTGGATCGCAGCATTTGCTTCCAAAAGAAATTTTCTTAAAAAATAGAGGATAAGCTTTAAGTTTTATCCACAAATATCGATTTCTGTTCTCACATTAGACGTAGTCTCTTTGTTAAAAGAGACTACGTCTGGAAGATTAATAGAGTGAGCATGCATGATAATCGTATGAATGCGTATCATTACTATTTTAAACCCGACTCTTAAATACGATAGCCTGCTCCTCTGATTAGAAATCAGCCCGGATGTTTATTTTTCGATAAAATCATGATTTCTATCATATAAATATTACTTTTAATGAGTGCTTCTATAAGAAATCGCAAGAGTGAAGGGAGTGCGGATCCCTAAAAGCGTAGACAATACCTGCGTTTTTCTTAGACCTCTAGATTTTATGCTAACACTGCTTTTTAATACTTATTAAGTTATTTGATTGACTTAACGCCACACTCGGATAGATTTAATCTGACGCTCTGCCTCTCTCTTTCCCCTAAGATACTCAATCTTTCTATTCTTTTACGGTTAAAACTTAAGATCTAATACTGACTGTATCTTAATCACTTAAATAAATTTTTATCTCTAGCTACTTGTACCCAACGATTTTTTGAGAGCGTATCACAGCGTAATTCTAAAGAGCGTCTTAATAAAGCCTAGGAGCACTTATCCTGTCACTTTCTATTGTTACAGCAGGGCGTTACACCGACTCCGTCTATCATGTTAGTGTAGACACAATCATGTTGGTGTAGACACAATCATGTTGGTGTAGACACAATTTGTAGAAGGGAAATTATTCTTGCCTCAAAGGCCTTGAGTCTTTTTGGTATGAAATAAACCGCTAGCACATTTTCTGCTATAGGCAACTTATAGCTAACTTAAAACTTTATTGCTGGATTAAAAATTTATGAGCTATTATAATATTACGATAAAATTAATAAGTGATCCTCTGTCAGAATAACATTTATGGTGCGGTAAAACTAGATAGATGGGGCGATCTCCTCATGCTTCAGTATTTAAATTAGGCTCATTTGAGGTCCGATCCCGACCCGTATAAATAGTACAATATCAACGTGATAACTGTTAAGAATACAACTTATTGGGTCAATAGATAAAGTCTTATTTCCTAAGAGGAAATAGTCAATATGGATCGACGTCTGTACGTTAACGATGCTACCATCGCACCTAATCACATTAGGGCTAAGGATTATATTGCGTAAGTCTGGGGCTAAATAACTTGACATATGACTTAGACTCGCTGATCTCCCGCTATATGGCTTGAACGCCCGTAAGATTAAGCATCTCTATCTTTTCTAATCAGATTACCATTACAGCCTTAATTATCGCGCAATTAGCGCTGGTAGCCATGATAGTCATCATAGTTACCGGAGCACCCCTCCATGCTTTGAACGCCATCTCCTTATTTATGCTATATTTCGAATAAACCGAGCTAATGCCGTCTAGTGTCCTTATCATCTATATTTACAGCTCCATCAACAGAATTTTTATGGGTACCTCTAGTATTTTCAGGATAATCAGGCTATACAGATATGTGACTAATCGTGATTTAACTAGTTTTAACAGCTTATCGCTTATTATAGATGCCGGCTAGAATTAGCTTAGATCATCGTTAGTACGGTTTAGTTAACAATTAGCCTGCTAATACGGTCTATCACGTATATTAAAAGGATCATATTCGTTAAACTAATTTTATCTAACACGCGCATATTAAAAGAAATATATAGACTGATAAATACTTACGATTCAGACAGTCTGTCTCGATGCTTTATTGTTAACGCACTAATAGCGTATCTTGATTTCACTAATCTGTTTATAATGTTACTATAAATTTTGAAAATCGTCGTTAAGACGCTGATCGAAATTACTATACGGTGTCGGATCGATACTGATATGAGTATGACACCGTACTGAAAAGGTAGATCAATGTACTATCGATCGGATCGACGCGAAAAAATGTTGCTTTAACTCGGCCTCCATTATACGCACGTAATTACTTACCTCTATTTAATTCAGGTCTAGTGCGCGCGAATCCGTCACTATTGTAAATAGTGCCTCGTCTAAACTATCCTCCCGAGATACTTGGCTTAATACTAATCACTTAGGGGGGCCGGAGCCGTTTTTATGTCTTTTAAATCCCTTGGATTAGGTGCTGACATACTACGTTCTATTGAAGAATTAGGCTATCGAAAACCTACAAAAATTCAGTGTCACACTATTCCTATAGTGCTGTCGGGACGTGATTTAATGGCTAGAGCGCAGACAGGTACTGGTAAAACCGCCAGTTTTGCTCTTCCCTTATTACAGATACTCAGACAGCGTGAAAATTCGGGGAACAATCAATTTCGCCCAGTTCGCGCACTAATCTTAACTCCCACGCGCGAATTAGCTGCCCAAATTGGCGACAATATCGTTGCCTATAGCAAATTCTCCCCCTTGCGTTCATTAGCGGTTTTTGGCGGAGTTAGCATCAATCCTCAGATGATAAAACTACGTTTCGGTGTCGATACTCTAGTAGCAACTCCAGGGCGCCTTCTAGATTTAGAACAAAAAAACGCGGTTAATTTATCTAGCATTGAAATATTGATATTAGATGAAGCAGATCGAATGCTTGATATGGGTTTTATTCAAGATATTCGTCGTGTATTTTCTAAACTACCAGTTAAACGTCAAACCCTATTATTTTCTGCCACTTTCTCTGAAGAGATCAAGGCGCTAGCTAATAAGCTTCTCCGGAATCCTTTAGTGATTGAAGTAGACACTGGGAATACCAGTTCGATACAGATTGAAGAAAGTGTGTATTTCGTTGAAAAAAATCGTAAGCGAGCACTCCTTTCACAAATGATTGGCGTAAGCAACTGGAAACAAGTACTAGTATTTAACCGTACTAAGCATGGCGCTAACCATTTGGTTGAACAGCTTAATCAGGACGGTATCACCTCTTCTGCGATCCATGGAAATAAGAGTCAGGGCGCTCGCACCCGAGCTCTCACTGATTTTAAGGAGGGTAGAATCCGAGTTCTAGTGGCTACTGACATTGCGGCACGCGGTCTCGATATTCATCAATTACCACATGTAGTGAATTACGATCTTCCTAATACGCCGGAGCACTATGTGCACCGAATCGGCCGCACTGGACGTGCCGGCTTTACTGGTAAAGCAGTATCACTAGTTTGTTTAGATGAACGTAAGCTATTGCGCGATATTGAATGCTTACTTAAACGACAGATCCCGCGCGTTCCGTCACCGGAAAATGAGAAAGAATTGTTAATTAAATCTGAGTCAATTATAAATGATCGCCGAAAGAAGTGGCGTACTAGCTTAGATAGTAACAATAATCAACATGAAAGTGGCTTTGCCAAAAAGACTCGGCTATATAAGAAAGACCCGAGCAGTACTAGTGCGAAATCACGAGATGCACGCCGAAGCAGGAAAACTAAATAAAGCCGTAAATCCTTATAGAATAAAACACTCTCCCATAATTATACTTTTTAAATTAATAGGGGGCAATTTAAGTCTGACTGCACCTTGGCGTGCTATCGTCCCTGACAGTATTGCATACTAAGTACGATTGGAGTCATAAACCATTTAATCCGGGCCACTTTAAGGTCGTCCTTTCACGTATTATTAGTTTTTTAGTTTTTTATATGGCTACTCTTAATAAAATTAGCTGATCGTATAGGATTGGTCCTACATCGGAGTGATCTGGCCCGCCCTTATCGCTATGGTAAGGGGCATAGAGGAGTAAGGTTTAGATCAGACATCCTCCGGTTGTGATTTTTTCATAGATATTAAGTAAAGTGACGAGCTATAATTTGTCTCCTCTGAAAAACCAGAGTTCATTTTATTCATAAAAAAAATAATAAATTCATTATACAAGGCGCTGGTTCCGCTATTACAAGATCACAGATCTGCTTTCCGAATTTTTAGACCTTTTATTCTAGATACTAAACGTCGTTCTCCACTATATAGTAAGTTTAATTTATTGGGAGATTGATGTTTCGGAGATTCTCCGCTCCTTACCTACCTCCCTCGTACGCTTGCGCATAGCGAACCACCCAAATATCAGTATTAAAGCTAGTAGCGGAACACTGGCGACCGTCCGTGTACCGTTTGGATAGTCAAAAGCCATCATCACTACTACCGCTAATAAGAATGCCAAGGTTATCCAGGCAGTCAGGGGCGATCCGGGCATCTTGAAAGAAACTGGTTTTGCGTAACCTGCACGAATAGCTTTGCGTAGGCGCATTTGACAGACGATAATAAATGTCCAGGAGTTAATAATTCCTAGGGATGCGATATTTAGAACGATTTCAAATACCTGAGAAGGAACTAGATAATTCAATAGTACTCCGATTACGTAGATACTACAAGTTACCAAGATGCCTGCATAGGGTACTTGTCTGCTGTTCATTTTAGCCAAAAATTTAGGTGCAGACCCACCCATTGATAAGGAGCGTAATATTCGTCCAGTAGAGTAGAGTCCAGAATTGAGACTAGAGAGCGCTGCGGTCAGTACTACTATATTCATAATAGTTCCAATATAAGGCACTTTTAGCTTACTGAAGAAGGTAACAAATGGGCTCTGATCTGCCTGGTAAGCATTCCAGGGAAGTAGTAATACCAGAATTACTACTGAACCTACATAGAATAGACCGATACGTAAAATAATGTTATTTATTGCTTTCGGAAGCATTTTTTCTGGTTCCTGGCACTCTCCAGACGCGGTACCGATTAGCTCAATCCCAGCAAAGGCAAAGATTACTCCTTGCACTAATACTAACCCTGGCAATAATCCATGTGGAAATACCCCGCCTTTTTCGGTAATCAGGTATAAGCCGGTACCATTACTTGCCAGAGGGATCTCCATTCCGATAAATAATACGCCGGCTATCAAAAATAGCGAGATAGCTGCAACCTTAATGAGCGCAAACCAGAATTCCATTTCAGCAAACCACTGAACCCCGATCATATTCATAGTAGCCACGATCCCCAGTGCACAAAGTGCAAAGATCCACTGTGGCACCTCAGAGAATGCGTCCCAGTAGTGCATATATAATGCAACAGCGGTAATATCAACGATACCGGTCATCGCCCAATTCAGGAAATACATCCAGCCGACAACATAAGAAGCTTTCTCTCCAAGGAATTCTCGGGTATAAGATACGAAGCTACCGCTAGTGGGCCGGTGTAGCACTAGTTCGCCTAACGCACGTAAAATAAAAAATGAAAACACGCCACATACTAAATAAACTAAGGCTAATGCAGGCCCAGCTACTTCTAAACGAGCACCAGTCCCAAGGAATAAGCCCGTCCCAATTGAACCTCCAATAGCAATCATTTGTATCTGTCTGCCTCCCATGCTTTTATGGTAGCCAACTTCATGAGTGTCTAACCAACGTCTTTTGGCTATATACGCATCATGTGCACATTTACTACGTGATTGCATCATCGATCCTGTTTACTAGTCTATGATTAACTCTGTTTTTCCATGGGGTATCTATCAATCCCCCCCCCCGCATTCGTTATGCGAATGAGATATTAGAAGCATGTTTTTATTTTAGATGTAGCTGTTACTAACTAATTTCAGGCATGCTACACTTTCTCTATGTACTAGGCAAAAGTACTATGGAGGCACATCTTCGCGCATGGTATTGTAGAATTTAAAGAAAGCGTACTATTTTATCCGCAATACTATATTAATAAATAGCTAAGAATCTGAGTCCTATTATTAGATGGAGTCTAATCGAAAATGACGGAACGACTCTTTCGGTCGAGAGCACATTGCTAGTGTGGAACCTAATTGCTTTTTATAATATTCTCTGCTACTGCGAATTTTATTACGTATACGGTACTTATGACAATGACGCGATAAGCATCACATTATGTGCGCCGTTCCATAAATTTATCGATTTAGATACGACGATACATGGCGTGAGACGTCTAAAAATTTTTGATTAGCTCTGTTTTTGAATAGCGATCGCATCATTCTAATCCCGCGTACATATGTATATTAGCACTACCTTTTCATAGATGTGCTCCATGAGCTTACAGAGTTTTGGGATTAATCGCGTCATAATTTTAAGAAATAGCTAGATTATTATACTTATCTGGATTTATTTTGCAGTTTTATCGTGAATAAATAACTCGCGCTAAAATAGCGTATAAAATGTGTAAAGTCCTGTCGGACGCGGTGTTAGAAGCGTATCTTCATCGTAAAGTGCCGCCCGCTACAGATTCTTGATCCATACTAAGATTATTTAAAGAACTAACTTTAGGCTGAATAGCAGGAGCGTATGCTCTTAGGAGCGAATCTTGAGAAGCGGCCATCTATTTTCTTTCTCCAGACTCGTCGATGACAACTAACCTTAGATTATTTTAAAAACTTCATTATCTACTGCGACTAAAGTATGGTGGCGTATTTTAAAATGAAATCAGCGAGATAAAAAACTAATGCATCTTGTGATTTCAAGAACGATTGAGTCCTTATTAAACTATCAATAAAATAATTCTCTGAGTTTTCAGATCATAGGGGGTTAAGAATTTATTAGAGCAAATCTGTAATTCCGTAGAGTATCGTAGGGAAGGCTGCTCTTATTTTGATAAGAACCATGATTTTCTGATCTTAGTTAAATGAGAAGGGCCGCTCACCTTCTATCGTCACTCTTTCGTAAATCTCTCTCAGATTCTTGAAAATTTAACTCATCGCACTCTTACTCTCTATCTATTAAATAGAGATCTAGTTTAAATAAATCTAATTAAAATGAAATTTATTTTAAGTCACGATCATTACTTATAACATCTATATGATCACGGAGATACTCTAGTAATTAGTTTCCCCTTATGGTAATTTTTGACTCTCTTAGATCAGTGATACTAATCTTTTTAGGGCGAATAGATCATCCAAATTGCAAACTAAAAGTATTCTGAAATTTATATACTAAACTTAGCGTATAAATAAATTTTTCATAAATTAAATATTAATACTGCATTCATCTCATGTGTATGATTCAGCGTCAGGTTACTCTACAGATTTCTTAAATAGATGCATCTATTATGATTAAAAAATCCATTTACCACATCAACTGTACTTTTGGTAAAAAACCTAACGTTTCACTAAGAATGAAACTGTGAGAGTATGCGCTTCTCGCAATAAAATAACTTAGATCCATATAAGTCTTACCACTCAAGCTGCAGTATGCTAGATTAAATGAGTGCGTGATTTCCGCTCATTCGGTCGATAAGTTGTCTTCCCTTAAGCTTAAGCATCTAGAATCAGGTAAAGCCTAGGTGTAATTGGGATCATAAATCTAGGAGATGTCCGATGTATTCTTGAGTCTCATATCTATAACCCATCATCTTTATCCCTATAATTCTTTCTTGGAAACAATATTCGATTTTAAGATTCTAACCATTTTGTAATATTTTAAAATCATCGACTACACTAATAAAATCAAGACAAATTAATCATCAAACGATGCGATTAAAAAATTAAATAGAAAATAATCTAATTTTTTTAAAATCTAATAAATGTATTGCGAATACGAGAAAAATAAGGAGAGAGGCTAAGTATTAATCGATTACCGAGCGAACTATTTCAAGTATCACGGATAACGATTTATCGCTATCTTGCTCTTAAGAATAATGACTGATTTAATCTTAATAGAAATTTTTCATCACTCATAGTGGCATTATCATCAGATAAAAACTTTTATCTGATAAAATTTTAGCATAAAAAAATTAACTAGACTATATCTTTCTGATATATTTATTTTCATAAATAGGGTATATTCGGATGATCGAGGTGCTAATCTTGCTCTTAAGAATGCTTAAATAAGCGCTAAAAAATAAATTAGAGGCGTCCGTGTATTGTTCTTAAAACTGTTATATAATTCTAGCAGATTCTGATTATTACACCCATACCCCCCATATAGTACCGCACTATTTTAAATAAATCACACACGATACTATTCGATAGGACGATAATATAATAAGATTAATTTATGATTTTAATTGATAGAGAGAATGTGTTTTTTTATAAAAAATCTATCAATAAAGTTTATATATCAATTTTTTATCATGCTACTGATAATCTAATTAATATCATTACAGCTTATTTCTAATAAAAATTTTTTCACACATTTATGATATACCCTTGATAATATTAACTACAATTAAATTTAGATTATTCTCTAGAATTATTGCTAAAACAAAGGGGGTGTATAGCAATATAAGTTTAAAAATTTTCTCCGTATTAAGTACAATTAAAAAAGAACAAGAAATATAAGTAATAATACAATTTTATTTATTTTAATTCTAATAGTATTTATTATTAATAATAAATAATAAATATTTACTTAAAATATTTTTTACTTTTAAGTATTCCGATAAATACTGCTATTCACAATTATTAGTTGATAGTAATTATTACTATGCAGAAGGTGCAGTATCATAAATTACTCTAGTAACTATTAGACATAGTAAAGAAATTATGAGTTTATTACGAATCTAGATGATAATTTTACATTTAATATTTCTTATCTCTGAAGTCTCAATCGGCGTAGAATTTCGATATTACACTGAGATTTATAGTTAAAAATTGCCTAATATAATTTCTAAATTCTAATATTAGAATGAAAGAAAAAGGGAGGAATGCCGAGATCTGAACGACGCATATGAACGGCACGAATGCAACGAATAAGTTTGTGCTGCCCGATATTTAGTAAAACTAACTTAAATGATTGAATCAATATAAATGCAAAGTGTATATGATCATAAATTATGATACGATCATCTAAAATATTTCACATTGCCACGCTTCTTTATCTTTAGGAATAAAAATATTTTATTATGAGAACTAAGTGTTCTCATATTGTAACAAATATAATTTCATTAGGCAGCGATTTTACTCACAATATATTTATAGTAATAAATTAGTCATTTCTTCTAAAATACTCAATAGTAATACCAAAACTATAATAAATAAGAAGAGTTTAGAGATATAGATGATTTATATGTATATAAATAACGGTATATATATTAGCAATATGTAACGGAATATTTTTTATAAATCGTTCATTTAAGAGAACGGTTTTTGTTTAGATAACACTTTCTAAGATATCTTGGTGTGACTAAAAGAGAATCGTTTTAAATCTGTTCTAAATTTAATAAATTATTCTGTAAGTTACAGTAATGGAAAGGGTAAATACTTCAAAGATTGTATCGAAAAGTACACTATAAGTAGTGATAGTATTTGAACTTACCACATCTACTATCAAAATAGCCTTGATACACTTCTCCCCATTCACAAAACTTGTGAGGCGGCGTATAATCCGATTTTGATAAATTCGGATTTACACAAAAAGGTAAGAATATAGATTCTATATATCAGTAATCTTAAATAATTTTTATGCAATAAAGATTACAAAAATACTAAAAATTTTTGGCTTGAAATTATCAATTCGAGGCCTAAAGATAGACCTTTAAATTTTATTAATATCGGGCATCTTTAAATAAGAATAAATTTTATTAAAAATGTGTTAAATATAATAAAGTATTCATATATTAAAAATATGTTATTATTTTTCTGCATTATTGAAACGATTTAAAATACTAGAAAATTGCTTTCTAAATTTATTCTATATACATAGAACTATAATTTATAGTTAGTGCTAAATTTATTATTTTAATATAAATTAATTCTAAATTTTTACTCTTAATTCTAAGAATGAATCATGATTATAAGTTAGCTTATTGGATAGTAGATATCTTCATTAAACGTATCATAATTTTATGATTATAGCAGCAAGATAATAAATCTAAAATCTTCTTTTACTGATCTGAATACTCGATTAATATATATCCTGTATCCTTGTTCATTTATTATTAAAAATAAGATAAAGACAGAACTAGTATCTAGAAAAATATTGAAATAGCGTGTACTCATTAGATTTTTGTATGTAGAAACAAGATAGTGCCTTCACTATATTTGAAATAATGGTATATGATTTATAATCAATACTAATAATTACTATACTATTTATGTCATCAGACTAGCTTCGTTATACCAAAGTAATTGCTACCGAAGAAATTAGGTTATCTTTAAATGACTTACCGTATAGAAATTAAATAAGAACTATTTCTATACTCACTTTTGAGTATCCACTTCCGTATCACAACATGAAGCACTGTTTCTTAGGAGCAGCTGCATAAAGCATAGTGAGGCCTCCGTTATTGGCTTTCGTCTAAAGTGCTGTAGCACTGCTATAATTTATTAAATAAATATTAGCGCTATATTTTGCCATAATGTGTTATTTTAAATATTTAGTCACTTATATGTTAAAAACATTACCACTTTAGTATATAAATTTTTTTAGATACCTCGCTTTATAAAAAATTAACAAGTCTGATAGAAAAAGTAATTATACGAGTTATTTTTTAAATTAATATACTCTATATGTATGCAACTAAAGGTAATTGTAGATTAAGCACAAGTACAGATTAAATTAATTTTTTATTACTAATTATTCCCCTAATGTAGATGGCATATAGAAAATTCTCACGATTTGATTCATACTTAAAAAGTTTCAAAAAGATTACATCGCCCTAAAACTATAAGATCTAGATAGAGCCTTCTACTCGATTGAATCAAGTAAGCAGTTAAGGAAATATTAAGCATAAATTATATGTAATAAAATATTATAAATAATGCTTTCTATTTTAGATGGTACATATCTCCATTTGATATGATCGATGACTTAAATTTATAAAAATTTTTTAATAACTTTAAAAAGATCAAATTTATTCACGCGACTAATATTATATCAATAATCGTAGTCAATATATTAATATATAGTAGTCAATCAAGTTAATTATTTTAAATAAAAAATTTAGATTAGACCACCATATATATTATATTGTAATACAATTACTCTATAAATTCATAAAAATTTTTTAAAGGCAACAAGGATATATTTAATCTGGGATACCTGACTAGTATAAAATATTTTTATTTTTTCTACTTTCATTTTTCTCTATTTATTAAATTTATATTATTATATAAAAAATAACTAGAATATAAAATGCATTATATAAAATATTTTATTTTTATTTTTAATTAGTATAATTAATATATATTTTAGTATAAGTACTTTTATCTACTCCGATTTATTCATCATTTAAGTGGCGACTCTTTTAATAAAAATTAGTCGGACCGTAGTCATTTTAATAAAATTATATAATAAATAATATAAATTTGTTATTTATTTTTATGAAGGAATTTCAATATAAAGCTATGTACTTACGGTTATTATATAAAATCTGTATTTTCACAGTATTATGAATGAATAATTAAAATAAAATTAGAAAATAAATATTATTTAATCTTATCTAATTTTAATATTAGCGAGATTAGATAGTTGTATTTTAATACTAAAATAGATATTTTATATTTAAATCGTTCTGATTTTTTTGTTTTCCTATAATGGGTTATTATAATGAATAAAAATTTTATAAAAATACTGTATTTGATTAGTTTATATAGATATAAAATATATTATATAATTTAATTTTAATGAGTATTTAATATCTATTAATTTAATAAAAAATAATTAATAAAAAAGATAGTAGTTGATATTGTAAGCTGTAAACTACTCTTTAAGGAATAGTTTAT
This sequence comes from Serratia symbiotica, assembly GCA_964059975.1. Taxonomy (GTDB): domain Bacteria; phylum Pseudomonadota; class Gammaproteobacteria; order Enterobacterales; family Enterobacteriaceae; genus CAXKXX01. Next base: position 210,597 of record CAXKXX010000001.1, read on the forward strand.
AGCTTACTTCTTTTATCTATATTTTATATATTTAATTAAGATATGAAACCCATCGATAAATTCTAATTGAAAAAATATTGAAAATTAGTAGTCACTATTACTACTATGTTTTAGCGTAATTCCTTAATTAATTAACAAAAAACAATATTATTTATATTTTATATAAAAAGTTATTTTAAGTAGACTAGTAATTTATTAAGACTGATATCAAATTATTAAGATTAATTGCTTATCAATGTTGTTTTAAAAAATCAGCCTGCGAATCTACTTCATGTTTAATTAACGTGATGTCTAAATTTTAATTGAAAAGATAGCTTAATAGTTCGTTTTCAAAGTTTTATCTTATATAAATTAGTTTTTAACTATCTCCTATTTTAATAAAAATAGACGACTAAGATCTAATAGAGCAAAAATATAATATCTTAATTTAAGATGACATACTGATCAGTGTTCGTAAGATAGGCTCACTGCACATCTAATTAGCATGATACTGACTAGTAATAAATACTTTGAATATTAAGGATTTCTTACTTTAGTATAAATAATAAATATCTAAATTCTTTCGTATAGCATATTAATATTTAAGTAAATTGTTACTAAAATCGTGTGCGATCTGTATACCTAAAAATTTTTGCAATAGTAAAAATGAGTATTTCCTAGTAAGAATTTATGTGCTCTATTTATGAATATTTTATAAGTGATAGCACTGATTTCATAAATTAACACAAACTCTTCTCTTGGTTACTTCAGATATTAAATTTATACAAGATATCTTGTTCAATCAGAGTAATGACACCCTGGATAAAGACGGTGGTATCTGATGTAAATTTGGGGGCTAATCTTTTCTTTATCAACAATTTTTCTAGCTTTAATTTAAAGTTAAGTAGCCTGAGAATATCGTGAAAATATTTATCTAGGAATTAGATTAATTCATTTTGTGTCTAACCTAATTCTAGTTTATGTTTCCTATAACACTATTTTAAAAACTCTTAAAACTAAGTGCTGATAGTGTCCCAATAAGTGTACGAGCCATTTCGATATAATAGTAATCAGCTTAAAAATTAAACTGATCAGCTATTAGTTTACGAAATAGTATCTTTATGTAGTTACTGAAAGAGTAGAATTAACATAGTATTTTAAATAAATAGTACGTACTAAGTTAATAATTTTATGATCGAGCGGAAATACATTATTTTCATACTATACGGAATTCTTCTTATCACTATTAAATATGGTATATGGCTATATGAGAGGCTAACTATTGAATAAATGGTAGATAAGGTTACTTAGATTGACTCCGATGATAGCTGTTAAGATTAGACCTAAGCAGAGTCAAGTTCCCTGAACTTGAGAAAAATCTATTTTTCTAGTAAGAAAGTCAAAAGTCGAGCTGATACTACTTTCTAGATATGGCATAAAAGGCGCTCAAATTTTCTCTGAAATAATCGATTGATTATAACTAAGTCTCGGATAAAATATATAATTGGAAAGTCAGCCCAAAATTGGTTGGACACGGAGGAGTGGTGTGTCAAACGACACGCGTGATTTTTAATTTTTTATCCATTACTTTTTGGCTTAGTATTTTATGATATTTTTGATTAAAAGAATCACAGATAAGTCTGAATCTTGATATCTCTTCTGGGATCTAGCTGGAGAATTTCGTCATCAGTTGACACATAAAGCCCGTTATTTTATTTTTTTACTGCGGTTAACATTTGAGGTTTGATTTTTCTAAATCGCATATCCGGAGGTAGCGCTGAACAAAGAGTGGAGGCGTCTTCTGGTATTTTTTATGCAAATGAGGCTGACTATCTTGGAATTTATCAGTATATATCACGTATAAGATCTACGGCTATCTATGGACAAGCTAAAGTTGTAATTATATTCTCAAGGAATACAAAATAAAAAGTAATTATATTTAAGGAGTTTCCTTCTAATACGTTCTTATGATGAATTCCACAAGAATTAAAGGTACTATATTTTATAGAAAATATTGCATTTCCCTTAGAATAATTATTCTATCCCTATATTTCAACCTATCTGAAATAGCTTCGCAATTAATAATGAACGTTAGGTTAGTGAGCCAAGCCACTCTGCTATACTTGCTCCGAGATCGATTTTGTGGCATCTGATTTTAGACCCCGAAGCCCGAGCGACATAGTGCGTAATAAGCTAATAGCGCGCTCTCTTAGGTATGAACTAAGACTCATGAGTTATGTCTATTAAATAGAAGTCTTATAATCTTAAGTATAGCGTCAGACTAACGCACGCTCCGCCCATTGCCCCGACACTAAATTTATCTAGATAATTTTTCGTTCATACTATTATGTGAGTATGTCCGTATTTAATGTACATATGCAGCACAGTAGTGATACTAGTGCATAGTATTTTATAAAGTTATATAATGATATTCCATGGTTTCAAATTACAGAATCATTGCTATTACCAACGGCATAGGTGATAGCAATAATAATAAGGTGTACTGAATATAGTAAAATCTAAGTATTAAGTAAGCCCATAATTTTTCTAGTCTAGATTAAAGCTCCGAAGATAAATATTAACGTTCAGAACATGATCGGCGTTTATCTGTTACCATTTATTCTTACCTTCACTTAAGTGAGTACACTTTTTAGATACCACGCAGCCTATTCATGTAATCTTTTCTCTTATCCAGACAGTTGTATAACAGACTCACAATTTTCATTCGATTAAAAATGAGCGGCTCTAGCAGTGCTATAACAAAGAGAAAGTGGGCGCTACCATCAGATAGTGATAGCGCAGAATAACATAGATAGATCTGGGGCCATTAATAAGAGCATGACGCTACGTACTTTCTTGAAGGACAGCGAGCGGAGTAATCATTGATAAATACGCCCGTTTGTGCTATCCTCCATTTATTATTTGTTTTATAAATAATTTTAGATGGCATGCTTCCCCCGGACAAAAAACTGATGGGAGGCAATCGATTAATTATAAAATAAAACGGCCGAGGTCTTCATCGGAAACTAGTGCGTCTAGATGATCGTGTACATAATCCGTGTCGACTATAACAGTTTGGTCGTCAACTTCACTCGCATCGTATGAAATATCTTCCATGAGACGTTCTAGAATGGCATGGAGTCGACGCGCCCCGATATTTTCAGTGTTTTCATTAACTTGCCATGCAACTTCGGCTATGCTTCGGATTCCATCGTCGGTGAACTCAATGTTGATCCCTTCAGTATTTAGAAGCGCTTTATACTGCTCAGTCAGTGAGGCGCTAGGCTCAGTCAGAATTCGCTCGAAGTCTTCAGTGGTTAAGGGTTGTAGGTCAACACGGATTGGTAGACGGCCTTGCAACTCCGGGATTAGATCTGATGGGTTCGCAGTCTGGAATGCTCCGGACGCAATGAATAGGATGTGATCGGTTTTTACCATACCATGCTTAGTGGAAACTGTGCACCCTTCTACTAATGGTAAGAGATCTCGCTGCACGCCTTCGCGAGATACATCTGGCCCAGAATTTTGGCTACCACGCTTACAGATTTTGTCGATCTCATCAATAAAAACAATGCCGTTCTGTTCGACCGACTCGATCGCCTGACGTTTTAGATCTTCTGGATTAATCAGCTTTCCAGCTTCTTCTTCGACAAGAAGCTTAAAGGCCGCCTTGATCTTTAATTTTCGGGGTTTCTGCTTTTGACTACCAAGATTTTGAAATATAGCCTGTAACTGATTAGTCATTTCTTCCATACCTGGAGGCGCCATAATCTCTACATTTATTGGTGTAGCGGCTAGATCGAGCTCGATCTCTTTATTATCGAGATGACCTTCACGCAATCTCTTACGAAATACCTGACGAGCTGCTGAGGGCTCTTTGCTTTCTTCTGATTGGCCCCAGTTATTTTTAGCTGGACGTATCAATACGTCAAGAATGCGCTCTTCGGCTAGCTCTTCAGCATGGAGGCGATTCTTCTCAATCGATTGTGTGCGTGCCATTTTAATGGCAGAGTCGGTTAGATCACGGATGATGGAGTCCACCTCTTTACCCACGTAGCCTACTTCAGTAAATTTAGTCGCTTCAACTTTGATAAATGGTGCGTTAGCCAGCTTCGCTAGACGGCGTGCGATTTCAGTTTTCCCGACACCTGTTGGACCAATCATTAAAATATTTTTTGGTGTAACTTCATGGCGAAGCGTCTCACTAAGCTGCATTCGACGCCATCGGTTACGTAGGGCGAGAGCTACAGCACGTTTGGCTTTTTTTTGACCAATAATGTGGGTGTCTAGTGCGCTAACGATCTCCCTAGGGGTCATTTCAGACATGGTATTTGATCCTTACGCTTTGTAGGGCAATTCTTCAATAGTATAAAATTGATTGGTATAAATACAAATATCGCTAGCAATTCCAAGAGACTTATCAACTATTTCACGGGCATTTAATTCTGTATTTAATAGTAAGGCGCGTGCTGCGGCTTGCGCATAGGGTCCGCCAGAGCCAATAGCAATCAGGTCGTTTTCGGGCTGAATAACGTCACCGCTGCCAGTGATAATTAGTGAGGTGTGCTCATCAGCAACAGCTAGTAGTGCTTCGAGCTTACGTAACATGCGATCCGTGCGCCAGTCTTTCGCTAATTCAACGGCAGCTTTCACTAGGTGGCCTTGATATATGTCTAGTTTTTGTTCAAATAATTCAAAGAGCGTAAAAGCATCGGCGGTACCGCCGGCAAAACCAGAAATTACGTTATCGTTGTATAGGCGACGTACTTTTTTGACATTGCCTTTCATCACTGTATTACCTAAAGTGGCTTGCCCATCGCCACCAATCACTACCTGGTCGCCGCGTCGAACGCTTACTATTGTTGTCATGAGCTAATCCTGGTTAAAGACATAAGAAAGCTTTCGTGGCCTCTGTTTGCGAAGAGCATTGAAAACATAGATGGGGGGAAATAGTGCTTTTCGATCCCCTACGTCATGGGGGATTAAACTGGATATTCTAATACCATTCAGATGAGCTAGAGTGTTATCTAGTATTGTACGTCTACTGTCCAGTATTGCGCGGCTATTATGGGATCCTAGTATAATATAATTATAAAAATAACCGGTGATTATATGATTTAATTTTTCTTCAAACACTATTGGTTCTCGGATAGAATTGATCTGATTAAGAGTCCGTAAGGTGCCGCATAGAATCTCCATTTATTTTTATACTTCATCATAGTTTCTTTTTGAGACTCCTCTATTTCAATGACGACTTAATCGCGGATAACGCGATGACGTGTCATCGCGTTATCCGCGATTAAGTACATAATAATGTGGTGGAGAGATACGCTGCTTGTGATAACCACTCCTGTGAACGATTAATTTTTTCAAAATCTCGTTGTACAGTATTTTAGTAGGATTATAAAGTTGCCTTACTAATGAAATTTTGGAGCTCATGCTTTACCGAGTATGATACTTATCATAGACTAATCTAGTGGCTTTCTAGATCTTTAATGTGTGTAGCTAATAGCAATAGAATTTTTAAGAATTTCTTAAAATTACGCTTTATGCAGCTAAAAATTTTTCATCTAGATTTTACCGAACACTCATGTCTGACATAGTTTTTGTCCCCCTATTATATTGCTATATCTTAATTGGGGGATATATGTATCATTTTACTTAATCTGCAGATGCTTAAGTGGCGTTTAAAAGAAGAGACATTAGCATAGTTCATTGATGTAGTGTCAATTAGACTATTATCATTTATTACTTTTCCCTATGTGTTTACTAAAATATCAGGAGTATAGTCTCGTCATCTAGAGATGAGCCGGTTCACTATTGCGCTCCGAACAATAGTGAAGCATTAATTAGTGAAGCATTAATTTTATGCTTGTAGCTCAGAAACTTTATAGATTATGTGGCATTAATGAGCCTAAAATGTATTGACCATAATTGTATGGTTTGCTCTGAGAGCATCCCAACTACGCATTTCATAAAATAAAGTCTTTTAGGCGCAGTCAACACGGGTTATTTTAGACGATTTTAGGATTTGCGAGATTGTGACACGGCGGTGGCGTGCAGTTTTCTAGCCAATATGACTTTGGTTGAATTTATTTTTATCAGAACCAGATCACATCTATCAATAAAAGTACTAATACGAATAATTTACATCTTCAAACATTTTAATTAGGCAATCGATGCGCACTGATTCTAGCGCGAAAATAGGCAATAATTTTTAGTTATCGATATTGTATCGATAGACGAAGATGCGCCTTAAGTAGCATTAAAAAGTGTGCTAGTATTCGGTAGCATGATTGCTTCAGTTTATTTTTTATAATCATAAGACCGAAGAAAGTGTGTATCTGGTAGTGATAATATGAGAAATCGCCAATTAGTATTAGTCCCTTACTATGTATAAGAGATAGAGTACCTAGATCACTTTAAGAAAGAATAAGTCTTGGACTTCACCGAGGAGTCAATAAAACAGAAAAAGATCTCCCGATTCCTATGGGGCATAAAAATCGTTACCGGCATAACTTAAAGGCTAACGATAATCGGTATCTATCCTTCTGAATTGTTAGCCCCGAAATTATTCGGACGATGTAATGCGCCTATCTTTAAAATTCCTGGCGCTTTTCTAATTCTTTTATTTTTTCTACTAGAAATTTTTGATATATTTCAATCCTTATATCAGTCTCTTAACTATAAGATCGCGAACTTAATTTGAGGCACTGATCGTATCAAGCGGTACTACTTACGTTTTAATGTCTTTTTGCTTCGAATTAATTAGTCATAATATCATAGAAACGCTATATAGCATATGCTTTAAGTTTATTACTTAAATTTTAATAAGCTATAAAATTTAAGTAACTCTTTATCGTGCTCCTACAATTTTAAGGCACATATTTTAAGGCACATATTTACGATAAAGCTATTACGTGATCTTGTCATTGAAACTAGCTATTTATTGGATCAACGTCTAAGGCCCACTTAACTTTTCGATTCTGAGGAAGCTTTCTAATTAATGGAAGCAATGTTTTTATTAACTTCTGTAATTCTCGTCGTGATGGATGCTGCAATAGTAGTTGCCAGAAAAAGCGGCCAGCGCACTTAGCATATGGTGCCGGCATCGGACCTAAAACCCATAAAAAGTTATCTTTTATCGAGCTACTTTTTATCCAATTACATAGTTGATGAAGAAAATATGGAGCCTGATAATTATCGTGATCTTCTGAGTATACCATAACATGGTGGGTGTATGGAGGTAGTAACGCACTATTGCGTTCCAATAAAGCCTGTTTAGCGAAGGCACCATAACCCTGTTCCAGCAAAATTTTCAGCAATGGGTGCTCTGGATGACGAGTTTGAAGAAGCACCTCCCCCCGCTTATCTGCTCGACCTGCCCGACCAGAAACTTGGGTATATAGTTGAGCAAAATATTCACCAGAACGAAAATTAGAAGAAAACAGGGCGCCATCGACATCTAGAAGTCCTACTAGGGTTACATTAGGAAAATGATGCCCCTTTGCTAGCATTTGGGTTCCAATAAGAATACGAGATCCACCGCGGTGAATATCGGCTAAATATTGTTCTAGTGAACCTTTGCGACTTGTGGTATCGCGATCCACTCGAGTGATTGGTGTGCCTGGAAATAATAGAGCTAAACCTTCCTCCAGTTGTTCGGTTCCAATACCGATTGATACCAACTGGGTGGAACCACACTGTGAGCATTGGTTTAGCATTGACGTATGGCTATCGCAGTGGTGACACCGTAATTGTCGCTGATTCCGATGCAAAGTATAATAGTGGTTGCACCGATTGCATTTAGCGATCCAAGTACATTCATGACATAGTAGTGCCGTAGCGTAGCCACGGCGATTTAAGAAAAGCATGGCTTGGTTGCCATATTTTAGATGGCGACGTATACTTTTTATAAGCGTTGGCGATAGACCAAATTTTAGAGGGAGACCCTTGAGATCAATTAGATATTGATCCGCCGCTTTAGCTTTCCCAGCCTGTTTACTGAGTTTTAATTGACGATACTTTCCTCGTTCGACATTATGCAGTGTTTCTAGTGCAGGAGTGGCAGATCCCATTACTATCGGTATGTTTTCCTCTTTAGCGAGTAATACGGCTAGATCGCGTGCATGGTATCGCCATCCTTCCTGTTGCTTATATGAACTATCGTGTTCTTCATCGATAATTATTATGCCGAGCTTTTTAAAAGGTCCAAATAATGCTGAGCGGGTGCCGATAATAACAGCCACCTCTCCACTCCTGACTCGTAGCCATATAGATAGACGCCTGCTACTGCTTAGTCCGGAATGCAGTACATCAACAGGCGCATTAAAACGCTCTCGAAAACGAGCGATAGTTTGCGGCGTTAGACCAATTTCAGGTACAAGAACTAGCGCCTGCTTGCCTTTAGCTAAGATATTTTCTAAAACGCTGAGATAGACCTCGGTCTTACCTGATCCGGTGACTCCATTTAGCAACCAGACGGCGAAGCGCTCACCTTCACTGCTGATCATTCTTACCGCGATTTCTTGTTCCGTATTCAGTGATAGTCGCTCTCCAAGGACCGAAAAACTAGAACACCAATCTTGAGGAGTGGCGAGCGGATAATGTAGATTGATAAGCCCCTTACTGCGCAGCGCCCGTAATGCGCTTTTTTTTAGATCTAGGAGTCTCATCTGGTGGTGATAGATCGGATGATGCTTGAGTAGCGCCATTGCTTTTTGTTGTTTTGGTGCACGCTTCAGGCTCTCCAGAGGAGTGGCGCACCCTAGATCAGTAGCAAACCACTGTTCTAGAAGTGTAGATTCCGCCTTCTTTCCATGACGTAATAAAACGGGAAGAGCCTGGAATAACACCTCTCCAATGGGGTAATGGTAATAATCGCTAGCCCAGAGTAGAATGTGCCACAAACTAGTGGGAAATAGTGAGATATTATCGAGAATACTTTTAATTGGCTTTAATCTATAGATTGGCAACTCGCTAGTTTTTATGTAATCAATTACAATACCTATTGCCTGACGCGTACCCCAAGGAACGAAGACGCGCCCTCCCGGCACCGGAGGGGCTCCTGGACACAATACATAATCAAAAGTCCGCGTAAGGGGGACGGGTAGAGCAACGCGTACAATAGACATAAGGATAATCCAGAGTGAGGAGCAGCTTGTGATGCTACCCTGAGAATGAGAATAGGGGTGCAGCCTTTTCATTGCATAGCACTTTATAACTCCGTATAATTTAGCACCTCCAATGCGATTGAATATCAAATTCAATTATTAACTTAAGCGTCGTACTGGCAAAATAAGATCAAGCCAAGTATCGAACCAAGCGAGGTCTTCCGTGAAGAAAAATATTCATCCTAAATACGAAGTAGTTACCGCCACTTGCTCCTGCGGTAACACGATGCAGATTTGTTCCACTATGGGACGAGATTTAACTCTAGACGTTTGCAGTGCCTGCCATCCATTTTACACAGGAAAGCAACGCGATGCTGCCGCGTATGGTCGCGTAGACCGATTTAATAGACGCTTCAGCAATATACCTGGTATCCAGAAATAGAAGCCAGTTACGTATCGGGCGATCAAACGATTTATAAAATTAGACTTCCCCGATAAATATTCTGTACGTCAAGATCGGGACGCACAAAATTATGCACGAATATTTTTGTGCGTCCTTAGCCGGATCCCTACGATACGCGTCCTCTCGCGCAAGAGAGGACGCGTCAACTAGTGACTATCAGCAAATTTTTAGCTATACATTTTAATAAAACTTTTATTACATCAAACTGGCTTAAATTTTTTATAATTAGAATTAGCATGATCTGAAGATCTTAAAATTTACTGATTCGTTTGATTAATAGTGGAAAATATTTTATTCCCTCCATGGCAAGGAGGGCACATATTTATGAGTGCTACTGCAATAAAGAAATATCCGCTACTTTCAAGAACAGTTCTGATAGCTTACTCAGTAGTGTTATGCGATTCACGCGCACACTGTCATCTTCGGACATAACGATAACGCTCTTAAAAAAATTATCTATCGGCTTGATCAAAGCAGTGAGCTCCATTAATGCACCTCGATAATCTTCCGAAGATAAGCACCGCTCCACCTCATCACCTAAGACCGTAATCTGACGAGCAAGCTGAATCTCGGAAGCCTCCTTCAATACTGAATCTCGTACCCGTGCGTTCGGCGTATCCTTAGATTTAGCCAAGATATTTGAGACACGTTTATTCGCTTCTGAAAGCTCCGATGATATCTTTAAATTGCTGAAGTGACTGACGGCTTTAATGCGAGCATGAAAGTCAACCGGCCTAGTTGGGCGTCGCGCTAATACTGAACGAATAGTGTCTGTTTCATAACCTCTTTCCTGATACCAAGCGGGAAAGCGCCCTAGCATGAATGTCACTATTTCATCGACGACCTTGTTGTTATTGAGCTCAATTCCGTAAAGCTGTACAGTTTTTTCAGTTAGAGTTTGTAGATCTAAGGGTAAAGTTTTTTCGACAATGATACGAAGCACTCCCAGTGCCGCACGGCGTAGACCGAACGGATCTTGGTCGCATTTTGGATTTTTTCTAATAATAAAGATACCAGTTAGTGTATCCATTTTATCGGCTATTGCCAGAGAACAGGCTACCCGAGATCGCGGTAATCTATCACCGGAAAAACGTGGATGATATTGATCATTAAGTGCAATAGCGACCTCTTCTTTTTCATTATCATGACGAGCATAATGCATACCCATCGCACCCTGGGTATCACTAAATTCGCATACCATGCTGGTCACTAGGTCGCATTTCGACAGCATGGCCGCACGGGAGGCGGAGTTAACGTCGGCATTAATTTGACTAGCAATCCAGACTGATAAGGCCTTAATTCGATGAGTCTTGTCGTACAAAGTGCCTAAATCTTTATGAAAAATTACAGTTTTTAAGCGCGGTAAGTAGTCTTCTAAATTTTTTTTTCGGTCAGTGTCAAAAAAGAACTTAGCATCTGAAAAACGCGAGTGCACCACTTTTTCGTTACCGGAGATAATTTTCTTTGGGTCTTTCGATTCAATATTAGCTACGAAGATAAAGTGTGGAAGTAAATTGCCTTTGCTATTATACACTGGAAAATATTTTTGGTCATATTTCATGGTATGAACCAGGGCTTCTTCTGGAACTGATAGAAATGCCTCTTCGAACTGAGCAGTTAATACCACTGGCCACTCTACCAGCGAAGCTACTTCTTCTAGAAGGCTGTCACTTAGATCGGCCTTTCCACCAATTTTTTCCGAAGCTAATTCGGCGGAATGTTTGATTATTGCTTTACGTTCTTCGTAATCCGCAATTACTTTACCGCGCTTTTTCAGGATCTGTGGATAGTGATCAGCACTATCAAGAGCAAATTCAGTTTCACCCATAAATCGGTTCCCACGTATTATACGCGCAGATTCGATTCCCAGTATCTTTCCGGGAATTAGAGTCCTACCTAATAGCAGCGTTACAGTATGCACTGGTCTTACAAAAGGCTCCTTAAAGTTTCCCCAACGCATAAGTTTTGGTATTGATAGTTTAGATAATGCAGAACTGACTATGCCGGTTAGTAATTTCTCTACTACCTCTCCTTTAACGTGGTTATGATACATTAACCATGCCCCTTTTCCAGTTACTATACGTTCGGCTTGATCGACACTAATTCCGCAGCTACGCGCCCATCTTTCCGCTGCTTTTTTAGGCCTGCCTGTGGCATGGAATGCTTCCTTGATCGACGGACCGCGTTTCTTCACGATAAGATCGGGTTGCGATGCACTGAGATTGCATACCTTTAGTGCTAGACGGCGGGGTGTGGCAAACCAAGTTACTAATCCGTGTGTAAGGTTGGCATTTTTCATCTCGATAGTAAAATTAGTGGCAAAGGATGTAGCCAGAGAGCGCAACCCTTTTGGGGGCAGTTCTTCTGTACCGATTTCCACTAAAAAAGTTTGTTGAGTCATCATAACTGTTTCTGAATTCTCATTTTGCACATCGGAAAGCCTAGCGCTTTACGGGAAGCATAGTAAGCCAGTGACACTGCTTTGATTAGTTTTCGAATACGTAAAATATAGTGTTGGCGCTCGGTTACCGAAATACCCCTTCGGGCATCCAAAAGGTTAAAGATGTGGCAGGCCTTTAAAATACGTTCGTAAGCAGGAAGGGGTAAGGGTTTGTCTAGAGCAAGAAGTGACTGTGCTTCTTTTTCATATTGCTTGAAATAGGAGAATAAGAGATCTATGTCAGCGTAGGTGAAATTGTAAGTGGATTGTTCTAATTCATTCTGGTGAAACAGATCACCGTAGGTGATGATTGCGCCCTGAGGATCTTGGCTCCACACTAAATTATAAACATGATCTATTTCTTGAATAGACATAGCGAGTCGTTCTAGACCGTAAGTGATCTCACCAGTAACGGGTTTGCATTCTAGTCCACCAACTTGTTGAAAATAAGTAAATTGTGTTATTTCCATACCGTTTAGCCAAACTTCCCATCCCAAGCCCCAAGCTCCGAGGGTTGAATTTTCCCAATTATCTTCTACAAAACGAATGTCGTGAATAGTTAGATCTATGCCCACTGCTCTTAATGAGTCAAGGTATAGTTCTTGGATGTTATCTGGAGAGGGCTTCAGTATTACCTGGAACTGATAGTAGTGCTGCAGCCGATTCGGATTATCACCATAACGACCATCGGTTGGACGACGAGAAGGCTGTACGTAAGCGGCTGTTACGGGTTCTGGGCCGATTGCTCTGAGACAGGTCATTGGGTGTGAAGTTCCTGCGCCAACTTCTATGTCCAAAGCTTGAACGAGGGTGCAGCCTTTGTGTGACCAATAGTTTAATAGCGTTAGGATTAGACCCTGAAAGGTTTTTGTTCCAAAATTTTTCATGTTACATTCGTACGCAATACCGGGGGAAATTTAGAATAGAATTCTATAGTATATCTCTTGACTGCAGGAAGTGCAGCTTGAATTTAGAGACATTTTAAATCGGTTCATTTGTTTAGACTGATTATGTATAAAATTGATCTCGGTGACTTGTTATTTTTTTTAAAAAAATATTAAAATTAGCGACAATAAAATATCAATTACATTATCGTAACTATCTTTACAATTTTGCTAATGGTTAAAAGTCTTTATAAAATAAAATATAGATTAGTATTTTTATAGACATATTTTCTTGTTTTTTACTAAAGTTAAGATAACTTATAATCACTATATATTTTATATAGTGATTACTTTTCTAAGTAACATGTACCTCTCGGTAATGCATGAAACCAACTTTCTTAATAAACAAAATTTAATCAAATAATAGCTAGATAGAAAATTATATATAAGAATATAATTCTTAATGAATATTAAGGTCATTTCTATATGTGTGTCTTTTTATTACAAATTATTAAGAGTCTACATTTTACTTAACAATCGAGTCGAATAAATATTATTGTATTTATAATAAATTAAGCTATTTTATAAAATAGATATTTTATATTATAAGCTATCGTATGTAGATTAGTTTTTAACTTTAATCTTGATATATAGCGATATAAGAATGTAAACTCTATTTATGATAAAATCATTTATACACGAAATATATAAATGCATAAAAATAATTAATGTAATATAACCGAACATCTTATATAACGTTTTTTAATTAGTCAATTTTAAAAAATTTATACTTTTTAAGGAAAATATTAATTTTGATTCTATGATTAGAATGCGAATACTTTTTATTATTTCTAATAAATATATTTAATGTACAAGTATAAATATAAATTTTAAAAAATAAAATTTATACCACTAATTTCTTATAATTAAAATTATCTCTTTATTTTATTGTATGAGAGCACATACTTTATATATTTATTATTTTTAAATTCATTCTTTAATACTGAGATAAAATTATTATTTCTATTTATATTTTATAGAGTTTTTATAATTATATTTATTAATGATCACTTAAAATTTTTATTTTTTATTTTTAATATTATAAATAATTTTATCCGTGTACTATATTTTAATATAAAAAATACATCATTTATCTCTATCTTTAATTATCTATTTTTAAAAAAATATAGAATGAGTGTATAATATGAATTTAATTTCACTATTTATTTATATAAGTTCATATTATGAATATGAATTTTATATTCAAAAACTAACTTTATAAAAATTACTATATAAAAATTACTATATATAGTATGAATACTTTTATAAATTTTTATCAAGTTTACTTCTTAAATGAATTTTATAATTTATATACAGTAAAATTATTCATGTATAAAATTTATATTTTATTTAATTTTACTGATAAACCCAATTAATTTAATACCTTATCTTAAATATTAATATTCGGTTTTTATGTCATCTATGTAATTTATACTTAAAGTGATTAGACTTTTTTTATATATTTTAATTTTATGAGCTTATTTAATGATCTTCAAGTCTAGTTTGATAACTATACGAGAAAATATTTAATATATAATGAATCGTATAGCAATTTTATTTTGAAACTATATTTATTTTTATATACATTCAGATATGTTTTTGAATGAAATGAGTTTTCTGTACTATCTTTATATAGACCTGATATTTTGACTGAATACTTAATAATTTTTTAGATACAACCTAGATAATAATAAAAAAGACAAAAATTTTTGGTACATGTTTATAAAAAAGATCTGCTTTATAGAATATATATAAATAAAAATAGAAATTAATAATTCATGAATTGTATTAGCGATTGCTAGATAATTTTTATAAAAAATGTATGAATATGATAAAAAAGCAAAAGTAGGGGGGGAGATAGAATAATCTGTTTTCAATTTTATTGAACTTATTAGGTATATAAAGTTATTTTCTATTTTTTATAAACAAGCACTCATTGATATTAGTCTAGCTACAAAAATAGTATGGTTATCAGAAAATATATTATTTTTCTATGCATTATAGTTTGATACCTAAGTATGAATTTTCGACTTTATGATTCAATAAAATCCTCATAAAATATACTGGTGATAGTGAGCTATAAAATATTTTTAGTACAATATTGGTAATCAGATAATGATGTGAGTCTTAGAATTCTATATTAAACGTGTAATCGATAAAAAATTTTTAAATATAATATAGAAATCGAAAAACGGATTTAGTCAGTATGCCGCTAAATCTTGATATTAAAAATAATAGTAAGGCTTATGAGTAGATCTGAAAATAGGAAATTAAAATTATATTAGTATTATATTTTAACTAAACTTAATACATCGCAGAAAATACGTCTATTGAGTTACGAATAGTATAACGATTAGGTCCTATGATATCTTTTCAGTCATATTGGGGTATTCTTAATTAAGAAAGTTATAAAATACTAGCACGTATTAGTGAATGGAGAGCAATATAATAGATAAATATAGAGGGTAATTTAAAATTAAAAGGAGTAGTAGATTCTGTGAAAAAAAAAGACTGGATCACAGCAATTCTGTTTTTATCTGGATGCGCTGAAGAACAAAAACCGGTGGACGCTATATTCAGCAAGAATATGATGTGGAATAATAATGAGATAGAGGCTTCTGAGGACGTTTTAGGAGGTGGGAAGTCGGCCATCCAGGTAGCTTACTCTAGTCATATTCGTCAGGCTGCTCGATGCTATAATGTCGATGAAGTACTAATTAGAGCTATTATTCAAGTGGAATCTGGGTTTAATCCGAACGCAGTCAGCGCCTCAAATGCAGTGGGATTAATGCAAGTTAAGCCTGCCTCTGCAGGGCGTGACGTCTATCGCTTTAGAGGTATTTCTGGACAGCCAAGTTTAAATGAATTGAGGAATCCAGCAGTGAATATTGATCTTGGGACGGCTTATATCAATATTATCCAAAACCAACAGCTTTGCGGCATTAAAAATCCAAAGACTTTACGTTATGCTACTATTGTAGCATATGTTAATGGGGCAGGAGCTATGTTGCGTATTTTTGCATTAGATAAAAGTATTGCAGTTGGTCGCATTAATCAGATGACTCCAGATGAATTTTATTGGTATATTCAGAAGAGACACCCAGCTCCTCAAGCTCCGCGCTATTTATCCAAGGTAATTGCTGTTTATAAGTCAATGCTATAGATGTATTAAATTTTAGAATAGATTTTTTTGGTCCTAATTTTAATGTGTAGTCTGTCTAAAAATTATTTTACTAAGTCTTATCTATTATTTTACTAGGTCTTATCTAATTGTTTTGTATGCTTAACTACCGAGTATGGCGAAGACATTCTAAGATAGAAAATCAGGATAAGCTATTTCTATGAGCATTATATATTGAGTTTTTAACCATACTTATATGCTTAGGTATTTAGTAAAGTACTAAATAGATTTATGTATCTAAATACGAGGGGCCCACCATGCTCATCGAGCATGGTGGGCCCCTCGTAATCGTCATCAGTTATACTGGTAGTTTCAAGTATTTTACTCTTTTTTATTTATAAAAAAAGTGTTACTTACTCCTGAGATAGAATTACTGTCTACTTGAAAGAGAGGTTTCACCATACTTTCTATTTTGAAAGTTTCTTTGGTTCTGTCCGGTGTTTGTCTAAAAATAAATTATTTTTATAATAAAATATCTTTTGAGCTCACAGCTAAGACTGCCTTGTGCTTTTAGATAATTCAACGGATTGTAGTTGTATGTCGCCTGAATAGAGCCGAGCATTTAGGCCTCCAATATAATAGCGGCTTCCACGCTTAGGGGCCGCCCCTCCACTAGATTCTTTTAAGACGATGTTAAGTGTTCCTTGATGCCATTCAATCGGTTGCACGATTAGCTGCCAAAAATGTCCTCGTGGACTGGCCTCCAGTACCTGTACCGGCAATGGGCAATTCTCAGTACTCTCGCTAGCCACTTCCATTTCCCAAGGTCGCAAGAACAAGTCAACGGCGCCTTGATGCGCAGGCTTATGCGGTAGCTGCCATTGATGCGTACCAACGAGTAACTGTGAGCCTTTAATTTCACCCTTAAATTGATTTACTTCTCCGAGAAATTCTAATACAAAGCGACTAGAAGGAGTTCGCATAACTGTCTCTGGGGCACCAACCTGTTCAATATTACCCTGGCTCATGACTACGATGCGGTCAGCTACTTCCATCGCTTCTTCTTGATCGTGAGTCACAAACACACTGGTGAATTTTAATTCCTCGTGCAGCTGACGTAACCAGCGGCGAAGTTCTTTGCGTACTTGCGCATCGAGTGCTCCGAAGGGCTCATCGAGTAGTAGTATCTGTGGTTCTACGGCCAAGGCCCGGGCTAATGCAACACGCTGTTTTTGGCCGCCAGATAACTGCGATGGATAGCGGTTAATCAGATGGTGCAGCTGAACCATCTCCAGTAATTGCGTGACTTTCTGTTTTATCGCACCTGTTTTCTGACGTTTACGATGTGGTAAGACACTGAGACCGAAAGCGATGTTATCGAATACTGTCATGTGGCGGAAGAGGGCATAGTTTTGAAATACGAATCCTACGCGGCGCTCACGTGCGTGCATGTAGCTAACGTCGGTACCGTGGAATCCTAGCTTACCATTGCTTTGTCTTTCTAGTCCGGCAATGATACGCAGTAGCGTGGTTTTACCCGAACCCGATGGACCTAGCAGGGCCATCATCTCGCCGGAGTGAATATCAAGGGATATATCATTCAATATTTTAACGTTCCCAAAGGACTTGTGAATACCGTTAATTTCAATGCTCATGCTTTTTTTCTCCCTCGAATCGAGCTTTTTGGTGTTCTATTCGCCATTGTAAAGCGCTCTTCAAAAAGAGGGTCACGATTGCCATTAAGGTCAGCAAAGCGGCGGCAGTAAAAGAACCCACTGCATTATAATCTTGCTGTAGAAGTTCGACCTGTAGTGGCAGGCTATAAGTTTCACCGCGAATTGAACCGGATACTACCGAGACTGCACCAAACTCACCAATAGCACGCGCATTAGTAAGCACGACACCATACAGCAGTGCCCACCGAATATTGGGCAGCGTAACGCGCCAGAACATTTGCCAGCCAGATGCGCCTAACATTATGGCTGCCTCGTCCTCCTGGCTTCCTTGCCCTAGCATGATCGGGATTAGCTCACGTACTATAAATGGACAAGTGATAAAGATCGTTACCAGTACCATTCCTGGCCATGAGAACATAATTTGAATACTATGCGTATCTAACCAGAGACCCACTGGGCCGCTGCTACCGTAAAAAAGCAGATAAATTAATCCTGCTACTACTGGAGACACAGCTAACGGAATATCGATTAGAGTAAGGAGCAGCTGACGCCCTGGAAATGAAAATCGAGCGATTAGCCATGCGAGCAGTGTACCAAAGACTAGATTGCATGGCACAGTGATTAGTGCGATAGCTACCGTCAAAAAAATAGCATGTAACATCTCTCTATCAATTAAGTTGTCCCACACTACGCCGATACCTTTAGAAAGAGCTTCGGTAAAAATTGAAATCATGGGTGCTACTAGCAGTAGCGATGAGAATATCATACCGATGATGATTAGAGACCATTTTGCCCAGTTAATTCTGTGATGTTCGGCAGTATTAGAAGAGGAAGTAGTATTAGCCACTAGTTCCCCCGATGCGTTGACCAAAACGGCTTTGTAAAACGTTAATGCTAAATAGCAGCAAAAGCGATACTGCCAGGATTACTGAAGCGATAGCACTGGCTGCAGGGTAGTCAAATTCTTGTAGTCGAACAAAAATCATCAAAGACGCTACTTCTGTCTTCCATGCAATATTTCCGGAAATAAAAATCACTGCGCCAAACTCGCCCAGGCTACGAGTGAAAGAGATAGATGTTCCGGCTAGTAATGCCGGCGCCATTTCTGGGAGTACCACTCGGCGGAAGCTTTGCCATCGAGTAGCTCCTAAAGTTTCTGCTGCTTCCTCGTATTCTGCTCCAAGTTCTTCTAGAATTGGCTGAACAGTGCGTACTACGAATGGCAGGCTTGTAAATGCCATCGCTACTGCAATACCTAACCAGGTTAGGTTAACTTTAATGCCAAAATGCGCAAGCCACTGGCCGTACCATCCTGAAGTAGAGAATAGCGTTGCTAGTGTCAGTCCGGCTACAGCCGTTGGTAGAGCAAATGGAAGATCGATGAGCCCATCTAGTAGTGCGCGACCGGTAAAGCGATAGCGAGTAAGTATCCAGGCCATAAGCATACCAAAAAGAGCGTTAAATAGACTAGCCGCCCCTGCTGCGAGCAGGGTCACTTCATACGCTGCCACCACTTGGGGATTTGAGATAACCGCCCAATACTGCGCTAAACTCATCTGCGCTAGCTGCATCACTAGCGCACTGAGCGGCAGTAATAAGATTAAGCAGGTGTAGAGTAGGCTGCTTCCTAGGCTTAGACCAAATCCAGGAAGAACCTGTTTTCCCAACCAAGATAACATTTACTTATGCCCTGCCGCTAATAACTTATCTAGCTCGCCACCGCTGGAAAAGTGTGTTTTCATTACTTGAGGCCAATTTCCAAATACATTCTCTACTCTCAGTAACCGTGTCTCAGGGAATTGTGTCTTCACCGCCGTCATTATCTCTGGATCATAGACTCGATAATAGAAGCGAGTAATGACTTTCTGTGCCACTGGGCTATAAAGGTAATTCAGGTAGTCTTTAGCAACTTGTGTGCTACCATTTTTTTCGATATTTTTATCTATCCAGGATACAGGAAATTCCGCTAAGATATTGATCGGCGGTATTATCACGTCATATTTGTCTGCGCCATAATGTTGGCGAATATTATTCACTTCTGATTCGAAGCTAATTAGTACATCACCGAGTCCACGATCAACGAAGGTAGTAGTTGCGCCGCGACCTCCTGTATCGAATACCACGACATTTTTTAGAAGTTGTGTCATGAAGCTGCGAGTCTTAGTTTCGTCCCCACGATTAGTTTGGGCGTTGGCGCTCCAGGCAGCTAGATAAGTATAGCGGCCATTACCAGAAGTTTTTGGATTTGGGAAAACGATCTTCACATCATCGCGCACTAGATCATGCCAAGTAAGAATGTTTTTTGGGTTACCTTTATGCACCAAGAATGCCATAGTGGAGTAGAATGGTGAGCTGTTGTTAGGTAATCGAGATTGCCATGTGGCCGGGATTAATTGACCACGATCGTGTAAGATCTGCACGTCAGTCACTTGATTATAGGTTACGACGTCAGCTCGCAGACCTTGTAGAATGGCCAGCGCCTGCTTAGAAGATCCTGCATGAGATTGCTTAATAATCAGTTTGTCGTATGGATGCTCGTGGTTCCATTTCTTTTCAAATCCACTGTTTAATGCGCTAAACAATTCTCGGGATATATCATAGGAGCTGTTTAGTAATTCTGCTGCTGATACAGCAGCGCTGGCTAGCAATACAGCGGCTATCCAGCCATTAAGCACGATATTTTTTACCGTAGTTTGTTTCATTGTGTACCTTAACTTGCTGAATTAATTTATCCCAGGTTATGACGGATCAGTGTATTTATAACTTGTTGAAGAGATATAACGCTTTTATATACCGTTTCGTGCTTTTCAATCATAAAATAATATAAATCAGCTCAGAAGGCTGGTTTTGGATATCATGCCCCAGAAGACAGTGCTGCTGTTTCTTAAGCTCAAACAGAGACGGTTTTGTGTCCGGTATTATTAAGTGCATGTTAAGATTGGGATAGAGCAAGTAAGATATTATGCAATGGAGCAGCTCAGATGTCAGATGATTTTTCTGATATCTGAGCTGCTCTTCATGTTTTTCGTTATAAGAAGTTTGCTTTCGTATTTGCCTATTTTTAATAGAAAACTATATGTGACATAGTAGTCTAATTCTACGTGCATTAAATTGCTAATATTTTCGTCAGTAGCCAACTTATAACCACAATGGGTGCCCGATAGACATGTATTACTAAATGGTAGCCCGCGGAGACTTCTCAAGTGAGGCACCAAAATAATAATCGCTAGTCTTATCCATTAAGTTAAGTACTAACCATCAGGTGCATTCTTATTTATGAGCAGACATTGATGGTAGTCAATAAGATTATTCATTATAGATCATGCGACTCTTCTAATCGGATACTTAATGTCCCACCGTAGAACTTTACAATATTTACAGTAGGTGCAGTTCTGAGACTTGTGATATTTGCACTTTGCTTCTTAGGTGCTTTATAAAGCTCTCTGAAAGAGATTCTCCACATAATATTCCGAGAATAATTCGTTCAGATCCAGATAAAATTTTAATGGGAGTAGCGGCTTTAGTGGTACGCTAGCAAATTTGTGCTATTTCTATACTTTTTAATATTAATGTTACAAACAGTTAAGATAGGATTTCTAGTTTAGCTCGATGTTCTAAGTTACAAATCTAAACTTGTAGCCCACGTAAGCATCTCTATCCTGCATCTAAAAAACGTTAACACTAATGTTAATTACAATCAGCTTGGATGTTTATCTAATTGTGCATGCGTGACACATTTTTGAAATCAGTTCATCGATGCTTCGATAATTCTGTTCTAAATTAATTATCACATGCAGATTAGCGAGATCGCGATAGTAGATGCTGTGCTCGTGGACTCACCACTATACTTATAACTCATATGCTTAAGATGTGACTGACTTGTACTCTAATAAAGTTTCAGAATGTTGCGTAGATTTAATAGCTATTTTCGGAGCGCCCTATAGAGACAGAAGATCTTGTTACCTATTCGGGTGCATAATTTTCAAAAATTTTATTTGTAAGGATTCAGAAATCTTATCAGTATACTCCGATATTAATTATTGTCTCCGAAGTACGAAGAAGTAAAAATAGTTGCTGCAGTATTAGTATACTACGATATTAAAACTAGTCTAGTAGTAGACTACTACGATTAAATCGGAATATATTCCGAAATAGTTGCGCTAGTCTGTAAACACGGATCCGTCTCTTTTTTGAAAAAAGACAATGTGGGATCTCAGTTGGAAGTATAATAATATTAGCTGGAGCGGAGCGCGGGCGTAAGACTGCGCTCCGGAAGTGCATAGATAGCATTCAGAAAGCTAGGGGCGGGTGCGAACTAACGCTAAAAAAGTAAATAAAATATAACGATTGCATCAAGGAATATAACAACAGTATATTTTATGCTTCAAGCTCTTCTTGAGTCAACTTCTATGAGTGCTCTGAGACTAGTACATGCATTCTCGATAAGATAAAATCTTTTATGATAAAATTACAGGACAGTATTTAGACCTCATTATTTTGTATAGATTAGCATGCTTATTTAAGCTTGTATAGATTAGCATGCTTATTTAAGCAAAGACTCATGGACGTATTAAGGAGGCGAATCGGGGCAAGCCCGTATAATGAGAACCTTCTGAGCCACTTGAATAAATAAGGCTAAATTTTCCCGTGTATTTCATATCGTATCACCTTCATTTTCCGCCGAGCATCTATTGTCGCAGAACAGCTCGGAGCGTAATTACTTTGATGGTTCCCCTCCAGAATTTTATTTGAGACTACTCTTCGGATTTAAAGATGGGGGCTTTAAAATACATAGGAGTACTACTTATGCCGAGGCTATGTGTCCTATTTGATAATGATTTCTGCGATAAATATAAGAAAAAATTCGACGATTACGCTTTTATTAAATATCGCAATGAGGCGCGTAGCATCGGCAGTGAATTTTATGACCAGCTAAATTTTTCAGTCAAGACGCCTTCTTCTCTAAAATAGAGAAGAAGGCGTCTTGACTTCGCTTTCCTAGTCCAGGAAAGCGAAAAGATTCAGTTGGGTAGAGGGTAAATATCGGTTGCGGCTATATTAATATGGTAGTTAGGTGGATCTCAACCTGGTTCTGTATCACAGTGCACCACTTACGTGACACCCTAGAGACCGAAAGTACTCAATCAATTCTCATCTTGGTACTAATATAGAACGCCGGGATTACTGCTACTAATTAAAAGATAATAGGTACCTAAGATTTTATTCAAATTTTAGATATTTAGAATTTAGAATAGAGAGATACGCTAGATCATGAGGATAAGCACCGATGCTTTGACTTACATGGAATCTTGTGCTTATTTTAGTAGGCGTCTTTTTGTGATACTAATAGTTATATTTAATGTATTGATTTTATATTTTTAATAAGCCGCATCCTCAGAGGTTAGATTCTGATGCACTATAAAAATTGCTGCATGGGTGTGCCTCGCATAATTACGCGCTCCCTCTTTGGCAGATAAAGCATGGTGCTATAGCTTTAGTAGATAAAGTATAATGCTTTAGTCATTTTTACTACTTTGATATAGAATTAAGGTTCCCTAATGATATTTCCAAAACGCATAAAATATAAAAATTTACTCTTACTAACGGTCCTAGTTTATAGAACCACTCTAATAGGCTAAAATATATACGGATTGGAGATTTCATCAGACAGATCGAAAAGGTGTGGCCCGATCTAGCGGGTATCATCTAATCAGCGCGGCTATTTAAAATAAAAATAATACTAAAGAATTAAAATAAACTTATATATTTTCATAAGTTCTGATATTAAAGTTAAACGGACCTGCATTAAGATTAGTGCCCCCATATAGCGGGGCACTAATCACGGGGGCGCTAATCTTAGGCTAAGATCGTATATTTTATTATATTGCACAAGCTTTTATGATTTAATAAATGCTCTTAAAATAAAAATATAATTTATATATATAATTAAATTAGAAATATTTTTAACCCTAAAAAAATTTTAACGATGCTATGTTCACTTATATATTATACTATACAAGTAATAATTATATGTTGATAAAACCAAGTCTAATAAAATCCTTCTAAATTTTTAATATTTTATTTAGTACTTTACTGATATCTATACCTCCACTAAATATAAAAATCGTGGTCGGATATTTAATCTACTAACATGAGGTTTAAGAAATGTATTTATAATATATCTGTACTTAAGTATAATTTAATAAATGAACTAATTTTTTATTAAAAGATTCCTCCATATCAGTTAAAATTAATTTTTTAATTAATAGAGATAATATTATAGTAAATTTTATTTTTTTATAAAATTAGTATTTTATAGATCATTTAATTAATATCTATGAATATTTTTATTTATTTTAATATCCATGCCCTTTCGGATTGATGTCTATAAAAGAGTCAAGAGAAAAATACTTATTAAGAATATCGTCGTCACTATGTGATAGTAATCACATTAGATTACTTCTAATCGTACATACATATATATTCATTACAGAAATAAATACTAGATATTATATCTATATTTATCCTTCCAGATTTCAGTGATTTTAAAAGTGCCAGTTTGACGCTATTTATATCTCGATCACTATCTAACCTGATCTAAAAAGTTATTACTATCTATCGATTTTATATTTTTAAACATCTAATTTTTCTATATTAATTTAATATGATTTACATATAAAATGGAAGCATTTTATTATATTTTATACTCAATAAAAAAATTAAAAATAAGGGGATTTTTATTCAGAATAATTTCTGAATAGTTCTTTTAGTAAAGTTAAACAACCATTTTATTAATGCAAAGAGTCTTAGTTTTTCTATCGCAATCTTTATACATGACTCAGAAGACGGAGTGGCCATAAAACGCTTATGGAGTAGCCAGAGGTCTGATGTCATAATGAGTTTGTATGCACTCCTGAATATTAGTGGGGGCTAGCGAAAAGTAAAGCCTACGCCAGACTCTGGATCTAATTCATTTTTTTTAACATTTCTTGTTATCAAAGATATTACATAATATAGACTGTAGTCCTATAGTATGATCACTAAAAAATGTTTAGGTATTATAAAAATCTTTAGTTAACAGAAACTAAGCCTTATTCTAATGATTGTAACGAGTTGATTATAATGCTCACCAAGATCCGGTTTACGATGGGGCTCGTCCTAATCCCACATCTTCTCGCTGGATTTCGAGGCATAAAAGTTTCCGAGGGGGAATGTGCTATAACGAAGACGCGCTTCTTGCCAAAATTTGGTGCTTCGGGCGCTGAATTTTTAATTTGTAGCTATTAGCTAAGCCCACTTTTTATTACCTGATCTCAGTTAGTAAAATGGGCTTATAATAGTTGACTCTAGTAGGAAGTGTTAATGGTTTTATTAATCATTTTTGGAAATCAGCTATCATAGACTATATGCCTATTATTTGCGCCCTGACGGTCCGTATTAGGCACAGAAGAGGCGTCAAGTAG
>CAXKXX010000002.1:0-202630 GCA_964059975.1 Serratia symbiotica
AAAGTGCACTTACGGACTTTATGTGCCTTTGTAAAAAGGCGTATCGTCTCGAGTCTATGCCCCCACATTGATTGTTATTAGGATACCTGGGCCACTAAAGTGGTGTAACGAGCACATACTTACAAATTAATTTGATTATGAAGGTCGTGTTATCATTTTACACGAGATATCTTTTCCGCATGACGCAGAAAAATCTTTTTCTGCGTCATGCTTGTCTACAACATCACTCCTTCTACTCATCAGCCCCAATTAATGCACATTATTGATATGCCCAGAAAGGGCGTACAGCGATAATTTTAAATCTTCTTTTTTCTCCTAGAATATTTTCCTTACTAATTAATACAAAAGGATTACTTTAAAATATGACTAAAAAGTACGCTAATTACGGGATATTACTCAAGAGTAAGATCTTTATGTTAATGCTATTCTTACTTCTTTATTATTACGGAACTAGTATTCTATTAAGTTCAGAAGCACTTGATATGCAGATAATTGAGTATTTCTCTAGGACGTAGCTCGTATTGATAATGATTAGCTTGGTAGTACATTTTTTATTAGCAGTATTTTTCATGACAGTCAGGGTTTATTATGAGCAACCATATGACGAGTATCTTTAGAACGATTAAATAAAATATCGCCATTAATATTAACATCACACGACTTTATAATGTATGTGATTATGCTCAATAAATCACCAACGGATGTTAGTTCTAAATCTATACCACCCTAATCTATTCAGTTTTCTAATCCGATGAAGACGCTGAATTTTTGAGAAAGCCGTGATGTTTCCGCGTGTCCTATGCAGGTTCACTTACATCAATGCAAGCTTTCTTCAGTTTTTCTTAAAACTTATTCTATTCACCTAGCGCGATATATCAGACTTGTGCCTCTGTTTTAAACATTACTCTGTACACTTAATATTAACTAGATGGCTCATATAAATAAAATAACTACAGTTAATATTTTTAGAAATATGCGCGATTTCTTAACCTCTGCTTTCAATATTATTGCAGAAGCATTAATCGATAACTAAAGCACACTAGACGAATAGTAAAGATCATTATCCCAAGTTGATAATTTTTCCAAAATAGAGATCGTTAATGTCGGAAGTATCACCCTACGAAAAATATTACGAACATCAAATAATTTCGAGATGAGATTGAAGGGAGAATTTCTAGTCTCTCGATAGTGCGCTACATATTAGGCTGACTAGGATAGTCACATCGCAGGGAATTTTCCAGTGTAGCAAAAGCTCTAATAGCCCTATTCGGTTGAAATCGCTTAGCCAATTGCATGATTAGAGCTACTAGATTTGTGTGGGCACTTGAATTTATGCTAGCCTTGAGTATTATCCGCACCCTCTCATCTCTGGCGAAGACCGCTTTGATTTAAGATAACTTTGGATTCTATATTTGATTTGAAGATCTTACGGAATTTTTTGAACCAAGAGGACGCGTCCAAAAAATAACAGCAGCTTAATCCGTAGTGAGTACTTCTCATTAAAAGTCTATTACTGTTTAGTTGTAACACTCAATTTTTACTCTAAAACTTTACAAAATAAGAAATGAAGCGAGGGATCGAGAAACTGGTAATATTTAACTTATTCATACTACTTTTTATGCGTTTAAAATCTCTCTAAGAGCGCACTCGCTTATTATCTGGTAAGCGCCTGAACTAGACGTATATTATTATCGAATAATACCTATTTCTTGTTTAGTGTGATTATTATTCTGAATAACCTTCTTCTCCTGTTGCCTAGATGTCTTCATTGTATAAACTGGAGGATTTTATTGGGGAACTGCACATTAATAATATCTTTATATTTTGGACTCTATGACTTACATAAGAATGTCGGCTCTACAGGAGTAGAGTGCAATTGAAAGCGTAGCTTAGCAGTCAGCCCATATTGCCCATAAGTATTTGTTCGAAGCTTTTAATTTTTAATACACCGAGATTTTTTTATAGTGCATGGATTTGATGGTTACCTAGTGATGTAAATATTACTTGTCGACCTCAGTTGGTCGAATTCAAATCCGTATGAAATAGTTATCATGTTAGTTGGCGTCGAGATAAATTATTTCCTCAAAATATCATAAGCGGTTCTCTAAGAGCAGAGCAACTTTCTAGTTGCGCTGCCTTGCGAGCGTTTTTGTCGCTATGGTTCAAGGCTATATACCTTGAGATATAATATTTCATTAATCACTAAGCGTACTATATACTATAATGCCCTGGCCCTCTGAGGGCGGCGTGATTACGTAGCTTCAATTCTACTAGTACTTCTGAGAACCCAAGCTCGGCCATAATGGTTATAGTAACCAGCAGATTTTCCGGCATCCGATCCGACACCTCGATACAGATCAATGTGCTGTCCTTTTATGGAACCACCGACATCTAGTGCAATTGTCAACTGTATCTCGTACTTCCCCGTAAATCGACCTTCTTTATTTAGAAGGGGCACTTCAGTTAGCAATGTGGTTCCGGGTGGTATTAGACGGGAGTCAGCTGCTACCGAAGCTTTCGAAATCAATGGTACTGAACTGGCGCCCTTTACTGATGAGAAAGGTGTTGGATGAAAAAATACAAACGAAGGGTTCTGCTCTAGTAATGCACGCAATTCTTCTATGCTATGGGTAGCGGCCCACTTCTGAATCATTTGTAAGGACATATCTTTCCGAGCTATTGCACCACGCTCAATTAGTATTTTACCAATGCTACGATAAGCATAAGAATTTTGACCACCATATTCAAATAAAACTAGAGGCTGACCATTACCATAATCTATATAGCCACTACCCTGAACTTCCATGATAAAGTTATCTATCAGAGAATTAGTGTAAGCGATAATGTAGCGCTCATTTAATGCACCAGAATAGATACTAGCGCGGCTAGGTAAAGGTTGCTTAATTTCTATAGGCATGCGATAGAGGGGATGCCGAAACTCAGATTGCTTAGTATGACGCGCTTGTAACACCGGCGTGTAGTAGCCAGTAAAATGTACGTTTCCATAGTTATCAACACCTTTCATTTGGTGACCTGTGAGATTATATTGATTTAATTGAGTTGTATCAGCACCCGCTGACAGCCACTCTTCTATCGCTTGGTACGTCATTTTATGACGCTTAAAAAGCGAAGGAGCCGCACGTTTAATGTGCAACAACTGATTCAAGTAATTCCGGGAATTCACTGGAGCGCCTTTTATATTAATTTGATTGATGCCCCTAATTTTTTGATCTATATGACCGTCCTGATACTGCTGTCCGCGATCAGTCGGCCTATAAGAACATCCTGAAAGGATTATTATTAATCCACTTAATAGTAGATACTTATCCCAACGTTCTTTCATCTTACTCGCTCGTACTAATGATATATGACTTAAAAAATAACAAATGTTTACTTATAAGAGAATTACTGTAAATAAAAACCAGATGCTAATAGGCTAAAGCCATGAAAAACATGTAATTTTCGATTAAATTCCTCATAAAAATAATGGTTACTTAATAAATTACGAAAAAGGTTGGCAAAAAATATATGAGAGAGTATAATTAAAAAATGTAAAACGCGGGGTGGAGCAGTACGGTAGCTCGTCGGGCTCATAACCCGAAGGTCGTCGGTTCAAATCCGACCCCCGCAACCAAACCTCATAACAGACACTATCCTAAAAAGCCCTCCCCCAAAAAATTATATAGGGCATCTTAAAATTAAGGCCACTCGGTATCACCCACCGAAAATCGAGATAGCATACATCTTCTCTATGGATAGAGGCACCTCCTAATTAAAGAGATCAGTTATACTAGTTACTAAAATAACCAATTTTAATCTCCTATTAAGTATGCTTGGAATTACTACTAATGCCCCGCTACGCTACTTTCCTAATAAATATCTTATGGAATGTGACTTCTTTCAATTATTTTTGTTTTTTTGCATTAATTTAAGAGCCCTTAGTTAGAAACTGATGTGACGATTATTATAGTTTAAAAATAGCTTGCGAGGACAATCTGACTGACGGATACGATCGTATAGACATATATTTTCTAAGTTTTAGAATGAAGAAAGAGGCTTAGTGTATGGAAATATATACCAAATAAACTACCTAAAAGGTTCTAGATATCTATCTTAGAAAATCTAAATAAGTTTACATACTGTTATGTTACTCTAACATGCGCAATCAACTAAATCCGCATGCTAAAAATAACTATTTAAAATACGTTTATTTTATATTTTGTATCGAAGATACTATGCTTGTAATATTTCTAATAACCATCCGTGATGTATTAATTAAACTAAAAAAGATTTTATAAAAAATTAGAAATCTTATTCTTAATATTTTTCATTTCCAATAATACTAAGATATTTTCAAATAAATACGCCTGTTATTTTATATAGGTGTTAAGATAATTTAACGTTTCATTAAAATATGAGTATAGAAAAATAATTGACAAATTAATTTTCAAAGCTTCCTAATAATATTATTAATGAACTAATATGAGATGATACATATGGTGATATAGTTTTTGAGTAAAAAGGCCACTTATTCTTCCGGGCATTTTACAATTTTACAAAAAGGTTTTACAAAGATAGCCCAAAGTAGTTTTTTTATTTTGTAGAGCATTGATATTGAATTTTTAATCTCGATCCAGGATTTACTCTTGCAGAGTAATGTCGACTTAAGTTCCCTGTCTACTATCGTAGTAACATGCCTAAAGTTAGGATGAGGGTTGATTACAGCTGGTACTGTAGCTAGTAATTTTACTAGGCCTATTTGATATAATAAAGTCCACTGATCGGCGACGCACCATACGGGTAAAAGTTTTTCTAAGAGTTTCTTTGCTGCAGATCTATTTATTAGATATCCATGCGCATATGCCGCGTCAATAGCTTTAAATATTTTTTGACCATTGCTTAATTCATAAATTGGCTTATTAATATATTTATTTACTTTTGATAGCAATGTGACTATGCTTTTTCTTTCATCGTTTTTTTTTGCTATCTCACTAATTATATTTTTTAGATTATATGGAATGCTAATATCATCTTCAATAACTAATGCAACTTTATGATTAGATTCTATGAATTTTTTATATGCTTTAAGATGGCTTAAAGCACACCCGACTTCACTTTTAGTGACTGCATAACTTACATCTCTTTTGAAGAGAAACATATCCTCATCTTTAATTTTTTTACCATCGTAAGCTTTAATTATTTCAAGTGGAATATCTAAATTCTTTATTTGTTTTTTAATAAGATTTAATTTAATTTTCTGTTTAGGAAGATTGATCAAATATGCTTTTATAGCAAAGTTATCTTTTTTTGATTTCATGTATTATATCTTGATATCTTAAGGTTACTAAGATCATAAATTCTAACAGAAATAATAATATTAATAAATATTAAATCAGTTGAAAAAAATCACAGTTTTACTTATATTAAGTATATCAAATTTTTTAAAATATTAAAAAATAGTTAAAATTAAACCAGGGTAAATTCTTACTTCGATAAGAGCAAATATTTTATATAAAAACATAGCAATACCATTTATTTATATCTTATAAATTTTAAAGAAAAAATTAGACTAGAATAATTATTAATATAAGAGTATTTAAATGTATTTAACGTTTTAATTCGATATTATACTTTATTTTTATTTATGTAAATAATAGATTTAAGACAGTTAAAAAATTAGTTTTAGGACGATATATTTTATATCAAAAAAAATCCTTGATCAATATCAAAGTATAAATAGTATTATAAATATATATGTTAGCAATTATTAAAATATGATATAAATCTAAATTTAGAAGTATTGTACCGTAAAAAGCAACTATTCTATTTTAATATAATCTTATCTAAACATGATTTATCTAATTAGTACAATTACTACATAGTAAAATTTTTCTCTATTCAATTAAAATTTTTTAAAAACATGCGCTTTTTAAAACTGATATATAAAAATATATTATATTGTAATATAATTAATTTTTATATATCAAATAATTTATTATTCAATTCTATAAAAATCTAAAAAATTTTTAGAAATAAATTATAGTAATAAAGTCAATAAAATAGTATATGAGAATAAAAATGTTTTATAAATTTTATACTAAAATTTCAAAAAATATTTTTCTATATAAATAGAGTCTCTTTATTTAGTTTTTAAAAACTAAAAAGTTTAATTTTTATTAAAGTAATAAATACCCAAAACTCTTTAGAGTTATATTCATTTTTTAAAATACTGTGCAAGAAACTTTATTTCGATTCTTAGTGTGTTTACTTAATTTTTAATATCTTTTTAAGAAAAAAAATCAGCTGTGCTCTAAGTAAATAGAATCAATTAAAAAAATAACAGGAAAAACTATTTATTAGATGAGTATTATCAGAAGTAAATATCGTTGTAAGGCGTAATATCAATCTTAACATGATGACACATAGCTCAGATTTATTACTAATGCAGCACAGTCATTCGTTCTATTCACTAAGATACCGAATATTCTATAAAAGATATAATAAGAGAGACAGATTTAGTCCTAGGGGTACCTGTCATCCCTTTTATAAGAAATATGTTATAATTATGGCTATTAATCAATTCAGTCGATATTAATAAAAAACCAAGTAGATTTATCGTCTAATTGAAAAGATTAGATATTTCTAATGAAAAAATAAAAAATATTCCTGCAGAGTTCGGATTTAAAGCATAAGAAAAGACTGCTTAATTCTTGCTGATTCGGCGAGTAATAACAACATAGCATTATAGTGCTACTATAACTGGGGTCATATGCTAATATTTCAAAAAAGTTATTACGAAATCAGAGTTTAATATTAAGATATAATTTTTGAGTATAACTGAAATTCGGTTCAGTAATCAGTTAATAAAAGTTAATCAAGTGGCTTAGCGAATCACAACGATTCGACTTATTTAAAAATACGAGAACTGGTGAGATTGATAGGAAACGAATCTACGAGAATGCTATCTCAAAAGAGTTAAGTATAATATGAAAGAGTTGTCCTATGACCTTATAATCAACGATATTCTGTGCCCCAATAGATCGTAAAATACCGAGGGTTTACTAGAGTTTAGATATGAAAAAAATAAGAAGGCATCCTTTTAATCAAGTTAATACTGTTCAGTATCACCTATCTTAATTTTAGCGTCTTTACGAAGACTGACAAGCAAAGAGTGGAGGTTAATTCCAGCAGTACTCTGCTCCATTGTTCTGATAAAGGCTTCTTTGGTTTTATCATTTGGTAACGAACCTGGTTTAACCGCATCAAGCTCAATCAGTACTACATTGTCTTGATGATCCTGTGATATGCCATAAACTGGCTTACCTTTTTCAGGGTGTGGCAAGGAGAATATGCTCTCCACTAATGGGTTGTCTTCTGAATCTGCTGTCATCTTTTGCACAGGGCTAAATTTGAAACCAGAGACCTTCATCGCCTTTTCTCCGATACCCCGTCGCAACTTAACTAGCAATTGCTCACCTTCCGATTTTGCTTGTATCAACGCTTTATTATGTCTTACCTGATCTACTACACGAGATTTTACTGTATTGAACGGTTGAATACTTTCCGATTTATGACCGATCACACGCACTATAAATGCTTGAGTATTGCCCACGGAAATAATTCTAGGACTACTGTCCCATGCGCCTCCTTCTCGGGATAACGAATTATCAAAAAATAATTGAGCTAACTGAGAATATCGTAGCGCCTCAGGAATATTTTCCCGTGTAAACCATTTAGTCTGGGTCGCCTTAATGCCGATTATTTTTTCAGCCTGCTTCAGAGATTCATTGTTGCCATTCAGAGCTGTTTTCACTTGTTGTTGCAGAACGTCATAAGCATCTCGTGCCTTCCCCTTACGCACCTGTTGCGCGATAGTATCATGAATCTCCTTAAGAGATCTCAATTTTTGAGGTTTAATATCGTTGAGTCGTACAATCAAGTAACCGATAGTAGATTCAATCACTCCAGATAGTTGGTTCTTTTCGGTCAAATTAGCTCGCTTGAGTTCTTCCGTAGCATTTCTTTCTTCCACCCACCCCAACTCGCCACCACTACGACGTGAGATAATGTCAGTAGATTTTTCTTTTGCTAAATTAGAGAAATCCCGTCCATTTTTTAGCTCGTTGAGTACCGCCTCGGCTTCTCTTTGGGTGTTTAGCTGAATGATGCTATAATTTTTACGTTCTGGATGACTATAGTTAATTTTGTTTCGATCATAGTAGGCGATAATATCCGCATCATTGACCTTCACTTTATCTTCCATGGATTTAGCGTCTATCGGAATATAATCTATCTTGATCTGCTCAGGTGCGATAAAGTCGCTCCGGTTCTGTTGGTAATAGATTTTTAGTTCATCTTCTCGGAGGCTCTGTTTAGTCTGAAACGCACTTAGATTAAGCGTAGCCAGACGCACATCGCGCTGTTGAAACATTAACTCCGCGAGGACCTGGAGTTCGGCAGGGAGCACGAAGTTTGAATTTATAAGGGATTCAATTATGTTTTGGTTAAGTAACTTCTGTCGGATGGCTTCTGCAAATCTATCTGCAGTTCCTCCTGTTAGACTAATTACATTAAGATATTTTCTATTATCGAATTGACCATCATTCTGAAAGACAGGAGATTTGAGGATGATATTTTTAATCTGTTCGTCGCTGACTGTCAGGCCTAATTTCTTAGCGTATTGGGCCAAAAGAACATTGTCGATCAGCTGTGAGAGCACTCTCTTACGCATCTGTCGAATATGATCTTCATTTCTCACAATCATAAAGAACTGCTCACCAAGCTGATCTTGAACACGTCGGTATTCGTTTTGAAATACTCGATCTAGTTGAGCGAGCTCGATCGTCTGATCATTCACTTTCGCCGCATAATCTCTAGAATCAGTAATTAGGTAAGTGCTTGCTCCTGTCGCAATCAGTGATAGGATAATCAGGGTCAGGATAATTTTGAACACGATATGATTTGTTTTTGTTCGTAAATTTCCCATCATAGTTTAGGAGCACTCCGCTCTTTAATTTAGATTAATAGCTTTTCAAAAAAATATCTTACACAATATAAAGTCGAAGCTGAAATTACACGCTATGTATTTCAAGGTTTGAGTACACTGTCTCTGTAAGAGCCTTCTTTTTATGAAAAATCAAGCCTTAGATGTCGATATAGTGATCTCCCTAGTAGTCTGTGAACTTTCTTCAGAAAAATAGAAAGCTCATGTACAATGAAAGCATTAAAATCTGGGGTGCATAGCCTGTCTCGTGCTTAAGGTTAAAGAGTTAGCGATACAGGGGTTGGTCAGAGTGCCTAAAAGACGACGGGAGGACGCGATTTGGTAATATATGACATTCGTGAAAAACCTTGTCGATCAGCCGTTATATGCATATTCTGCTGACTCTTTTTAGACTGTTATACCTACAAAGGTAAGTCTTTTTATTGTTTGCATTAGTGAAGAATTGGTTGTATCAATTCCCCCTTCGTATTGTACTCATGTGTTTACTGTAAGGCTAAATACAGATCGTAGCTTCTAGCTTAGAGGCGGAAAGTATTAGTAATGGTCGAGTCACTTGTCCGCATAAGGCTTTAAAGGTTTTAATCTTTATTACTATTTTTTGCCGGGATCGGTAATGCGACGAAGGCAGGATTTTTTAAGGTAATATTAAAAACTTCATTAATACTCTGTACCGGATAAATCTGCAGACGGGATATGACGTTGTCTGGAATTTCTTCTAAATCCCGCCTATTTTCATATGGAATGAGGACGGTTTTTATGCCTCCGCGATGCGCCGCAAGTAACTTTTCTTTCAAGCCACCTATTGGTAAGACCTGGCCGCGTAGAGTAATCTCTCCAGTCATTGCTACATCGGCGCGTACTGGATTGCCGGTTAGGCAAGAAACTAGTGCAGTGCACATTGCAATACCGGCGCTTGGCCCATCTTTCGGTGTCGCACCTTCCGGTACATGTACATGAATGTCTCGATTTTCATAGAAATCAGCGTGAATACCTAACTTTTCTGCTCGTGCGCGTACCACAGTAAGCGCTGCTTGAATTGATTCTTGCATGACTTCACCTAAGGATCCAGTGAAGGTGAGCTTGCCATTTCCTGGTACACAGGCAGTTTCGATAGTTAGCAAATCACCGCCCACTTCTGTCCAAGCTAATCCGGTAACTTGGCCAACCCGGCTCTCGGTGTTCACGTGGCCGTAGTCAACGCGCTTTACCCCTAAATAATCTTTTAGATTATCACTATTGATTTCGATGTGTTTAATTTTTTTGTTCATTAATAGCTTTTTCACTGATTTACGGCAGAGCTTAGATATTTCACGCTCTAAACTCCGCACACCCGCTTCGCGGGTGTAGTAGCGAATTATACTTATAATGACGCTATCATCGATCATTAATTCACTTTTTTTCAAAGCATTGCGATCTAGTTGCTTGGGCAATAAATGTTGCTTAGCAATATTAAACTTTTCATCCTCGGTATACCCGGAGAGGCGTATTACTTCCATACGATCTAGCAATGGCCTAGGGATATTCATCGAATTAGAAGTAGCAAGGAACATAACATCGGATAAGTCATAATCTACTTCTAGATAGTGATCATTAAATGCTATGTTTTGTTCCGGATCGAGTACTTCGAGCAATGCGGAGGCGGGATCGCCAAGCATGTCAGAAGAAATTTTGTCAATTTCATCTAGAAGAAACAGCGGATTTTTTACTCCGATCTTAGCCATTTTTTGAATCAATTTTCCTGGCATAGAGCCTATATAAGTGCGTCGATGTCCTCGAATTTCTGCTTCGTCCCGTACGCCACCTAACGCCATCCGCACATACTGGCGTCCAGTGGCTCTAGCTATCGATTGACCTAATGAGGTTTTCCCCACACCTGGAGGACCTACTAAACAGAGGATCGGTCCCTTAATTTTATTGACTCGACTCTGTACGGCCAGGTGTTCAAGAATTCGATCTTTAACACGAGTTAGCCCGTAATGATCGATGTTAAGTACTTCTTGCGCCTTAAACAGATTTTTTTTCACCTTGCTTCGTGCATACCATGGTACTTGTAGCATCCAATCAATATAACCGCGTACTACAGTTGCTTCCGCTGAAATAGGAGACATCATTTTTAGCTTTTGTAGTTCCGCCTCAGTTTTTTCACGTGCTTCTTTCGGCATTTTTGCCGCTGATATTTTAAGCTTTAGGGCTTCATTTTCGTCTAGCGCATCGTCTAATTCTCCAAGCTCTTTCTGAATTGCTTTCACTTGTTCATTTAAGTAGTATTCGCGCTGACTTTTTTCCATCTGTTTTTTTACTCGGCTCCGAATGCGTTTTTCAACCTGTAGAAGGTCGATTTCCGACTCTATCATCGCCATCAGGTATTCTAAACGTCCAGTAATGTCAGGCATTTCTAAAACAGACTGCTTATCTTTGAGCTTTAGTGGAATATGTGCTGCGATAGTATCTGCTAAACGCGCAGCATCGTTGATGGTATTGAGTGAAGCTAGAACTTCAGGGGGAATTTTTTTGTTTAATTTTATGTAGTTTTCAAACTGATTAATCGCGGTACGAATTAACACTTCTTGCTCACGTTTATCTAAATTCAGTGGCTCAAAATATTTCACCTGGGCAGTGAAGTAGTCACCGCTATCAGAAATTGTAGTTATATGCACACGTTGGAGGCCCTCTACTAATACTTTGACAGTGCCATCTGGTAGCTTCAGCATTTGTAGAATCGCTGCTACAGTTCCGACAGAAAATAAATCATTAATATTGGGCTCATCTCTTAATGCCTCCTTCTGTGCCACAAGCATGATCTTTTTATCACGATCTACTGCTGCTTCTAGGCACCGAATCGACTTTTCCCGGCCAACAAACAGCGGGATGACCATATGCGGATAAACCACCACGTCGCGCAATGGCAAGACGGGGATTTGTATGCATTCGGAATGCTCAGGGTTCATAGAGCTCTCTCTTAGTTTCAATTTCCGCTAGGTTTAAGGGATATATCATAAGACATCAGAATTACACGTTTCATAAAATTTAACTTCGAGTATATGGGATTGAATTACTGACATTCAACAGTCAGAATACAGGAAAAATGTGGGGGATGAGATCCCCCACATTACTATCTAGTAGTATGGCTTAACTGGCGAATTATTTACTTGAAATCTGTGCTTTCGGTTTACTATAGATCGAAATTGGCTTCGATTGACCTGAGATTACTAAGTCGTCGATTACCACTTTATCCAGGTTTTTAATCGATGGTAGATCGTACATAGTTTCGAGGAGGGTATCTTCTAAGATAGATCGCAAGCCACGAGCACCGGTTTTGCGCGTCATAGCCTTCTTGGCAATAGCATCCAGTGCCTCTTGGCGAAATTCAAGCTCAGTGCCTTCAAGATTGAATAGTGCTTGATATTGCTTGATTAAAGCGTTTTTAGGCTCTGTTAAGATCTGAATTAG
Organism: Serratia symbiotica; assembly: GCA_964059975.1. Lineage (GTDB taxonomy): Bacteria > Pseudomonadota > Gammaproteobacteria > Enterobacterales > Enterobacteriaceae > CAXKXX01. Next base: position 12,455 of record CAXKXX010000002.1, read on the forward strand.
CCCTTCTTTATTAAGCTCAGTCAGGGTTGCTATTACCGGTAAGCGTCCGATAAATTCGGGGATTAAACCAAACTTAATCAAGTCTGCTGGTACCGCCTGTTTCAGCAGTTCTCCTTCAGTCGTTTTCTCGGATTGACCTTTAATGATTGCGTTAAAGCCAATACCTGAGCCCATATTAATTCTCTTGTTAATTACTTGATCTAAGCCAGAAAATGCGCCCCCGCAGATGAATAGGATTTTTGAGGTGTCTACTTGCATAAATTCCTGCTGAGGATGCTTACGACCACCTTTAGGCGGGATTGCAGCGATAGTACCTTCGATTAGTTTTAGAAGTGCTTGCTGCACACCTTCACCAGATACATCACGCGTAATAGATGGATTATCTGACTTACGAGAAATTTTATCGATTTCGTCGATATAGATGATGCCTCGCTGTGCTTTCTGTACGCTATAGTTGCATTTTTGTAGTAATTTTTGGATTATGTTTTCTACATCCTCCCCTACATAACCAGCTTCGGTTAGTGTAGTAGCATCGGCTATGGCAAAAGGTACATCTAAAAAGCGCGCCAGTGTTTCCGCAAGAAGGGTCTTGCCGCTTCCAGTTGGGCCGATCAGTAAAATATTGCTTTTACCTAACTCAATGCCGCTACTAATATTAATATTGCGTAGGCGTTTGTAGTGGTTATATACAGCTACCGCGAGTACTTTTTTTGCCTGTTCCTGGCCAACCACATAATCATCTAGGTTCTTTCGAATCTCGTGCGGTGTTGGTAGCGCGCTACATTCTTTATGCGGTACGATTCCCTTAACTTCTTCGCGAAGAATGTCATCACATAATCCAACACATTCATCGCAGATATATACTGATGGCCCGGCAATGAGCTTACGTACTGCATGTTGGCTCTTTCCGCAAAAAGAGCAATACAGAAGCTTGTCCGAAGAGTCTTTACGTTTATCTATCATAAGTTAAACCTTTTTGGTCGTTTCCCTCCAGAATATTACCGCGGTAGTAGCTACTCTAAGCGCCTGTCTTAAACACTGATAATCCTAATGTGAGGGAGAGATATACCGACTTTAACTACTGTATGTCTTGTATGCTTTATGCTAGCCTCTACCTGCGTTGTGTTAGAATGGCGTCTACTAGACCGTATTCTACGGCCTGTCTTGCAGTCATAAAGTGATCACGCTCAGTGTCATGTTCAATCTGTGCTACTGATTTTCCTGTGTGTTCTGCCATCAATGCATTCATCCGTCCCTTCACTTTTAGAATTTCACGCGCATGGATTTCTATGTCCGTTGCTTGGCCTTGATAGCCCCCGAGAGGCTGATGAATCATCACGCGCGAATTAGGAAGGCAGAAACGCTTTCCTTTAGCTCCTGCACTTAAAAGAAATGATCCCATCGAACATGCCTGCCCCATACAAATTGGACTGACGTCTGGCTTGATAAACTGCATGGTGTCATAGATTGACATGCCTGCAGTGATCACGCCTCCCGGTGAATTAATGTAGAGAAAGATATCTTTCTCTGGGCTTTCTGCTTCAAGAAATAGCATCTGTGCCACAATAAGATTGGCTGCATGATCTTCTATGTGGCCGGTCAAAAAAATGATACGTTCTTTTAATAGACGAGAATAAATGTCGTAAGAGCGTTCCCCGCGTACAGTTTGCTCTATAACGATCGGAACTAAGGCCATGCTGGGCACGGATCGATCTTTTTGACCGCCATGTAACATTATTATCTCCTAATTAAAAAATAACATCAGTGCTGGGGTGTTTCTCCGAAATACATTAATTTCTGTCATTCTACTTCAGAATGGTCATTATGACTATGCTCAGCAATTTAAGCTAATCTATGTTCATTTAGCTGACACGGATATTTTATCATTTTGTATTTTTGTAACATTGGTTACTAAATTCTCACAAATTGGGGAGTAACGAGAAATTTTCAAGCCTAAGTAATAACTTTATCGCTAATGTTTCATTAAATCTTTTAGCCTCTATTTAAATAATTCAACCTATCCCTATATTTACTATTTCAGTCTTAATCTATCAGCAATGTGATACAGTAAGATCTCGAGACTATAGGGCTCGGATCTTTATCCTATACCCCACACTGTACCGATAGTGAAGACCCGAGCATTTATTCTATACTTAAATATTACTACGACTACGTAGACTATCGCGTCAATATGCCTGCAGAAATAAACTCTATGATTTATGCGGCCTTCTACGAGGTCATTTCTTGAGCCAACATTTCTGCATTCCTTGCTCTAATCTAAAAAATTATGGCATGGGTCGCTGGACCAGGAAGTAATTTCATCTCAGCATTACGATGTGGATCACGTTCAAAACAATTCACTTACTTCTTCAATCCCCCCATTATTTTGACCAAAACGCCTGGATTCCTGATTTCGAAAAGCGCTAATTCTAGAATAAAGCAGTGTAGCAGGTACATAAATGTAATTAGTGTTAATAAAGGTATTTCTAAAGATCACATGTATGGCTGTTAAAAATAAAAAAGAGGCTCGCGATCTCATTCTGTGACGCGACTATTATAATAGTACTTAAAGATTGACGGAATCATGCTAGCAAGACTCTTGGCTTTAACTTTACATTAAATCATCAGCCCCGCGAATACAGGATGGAGTAGATGGACTATCCTGCGCTTCCTCCCACTCTTTCTGGCTATAGATATGCAGGGACAGGGCGTGTACACCCCCTGTCAACTCCTGAGAGAGTACACGATAGATCAGTCGATGGCGTTCTAAAGACGGTTCGCCAATAAAATAATCGCTAACCAGTACTATCTTGAAGTGACTTTCTAAGTTGATTGCAAAAGTATGTCGATGACTTTCATTAAAGATATCTAGACGCACAGGTGCAAACGCAAGCCTTAACTTTTTTTCTATCTGTTCGCGCACCATAAGATTTCCTTTAAAATTGGTACAAAAATCATGATTATTTAATTCAATAGTAATTTGTATGTGACAGGCTCTAAGTGCGGCCCCTCAGGCACTTAATTGAAGACGACGCTACTTTTAGAATATCGCTTAGATGGTCCGAAGGTCTCCCGAGAGAAATAAAATAAACGCATCGTACTTAATAGAATTAATCTTATTAGACTTATTACATTAAAAATTTTTTATCAAAAAATAAAAATTTGTCACCTCTGTGCACTTTACTCTAATAACGAGCGTCAGAAAAAGCTAAATCTGCATTCGAAAATCAAAAGTTTTAGTAATGTAAATCATGGGGTTTAAACGGTGATTTTGATGAACGTTATTTTGCGCTTCTTATAATATAAAAAATTTCAGAAGGCATGCATTTCGATGCATGCCTTCTGAAATTTTTATCCCAATGAGTTGACAAGCCATAAGATAAAATTTTGTTTGTCCAAGTATCTTTAGAAGCACTGACGCTACAGTATTATTACTACAATTAAAACCGAAATAAATAATTGAGCGATCACCCCTCTGCTATTTTTAAAAAATCTAGCGCCTTTTAAGAGAGATTTGATAGTGCGATCGACATTATGCTGTACTGTATCATTGCTATGATTCAACTAAATGCACGACTATCAGCGCTTTTTAGGGAGAGTTCACGGATAATAGAAAGCGTATCGTTCGGACTTATAGCCTTAGCGGATTAACCTAGTTTGGACATGACGTTTGATTGTAGAGACGACTATTATCGGTTTCATATAAAAACTGTAAGTATTAAAGTATAAAAAGTATTGAAGTATAAAAATGCCTCACTTGTGTTATAAAAAGTATCTTATGTGTATCGAAGAAGACCAGCCTAGACTCTGTTTGATAACGTTACGTCTTCTACCGATTTAATATTGCAGACAGAAAAGCATTATTGAGTAATGAGAACAGTGCGATGAATACTACTAAGTGCGACGAATACTACCAAAGCGCACCACCATTGTGACGCCGGGGTTCATACGGTAAATTCGATGCTACACACTATGGGGCACCCATCTTATCAATCAAGGAGTGCGGCGACTAAATAGGATGACTTATGGGGCCGAGGCATCAAGAACTCATAGCATCTTACCTAATTCCCGATGGTATAGAAAGATACAAAATAGCTTAGATCCTCCTCCTAACTTACCTACTGAATATGTTTTGGGACGATTAGAGCTGGTTTTAATAAAAGCGATCCTTCTGACGCGTACGACTACGATTTAAGCTATGCGTCAATATTTAATAAAATGTCTCGCTCTTGTCTGTCAGAGGAAGACAAGACACCTATTGCCTTGCTTATTTAGCAGACATGTATCCACGCAGGGACTGAAGAAATTACCGCATGGAATCTTATCATATCAACTCCCAGAGTTTTTTCATCTAAAGGCCCCACAACATATCTTCTATTCATGGCTGCTTCGCTTTTATCTAGAGAGCGCCGAATAAAAGTGTTTACAACAAAACCTCGTATCCATTTAATTAATAGCCAATAGCGTAGACTGATTCCGCGTTCTCTTCGTTTACTAGATAGTAGCCTTTTAGATCACTATGCCTCTTGAGAGCTTACGCCAACAGTGTTAACGCTAGTCTGTAAATAGCGTCTACACTAGTCAGAAGCATCTTTAAGAAAAATGACATATTTAAATAAAAAGATTATCGATGGGTCGATCAATTTTATCGACTAATGTGTATTAGAAATCTTGTTACACTCGGACCTAGATCAAAATAATTTAATAATTTCTGCTACTTTAAAAAAGTAATTTAGCTTATTTTATTTTATATACTTTTATTTTTCTTAAAATTTTTTAACTCTTTAAGTTGAAAACCAATAGCAATATCATTGTTGTTTTAAGTACGTTTACAGTAATGTACCCTTTCCCTAAAATGACTATATATATGAAACGACAATAGAATACTGACAATCGGAGTCGTTAGATGAGGATCAAGAAATACAGAAAAAGTATTAGCATACTGTTAGTAACTACATCAATTTTAGTTGTTAGCGGTTGCAGTAACATGGTGCTTATGAATCCCAAGGGAATAATTGGGTCCGAAGAACGAACGCTGATTATAACTGCAATCACGCTCATGCTATTCGTAGTAGTACCAGTTATTTTTATGGCACTAAACTTTTCTTGGAAATATCGATCCTCCAACAAAGACGCAAGGTATCGTCCCGAATGGGCGCACTCTAATCAAATTGAAACAGTCGTCTGGATTATTCCGATTATTATTATTGCCATACTTGGTACTATTACTTGGAAGACTACGCATATACTCGATCCGTTTAGGCCGGTTGTTTCTGATAAGAAAGCGATAACCATTGAAGTAATATCTCTCGACTGGAAGTGGCTATTTATTTACCCAGAGCAACGCGTTGCTACTATTAATGAATTAGCGTTTCCGAAAGATGTTCCTGTAGAATTTAAAGTAACTTCCAACTCAGTAATGAACTCGTTCTTTATTCCTCAATTGGGTGGGCAGATTTATGCGATGCCCGGTATGCAAACTAAACTACATCTAATTGGTAATGAAGTAGGAAAATATATTGGTATTTCAAGTGGATATAGTGGGCGAGGATTTTCTAATATGAAGTTTACCGCAATTGTGACTCCAACCCAAGACGCCTTTGATCAGTGGATTGCTAACGTGAAGAGATCACCTAATAGCCTTAATACCACTAGCGATTTTAACGTACTAGCAGAACCCAGCGAAAATAATGCGGTCGTATATTTTTCGAATGTGAAATCAATATTGTTCAAAGAGACGATTAGCAAATTTATAGGTGATACAAATATGTATAATAGAACTAACGCGCATTCAGGTGTAAAGGTGGATTAACGCACTCATCTCAGAATTGAGGAATAAACTGATGTTAGGAAAATTAACGCTTGATGCGATTCCGTACGGCGAACCGATCATAATGATCACCGTTTCTGCTATTGCTACTGTGTCATTAGCTCTTCTAGTACTGATAACGTACCTAGGTAAGTGGCAGTGGTTGTGGAAAAATTGGATGACTTCGGTTGATCACAAGAAAATTGGAATAATGTATATTATTATAGCCATGATTATGTTGCTCCGTGGTTTTGCTGATGCCGTATTGATGCGAAGTCAGCAGGCGGCTGCATCAGCACCCGGTCAAATGGGATTCCTGCCCCCTCATCATTATGATCAAATTTTCACAGCTCATGGCGTGATCATGATCTTCTTCATGGCGATGCCTTTAGTAATCGGTCTGATTAACATCGTAGTACCGTTACAAATTGGAGCGCGCGACGTAGCCTTCCCATTTCTAAATTCTCTGAGTTTTTGGCTCTTTGTAGTAGGCGTAATGCTCATCAATCTTTCATTAGGTATTGGTGAGTTCGCACAAACTGGATGGCTAGCATATCCGCCGTTATCAGGTAAAGAATACAGCCCCGGAGTCGGTGTTGACTACTGGATTTGGAGCTTACAAATTTCTGGACTCGGAACCCTTCTGACCGGTATAAACTTTTTTGTTACTATCATAAAGATGCGAGCTCCCGGGATGCCACTCATGAAAATGCCGGTATTTACCTGGACAGCTCTGTGTACTAACGTATTAATTATCAGTGCTTTTCCTATTCTTACCGCAACTATAGCACTTCTGACATTAGATCGCTATATCGGCACCCATTTCTTCACTAATGACATGGGCGGCAATATGATGATGTATATCAATTTAATCTGGGCTTGGGGTCATCCAGAAGTATACATTTTGGCTCTTCCAGTGTTTGGGATTTTCTCAGAAGTTACCGCAACCTTTTCCAGAAAGCGCCTGTTCGGTTACACCTCTCTGGTATGGGCAACTATTGCAATTACAGTGCTGTCATTCATCGTATGGCTGCATCACTTTTTCACTATGGGGTCCGGCGCTAACGTTAATGCTGCCTTCGGTATCGCCACCATGATCATTTCTATTCCAACCGGTGTAAAAATCTTTAACTGGCTATTTACAATGTACCAAGGCCGTATAGAATTTAATTCTATCATGCTATGGACTATTGGGTTTATCATTACCTTCTCCATAGGAGGCATGACCGGCGTTTTACTAGCGGTGCCTGGAGCTAATTTTGTGCTGCACAATAGCTTATTCCTAATTGCTCACTTTCATAATGTTATCATCGGTGGCGTAGTCTTTGGTTGCTTTGCCGGTCTGACTTATTGGTTTCCCAAATCTTTCGGATTTGTGCTTGATGAAAAATGGGGCATCCGCGCATTTTGGTGTTGGATAAGCGGCTTCCTGCTCGCTTTTATGCCTTTGTACGCTCTAGGGCTTATGGGTATGACTCGTCGTATTAGCCAGAACATCAATCCTGAATTTCATGCTCTATTATTAATAGCAGCTTGCGGTGCAGGACTGATTGGCTGCGGCATCCTGTGCCAGATTATTCAGATTTTTGTTAGTATACGCGACCGCGATCAAAACCGTGATCTAACCGGTGACCCATGGAATGCTCGTACACTAGAGTGGTCAACTTCATCCCCCCCGCCCTCTTATAACTTTGCGGTAGTACCAAAAATTCATGATCGCGATGAATTTTGGAATATGAAAGAAAAAGATGTAGCCTATAAGAAGCTAGAGAAATACGAACCGATTCATATGCCGAATAATACTAGCGTTGCTGTGTTTATTGCCACCTTTAGTCTAGTATTCAGTTTCGCAATGGTCTGGCATATCTGGTGGATGGCAGTCTTCGGCCTATTAGGAATTATTGTGACTTGGATAGCTAAAAGCTTTGATGAAGACACTGGTTACTATGTCAAATCTGATGACATTAAGCGAATCGAAAGCCAATACCACGAACAAATGAAGAAAGCAGGCTTAAAGTATGTCAATTAATAATCTGACTACGCCTAATACATCTCGTGATCAACATGAGCGCCATGACTCAGGAGAGACCAAAATCTTTGGACTGTGGATCTATCTAATGAGTGATTGCATTTTATTTGGATGTCTCTTTGCAACTTATGCTGTACTCAAGAGTGGAACAGCCGGAGGTCCTTCCGGAAAGGAGATCTTTGATCTAAGAACGGTTTTACTTGAAACTTTTCTGTTGTTATGTAGCTCTATGCTTTATAGTATGGCATTCATAGCAACGAAGACAGGCAGAGCGAGTAAAGTTAATGGACTTCTACTCCCAACCTTCGTATTTGGATTAGGATTCCTTGCAATAGAAATTCATGAGTTTTACAATTTAATTTCAGAAGGATTTGGTCCAGATCGCAGCGCATTCTTATCCAGCTTCTTCGCGCTAACTGCAACTCACGGTCTTCACGTCCTTTTCGGATTAGCCTGGATCATTATCGTGATGATTCGCCTCGTTCAACGTGGTTTAACCGAAGCGAATCAAACCGACTTAATATGCTTAGGCCTATTCTGGCACTTCTTAGATTTAATTTGGATTTTTCTATTCACCCTAGTTTACCTTATGGGAGCGTCTTGATGAGCCGTTCATGCTGCGCAATTGCTCACGGTAGTGTGAAGCACGGAAGCGTTAAGACACATCTGCTCGGATTTATATTGTCGATAATCCTGACAATAATTTCATTTGCTGCAGCAATGAGTAGTCCCACCTCACATGCTATCACACTAACAGTGATTATTAGTTCGGGATTGATTCAGGTTCTGGTACACATAATATGCTTCTTGCATATGAACATTTCATCAAAAGAGCATTGGAACCTAACAGCACTGCTATTCACCATTACAGTAATCTGTATTATTTTAATAGGATCACTCTGGATTATGTATAACCTGAATAATAATATGATGATGAGTTAACAGTTGAGTTATACGTGATACTTAAAGAATACTTCCAACTTATTAAGCCAGGAATTATTTGCGGAAATTTAATTTCTGTTACTGGAGGATTTCTTCTTGCTTCTAAAGGAAAAGTCGACGCTCTCTTGCTCTTCTCCACCCTACTCGGAGTTTCATTAGTAGTCGCTTCAGGTTGTGCTATTAACAATTATATTGATCGCGATATCGATGCAAAAATGGAGAGAACGAAAAATCGGGTACTGGTAAGATACTCAGATACACCGACTCCAGTCTTGTCTTATGCTACTATTCTGGGTGCCTCTGGTCTTATACTTTTGTATATAGGTACTAATTTGATAGCCACATGGCTAGCGGTAATGGGCCTCCTAGTTTATGCTGGTATTTATAGTCTTTATATGAAGCGCCATTCAGTATATGGAACATTAATAGGCAGCCTATCAGGAGCCACTCCCCCGGTTATCGGCTACTCCGCGGTGACTAACAATCTTGACTCTGGAGCCTTAATTCTCCTAGCCATATTCAGTTTATGGCAGATGCCGCATTCCTATGCGATTGCCATTTTTCGCTTTAAAGATTACCAGATAGCTAAAATTCCAGTATTTCCTATTGAGAAGGGTATCCCCACAGCTAAGCATCACATCATTATTTATATTCTAGCTTTTATGATAGCTGCGCTGATGTTGAATCTAAAAGACCACGCCGGATACAAGTATTTACTCGTATCCGGCGTGGTCAATCTTTTGTGGCTAGGAATGGCTCTTCGGGGCTATAAAATTAAAAATAATCGCATATGGGCACGTCAATTATTTATATTCTCCATCGTTGTTATAGTTACTATAAGTATAATGATGTCAGTAGACTTTACTAGTGCAACACTTTCAGTATGAAAAACTTATTTTTAGTAAGCTGCACCTAACCTGAAATAGAGCTATTTACGGGCCTATTGACTTTGCTCCTCTAGACGGGAAAGGGAAAATCAATAGGCCAAGCCACCCCCTGAGATCCTGAAAAAAGTCTCTATCGAGGTTTGATTTGAATGATAATAGAATGACTCCGGTGGAGCTTCGCGCTATCTGGGGGTTGGGCGTAGTATTCTCGCTGCGGATGTTCGGCATGTTTATGGTTTTGCCTGTACTAACTACCTCTGGTATGGCGCTCAACGGTGCCAGCGCGTATCTAGTTGGAATTGCTATCGGCATCTACGGTTTAGCGCAAGCAATATTTCAAATCCCTCTTGGTCTGATTTCTGATCGTATTGGTCGCAAACCTGTGATCACCTATGGGTTACTCATCTTTGTAATCGGAAGCTTAATCGCCGCGATAAGTGGCTCTATTTGGGGAGTAATTCTTGGCCGTGCACTACAGGGTTCCGGTGCCATTGCAGCAGCAGCAATGGCACTCTTATCGGATTTAACTCGAGAACAAAATCATACCAAAGCTATGGCATTTATTGGCGTAAGTTTTGGCATTACCTTTGCTATTGCGATGGTTCTCGGACCAGTTGTTAGCGATGCTTTTGGTCTGCATACGCTATTCTGGATGATCGCTATATTAGCATTTTTTGGTATCGGAATAATACTATATATCGTACCTTCCACAGATAAATGTACGCTCAATCGCGAATCACGCATCCTCGGAGGTAGCCTTATTAAGGTGTTAGTTAACTCTCGGTTGCTGAAGCTGAATATTAGCATCATGTGTCTCCATATTCTGCTAATCTTAAGCTTTGTAGCGCTTCCTATGGAGATAAAAAAAGCTGGATTATCCACCAATGAACATTGGAAAATCTATTTAATCACTATTTTAATATCGTTCGCAACCGTGGCACCCCTTATTCTCTACGCGGAGAAGTATCGACGAATAAAGAAAATGCTTACTGGGTGTGTAGCTACGCTATTCTGTGCAGAAGTATTATTCTGGTATTCTATTGGAAACCTGCGGGTCACTATTGCTGGTATCCAGCTATTTTTTATAGCATTTAACTTAATAGAGGCAATCTTACCTTCTCTGATCAGTAAGGAGGCTCCGGCCAGTTACAAGGGTACTGCAATGGGCGCTTACTCCACTAGCCAATTTATTGGCGTGGCGATCGGAGGAGGCCTGGGAGGATGGCTATACGGACTAGGGGGATCAGAGTCCGTATTTATCGCCGGTATCGTGCTTGCAGCTCTATTTTTTTTAATTGGCAATACCATAAAGGAGCCGCCCTACATCAGTAGTCTACGTCTCGCGCTTTCGTCCATGGCAGCCAAAGATTTGTTTCTTGAGGGATTACTTAGAGCTCAGCCCGGGGTATCGGAGGTGGTGATAGTGCCCGAAGAGTATAGCGTCTATATAAAAGTGGACGTCAAGCAAACTAGTCAAAGCCAGCTTGAATCGCTATTAAACATATTAAAATAGAGCTTACGCTAATAATTATAGCCCGAGGAGTGTCGTCTAGACATCCCCTTTGGGATTAAGAGCGCTGGCTTTTCCGACGCAAAGCATTCAAGAGCTATTTTATCTGGAAAAGTGGGGGGGCTATTAGTAAAACTTATGAGCTCACCTTTACTTTTGTAAATAAAAATAGCGTGACATTTTAGGCTGATCTTTCGGGCATCGAAGAATGGGGGTCACTTTTAAAATAAGTGGCACACTGTCTGCATGCTAGTTTTTAGAAAAACTCCAAAAATTTCGTTTAATTTTCTTAATAAATAAGCTCCGACACCAACTTGAGCATCTCAGGTTTTACCTGATTCTCCGATTAATAATGTACTTTATTAGTATAAATGTCTAATTTTAACCTCGAATCATTAGTTGAAGGGCTTCATATCAAGATGCTCGTATGAGCAAAGTTATTCTTAGCTGCATAATGATAAGTGTGAACTAGAAAGACGCAGGTTAATATCATGCTTCATCCATGCTTCACCCATAAACCGCATCGAAAGCTACTTACTTTATAATGAAAATAATCTACCGTCGATACACGTTACGTGTATTACGATCAGTCAAATTCTATAATAAAGAGTGTGCGTTATACGCTCCGAATTAATTTTTCTTAAATCGGGGAAGATACAGATTAATAATTCTACTACTACTTAGACGTCTGGAACTCGGGCGCTTATCCAGAATGCCATTACGGATAAAAATGCAGTCAACCAGTAAACTGCATAATGACCTAGATTTTCTGCTAGAATCCCCTGTAATACACCCGCCAAGATCACGCCGGTAGATATACTATTGGTGAATAAAGTCGTTGCGGCGCCTGGGCGCCCCGGCATTAAATCTTGAAAATAGAGCATACCAATACCTGCGGCGATGCCAATAAATATGGCATTAAGTAACTGTAACGCTATTAGTGCTGTACGACCATTAAAGAGGGTTAATCCGAAATAAAATAGCACCCCAGAAAGCACTGCAAGCAGCATCATATTGCGCTTTCCAAAATGCCTAACATAGTAGCCTGCTATCAGCATCGCTGGAATCTCTAATCCCGCTGCTGTACCCATTAAAAGCCCTGCCATGTTCTCGGGAAATCCGAGATCTTTGGTGATATATAACGGCATGTCTATGATGTACATAGTATTACAGGTCCACATTAACATTGAGGCGATAAAAAGCAAGCGTACATCGCGGTTTCCCCAACTTTTAGAGGAGACCATCAACATGGAGGCGTCGCCATGAATAGCCTTATCTGTAAGATTAATACGAGGTACCGAAGGTAAGATAAACCAGACCAGAAATGAACAAACGACGAAAGTGGAGGCCGCGATTAGAAACATCATAGTAAAACCGTAGTTGAGTGCTAGCGCAAATGAAAGCGGGGGTCCGATTACCCACGCCAACGATAGCTGAGCACGCATTACGGAACTAAACATCACTACTTCTTGGGATTTATTTTCGGCATACTCCCTGGCCAAAGCGAAAATTTGAGGCATCCCCGTGTTCGCGATTGCTGCCATCAATACGCCTAAGGTAATTAAAGTTAAATAGTCACGATTGAAAGCGAATAACAAACAGTTTCCAACTGCCATTAGGCAACATAGTAAAATTAACCTACGCCGATCACCACGAGTATCAGAATGATCAGCTAGGAGTAAGCTTAAAAGAATTCCAGCAAGTGCATTAGCGGTATAGAAGAATCCAACCCATAGGGGGCGAACTTTGACTTCGGTGGTTAGAAATAAGCTCAGAGTCGGCGCCTGTAATGCACCTGCAATCCCAGAAAGAAAAGCAATTAGCAGAAAAGCAGCAAAAATGGGATTACAGCGCTGAGACAACCAGTGAGGAGGTTTCATATCTTCTTTTATTCGATCCATTTAGAAATAGCGGCCTTTAGCTGGCTCAGCTAAATTGTAAGAAAGATGAGCGCTTAGCAGGCTAAGGTAGTAGGGTAAAGACTGGTGGGCTATTGCACTAGCTAATGAAATAGGAGCATAGTCTGCTTTATAAAATTTTTGATCTTGGCATTTTAAATTATAGCTTTGTTAGATTTTTCTGCATTTATTACATAGATAAATCGTAAGATCTATTGTGGCCTAATCTAGGATGTCAACTAAAAGTTAGAATGTTGCTTCGGATTAAAGTAGCTAATCGCTTATTCTTAAGTTCGTCATAATAGGCTTGAGACTTAGATGCAATATCTACTTGGGACCTAATGCGAGGGCGCGTGTTAGAGTGCGCATGTCATCTCTAGTGTAGCCCTTAATTAATCGACCTGATTTTAACGTATGGTAATGCTGAGCACCGATAACATCTTTTGAAGATTCCCCCCCCTTTTTTTTGCTTCTCTAGTGCCTCGAAAAATACTTTCAGTATGTGACACAAGAAAAGATGAGTTATAGAATTTTCAATCAGGGGAATTTAACTTATTTAGTTCTATATTCATATTAAAAATCCGATCTGTCTCCTCTTTTTAAGAGGAGACCATAATGGCAAGACTACCGAGATCATATCACTGATTCCGTGGCAGGAATTCCTTACACTGAATTATATGAATACCCAGTGACCGACGTGTAAAATTGGGACCCGCCTAATTGTTAATCAGACTACGTAAAAAGGCATTTATTCCTTTATCCTATCAGACAGATCTGGTGTTGCAATAGTAGCGGATTAAAAAATTTTTTAGTCACAGATTCCGCTCGACATAATGCGAGGGTGTAAGCTATTTAAATAAAGTATTGTGAATTTAGTAAGTAGTAGTGTGTCATTCTCTCTAGAGAATTGACGAATAATCTAAGGAATCTATAGATACTTCGATGAGTATCTTCATTACTTTGAATCTAATCTATTTTATCTGGTAAGCGGCGTTCAGGATAGATATCCTTCATGAATATTCTGCGATCTATGAGATTTCTCCAGTTCACCGATCGACGCTGGCCGACGTAAAACACTTTGTAAAAATTATAGGAAAGTATGCATTTAAATCCTTAGACAACTCTTTTATCTGATAGGCGCTATAATTTAGGCAATAAGTATCTGGATCCCTTCTAGATTGACTTCTTAGAGAATCGAGGATTCTTCTGTGCGTGGCTATATTTTGATGCAGGATTAAAAATAAAATAACAAGCCGAGTGGATTAAGGATATTATTTTTCTTTTGTATCAAAATTAATCGCCGAAATGCTAGTTCGGCGATAATGATACTGACTTCTATGATCGTAAATCTACTTAATTTTTACTTTTCTATAGCATTAAACACGGTTCTTATAGCTTGTATCTGTTAGACTTTACGACAGTACTATCTGGTCAAGATGGAAAAGACATGTTTTTATGAGGAGAGCGTGCTCGCCGTATCTACTTCAATCAATGCTGAATGAACGGGGTGATCTTAGCGAGCACCCCGCGAAGCTCGCGTTCTTCAAAGGAACTCCGTTTTATTGTGTAGGAATTAAAGGTGGTCAAAAAATACTTACCTTACTTATTACTCCTATCTGCCGCATCAGCATTCTCCCAGCCAATACTAACTGTCTATACCTATGATTCTTTTGCAGCAGATTGGGGTCCCGGCCCTGCAGTAAAAAAAGGCTTTGAAGCCTACTGCGAGTGTGAGTTACAATTTGTAACACTAGCAGACGGTGTATCATTACTAAACCGTCTTCGAATGGAAGGAGAGAATAGTACTGCTGACGTAGTGCTTGGTCTGGACAATAATTTGCTACAAGCGGCACAAAAAACTGACTTATTCGCACCGAGTGATATTGATATCGCAAAATTGCATCTACCAGGAGGCTGGAAAGATAAAATATTCGTGCCTTACGATTACGGTTACTTCGCATTTATTTATAATCAGAGTACACTAAAAAGACCGCCTAGAAGCCTACAGGAATTAATTTATTCTGATCAGAGCTGGCGAGTAATTTATGAAGATCCGCGTACCAGCACTCTTGGCTTTGGTCTATTATTGTGGATGCAAAAAGTCTATGGTGAAAAAACATTAGAAGCATGGAAGAAGTTATCGAAAAAAACTGTAACCGTAACTAAAGGTTGGAGTGAAGCTTACGACTTATTTCTCAAGGGCGAAGCCGATTTAGTTCTGAGCTATACTACTTCCCCGGCTTATCATTTGATTAAAGAAAAAAAAGAAAACTACGCTGCCGCACAATTTAGTGAAGGTCACTACCTTCAGGTCGAGCTGGTCGGTAAACTCAAGAGTAGCAAGCAGCCTGCTTTGTCAAAACTCTTTATGCAATTTATAATAACACTAGAATTTCAAAAACATATACCCCTCGGCAATTGGATGTATCCAGTAATCAACACTCCGCTTCCAATTGGTTTCGAGCAGATTATTATGGTACACACCATATTACAACATCAAAATGACGAAGTAGCCCAACATCGTAGTAGCTGGATTCGAGCATGGCAAACCGCAGTAAGTCCTTAATACCTAGCTGGGGATGGCCAGGACTAATTGCTTCAGGCCTAATAGTAATTACGGCGGGGCTAACACTCGGCTCGTTACTACAGCATACTTCTGAAAGTGACTGGCGTAATATATGTAAAGATAACTACCTTTTTCATATAGTTTTCTTCACTTTCTGGCAAGCACTGCTATCATCTATGATATCAGTACTACCCGCTATTTTGCTCGCCCGTGCCCTATATCGATCTCATTTTCCTGGAAAGCAGTGGGTACTTAGACTATGCGCCATGACCTTAGTACTTCCGGTCTTAGTAGCGGTATTTGGATTAATCAGCATCTATGGGAAGCAAGGTTGGCTGGCCACCTTATGTCATTTTCTAGGCATCGAATACAGCTTTTCTCCCTACGGATTACAGGGTATTCTATTGGCACACCTCTTCTTTAATCTGCCACTTGCAAGCCGCTTACTACTTTATGCGCTGGAAAGTATCCCATTTGAACAGCGCCAATTGATGGCTCATCTTGGTATGAATAGCTGGCAAGAATGGTGTATTGTCGAATGGCCAGCAGTGCGTCGACAGCTCTCACCTAGTGCTGCACTGATCTTTATGCTGTGCTTCGTAAGCTTTTCTACTGTGCTTGCTATGGGTGGAGGACCTCAGGCCACCACCCTGGAATTAGAGATTTATCAGGCACTAAGCTACGACTATGATATCGGCCGAGCAGCTTTACTTTCTCTAATTCAGCTAATCTTATGTCTAGGACCGGTAGTCTTAGCACAGCGATTTAGCGCGGCTAAGACTACCGGAAGCAGTACCCATGTACCTTACTTAAATGCTCGATCGGACTGCCAACGGTGTCGCATCGGTGATGGTCTTATTATTAGTATTGCACTACTGCTATTGCTTCCTCCGCTATTAGCAGTAATTGCAAAGGGCGTCACTCAAGATTTAGGAAGTGTTCTACAAAAGCCGCAAATATGGCAAGCGCTAATGATCTCACTCCGTGTCGCGGTTGGTTCCGGATTGTTGTGTGTCACTCTAACCATGATGCTATTATGGAGTATTCGTGAACTAAAGATAAGGAGACAATGTTTTTGGAGTCAGATACTAGAGCTAAGTGGTGTGATAACTCTAGCGATCCCGAATATCGTACTTGCTACCGGATTCTTTTTGCTTCTAAATAACACAATAGGATTACCTGATTCACCTTACGCACTGGTGATCTTTAGCAATGCGCTAATTGCTTTGCCCTATGCATTGAAAGTACTAAAAAACCCGATGTGTGATCTTGCAGAACGTTACGGTCCACTATGCTTATCACTAAACATGCGAGGTTGGAAGCGGCTACGATTAATTGAACTGAAAGTGTTGCGCCAGCCTATCGCACAGGCGTTAGCTCTCTCTTGTGTAGTCTCCATTGGAGATTTTGGAATAGTGGCTGTACTTGGTAATACGCACTTCCGTACTTTACCCATTTACCTATATCAGCAGATGGGGGCATACCGAAGTCAAGATAGCGCAGCCACCGCACTGCTTCTGCTATTGCTATGCTTTCTATTTTTTACCCTAATTGAACGCTTATCGGGCCGATCAATCTAATTGATATTCAAGACATTGTAAGATACAAAATAAGTAACGAATCGACCTTTAATCGCGTTAAATGCCAAAACGGCAACCTACAAGACAAAAGAATATGATCATACTTAAAAAATTGACTTATCGCTATCAAGATTTAGTCATGTACTTTGACCTACACATACAAGCCGGGGAGCGTGTTGCAGTGTTAGGACCAAGCGGCGCAGGAAAAAGTACTCTTTTAAACCTCCTCTCCGGATTTTTATCGCCTACTTCCGGTAGGCTATTGCTTAACGATGTAGATCACACCAACACGATCCCTGCTAAACGTCCTGTATCGATGCTATTTCAAGAAAATAATTTATTTTCCCATCTAACAGTAGCAGAAAATATTAGCCTGGGCCTAGATCCTGGTCTAAACCTTAGTACGCTGCAGCGGCAGAAACTATCCGAAATAGCTCGTCATGTAAGACTAGAAGAGCAGTTATCACGCTTACCATCACAACTGTCTGGTGGTCAGAGACAACGTGCATCTCTTGCGCGTTGTCTAATCCGAAAACGACCAATTTTATTGCTTGATGAGCCTTTTTCATCCCTTGATCCAACGTTACGCCGTGAGATGTTGCACCTATTGCTTTTTGAGTGTACACAGAGGACCTTGACATTATTGATAGTATCACATGATCTTGAGGAGGCCGCACACATCGCGCCGCGTACACTACTTTTAATAAATGGACAAATTACTTACGATGGTTTGACGCAGTCTCTTTTAGATAGAAACGTCCCACATCCGGTTTCTTCATCAATCTGATTGAGAGAAAGTAGGATAACTATTAAAAAATACAATAAATAGTACTTAGTATTTCAGAATCTTTCGATTAAATATCAATTACTATTAGCTCATTAGCGTTCTGGAGGCAAGATAACTAGACGACTTAAAAGTC
Source organism: Serratia symbiotica (assembly GCA_964059975.1). Taxonomy (GTDB): domain Bacteria; phylum Pseudomonadota; class Gammaproteobacteria; order Enterobacterales; family Enterobacteriaceae; genus CAXKXX01. The sequence goes on from CAXKXX010000002.1 coordinate 30,596, forward strand.
ATTTTTCATGTGAAAAGATAATAGGGGGAATGCGAGTAACGATAAATATGCCCATCTCACTATAAAATATAGGAGGGTAAACGAACACATCATATTTACTTTTTCCGCTAGATGATAAAGTCACTATCAGGAATTACGTTAAGTTTAACTACTACCTAAATTTTTATTTAAAACAAAAAAGATAAGAGCAGATTTAGCTGAGTTAAATATTTAGTCCGCTAGACCAATGCATTTATTTTTTGATCTAGATAGCGCTTAACGTTTTTCATCTCTCTCGATCACACACCCTTATCAGCGTTTAATCTGGAGAAAATGATATGGGAGGCCACTGCAAATAGATTACGAGTTCGCTGCTGCGTGGTGCTATGACATGATAATTTAAATTAAATTTTCTAAAAAACTACTTCTCTCTAATCTAGAGGATAATATGGATCACCGTTTACTCGAAATAGTTGTATGCCCAATTTGCAATGGCAATCTGTATTTTAATAAAGAGAATCAAGAATTTATTTGCAAATTAGATAGATTAGCCTATCCATTTAGAGATGGCATCCCAATACTATTAAAAGATGCCGGGCGAACACTCCGTATAAACGAGAAATACACATGAATTTCATTGTTATTATCCCTGCGCGATATGCATCGACCCGATTACCATTTAAACCCTTAGCAGACATTAACGGAAAGCCAATGGTTGTGCACGTGATGGAGCAAGCGCGTAAGTCTCGTGCTAGCCGCGTGCTCGTAGCGGTTGATCACCTAGAGGTAGCTAAAGTGATTGAGGAGGCTGAGGGTGAAATCTGTATGACCCATTCGAACCACACTTCCGGTATCGAACGCATATCAGAAGTGATTGAACGCTATAGCCTTTCCGACGATCAAATTATTGTCAATGTGCAGGGTGACGAGCCGATGATCCCGGCACTGATCCTAAATCAAATAGCAGAAAGTATGGCTGAAAGCTACACTGATATGACGACTCTAGCAGTACCAATCAAAAGCGTAGAAGAGGCTTTCAATCCCAATGTTGTTAAGGTTGTGATAGATGCGCAAGGCTATGCGCTTTATTTTTCGCGCGCCCCTATTCCCTGGAATACTCGTCGATGGGCTACCCTAAAAAATAGCATCGGAAAGACGCTATTCCGTCATATTGGAATCTATGCCTATCGCGCTAGTTTTGTGCGGCGCTATGTCAGACGACTACCATGTCAGTTGGAACAGACTGAATTGTTAGAACAACTTCGCGCGCTGTGGTACTCCGAAAGAGTACGCGTAATAGTTTCTAAGCTCATGCTAAGCATAAGCGTCGACACTCCCGAAGATCTAGAGCGTGTTCGGAATATCTTGCGCTAAATTCTGATAGCCTATAATTTTATGACAGACTAGCTTCTTGGTGAAACTCACCGATCGCTATCAACCTCAGTTATACCTAATCTTCTAATGTAGACTAGAGATAATTATCTTGTATAGTAAAAATTTTTTATATCTAAAAGATATAGCATGGATCATAGCATACTGTTAAAAACTTAATGATAAAATGATCTTTATGTGATCTAAAAAAATACTACTGACGAAAATACGCGCTAACATGAATAGCGGTAAAATTATATTATCATACGGCGCGCACTTGCAATTAAGATTGAAACAAAACTTAACAAGCATACATGTTTTATAATGATTACTATTCAGTGCACTTAGGCATATAAAATTTATTATTATAAACGGAGAAATTTATATACTAAATTTAATTATTTTCGATATTTGAGTATTAAATATTTGATTTATAGTAAGGTGTCAGATAAACAAATCTATAAAAGATTTTTATTATCCAAGTGCAATTAAAAAAGTAATTTTTACTACAATAAATATTAATTAAAATCGGTAGATTAATGATGGCTAAATAATTAAATCATTGCATAACTTAAAATAAAATAACTAAAATCTGATAAAGCACTCCGATATTAGAATGCACTCGCACTCAATAAGCGACTATCAATTTAAAATGAACATATGATCATTTGTAATGATTAACCTGTTAACTTTAACAAAATTAATCTGAATGATCGTCATTAAAATAGGAAAGAACGTACTATTAGTCAATCTACCATATAAGAGGCAAGAATCAATATAGTTTAACTGTCTGCGCCAGTCCTACTATAGGATGCGCATGACATATCGCTTGCACTTAAAAGGGGGTACTTTCGGGTAATGCCTGGTTATCATACAAAGCACAGTTTATAGATTTTTTATTTGGAGTCATCTAAGTGAGCAATATCTACAGAGAGCTACAGCAATACCCACCCACACTTTATATGCACGGCATTGCTCGTTGAGCAACACCGTGCATATCCAAATAGGTACACTCCTATGAAGTATTATATTATCCCCGTTACCATCTTCTCGCAGAATTGTACTCTGATCTGGTGTGAGCGCACTCAAAAAGCGGCGTTAATCGATCCAGGGGGTGATGCAAAAAAAATCAAAGCAGCAGTGGATTACCGAGGACTGATAATTTCTCATATTCTATTAACGCACGGTCACTTAGATCATGTTGGTGCGGCAGAAGAGCTTGCTAAGCATTATAAAGTTCCTATTTTAGGTCCAGAAAAATCAGATGTCTTTTGGCTGAGCAGACTGTCCGAACAAAGTCAAATGTTTGGCTTAGAAACCTGTGTATCTTTTATACCCACTCAGTGGCTAGAGGAAGGCGATAAGATTGGGGTGGGAGAGACGACGCTCAAGGTGTTACATTGCCCTGGCCACACCCCGGGTCATATTGTTTTTATTAACAATGAGGATAGGCTGGCTCTGGTGGGTGATGTTCTATTTAACGGCAGTATCGGACGTAGCGATTTTCCACGCAGTGACCATAGCGCCTTGGTTAATTCTATCTATACCAAACTATTTCCTTTAGGTGACGATATGACCTTTATTCCTGGTCATGGATCTATATCTAACTTCGGGGAAGAACGTAAAAATAACCCGTTCCTTTTTAGAGCGCTTTCGAAAAGGTAACGAATAATTTTATTACAGAAGCATCGGAAGATCAATTAGCGATCTCTCTCCTCTATGTATAGGCCTGATGATAAAATTAGAGATAATAGCTATATAGAACGACCTTATGTGCTGTGCTAATGATATTGAAGAACAATATCTGTCTACTTATTAGTAGACAGAGGATTATTAGCGGGATCCTTTTAGAAGCAAGACTAGATCTGGTTGAATTTTTAAAAGTCATTGCTTCCTGACGATGCCATCTCGACGCCCTTTCTCTTCATTATAAAGAGCATCGAGATGGCACTAAAATCGATCGTATCGATTAAGGACATTCATAATAAATGCGTTTCTAATCCTATAGACTGATACAGTTAAAGCCATCGTTATCATTTTGGTAAAATTCGGAACTTCCTATTCAGATAGGCTTAGAATTTATTTTATTGTCAATGCAACTCTGTATTTTATTCGAATTAAAAGATTGGTTCTAGGAATTTTATCAAAGTTCTAGAGCTAGACTTGGTTTATAACTAAAAATTTCATTTATCATAAAAAACTCTTTGATTTATAGATTTATTCTTAATAAATATAGAATTTATTTTTAATAAATATAAAATTATATAGTGTGATTCGCTAAAATATTTATTTGTAGTCTTTTTGAGTCTAATAATTTTAGATAATTCACATTATCTATCTTAATACGATAGAATCGCTGAGATCTAAACAAGCCCCTATGCTCTGAATGAATTCGTTAAACACGACTCTTTATATTCTAATAAAATGAGCTTCTCACCATGACTCGAGTTACTTCCTAGAATAAATAATTTTATCATTTTAAAGATTTTTATAAAAAGTCTCCCAATCAAGCACTCAATTTAACTAGTATCTAAGTTATCTTCATAATTTAAGGTAAGACGAACAAAGTATTTATTAAAAATGAAGGGAGTTATGCATTATAATGATAATTAATTTCGTCTTTATTATTAACTGTGTTAGCTGGAATGTTGAATTGTATTGATATAGTAATTTTTTGGTGTAGCAATTCTTTTACGCTATAGCTATAGTATACTATATAATTTTTTGAATTTAAAATATTTATCTGTAAACTGTAATTTACATTCTAGTTCGAATGTTATTCGAACTAGAATGCGATTAATTAATTATTCTACTCCTATTTTAATATATTACTATGTTTTTAAATTTACGACATGTGAATTATCTAATTTATATTATAGATTCTAATAAGTTCTTTAGTCAATCTTAAAGAAGGAAGATTTAGTATTTTAAATCAAAACTATAGTAATGATGCTCTCTTTAGCAGTAGAAATAGCTCTATTAGGGTCACTACATTTTTTATCTTGATATTTAAAAATAAAATTTAGTTCGCTAAGTATCGGTATCCATGGTCGCATGGCTCGTAGACAAAAAATTTTATAATAAATAAGATTAAAATAATTTTATTATTTATGGGATTCTAAAGAATAGCATGTCTAATCTCTAACATCATATTTATCTTTATTATCTTTTTATTTTATGTATAAACATAATTATTATATTTATACATAAAATAAAAAGATAATTTTACTTTAAATATTTTTCTATTTTTTTATATATGTTTTTTGAGTAATCTATACTAGCATATATTATAATTATAATGACTATTGTAAGAATATTACGCTAACTTATTAACGATCTTTTTTTATATTATGCAATTACTTATTCTTCTACTAATTGCCTATTTTATTATTATAAGTAGAAAAAATAATTTGTCATTTTTATTAAATTAATTTAGATAAAAATATTATTAATCCCATTAATAGATTGTTAAGAAAAAATATTAAAGATTACTATATATAAAGGGCTATGTGATACTAGATTGTATTTATACATATCTAAAGTCAGATAGTTTTTTCCGTGTTTTATAGTAAGTATTCTTTAAAAGTAAGGCCGAGTTAGTTTAGAAGCGTGCATTGCGTGGCGTTCTTGGGAATGGAATCACATCACGTATATTTTGTACACCTGTAACATAAGAAACTAAACGTTCAAATCCTAAGCCAAAACCGCTATGAGGCACAGTACCATAGCGACGAAGGTCGCGATACCATCTATAGTCTTCTTTATTTATCCCCATTTCTTCCATCCGCTGATCTAGAATATCTAGGCGTTCTTCACGTTGGGAACCGCCGATTATCTCACCGATGCCCGGAGCTAATATGTCCATTGCAGAAACAGTTTTACCGTCATCATTCATGCGCATATAGAAAGGTTTGATATTTTTTGGATAATTTTTTATTACAACTGGAGCTTTAAAGTGTATTTCAGTTAAGTAGCGTTCATGTTCGGAGGAAAAGTCGATGCCCCAGAATACTCGATTTTCAAAGGTTTGTCCTGAAGTTATTAGGATCTCTACTGCTTCGCTATAGCTGATCTGAACGAAGTGAGAATAAATAAAGGACTGTAGGCGCTGTATAACATTTTTATCTATACGATCAGCGAAGAATATCATATCATCCATACGTTCATTTAAAACGGTCTGAAATATATACTTCAGCATTTTTTCTGCTAGAATCGCAGCATCATCTAGTTTAGCAAAGGCAATTTCGGGCTCAATCATCCAGAACTCTGCTAGGTGACGGCTAGTGTTAGAATTCTCCGCCCGGAAAGTTGGCCCGAATGTATAGATTTTTGACAGTGCGCACGCATAGGTCTCAGCATTTAACTGGCCAGATACAGTTAGGAAAGTTTCTTTTCCAAAGAAATCTTTACTAAAATCTATTCTTCCCCGATCGGTACGTGGTAGATTTTCTAGATCTAACGTAGAAACGCGAAACATTGCTCCAGCACCCTCAGTATCTGAAGCAGTAATTAATGGGGTAGATACCCAGAGAAATCCATGTTCATGATAGTAATCATGAATAGCGCGTGCTAAAGTGTGGCGTATTCGCGTAACGGCACCAATCAGGTTGGTTCTCGGACGGAGATGAGCGACCTCACGTAAATACTCGATGCTGTGGCACTTAGATGACACAGGATAACTTTTCGGATCGACGACTGGTCCAATAATATTGATGGTAGTAACTTGTAACTCGAGATTTTGACTTTTACCGAGAGAGGTGACAACCTTTCCAGTGATTTCAACAGAACAGCCAGTAGTCAGGTATGGCGCTTTATTTTGGTAATTCGGTAAAGAATGCCGCACCACAGCTTGTAGTGGATTGAAGCAAGAGCCATCATAGATAGAAATAAATGAAATTCCCGCCTTAGAGTCTCTCCGGGTACGTACCCATCCCCGCACTGAGATTTCACTGTTAATGGGAGTACGACCACGTAGTATGTCAGCCACAGGAAATACGCTCATAGGTTACTCTCTTGAATGTTTAATTTAGAATTGATTGATACCCCAAAATATGAAGGGACATCTTCTGCGCTTCTTACACGATATCAGAGCACAAGTAAAAATCATAAAATAATTGTTAAATGTTTTTAAACTACGTACGATATATGAAACTATCAACACTTTTATCGGAATTACAAGAATAATTTTTTGGTTAAACTTTCATTGTAATAAGAGAGATGTCCTGCTCGGACTCCCAGAAACTTTGATAAGTAATCCAGAGTCAGATCCTACTAATTTTATAAAAATATCTTCAATAATAGATCGACTTCGTGGTTATATTCATCCGAGACAGAGTGTGATATAAACGGGATCAACTAACTTGTTGCTAGTAATATCAACAGCAGAAATACGGACCGGATTAGATCACATATTATATGATAATACTAGTATTATAGAGATCAAGTAGATTTCCGTCGAATAAAAATTGTTTATTCTTTCAAACAATATTCATTGTCCATGCAATACGGAGATAGTCAGATCGAAAGCCCGACTTTTATCGTGAAATCGTAGAATTAAACTCTGAATCACTAATCAGGTTAAAAGTAACGTGGTAGGTACATAGTCCGATGTAAATAAGTTCCGGATACTTATCCTAATAAATTTAAAATGAATGATTTCAATCGTTATGTAAATTAAGATAAAACCTCTAGTAAGTCCGAAACAATACAAGCAACTAAATATTATCTTATTGTAGATCTAAGTAATATTTAGTATTCGGCTGTGTATGCAGAATATGAAATAGGGCCTCGAAAATATTGTACGATCAGCCACCTTATCTAGTACTTAAAAAAATGATAAGCGCGTCAAAAATACTGTATTAAAACCGGAGACATTTATAATCCTATTGGGGTTTTAATTTAAATAACCTATGAAATAGGTTATTAATATATATTTACATCAAAACTGTTAGTAAGAATAAAAATTGGTATTATCATTAATCTAATAAACCTAATTAGCAGTATTACTAATAAAATTAACTCTTACCCTAGCACATTAATATGTGCCTTTATTTATTGGATTATTATAATTTTCGATACTCTATGAATTAAAATATAGTGAGATTCTAGAATCTAATTTCATTAATATTCTAGTTATACATAACTTTTTTGATTTATAAATCGTGCTATAATTTAAAAGTGTTCTCCCGTATAATATATTTATATTATATTAATTTTATAATTCATATAATAATTGTTTAAAAAACTCATTATAGAATATATGTTATTGATTATTAATATTTAGATTAAAGAATCTATAGTTTTAACCTTCAAATATAAATACCGTACCAGAAATATAGGATCCCATAATATGGAGCATATTGTACGAATCACGGGGAGAGTACACTTATTTTAATTTCTTAATTTTAAATAAAATTCAGATATAAAACGATAAATTTATATAAATTAATATCAGAAATCAGTAGTCTAGTCAGCATGGTTTTAAATAAGATTTCTATACTAGATATGATGCGTTACCTAAACCACTAGGTAACGCATGAAGTTTATAAATAACCCAAAAGATTCTTCTATAAATTGTCTAAGTGCTATGTCTGGCTTCTATTTTTAATAAATGTGTTAAATCTAGCGCTATTGCACTAATAAAGATCGCGGTTTTCATAAAAGTAGAGACTGATGGATCAAGAAAGGTTGGGTAGATATAATGCGGGATTCAGGACCCTGATTTCTAAGCTAATTTTTTGTTTTTATTGATCTCTTAAATCCTCAACGCCATAGAATTAGAATATCGATCGTAGCTACAGACTACTAGCTATTTACATATAGAATAAATATTCTAAATGATCGGATGAAAAGGATAGTTATGAATTAGAAATAGATGTCTTGAATTTGTAGAATCTGTACATATCGACGATTAGAAGATAGTGAGGATAATTATTTTTTAATAAACTAGACATATACTAGGAATTAACGATTTTAAAGAAAGCAATCCCACATCTAACAGATACGGTATTACTGCTGCTTTCATACTTATTCTTATCCCACAGATAACACGCAACGATCTCGAATAATGTTATCTAAGTGAGAATCAGGGATGCAAGATTGCAATTGTAAAATTTATATTATCTATTCCTTTTAGTTTTAACTAAACCTTTTTCGATTGTCTCCTAAACTCTTATATTTCAAGTGTTATAAGTTGCTCTAGAAATAATGCCTTAGTGCCTATAATCTGGATCAGGATTAGTACTGAAAAATAACTTTAATATACTTTTAAAAAACATGCTATCATATTTTTGATAGAGTGATTGCCGTTAAAAAATACTGGATAAACTAGCATTGTGCCTGCCTATCATCTTGAGCGTTTAATCGTTCCTCCATCTTTTCAAGTACATTAAGTAATAAGTATTTAGTAGAGTTATATAATGTAACGCGCCTAATGCTTACTATCGAGATCAGATTTTATGCAAGATAGTTAGAAATCATAGAGCGATAAATAAATGAGATTAAAATAAATAATTCTGTACCTCGAAAAGCGATAACGTAGATTAATATTTTTTGCTTCTTAAGTAATCTATACACTTGAGCGAACATAACTAGTTTTACTAAAATAATGCGAATTGATAAAAGTGGTAGCTTTAATTAATTTATAGTAAGAGGGATGCTGAATCGTAGTATAGAGTAGTAAGGTGAAGCTGGTAGCAAGGGTCTCTAAAATGATGTCTGTTCCTTATTCGCTTAGATCTTCTTTATTTCTAGACGCAGGCTCATCAGTCGCTCAAATAAAATACGGTATTAACTTATTTTCATGGCATTTTTACTTCACTGAAGGAATTAGTTAACTGAAAATAATTGAGATTTTATTAAGTACAGACAGCTAGTTAGCTTATATAAAGTTCTCTAAGCTATAATTAAAAATTACCTAAAAGGGCCTTCGCCTATATTTTTGAAGATAGAAAAGTCTGAAAGTATAAGTTTTACTCTATGCACGTATACACTTTTAATGCATCACATAGTTAGCATTACTGGGCGATCAGTTTAAACTACAATCGTTTTCTAGATCAGAGTATCTTCATGTTACATTATCGCACTTGAATACTCTGTCGCCATACTTATGCGTTTCTATTTTGATGGGTAATCTTAGATCTAGTGTTATAGAACCTAAAACTATGTGATATCAATCAGTGCATAAGCGCATAAAATGCTTGCTATAAAATTGTAATAAGAAGCTAAATAATGACTAAATACAGCGATCAACATTGGATGTATCAAGCATTACGTCTAGGACTTCGTGCGCAACAGGAAGATGAAGTACCAGTAGGAGCAGTTCTGGTGCTGAATAATCAGGTTATTGGTGAAGGCTGGAATCAGGTAATTAGCCGAAATGACCCCACCGCGCATGCAGAAATTGTAGCATTACGACAAGGGGGGGCGGCCTTACAGAATTACCGTCTACTTAGGTGCATTCTATACGTAACACTAGAGCCCTGCGTAATGTGCGCTGGCGCGATAGTCCATAGCCGGATTGAACGAGTAGTGTATGGCGCAGCCGAGAAGAAAGGCAAGGCGACTAGATCGTTGATAGATATTTTACATCATCCGAGTCTGAACCATAAGGTGCAGATCGTCTCGGGCCTCGAGGAAGAAAGCTGTGCTGCCATATTAAGGCGCTTTTTTCAATTACGCCGAGGGGATGATAAAAAATGCTGATGCAGACGGGGTTCGAGAGCAATAGAGAGAATTAGTAGCTAGATATTTGTTAATTTCAGAATCATTTCCGTATTTCCTCATACTAAGAATTTCGAGTGTACGAATTTCTCCTCGGACTTGACCCGTTATTTTTTACAGTAAGTCAGGTGAGCCGAATTATAACAGTGATTATAATGAGCATAGTTGTAATATACAGAATAATTTTTTCTGATAGCCACTAGATAAAACGACATATTAATACCTGAAAAGCAGGAATGGTAAATTAAGCACATACGCATGCCCATATGGCACTGCAAAGTTTAGACTCGAGTGCTACTTATCGCGGACTGCATCCTATTTTATCGGGAACTCTTTCTGATACCGTGAATATCTTTCTAGGCACTTACTAACACTGAAGCCTAAGCTGATGCATTCATGATTTATCCGGCTCATATTCGCCTCCAGTTCCGATATGCCCTCAGGGAAAACGGGTGCTCGGCATTCCGAGCGTTCTAATTTGAAATTTGTCTTAAGACTTAATTTATACGAACCGTTTTATTTAAATTGACGGGTGGTGCTAAAAGATTTATCTAATATTAATTAGTACGCATTAACTACAGGGTAGCTAGATCAGATAAAAATTAATATCAGTAGCTCAGGTTCTGAAAACCCATTTACCTTATAGTGATCGCACCTTAATACATAAATATAAATGTTAAAATTTTTACAAAAAATCAGGATTTAATGGTAATGTTATAAGATTTTATGGTGCGGTTATAAGAGAAAAGATTCTCTTAATCACTATTGAATAAATTTTTAAAGATTAAAGTGTGTTATATTACTTTATATGCGATTGTTCTGCTAATGGCTGATTCGCCTACTTATATTTTTGATTAACATAAAGAAGGATCGGGGGTTCTAAAAAATCATTTTTTAATTCTGAGCATATTGCGTAGTGCGGAAAGCCTGTTGCCCTTGACGCTATTGGGCCAACGCTCCGAAGAATATTAGCTTTTATCATGTCAATGGCGCTCTCTCGTAAGAGTCGACCAAGACCGCACTCGGATGTTATCCTCATATCTGAATGCGCAAAGTGCACCATGCTGTAATTTTTAATTTATAGAGATTTCACTACCCAATACCTCTGTATCTATAGGTGGTAGCGTTATTTTTTATGATTATACCATAATCCTCAATCTTTAAAATTAGCTGATATCACTCTTTAATTGCGTACTGCAGCACATAGATCCGTTGACGTGCGACCCCTCATTCTAGCTTAAAAAAGCTATTCTCACTTAAAACCTTTCAATCGATTATATCCTACTGGATGAGGGAAAGTTAGAATGTGCGAAATTAAGAACATTTATCGGAGATCTTTCTACAGACTATTGCTTTAAGATTATTAAGGTATGCTATATTATTCGCAGTACTTCGAAAATTGATATTTAACGTAATAGAAAACATTTTCTAGGGTGAATCAGAGTCGATTTATTCTAGCTATTACAGCAGTAGGGCTTCGTCTTGACAGTGGGTAATTTTTTAATTTATCCGCTCTGCGTTATTCGAGAAAATCTAGATCGGGCTTATCCTATAAATCTTATATTCTACCCCGAATAACCCCTCAAAATTTATTATTTAGAATAGAGCGGCACCGTACTGCGGGTTAACAATTTGTGCGTATGATGGCAAAGTTAAAATAATTAGTATATGCGGTACCTGATTGAGAATGTAAAATATTGCAATTAGAAAATTCATACTTCTAATTTTATAGCAAATAAAATCTAGGTTTAAACGGGGCGGATTACTTTTATTCTGGAGGTAAATCTCACTCTTCCTAATATGCGCTTCTTTTAAAATTTTTAAATTTCATGAAAAAGATGCAAACGCCTTTGCTAATATATTATTTCGGATGCGTGAACTTTAGAGTTCCGGATAGGCGCATCCGGATAGACATATAGGTTATATATAGCAGAGCAAGTGCAAAGTCGTACCTCTTATTGAAGCACTGATTAACTAGAAGACGCTTTGGTGCTATTAGTGTCGGCATGCAATATCTGACCGATCCCGACTCGAATGATGCACTTCTAATGCAGCCTTCTGAGTATTCATCGCGATTTACTGCGATCTTTTCGGGTCAATTTAAGTTATTGATCAAAGACGAGTCTTATTTCTAAGGCTACTATTCTGGATGCTTTTAACGCTGGTAATAGTAATTCTGATCTGAATCAGAACCGCGTATATCTCGACGCCGCAAAAGCTCTAAAAAACTTTTAAATTTGAGTTAAAATCAAATAAGCGCGTTTTCTAGAGGCTGACTTGCGTCATAACTTTTTAATGATTGACCGCTATATTATGATTTTTGAGAATGTTTCTGACTGTTATTCGCATTATATTTTTTAAGGAGTGACGAAAGAGGTAAAAGAGATCTTGAAAGTATACAAAGCTCTACTACTGATTATACTTCAAGTAAGCTAGTAGAAAAGTGGGATAATAGCAAGGGCTATTTTTCTAATAAAATATTAAGAATATTCTTATCTTGATTTACTTCTCGGCTTTGCCTCGCTTCAAAAATATCAACGATATTTTTGAAGCGAGGCAAAGCCGTTTATTCTTAGATTCTCAAGTAAGGCGCACCCTTCATAGATTACACTATCTGATCTCATATGACATAGCATTTAGACGAGGCTAATGGAGAAATTTCTAATATTTTTCTTAGAAACTAAAGTCTCATAACTTCTCTCCCCCTCAAGATCTTATTGATGACTAGCACTCATATGGCAAGTACAGTTGCGCCTGATTCGTTAGTCTATTGTAGTTACGTAAGAGTACTGTGTGTTACATTAGCAAATAGCTGTATCCCTCTCAGATTTAATATAGGATATTAACTCTATCGAGAAAAGTAATAAAGGGAATTAATATGCAGAAAAAGAAGCACGCTGTATTGCTAGTGAATCTAGGAACGCCAAATGAACCAACCTCATCCGCAGTAAAATGCTATTTAAAAGAATTTCTCAGCGATAGTCGCGTAATTGACATTTCACCGATGATATGGCAACCGATCCTTAATTCCGTGATCTTACCCTGGCGATCACCCCAGGTCGCCAGACTGTATCAGTCAATCTGGATGAAGGAAGGTTCCCCGCTTCTAGTCTATAGTAAACGGCAACAAGACGCCCTATCTGAGCGTCTACCGAATGCTCTCATCGAATTAGGAATGAGCTACGGCTCACCAGACTTAAAAACCGCGATCAAGACGCTACTTGATCAAGACATTCACAGTCTGGTAGTACTGCCGCTGTATCCACAGCACTCTTGCTCTACAAGCGCAGTAGTATGGGACCGCTTGAGACACCTCCTTAAGGACTATCACCGATTACCTTCAATTAGGTTTATCCGAGATTATGCTACACATCCAGCCTATATTTTTGCTCTAAAGAAAAGTGTTGAGCGCTCCCTGGATGAGCATGGAAGCCCGGATCGCCTGATACTTTCGTTCCACGGCATCCCCAAGCGCTACGCTTTTTTGGGAGATGACTATCCCCAACGGTGCGAAGATACGCGGCGTGCGCTAACTGAGAACTTGCGATTATCGCCGGAACGCGTGATTATTAGCTACCAATCACGTCTTAATCACGAACCGTGGCTAACGCCTTATACTGAAGAAATTCTGCGAATTCTTCCAAAAAAAGGCGTAAAGCACGTGCAGTTGATCTGTCCCGGATTTTCTGTAGATTGCTTAGAGACGTTACAAGAAATAAAAATGCAGCATTGCGAGATATTTATTAAATCTGGCGGAAAGAAATTTGAATATATTCCTGCGCTAAATGATGATTCCGAGCATATTGATATGATGCAAGAGCTGGTAACGAAGCTCACTTAAACACTACTCGAAAAATATACTATATGTTTAGCGTACCACTTAGTCACGCAAGTGACACTATGATTAGATCTATTGAAGAGTAATAGGTCATAAAATTCTGATTCAGGCTGTACCAGTAACAGCAATTATTTATAGCGATTGATGATTATGATTTTAAAGGATACCTTTAATTCTGAGTCTTTTAATATTTTATTAACTCGAATATAATCAAAAGACATACATTGATCGCTTTATAATTTTGTTTTATAAGTAAGTAGAGTATTAAATAGTGCAAATACTCGTCTGAGTTTAAAATATAGATAGGTCATGAGAAAATAAACAATAAATAAAGGTTATAAGTTAATATAGCGTCACTCCAGCTATGCATTAACGACGAATCTTTCGCATAAATAGAAAGAACCACGGCCACAGCATTCCGTCGACTACACTATTCCAAAATACTTCCATCCGGAAAGAAAGACTAATCGCTAAACATTCTTCTAAAAATATTAAGACATCCAGTACCGCAGAGAGCAGTACTACGGTTAATGCCTGTTGCCATAGCGCTATGTTTCGAAATAATTGATATTTAAATGCAACTAGGTAGACGACGATACCCAGAGCAAGTGCGTGTACGCCGAGTGCAGAACCAAGGAGCAGATCGATAATTAGTCCGAGCAGGAATCCCGTGCCGATATTAATCTGGTTCGGCAACGCTATCACCCAGTAAATTAATACCAGCTCCATCCAGGATGGCCGGAACATATAGATTTGCTTAGGCCAAGGCATAATCTGTAACACCGATGCTACAAGGAATGAAAACCAAATAATCCAGCGTCCATGAATATGGTAAGTGCTCACTAGGTACCTCCTGAATTCGGCAACTCTGAGCTTGAGCTAACTGCTCTCATGGGCTAATTGCTGTCATTGGAGGGATTGTTTTGGGGTCTCATTTGCATCATGCGTTTCTTAGCTACCTGGTGTACTTCGCTCGGTAGCCGGGGCATATCGCCGTTACGGTCTGCCCCCCATAGCAGCAGTAGGTAGCGAAGACGTTGTAAACTAGCAGACGGCTGAGCTTTTATCACAGTATCGGCGTGCTGACTATCGATCTTCACAGACGAAATCACAGCAACCGGATACCCTTCCGGGAAACGTCCTCCTAAACCGGAAGTGACTAGAATATCACCAACTCGTATATCAGTGTTATTCGGTAAATGTTCTAAATGTAAATCTTCGTTACACCCGCCACCTGTGGCTATTACTCGAACATCATTGCGTAGTACTTGACTTGGAATAGCATGTGCTATGTCGCAAATCAGTAGTACCCGACTTGTTATTTTAGCCACAGCCTCTACTTGACCGACTACTCCCTTATCGCTGATTACTGGCTGTCCTTCATAGACACCATTATTTGATCCCTTATCAATAACCACCTGATAGCTGTATGGATTAGCACTTATTGAGATCACTTGGGTAATCATCATACGCTCTTCTTGACGCAATGGTGATCCTAATAATTCACGCAAACGGAAGTTCTCTTGCTTGAATTGTTCAAGAAGAAGAAGATCACTATTTTTTAAAAATAGTTCTTGGCGCAACGCATGATTTTCTAGTTTTAACTTTTGACGGCTAGCTAACGTCTCTGAAAGATTATCTAAAAATTTTAACGGCTTATTAACGAGAAAATAAAAAGGGCTGATCGCGGTTTCCATGTAATTGCGTATCTTAACGAGCGCATCAATTCGTTTGTCGGAAAGAATCAAACTAGTAGCAACGATTATCGCCAGGAAAAGCCGTAATTGTAGCGAAGTCCCTCTGCTGAAAATTGGCTTCATAAAATTTATACGAGTTCCTCGACAACAGAGGTAGAAGGCGGAGCTAAGGCTTGTAGTCTGAAACTATCTGATGCGATCCCTAGTCATAAAAATTGAGACTAATCTTCGCTAAATAAGTCGCCGCCATGTATGTCGATCATTTCCAATGCTTTGCCTCCACCTCGTGCAACGCACGTTAATGGATCTTCTGCTATAACAACTGGGATCCCGGTTTCTTCTATTAGGAGGCGATCGAGATTGCGTAGTAATGCGCCTCCTCCAGTTAATACCATACCGCGTTCAGAAATATCAGAAGCTAGCTCCGGTGGGCATTGCTCTAATGCCACCATGACGGCGCTGATAATTCCAGTTAAGGATTTTTGTAACGGCTCAAGGATTGCATTAGAATTTAAGATGAAACCGCGTGGAACGCCTTCTGCTAAATTACGTCCTCGTACCTCGATTTCTCGAACTTCCTCACCATGGTAGGCTGATCCGATTTCATGCTTAATACGTTCTGCGGTGGCTTCACCTATCAGTGAGCGATAATTACGGCGTACATAATTAATGATAGCTTCATCAAAACGATCGCCTCCAATACGCACTGAAGAGGAGTAGACTACTCCGTTCAGTGCAATAACCGCTACTTCAGTAGTACCGCCCCCAATGTCGACAACCATGGAGCCGGTAGCTTCTGATACCGGCAGACCTGCGCCTATCGCCGCCGCCATCGGCTCTTCAATTAAAAATACTTCTCGAGCGCCTGCACCTTGGGCAGATTCACGTATAGCCCGCCGTTCAACTTGAGTTGCACCTACTGGCACACAAACTAACACGCGGGGGCTTGGTCTCAAAAAGCTGTTGCTATGAACTTGCTTTATAAAGTGTTGCAGCATTTTTTCAGTTATAAAGAAATCGGCGATCACGCCATCCTTCATCGGGCGGATTGCCGCTATATTTCCGGGAGTACGTCCTAACATTTGTTTGGCTTCATGGCCTACGGCTGCAACGCTTTTTGGCGAACCAGAACGATCTTGACGTATAGCAACCACCGAAGGCTCATTTAATACGATGCCTTGGCCTTTAACATAAATTAGAGTGTTAGCGGTGCCTAAATCGATGGACAAATCGTTAGAAAACATGCCACGAAATTTCTTAAACATAATTATTCTTAAACATAGTCAATTCATAATCCTGTATGTTAATACTAAAAAGAGATAAAACTTTCTCACTCTACCAATGACACGAAATAGCGACAAGGTAAAAGATATTTTATCTTACTAAAAATGCTCTGTATTGACACAGATCGAACATGGGTAAGTGTAATAAAGCCTGGCTAATTTAAAGAAATATTTCTTTAATTTGCTATAAGTTTAATCTAATTTTACATGGCGTATATTTCCTCTTATACTAGAATGTATCCGAACCAAAAGCCTTTTTAGTCACCTTGCTCGGTAATCGAGAACACGTAGGCCCTATTTTTATAATTTGTTTTGATAGCTTCAAATTAGGTAGAATATTGTGCTATTTGCTAAAACTTGAATTATTTAGAGTATACAATTTAGCATACTTCTTAAAATTTTCTAATAGAGAACATTGACTCTACTTTCGACCAGAAAGTATTGAAAATAGTTAGTTATAATTAAATATTATTCCCATAAGCTATTGGAGAATAAAATATTTCAGATAAAACTAATGTTTACTCTACTTCAATTTTTTATTAGTATTTAAAGTAAATACAATTGTTTAGATAAATTCCTTACCCTCAACTTTCATCGATTCTAGAAATATTAAAAGTAGACTTATCGTTATAGATTTAGATGACTGACTACCTTTATTTATAAAAAGATCAGTCAATAGTTCGTTATTTTTAATCCAGTAATATCAGAACAAATAGTTCGAAAAGTGATATATAGGTGGTGAATACTATTTTGATTCTAAAACTGGGTGAAAGAATAGCTTTAATAATTTTGATTAGACCGAGGAAATAGTGCAATAACAGCTGTTCCTATCATACTCGGTATAGCAGAAAAAGATTACTTGGTAGTATGTCTAGACTGCAAGACTCATAGAGATATAGCGAGACTAGCGGTGAATAACTTTACAAGTTCTATTTAAAATTTACTTGAAATGCTAAATTTAGGAGGTTAAAAGCTTTTGATTAGAGTATCTGATGGTTAAGAAAAGACTCTTTGTATGACTACTACTCATTTTGCTCATCCTCTAAAGAGGATGAGCAAAATGTCCACCGCCCCAATTCTCGTGTTTAACAAAACTTAATAAGGCATCCAAAAAAATTTTAAATTTTTTTAATTGAATTAATTGAATTTTACTTCATAGAAAAATCATACAGAAAGTATCGATATTCTCAAATAAGAGGTTTATATCTTAACTTCTGAAGCCTTTCATTTATTATGAAAGATAAGCGTCTTTTTACGAAGAAGAAATAGGAATTATGTCGTATTGGCGCACGCGCTCGGGAATTTCTCTTAAGAAAAAAGGCGTTCATACCTTAGTAGTTGCTTTGGAACCCTAATCAATCTGCTAAATAGCATGGAATTGTATAAACGTATGAGACTACAGATTTATACTATTTATTTTAGTTTTTAATGTTTTTATAGAAAACATTCGACATAATACGTGACAAACGGAGGTGTCGGATTAGATTTAAATTTTTATTTTCTGTTCATATCATACTGTCTGCAAACGCAAAACCTATTTTTTAATATCGTATTCAATACTATGTAACTTATGACGAGATTACTCTCTAATGATACAGCTATAGTAACTAAATGGTAGAGCCATAGTAACTATTCATCAGTCAGAATTATTAGCTTAAAAATTGTACTAGATTTTTACTATTATGAAATATTTTTTATTATAACTAGTATTATATACTAATTGTATTATTATTCAATTATTTATATGATCTTGCAATCATAAATGCAAATGAGTTTTAATTTTTAATTAAAAATTTAGTAAATTAAATAAAATTTTAATTAAAAAAACAAAAATTTTACTTATATTACATTATTTTGTGTTATAATAAAAATTATAAAAATTTTATTATAAGCAACGTTAGTTTCGCACGTCTAAGTATGATTGCCAATATTATTAAGTACTCGCTAATTTTCAGTAATCATTTCTTTCAAAAAGAAAAAATGAAATCTGTAAATCTGAGAAAATTTAATAAAAATTTGCTAATTTTTAGAGCAATGTTCACTATTTTTTGAGAAAAAATACTCATATATTTTCTTAAACAGAATTACGTACCATCTATGAGCGATAGATGATTCAATGATAAACTGATTATTTGATAATACGCTTATCTTTTATATGCATTTACCCATAAAGTGTTATAAATGATTATAAGAGTAGAGTCTACTATTATCTATCGATGATAATATATGTATTTCATAAGATCAGTAATTTTTTAGAGAAATCCCAATACTCTTTGGCGCAATGCTCAGAAATTCATTACTAGTATAGATCTACAATCAAACAGAGCAGAAAATATTTGAAATTATGTGAGCAATATATCTATTTTATTTTTCTTTAAACGCGCTAACCAATTCGATCTACTCTTATTTTATCAATATACGACATACTTCAATCTTATTAAAAATTGCTCGATTACTTAATATATTTTTAGAATGACCCTACAAAATATGGGATAATTCGGACCAGGATCGGACGATAAAGTTAGATTCTGATTTAATAGCAGGTCTGATGGTCACATGATCTATCTGGTGATAGTTAACTCTGAGGTTCTATAAAGATAACTATTAATGATGTATGCGAGATAGAAGCAAGTAGCCAAAGCACTTAGAACAACATAGTATTCTCTACGGATAGATGGAGCTCATAATAGTCACTTGATAACTTTTAACACATTGATCTTAATAGGGAACTACAACTATAAACTAGATTATCAGTATCTTTAAAGTACTCTCACGAGAGTGCAATATTAAAAATCTAAAGGTGGCGGATCGATTATCTTAAATAATTTTTGAGTTAAATTCGGTAGTAATCTTACAAGATTACTACCCTTACGGTATATACGCGGATCACGTTTTCATATAAAATTGATAAAGAGATATTTTTGTATAAAAATTTATATAACTTTTATTAATGTATTAGTTTATAGGAAATTGCTATTTCTCAAGAGTTCTATATCTATCTTAATAATATCGGTTAAAATAATAATCAATCTTAATCTGGCAGATATATATTATCAACTATATTATAGAAGCGTCATTACTACGTTAGTTTACTAAATTAAATTTATCTAATAAACGTATAACAAATAGGTATTTTTTAACTTACACATCCCACTGATACAGATAAAAGCACAATAATTACAAAATGATAGAGAACTCTGAAATAACTACTAACATTACGACCGTCTCAAAAGAACATTTAAGACGAAATTTAACCAATCGGCATATTCAGTTGATTTCTATTGGTGGCGCGATTGGTACTGGTTTGTTTATGGGTTCTGGAAAAACTATTAGTCTTGCTGGTCCCTCCATTATTATTGTGTACATGGTTATTGGATTTATGTTGTTTTTTGTAATGCGCGCCATGGGCGAACTATTACTTTCTAATTTAGAATACAAATCATTCAGTGATTTTGCTGCAGATCTGATTGGTCCATGGGCTGGGTTTTTTACTGGATGGACTTACTGGTTTTGTTGGGTAGTTACTGGTATTGCCGATGTGGTAGCGATAACTGCTTATACTCAGTTCTGGTTCCCCGAATTATCGCAGTGGATGGTCTCAATACTCTGTGTGCTTCTGTTGCTTATCTTAAACCTAGTAACAGTGAAAATGTTCGGAGAAACGGAATTTTGGTTCTCGATGATAAAAATCATCGCAATTATCAGCTTAATTATCACGGGACTAGTGATGATTTTTATAGAGTTTAAGTCTCCATCCGGTACTATTGCCTCATTTTCACACCTATGGGAAAATGGCGGATTTTTTCCGAAAGGAATCGCTGGTTTCTTTGCCGGTTTTCAAATCGCAATATTTGCCTTCGTGGGTATTGAACTAGTCGGTACTGCTGCGGCTGAAACCAAAAACCCAGAAAGGACGCTTCCTCGTGCTATCAACGCTATTCCGCTACGAATTATCATATTCTATGTTCTGGCACTAATATTGATCATGTCAGTCACGCCTTGGAAAGCGGTTATCACAGATAAAAGTCCATTCGTTGAGCTATTCGTACTAATTGACCTTCCGGCTGCGGCTAGTATTATCAATTTCGTTGTATTGACCTCAGCTGCCTCTTCTGCAAATAGCGGGGTGTTTTCTACTAGTCGAATACTCTTTGGACTAGCACAAGAAGGTTCTGCACCAAAGTCATTCGCTCGCCTTGACGGGCGATCGGTACCCGCTAACGGTTTGCGTTTCTCATGTTTTTGCTTATTATGCGGATCAGCACTAATTGTCTTGATTCCAAACGTGATGATGGTGTTTACTTTAGTCACTACAGTTTCTGCAATCTTGTTCATGTTTATCTGGAGCATTATTCTCTGCTCGTATCTAGTTTATCGCAAACAGTATCCGCTGCTACACCAGAAATCAATTTATAAGATGCCGGCAGGAAAATTAATGTGCTGGACTTGTATGGCATTTTTTGCCTTCGTTCTCGTACTGTTAGCTCTTCAGGAAGATACAAGAAAGGCTCTCATGACCACACCACTATGGTTTATTTTAATCGGGCTCTCTTACAAATTACTACTCAAGAAAAAAAGGGCCTTAACTATCCTACGTTCTATAACGTAGGATTATTTCAGAAATACTATTTTATTTAGTTACTCCTTACTTTTTTTTTAAAACAGTATCATGATGTTATCACATCAATTTTTTGGTCAATACTTCTGTATATAGACTACATTAGAAAAAAGACCGATTAAAGATTAATATTAATTAATAAACCAATCAAAAGATGAAAATTGATTTTTATAATTAACTTAATATCTTATTTTAATTATTTTATTAGGTATTCTAGGTATATTAAAATATTGATTTTTATTATTTATAAGACGATATGATATAAATAATAGAATAGTTAATAATATAAGTATAAGAAAGATATTCAGAGTAAGAGGCGTGAATATGTCGTCTACATTTAAGGTTAATTTAAAGACGTAAATAATAGATATTCTAGTTGCGCTTTATGAATGAATCATCTACGCACGATAAAATTATTTTTGGAATTAAAATAAGCTCCTTAGTAGGATTGGCAGATAAGAGAGCATTTTTCTTACTTAGAAATCTAGGTAATACGACCTCCGGAAACTCCGTAGAGCTAAGTAGATTCAATATTACTTTTTCCTTCGACTGAATCGCATAATTAATTATGAAAAGACGATCACTTTTATTTAAAATCAGATTATCTTCTTATAATTTTTTAATTTATTAACTCAGATCAATCGGACGCGCATGAGGGCACGCACATAAACGATAAGACGTCCATACAAGACCGCCATCGAATCCTTTTTGAATGAAGATTCTCGACAAAAGTGTTAAAACATTTGATAAATCTTACAATTAGGATTGTATAAAAAAGAATTAAAATAGAAAAGTTAAAGTTTTCACACAGAAAATACTATATTTATTCATTATCAAGTTTTATTAGAAGTTGCTTTATAATATTCAGAAAAAAGCAAAACGAATCGACCGGCTATTTATTATACACGCAACTAACGGAAATCTTTTATGAGTCTCTACACCTTCATTCAAAAATTAAACGTAACATCGCATTTTTCGCGCAGAATCTTCAGAATACGTTCTTTTTAAGAAATATTAGGATAACAGGAAGTGATGATAGAATATATTTTATGATTTAGTGAAATAGAATACTGATCAGAAATTCTAGGGCGCATTTATACCTTTCATATAGCAAATAATAATAAAACTGATTCGTTTCTTGTACCTCTCCTCTTGAGACACTGCAAATCATGTTGGATCGCTCATGGAGCGATGGGGCAATGCTGTTATATTTTTCTATATGTGATATCCTTCTAGGATTAGATAAATATTAACTTATAAAAATAGTTTAAGATTCTAGGTCTTCAAGCGGCAGACACTCTAATACTCATTCTTGTATCTAAGGTTAATGGCATAGTATTCCTCGTACAATAAAATATTATATCTATTGTGAAGAGGTGGTGAGAGTACAGTTGGTGACCTCCTCCGCTTACATGATTTTTTTTTCTTCGATACAGCATAAGTTGACGTCAATTCGAGGAAATGGAATATTAATATTTTGACTATCTAGCGCACATTTAAAGTTTTCCATCAGATCAAAGTATACATTCCAGTACTCAGCATTAGTAGTCCATGATCGAGTGATAAAATTTAACGAGGACGGAGCCATTTCGTTCAAGCGTACGATCACTCCTTTTTCGTGAAGAATTCTAGAATCGTTGGCAATAACGTCACCCAATACTTTTTTCACTAGGCGAATATCTGTATTGTAGTCTACGCTCACTACGATGTCTACGCGGCGGTTTGGCTCACGTGAATAGTTAATAATATTACCGGCTATGACCTTTCCATTTGGGACCACAATAGTTTTGTTGTCTCCGGTACATAAGGTAGTAGAAAATATTTGTACCTGATTAACGGTGCCAGCCACACCACCTAGATCAACGTATTCGCCCACCCGCAACGGACGAAAGATTACTAGCAATACACCAGCAGCAAAGTTAGATAGTGAGCCTTGCAGGGCTAAACCAACAGCTAAACCAGCAGCGCCAAGCACGGCAATTACGGATGTAGTTTGTACCCCCACGCGCCCCAGTACCGCTACTAAGGTAAAGGCCAAGACACCGTAACGGAATAGAGCCGCAAGAAAATCTGTAACAGTGGCATCGATGCCACGTAGCTTCATGACACGGTTTATTGTGTTACTAGCCGCTCGGGAAGCAATAAGCCCGATTACCAAAATAACAATAGCCACGATAATATTCACCACGTACTGGATTAGTAAATCTTGGTTGGTGATTAACCAATCTCCGGCACCGTGTAAACCATCTACTACATTTAAATCTTTCATTCGTTTTTCTTATCTATATTACTATTTATCTATATTACTATAGTTAGGCATCCATAGAAATGCCTATTCCGATTTATTAAGATCAGATCCGACTGTAAACACAAACTTTAAATAAGCTGTAATGCGAGACTAAATCGCCTTTTTTTATTAAAAAAAGTCCTGGCTCTCCCCATGAGATATTTTTTATTGTAATTGATTCTTATAAGTATTCGGACGTTATGTGTACAAAAGAGGATGCGTACAAAGTTTGAGGCTTTTCCTTGGTTTTCCCCGTAAAAATTAGTTTCCCGTCGAGTGAGCGTTATATCGTCGATATTTTGACTATACGCTATTAATTGTTTATTTACCGTGTTTTATATCCATCGAATCTACGTTTAGAGTGCGATATCAGCTACATTACCGTTACTTTTTCTAGAGATTCGACAATTAGACCCATCGGGAATCTGCATATTTTCCTTTATATCGTATTAATGCCAATAAACCGATCACCTTTGTCATTGACGCTGCAAATGCATAGAGCCAATCTCTCAGCCGCATTGCGCAGTCTCCTTCGCATTTCATCCTGTTTTCGATAGAGGGACTCTAAAACCATCAAGAAAAATTATTGATGGGGGAATTCCTATTAATCTGAAGTGGCCTAGCGAGGCCATCACACGATGCTTAGCACGCTTATGACTACCCTATAAGCTAAAGAACATCTACCGCGTTTAAAGCCTTGAATGCTCGATCTAAACGGGTGACCATGCTAGTCTGCGCAGCGCGGAGCCATACGCGAGGATCATAATATTTTTTATTCGGCTGATTAGTATCTTTCGGATTGCCAAGTTGACTTTGTAAGTAGGCTATATTTGTGTTGTAATACTTCCAAACACCATTCCAGCTCGCCCATTGTGTATCGGTATCAATATTCATCTTAATCACACCGTATCTGATAGATTCTGTAATTTCTTTGTCGGTAGAGCCGGAGCCGCCGTGGAATACAAAGTTTAGACTATTGAGCGGTAGGTGGTATTTCTTGGATACATAGTTCTGAGAATCACGCAGGATAGTGGGGGTTAGTTTAACATTTCCTGGCTTGTACACACCATGTACGTTGCCAAATAGAGCGGCGATAGTAAAGTGTGGACTGATAACATGTAGTTTTTCATAAGCGTAAGCCACGTCTTCTGGATGAGTATACAAGTTAGAAGAGGGAATATGACTATTATCTACGCCATCTTCTTCGCCACCTGTACAGCCTAACTCGATTTCTAGAGTGATGCCGATTTTTGACATTTTCATCAGATAGTAACTACAAATTCTAATATTTTCTTCTAAAGATTCTTCAGATAAGTCAATCATATGCGAGGAAAATAGTGGCTTACCGGTTTGATCAAAATGCTTTTCTCCGGCTTTTAGTAGTCCATCTAACCATGGCAATAATTTTTTATGACAATGGTCGGTATGTAAAATCACCGGAACACCGTAATGCTCGGCCATTAGGTGAACGTGGTGCGCCCCTGAAATTGATCCTAAAATCGCGGCCCCTTGTGGAATATCAGTCTTTATGCCTTTCCCAGCAATAAACATGGATCCACCGTGAGAAAACTGTACTATAACCGGTGCCCGTACTTTCGCTGCTGCTTCTAATACCGCGTTGATGGAGTCAGTGCCCACACAATTAACTGCTGGTAGCGCGAATTTATTCGCTTTGGCTATTGCGAATATTCTCTGAACATCATCACCTGTGATTACACCTGGTTTTACGAAATCAAAAATTTTAGACATGAGACTTTGCCCTGTTTGTGTCCAATGTAGACATAAAATAGAGGTAATATCGATGTTTTACATTACTCTTCTGTTATTTCAGGTTATGAGCCCAGCGGGCATGACATCCGAGGGACTCCTCCTAGACACTGTTTTTCCGACTGTTTAGCATAACAACTGCTGGTAACGGCTTTCCTTCAATAAATTTGAGAAAAGCTCCGCCTCCAGTAGAGATGTAGGAAACTTTGTCAGAAATACCAAATAAATCAATAGCTGCTACAGTATCTCCACCTCCCGCAATAGAAAAAGCAGAACTATCAGCAATAGCATGAGCGATAATCTCGGTTCCTTTACGAAAATTGGGAAATTCAAAGACGCCAAGTGGTCCATTCCAAATAATGGTTTTGGCACTCTTTAAAATAGCTGCGAGTCGCTTAGCAGTCAGATCTCCGATGTCTAAAATTTGCTCATTATCTTTGACTTCATTTGCTTGCTTCATAAAGGCGTCGGAAGTCTCAGAGAATTCAGTTGCCACACGAACATCCTTGGGAATCGGAATATCACAGATTTTTAGCAAACCTTGAGCATTTGAAATGAGATCTGGCTCGTATAAAGACCGGCCCACATTGTTGCCCTGTGCAGCGAGGAAGGTGTTGGAAATTCCTCCGCCAACAATGAGCTTGTCAACAATTTTAGAGAGAGATTGAAGAAGTGGAAGTTTTGTTGAAACTTTAGAACCTCCAACGATAGCGACCATCGGACGAGCCGGATTATCCATTGCCTTGCGCAGAACTTCCAGCTCTGAAGATAGCAGTAGACCGGCACATGATGTTGTTGCAAATTTTTGTATTCCGTGAGTAGATGCATGTGTGCGGTGTGCACTTCCAAAAGCGTCCATCACATACAAATCACACAATGCTGCATATTTCTTCGATAGTATTTCGTCATTCGTTGTCTCGCCCTTGTTAAAGCGAACGTTTTCTAATATCACTAGCTCGCCCTTGATTACTCTTATGCCATCTAGGTAGTCTTTCACTAGGCGTATCGGCGATTGCAGATGCTTCTTCAGATAATTGACTATGGGTAATAAGGAAAACGCTACATTGTACTCACCTTCGGTAGGACGCCCCAAGTGGGAAGCTACCATGACCTGGTCAGCTTGTTTAAGTGCCGCTTCGATGGTTGGCAATGCAGCATGAATACGTGCGGAGGAGGTCACTGTGCCGTTTTTCATCGGTACATTAAGATCGGAACGGATCAAAACACGTTTACCCGACATATCTAAATCGGACATCTTAATTATAGACATGATACTATGCTCTCTATTCTTGTTAACTTTTTATAATCCTTTCTACCAACTAGACCGGATTTTATGTAGTAGTACGCTACGAATCTTATTCGTAGTGTCGCTATTCCTTATCATTCGTGCATTCGATAAAGGTGGGCGCAATTATATTTTAGTCGGTACATACATCATGGGGTAATACTTTAAGTTTTAGACAAAAGCTCTGCGCTATATGCTATAGAACGCGGAGCTACGACGCCCCGCTACCGCGTTAGCATCGATAAAAGCTTTGTACTCTTGAGTTTTCAATATGTGTAACTATATCACGAAAAATACTTCTTGGGATACGCCGTAAATTTTGATGACAATTGCCCACCTCACTACGCATGATCCGAATGATAAAGAGGGGGATCATCGTGTAGCTTAGTCAGATATTTTTGATATTAGGTAATCTATGAGTCACAAGAATATATAGCGAATAATAAGTGAGAAGGGCTGCGTTTTGATTAATGACGAAGATAAGTGTGATGCAGCATTGTTGCGCCATATGCATGAGCGATCGGAGTATGTCTTATTGTTTTTTATCAAAACCATTACTGCTATACTAGATCATTTTAGCTGAGTAAGGTAACAAATAAAAACTATTTTCTGAGAAAAAGTTACAGTTTTAGTAAAAGACTTTAGTAAAGAAACGTGTAAAGCAAAGAGCGAGGGACTTCTTGGTTCTACATTAGATCCACAGAATTTTACCCTCTGACCCTCTTATATAATAACGCATTTTTCATCTAGATTTTACGCCGATAATACGCAATAAGCGTCCACTTATATCGAATAAGTGAGGAGAATAAGGGACCCTTCGTTTATGCTCGGTGGTCATATATGGAAAATAAAATTGCTTCATGAACTTAAGGAAATCGTGTAAAAATTATGTCACACGACCTGAATCACATCCTGCGACTTGTTATTCACTTCGCATCAGACAACGGATAGACTGAGGAGAGACTGAAATGATGGAAAAGCGCGGGACCTAGACCGAAAAGATGACGTGAGAAATGAATTTGGGGCAACCTCATTTAATAAACATTCTACGATAGTACGGCAAGCCATTACTTCAATAGCGCCGCAGCTTTTTCCACTATATTCTCTACCGTAAAGCCAAACTTTTCAAATAATTTCTCCCCGGGAGCGGATTCACCGAAGGTGGTCATACCGATTATCACACCACTTAAGCCTACATATTTATACCAGTAATCTGTGATCCCCGCCTCCACAGCGACCCGAGCCTTTACCCAGGTTGGGAGCACCGATTCACGATACGTGAGATCTTGTCTATCGAATACATCAGTTGAAGGCATCGATACTACTCGTATATTGTGGCCATGTTCTGTTAATT
Source organism: Serratia symbiotica (assembly GCA_964059975.1). GTDB lineage: Bacteria > Pseudomonadota > Gammaproteobacteria > Enterobacterales > Enterobacteriaceae > CAXKXX01. The sequence goes on from CAXKXX010000002.1 coordinate 58,796, forward strand.
TTTCTGCTGCTTTCATAGTAATGATTACTTCTGAACCGGTAGAAATTAAAATCACTTCAGGTATTCCTCGGCAATCTTTTAGTATGTAGCCACCCCGATATACGTTTTTTAACTGCTCTGAACTCCGCGGCACTTGAGTTAAATTCTGTCTTGAAAGGACGAGTGCGGTGGGGCCATCAGCACGTTCAATTCCAAATTTCCAGGCAATAGCTGATTCTACTTGATCACACGGCCTCCAGGTACTTATATTTGGAGTTAAACGTAAGCTAGCGAGCTGTTCTATAGGCTGGTGGGTAGGGCCGTCTTCGCCAAGACCAATAGAATCATGAGTGTAAATGAATAGGCTGCGTATTTTCATCAACGCGGCCATACGAAGAGCATTTCGTGCATATTCTGAAAATACAAGAAAAGTTGCTGAGTACGGTAAGAAGCCGCCGTGCAATGCGATTCCGTTTGTAATTGCAGTCATTCCAAATTCGCGCACACCGTAGTGGATGTAGTTACCTGCATGATTTGCGCTCAAAACTTTAGATCCTGACCACATGGTCAGATTACTTGACGCTAAGTCAGCCGATCCCCCAAGAAGTTCTGGTAGCATCTTACCATAGACTTCCAGTGCATTCTGTGAGGCTTTACGACTTGCGATGTTAACCGGATTGGCTTGTAACTTTTCTATAAATATCTTTGCTTCTCTGTGCCAGTTCACCGGAAGCTTTCCATTAATCCTCCGATTGAATTCGTAAGCCAGATCAGGGAAATTTTCTGCATACATTGCGAAGCGAGTATTCCAGGCTTCCTCTTTAGCTTGACCAGCATTTTTCGCGTTCCACTGAGAATAGATATGCTTTGGAATTTCGAATGCGGCGTATTTCCAATCGAGCTGCTTTCGGGTCGCAATGATTTCTTCAGGACCTAAAGCAGCGCCATGTACTTCATGACTTCCAGATTTATTCGGTGAACCAAAGCCTATGATAGTTTTGCAAATGAGAAGTGATGGCTTGTCAGTACACTGTTTAGCTTCTTCAATTGCTGATTTGATGGCATCCGAGTTGTGGCCGTCTATATTACATACGACATGCCAGCCATATGCTTTAAAGCGATCAGCGGTATTATCAGTAAACCATCCATCGACACGTCCATCAATAGAGATGCCATTATCATCGTAAAAAGCGGTTAATTTTCCAAGTTTTAATGTGCCAGCCAGAGAACAAGCTTCATGTGAAATACCCTCCATCATGCACCCGTCTCCCATAAAAACGTAAGTGCGGTGATTAACGATATTGTGGCCTATGCGATTAAACTGTGCACCTAGAGTACGCTCAGAAATTGCGAAGCCCACTGCATTAGCGATACCTTGTCCGAGTGGTCCAGTGGTAGTTTCAACGCCAGGAGTGCTTCCGTACTCCGGATGCCCCGGCGTTTTAGAGTGTAGTTGGCGAAATTTTTCTAGTTCTTTGATCGGCAAGTCGTAGCCTGTGAGATGTAGCAAGCTATAAATCAACATAGATCCATGACCGTTTGAAATTATAAAACGATCACGATCGGCCCAGATTGGGTTAGTGGGATTATGGTTTAGATAGTCACGCCAAAGAACTTCTGCGATATCCGCCATGCCCATGGGTGTACCCGGATGTCCTGATTTTGATTTTTGTATAGCATCGATGCTGAGCATACGGATAGCGTTTGCGAGCTCTTTACGAGAAGACATATTTTACTCCAAATCAAATTAAGAAGCAGTCAGGCTTTCTATTTTCTCGGGCTATTTATTCAAGCAGTAATGCTTAATTAAAAATAGGAACGAGCGTACCATAAATATGATTAGATGTTGTACGCAGCAGTCTCTCTTCGCAATCACATAGTCTCTATAACGATATTCTCAATTTCTTTTTTTAATTCTCACTGGATCACAGTGATATTAAGAGTGCCTTGTTATTAAAATAAGCTAATATCTTAGCAATAAGATACGTGACCGGTAGCATTTACTAATAGATAAAATAAAGCATAATGTATTGCGTAGTGGTAAACCCTAGATAATACATTTTCTGGGCGCTTTTAGCGTCTTTAGTTCGCAAGAACTAGAGTAAAATTTATTGAAAATTTTCAGTTAAAATTGATAGGACTGGAACTTTAAAAACTCTTTAAAATAACAAAAAGTGTATCTCATTTATATGGAGATATATTGGATAATTTCTCTAATATGGGCGTATTTTTTGAGTTATGTGCTCATAATTAAAAATTACATTATAATCCAAAATAAAAGCGATGAGATTAAATCTGGGAAAAACTAGATCCCTCTACTGCTATTAATGGAGTGAAGATGAGAGTCTCATTCGAGATATAAACGCATGAAAATTCTGCGAAGAGCACGCATGGTATTTCTACTAACGATACAGCTATAACTTACATTTTATATTAATGGAATCGCTTATTTAAAACAAGGCAATTAAAATTACTTCGCCAATCCGCAGATTTATGTGATCTTAGCTCAAGAATGATAGATAGCGATGAACACGAGATGGGGCTAAGACCCGCCACGAATAATTTCATCTTATTAGTACTTAGTTTGTAGTCAATGGCGGACGTCGGACTAATAACATCATTTCCTATATCGGTTAAATTAAGTCGGTAATCCTATGCTTGTGGCCGCATTGCAGGGAAAAGAATCACCTCTCGGATAGTATGATTATCAGTAAATAGCATTACTAATCGGTCTACACCAATACCTAGACCTGCAGTTGGCGGTAGTCCATGCTCTAACGCAGCGATGTAGTCCGCGTCGTAGTACGTTGCTTCATAATTATTGCAGTTGTCCTTAGAATTTAACTGATCAATAAAGCGTTGAGCTTGATCTTCTGCATCATTCAGTTCAGAGAAGCCATTGCCTATTTCTCGGCCGCCAATAAAAAATTCAAAACGGTCGGTAATCTCTGGATCTAGGTCATTTCTGCGTGCAAGAGGAGAAACCTCTGCCGGATATCCAATAATAAAAGTTGGCTGAATAAGGTGGGGCTCCGCCACTTCCTCGAAAATTGAGGTTATAAGGCGCCCTAATCCCCAGTTTTTTTCAATCTCGATGCCGATAGATTCGGCAAGATCTGCAGCTTTTCCTCTATGGGTTAGATCAGGTAATTTGGTTTCTGGTCGAAATTTTTTGATAGCTTCTCGCATAGTCATCTTTTTGAACGGTTTACTAAAATCAAATATTTCATTACCGAATCGAACTAGATTAGTTCCTAGAATTTTTTCGGAGAGTGTGCGAAATAAGGACTCGGTCAGTTCAATTAAATCGTCGTAATCTGCGTAGGCCATGTATAGTTCCATCATGGTAAACTCTGGATTATGGTGAGGGGATATTCCCTCATTTCGGAAATTACGATTGATCTCAAATACCTTCTCGAATCCACCCACTACTAGACGCTTTAGGTATAACTCTGGTGCCACCCTAAGGTACGTTTTGATATTCAAGGCATTGTAGTGGGTAATAAACGGACGTGCGGATGCACCACCGGGCATCACCTGCATCATTGGAGTCTCGACTTCCATAAAACCGCGTTCTACCATAAAGTTACGCATCTCCATGATTAATTGAGAGCGTACCTTAAAAGTATTGCGCGATCTTTCGTTAACGATCAAATCTAAGTAACGCTGGCGGTAGCGGCTTTCCTGGTCATTAAGGCCATGAAATTTATCCGGTAAAGGGCGCGTCGCTTTAGTTAGCAAACGTAGCACCAGGCAGTGGATCGATAGTTCGCCGGTTTTAGTTTTGAACAACTTACCTCGTGCCCCGATAATATCACCTAGATCCCAGCTCTTAAACTTATCGTTATAAACCTCTTCTGTCACTACATCGCATGCAACGTACAACTGAATGCGACCACTTATGTCCTGTAATGTGACAAACGATGCTTTTCCCATGATGCGTCGGGTCATCATACGACCAGCAACACTAACTTCTATGTCTAGTTCCTTGAGTTCCTCAATTTTTTTGTCTTCATAAGTCGTGCGCAACTTCTCAGAAGTGGTGTCGCGACGGAAATCATTTGGAAATGCTCTTCCATTTTTTCTTAGGATTAAGAGTTTCTCACGGCGAGATTTTATCTCGTTATTGAGATTCGCATTCTGATCAATACCTTTTAATTTCTGATCAATACCTTTTAATTGTTGTGCAGACATTTAGATTTCCTATAGACCTGATTTTAAGCTTGCTTCAATAAATGTATCCAGATCGCCATTCAATACGGCTTGAGTGTTACGTATTTCAACATTAGTACGCAAATCTTTAATTCGGGAGTCATCTAGTACATAAGAACGAATCTGACTACCCCAGCCAATATCAGCTTTGTTATCTTCCATTTGTTTTTTATCGGCATTTTTCTTTTTTATTTCAAGTTCATATAGCTTTGCTCGTAACTGCTTAAGCGCTTGATCCTTATTTTTATGCTGAGAACGGTCGTTTTGGCATTGCACTACAGTATTAGTTGGAAGGTGGGTAATACGCACTGCCGATTCAGTTTTATTTACATGTTGACCGCCTGCTCCAGATGCCCTATAAACATCGATGCGTAGATCTTCGTGCCTAATTTCAATATCAATATCGTCATTCACTTCAGGATAAACAAAGACTGAAGCGAATGACGTATGCCGTCGGCGACCTGAGTCAAATGGGCTTTTACGTACCAAACGATGCACACCGGTTTCGGTGCGTAACCTACCAAATGCATAATCACCAGTAACTTTTATGGTTGCGGATTTTAGGCCTGCAACATCTCCGCTAGATTCTTCAATCATTTCAGTATTCAAAGCCTTAGAATCTGCCCACCGCAGATACATACGAAGCAGCATGCTGGCCCAGTCTTGCGCTTCAGTGCCGCCAGAGCCTGACTGAATATCTAGATAACAATCTGCATTGTCGTATTTACCAGAAAACATACGGTAGAACTTAATCTGATCGATCTTACTTATCAGTTGATTAATCTCGATCATTGCCTCATTTAGAATTTTTCTATCTTCTGTTTCTGCTGCTAATTCAATTAAAAAAGTAACATGATCTTCGCCTAATTTTAATTGGTCTATGGATTCGAGGATGGCTACTAACGCCGCGTGCTCTTTACTTAGTACCTGTGCACGTTCGGGTTTATTCCAGATATCAGGTTGCTGTAACTCGGCGTTGATTTCTTCTAGATATGCTTTCTTGGTATCATAGTCAAAGGTATTCTCGAAGAATAGAAGTCATCCTTGATAGATGCTCTATTTGAGTTTTTACTAGACTAATGTCAAGCATAGTTTTTGTCCTTGTAAGTTTATTTTTTAAATAATTATAACTTATTAAAATCAGAAATTTTAATAAGTTATATCCTTGGTTTATGGAAGATTGATAAACTGACATCAGATTAGTTAATTCTTTAGAAGTTAGAAGTCAGCTATATCTGATGTTGTAAGATCTTAAATCACTATCAATATAATTAGTGTGGCCAAAGATGTTGAATTAGTAATTGAATATTTCGATTCCCCCGAAATGTGTTGACATCGAGCTTATAAGCTAGCTCTACTTGTCGGACATTGCTATTCGGCCATAGCGCGGTGTCTACGTTGAAAGCGATGGCATCGAGAATCTGTCCACCTACGAGTCGTTTTATATTTAACTTCAGATGTTTTTTTTTGAGTAATCTCTGTTTTAGGATTTGAAATGTACCATGGAAAATTGGCTCAGGGAAATTTTGGCCCCAAGGCCCACTATTGCGTACTAGCTCCGCCGTAGCTAGAGACAGATCACGTGCTGATAACTCGCCATCAGACCAGATAATTTGCTCTAGCGCTTCCGGATTAAGACATTCACCTGCTAATTCAGAAAAGCGCTGACGAAACTCAAAAAATTTCGCCTCTTTTAATAACAGTCCTGCCGCCATAGCATGACCACCAAAAGTGATGATCAATCCGGGGTTTAACACATTTAGTTGCTCTAGTGCATTCCGCATGTGAAACCCGGGCACTGAACGACCGGATCCTTTTAAAATCCCGTCCTTTGCTAGAGCAAAAGCGATGACAGGACGGTGGAAACGTTCTTTCATGCGAGAAGCTAAAATACCTACTATTCCTTGGTGCCATTTTGAATGGTAGATAGCTAATCCGTAAGGTAATTCATTAGTCCCGAATTCTATATTCTCGCACATATGCAATGCTTCTTTCTGCATACCTTGCTCGATCTCACGGCGCGTGTTATTCATCATATCGAGATCTCTGGCTAGAATACGCGCTTGTATCATATCTTCGGTCAATAGTAGCGCTACTCCAGAAGACATATCGTTCAGTCGTCCTGAAGCATTAATTCTCGGTCCTAGAACAAAGCCAAGATCGCTAGCTACCAATTTCTGGGAATCGTGATGGGCCACTTCGAGTAGCGCACGAATACCTGGCCGACAATGTTCGGAACGGATACGCTGCAAGCCCTGATAGACTAGAATGCGATTATTGGTGTCTAAAGGTACCATGTCAGATACTGTACCCAATGCCACCAGATCTAGCAGCTCCGCCAAATTGGGCTTTTCTAATTTACAGTGTGTAAACCAACCGCTATCGTACAACTTAGAGCGTAATGCCAGCATTAGATAGAAGGCCACTCCGACGCCAGCTAAAGCTTTGGAGGGAAATGTGCATCCCGGTAAGTTAGGATTAACGATTGCCTCTGCCTCCGGTAGGGTGTGTCCTGGTAGATGGTGATCGGTTATTATGACCTGTATGGCATTGGCATGCGCTACGTCCACGGCTGAGTGGGCAGCAATGCCATTATCGACGGTCAGAATGAGCTTGGCGCCTCGTGCTGCCACCTGCTCTACAATTTCGGGGCTTAGACCATAGCCGTTTTCAGATCGGCTCGGCATTAGATAATCGACGTTTCCACCCATCCTTCGCAGCGCTAATACAATCAGTGCGGTGCTAGTAGCGCCGTCTACATCAAAATCACCCACTACGATAGTGGTACCGTATTCAGCTAGTACCTGTTCTAAAATATGCACGGCAGTGTTGATGCCCGAGAGCTCTTGCCATGGGAGCATTCCTTTAACGCTACGCGTTAGTTCTTGCGCATTCTCAATGCCACGCAATGCATACAAACGGCGCAGCAATGGATGGAGGCTTGAAGGTAAATGACTATCGCTTCTTGCAGGCCTTTGGCGAAGTTGTACTTTTATCCCCACCAGATATTAAGTATCTGATTGAGTTGTGATGTAATGTGTTCCCAGTAAGAGGCGATCTCTTTAAGTTCTTGGTAACAGGTGATGATCATACTGTTTTTATAAATAATCTATGGGATGTCCTGCTTTCTGCATTATGCATTAAGCGTAAGATGTTTATTGATATTAGTTTAAAAGTTGTTGTAGGACACTGTATCGCATTACATAGTCGCATTAAAGGTTTTAAGTATATAGGCGCTTTGATCCTCCGGATAAACGGATGTCTTTTTGTCTAAAATCTTAGTATCTCATGTAGAAATCGTAGATAGATAAAAGTAACATCTAAATTACTATACTCTTATATTTTTTTATAACTTATAGAATTATCTGCAATTGTTGTTGTTACTGAAATCTATAAAAAAGTATTTTTGATGCCTCGTAAAAATCGCTCAATCTTTTATTCTTGTGATCGACTCAGCAATAATTGATTAATGGTATTTACTAGAATTTTTTCTAAAATACCGCAAGGAAAGAGCCCACCGAATTTGCTTACCAAGCAAGGCACGTCTTTAATTACGAGTTGATCTAGTTTTCAATTTTGCATCCGAATAAGCATAGTAAAGTGGTTTGCCTCATATGCACGAGCAAGCAGATTTTAGACTATGAAATACTGCTAACATTATCACATCGTCGGTATGTGCGGATCTAGTTTCGCTGTGCTCATAAAATATAAAGATAGAGGTGATATCGTAATTTTTAAATTTATTGTTCTCGAGTGCACTGAAATATTTTATTAAGTACTGAAAGAATTAGGATTAATGTCTTCTTTTGGGTAAAAGATGCAACATATTTTCAGTATTATTTATTTATATTCACGATCAAAATACAGAATAATCAAGATTTTACTATACAAAAACTACGGCGTAGGCTCAATAGATACGTACTTTTTTAATTTCCGTACCGTTAATATGCTTTAGAATAACATATTGACATTCAAACTATGTAGCCTCGTATTAAAAGACTATGGAGTGTTGTTTTAATAAGAAACGTTTTTAAGGCGTCAGTATTCTAAAAACGCTTCTCGAGATGCAGGTGTTGGGGTACTGCCCCTCTTATTACAGACAAGAGGCAAGCCTTATAAAGAATGTAACTGATAGAAGCCATCCTGTCGAGAGAACGTGGGGCTAGTTATTTTCGTACAAATTTGTTTCCTACTCGGATGAGCTATATAATAAAACTGAGCAGGCATCTGTAGGTATTCACTATGACATACACCATTCCCTTCCCATCTCGCCCTCCATTTTCCTCTCCACACTTACCTCTTATTCTGATCTCTCTGGAAGACTGGGCTTTAGTGACACTGCACGGGTCAGATGCGGTAAAATATCTTCAGAGCCAAGTGACTGCAGATATCTCTGTGGTGAGAGAGGAGCATCATGTACTATGCGGTCACTGCGATGCTAAGGGAAAGATGTGGAGCACCCTCCGCCTCTTTCATTGCAGAGGGGGCTTCGCTTACTTAGTACGCCGTAGCGTTCTCGACATTCAGTTAAAGGCAATGAAGAAATACGCGACATTTTTTAGGGTCACTATCCTAGCCAATAACGATCTAGTCCTTTTAGGCGTGGCTGGACTGCAGGGGCGCTCTGCACTGGAAGGTATATTTACAACCTTGCCCGACACCCAACGTCAAGTGGTACAAGAAGGTGACGCCACTATACTGCATTTTACTGATCCCGCTGAGCGCTTTTTATTGATAGCTAATAATTCTGTTGCCAATCAGGTAATGACTGAGCTACATAATCGGGCAGCATTTAATAATAGCCGCCAGTGGTTGACATTAGATATTGAAGCCGGTTACCCGATTATAGACAACATTAATAATAAGCCATATCTAATTCCCCAAGCTGCTAACCTGCAAGCGTTACAGGGTATTAGCTTTAATAAAGGTTGCTATATTGGTCAAGAGATGGTGGCGCGGGCCAAGTTTCGAGGAGCTAACAAACGTTCTTTATATTGGCTGGAGGGTAAGTCTGTGCGCCCGATGACTCCAAAAGAAGATGTAGAATTGCAATTGGGAGAGCACTGGGTGCGAGCCGGAGCCGTTTTGGCCTCTAGCACGCTTGCCGATGGTAGACTCTGGGTTCAGGTGGTGATGAATAGTAATCTGCATTCTATCAGCAAATTCCGAATACGGGAAGACCCCACTAGTCAGTTGACGATTAAGCCCCTTCCATATAAATTATGAATCCTAGATGTTAAAATCTAGGATCGAGGGTGCGAGAAAGCTATCTAATACTCAGTTTATTGCATAGGTATCGTGCGCCACACTAAGAGGCTTCGAAGAAGGATGGCGCATTAAAAATAGTAATCACTCTCTGCGGCTCAAAACGCGCCGAAAGACACTCTATTCATTCCGACTATCAGTGTCGCCCGCCAATATTTTATATACTAAAATAGGAGCTACTTCTCATAGCGTTAATTAACCAGTAAGACTCAAGTGCTTCTTTGGTTGTCAACTAAAGCTGACAGTCGATTTGTATGACTACTGTGCAGCAAGACCGATGCGTTTTTTATAATCTGACTGCCCTTAAGGCGGTACCACCGTTACCTATTCTCTACTGAGAATGGGACGAAAACCTATGTAAGTATTGATATAATGCCTTGTCTTGGCAATTATTCTTAAGATACTGTTTGCGACCAGCGTCGAAATAATACGCACAAACCATCCCGGATACTTTAAAATCAAAAAATCTAGTACCGCATCAAAAAATTTTTCATTTTGTACAGAAGTGACGCTTTTTAATACGACGAAATTTACAGAAGTAGCAAAGACCTAAAATTGGAGTGCAATACTTGTTCTTTCAGAGAATACGAAAGACTAGTAGGACCTGTGAGGATACTCAGGATTCGGTCCTTAGGTTCGCTAAGAAAGGTGCACTATAGATGAGTCTAAATAGCATTGAGAATATTTATATTGAAAATTCTAGTAACATATATCATCCGATCTATTCCGGAATGGCCAAGTGGGTCTTCTTGGCGAGTAAGAGGGTGATTCTGTTAGCAGATACCCAGTTTAGAGCGCAATCGTGTCACTTTTTTAGTAAGGATGAGATACTATTTATGTGATCCATAAACCAGATTTTTGGGGGGCCAAACGATATTAGGAGAAATTCAGTCTACACATCTTAAGGACCTCTTATAGAAAATAGTAAACTTATAATAGCTAATAAGACTCAAGATACCTCTCTATTTCAGAAGAAGATCATCGTGCAGTAACGCTTATCTTAAAATAAAGTTCGGATCTAGACAAAATAAGTCGAGACCACTATTTGTTTTATGATTCTTTAATCAACGGTTTTATGATGCTTTAATCAACGATTTCTTTTGCTGCTCATCAAAACCTAATAAATAAGATGTAGGGCGATGCATGGCAGATTTTATGACTACAGATTGTCCGCGAGTGCTTTATCTCAGTATCTAAACATGCGTTTCGGGCTAAATAGCCAGAGATCAAAAAGGCTTCGATTGTCTGATTACGTGGTCTATCGAATAGTGGGATCGAAACCATTAAATTCATCATTCATCCCCTATAGAACATTATCATCGGAAAAGACGAGTACTGTAATATGTGGGGCGATATTCCTGAAGGACAGAAAGTCCTCGCATATCCCAGAGTGAAGGTTTTCATGCGCATTCGTTCTATAAGGAACGCGTACGACTCATGACTCTACTTAGCTTACCTGATTTTCAATTTTCTTTAGCTTACTTAAACTTAAGTGTGGCATGTAGGCCAACATTTAAATCCTTAAATTTATTTTGTATTTACTGCAAGCTAGCGGTATGCTTAGACAAATTTTATATTTAGAAAAAATAATTATGTCAACTTCTAGCTTAGTAAAACCAATTTTATTAAAAGCATAGTAAAAATTGCTAATTTTCACCACTACGTGATCCTCTACCTCCGAGGTTAACTTTTCGATATCTGTGCCGCTCGGCGCCGATCCTCCACCCGATCGAGTAAGCAATTAGCCGCGTGCTCCCGATTTTATTTTAACTACAAAGACTCAGCTGTTTAGGTAGGTACTTTTATGTCGAGTAAGCTAGTACTAGTTCTTAACTGCGGTAGCTCATCGCTGAAGTTCGCGATTATTGATACCGCGAGTAACAACGAACATCTTTCTGGTTTGGCCGAGCGTTTATACCTGTCCGAATCCCGGATAAATTGGAAAATAGACGATACCAAATACGAAGATAACTTAGGTGCTAGCGCTACGCATAGCGAAGCGGTTCTTTATATTGTCAATGCTATTTTAGCAAAAAAACCAGAGCTTTCTTCACAGATAAGCGCCATAGGACACCGTATTGTACATGGTGGAGAAAAATTTATTAATTCGGTCATCATCGATGATAATGTCCTGAGAAGCATCAAAGATGCTGCGCCCTTTGCGCCATTGCATAACCCAGCCCACCTAATCGGTATTAAGGAATCCTTCAAATCTTTTCCTAAATTATCGGAAAAAAATGTTGCCGTATTCGACACAGCCTTCCATCAGACCATGCCGGAATCATCCTATTTATATGCCTTACCTTACAAACTGTATCGTGATCATGGAATTCGTCGGTACGGTGCACATGGAACTAGTCACTTCTACGTGACACAAGAAGCCGCGAAAATGCTGAAAAAGCCAATGAAAACAGTAAATCTAATTACCTGTCATTTGGGTAACGGTGGATCCGTAACAGCGGTGCGTGAGGGTCGGTCCGTCGATACCTCAATGGGATTAACCCCGCTAGAGGGTCTAGTTATGGGCACTCGAAGTGGGGATATTGATCCAGCTATTATTTTTTATCTATATAATGTTCTGGGCATGACTATCGACGATATTAATGAAATGCTCACTAAAGATTCGGGTCTGATGGGCCTGACCGGCGTCAGCAGTGACTGCCGTTATATAGAAGAGAATTATGACAGTAAGCCTAATGCTAAGCGCGCGATGGACGTATTTTGCCATCGGCTTGCTAAATATATTGGTGCATACAGTACACTCATGAATGGACGCCTCGATGCGCTGATTTTCACTGGTGGTATCGGTGAAAATTCGATTAAAGTTCGAGAGCTGACCCTCAATAAATTAGGTCTACTGGGCTTTAGTATCGATCCTGAACTCAATCTAGCCGCCCGATTCGGTAAATCTTATATAATTAGCAAAGATGAAAGCCGATTAGCGCTAGTTATTCCAAGCAATGAAGCCTGCGTCATTGCTCAGGAAACCTTTCGTCTTACTGCACAACGTGCTTAAAATGCGCACCAGGCAAAGCACATAATCTTATTAATACCCACATTAACTGTGAAGAGAATCCTTCTGTGTCAACTACAATTATGCTGATCCCTATTAGCGCCAGCGTCGGTCTGACTAGCGTCACTTTGGGTATAATTCGTTCTATGCAAGAGAACGACATTCGTTGGAGCATATTCAAACCCATCGCGCAACCGCATGATTGCGACCATGATGTCTTAGATCAAACCACTGCTATTATTCGTAGCCACTACTCTCCCAACTTAGGAGTCGAATCGCTCCGCATGAGTTACGCTAGGCGCTTACTGAGTACTAATAAGCGTGATGTGTTGATAGAAGAGATTATAGCACAATACCAGAAGCAGGCGGAAAATACACAAGTAGTGCTGATCGAAGGGCTAACTCCAACCCGAAATCATCACTTTGAATATGCGTTAAACTACGAAATCGCAAATACGCTTAGTGCGAAAGTCGTCTTTGTAGTGGCGCCAGGCAAAGATTCATTCATACAATTAAAAGAATATATAGAATTAGCGCGCTCTAGTTTTGGTAATAGTAATAATAAAAACATTATGGGCGTGATTATTAATAAGCTAAACGCTCCACTTGACGATCAGGGGCACGCCGATCTCCACCTAACCGCAAATTTTAATGGTTTTATTAAAAGAAAAATAACTAACTATGTTGATCCTAATGAGATCTTTACTAGTAGTCCACTACCAGTTCTTGGTTGCATTCCGTGGCAGTTCGACCTGATCGCTGTGCGCCCTATAGATATCGCCCACCACCTTCAAGCACGCGTAGTTAATGAGGGCGAGATTATGACCCGACGCATAAAGCATGCGATCTTCTGCACCCGAAATTTTTCGAATATACTAAAAGATCTTTCTCCCGATTCCCTGCTAGTTATTTCGACAGATCGTATGGATGCACTATTTGCCGCCTGTCTCGCCGAAATGAATGGAGCAAAAATTGGTGCTATTTTGATTACCGATAACTATAAAATCGATAGAGAAACCAGTAAGCTTTGCGAGGGCGCCTTTTCAACTGGCCTACCCGCATTTTCAGTTGCTAATAATACTTGGCAAGTGGCGCTAAGTTTACAAAACTTTAATTTAAAAGCTCCGCATGACGATTCTCAGCGTCTTGAAAAGATTCAAAATCACATTTCTAACCATATCAGTCACTCCTGGATTAGAGGGTTATCCGCTACCTCAGAAACCGTCCGCCGCCTTTCTCCGTCAGTGTTCCGATATGAATTAACAGAGAGGGCACGTCAAGCTAGTAAGTGTATTATTCTACCGGAAGGAGACGAGCCCCGTACTGTAAAAGCCGCCACCATCTGCGCCGAACGCGGTATTGCCAAGTGCCTGCTTCTAGGAAAACCACATGAAATCTTACGTGTAGCTAAAGCGCAAGGAATTAAAGTGGGTAAGGGTATCGAGATTGTTGATCCTGACTCTATTCGTTCAGACTATATTCCACGTTTAGTCGAACTACGAAAAAGCAAGGGCATGACTGAACGAATAGCTAGCGATCAGCTGAAAGACAATGTTGTTCTCGGCACATTAATGTTGGAGAAAGGAGAGGTCGACGGCTTAGTATCTGGTGCGACTCACACCACCGCTAATACGATTCGCCCATCCTTACAATTGATCAAAACTGAATCAAAAACATCACTGGTGTCCTCCATTTTTTTCATGCTACTCCCCGATCAAGTTTTGGTATACGGCGACTGCGCTATCAATCCAAATCCGACCGCCGAGCAGCTGTCTGAAATCGCCATTCAATCAGCAGACTCTGCTTTCAACTTCGGCATTGAACCACGTGTAGCAATGATTTCCTACTCCACCGGATACTCTGGGTCAGGTAGTGATGTAGATAAAGTGCGCGAAGCAACTCGCCTAGCTCAGTTAAAACGTCCTGATTTAATCATTGATGGCCCATTGCAGTACGATGCCGCCATCATATCTGATGTAGCAAAATTTAAAGCACCGAATTCACCTGTTGCAGGTAAAGCTACCGTGTTAATTTTTCCAGATCTAAATACCGGTAATACTACTTATAAAGCCGTACAGCATGCTGCTAATCTCGTATCTATTGGTCCAATGTTGCAAGGTATGCGTAAGCCGACGAATGACTTATCTCGAGGTGCGCTCGTAGACGATATTATTTACACCATAGCACTGACGGCAATCCAGTCTTTCCAGATTACTAATTTAGGCTCTAAAAGACTGTGTCGATATAATTCTATTCATTAAAATTTTTCTGTCTCATATAGCAAGCCCTTATTTTTTTAGATATCATATTTGTATTAGACTTACTGCTGACTCTGATAGACTTGTTTTCTTAGTGTTATAGTCGATGGCTCTATAATAGAGATTTATAAAATATTCATTATGTATAAATGTTAAGTAATCTATACTGTATTGATTCTCATGCTCTAAAATACAACGAACCCCTTTTAACATAATCTATAGTTTTTAACTTAAAATTAATACCAAGAACTTATAGATCTAGGTAATTTGCAATAAGATTACAATAAAAATATCTTAATTATTTGCTATGTGCATCACTGATACGTCTATTAAAAAATAGTTTTCAGTATAAATAATGCTACTATTAGAAATACGCTCTAAACAATGTATATAAAGATCTTTACTGTACAATATATTAGAAATATTCATTTCAAATACCTTAAAAGTAAGTGCCCATAAAAATCTTAAATACAATTTATTTATAACTTTTTAATTGCCTATTAAAAAGATCGAGCTATATATTTTCGTCAGACTCAATTTCATACTGAACTGAGTATGATTTAATATTAGTTAGGTTTTCTAAACCTATTGTCTGCTATATCCTATATGGAAATAGGAGACAATATGTGATAAAGGAGATAATTTAATGTTAATATTATTCTATTAAAAATTTAATTTATTCATCCTAATTCACTACTAAAAGTTAAGCACTATGTTTTTTTAACATATTAAGATACTGTTTATTCATCTATAGTAATTAGCGCAAAATAGTATTAAATCTAGTAATATACCTTAAAAATAAACAATATATCTATTGGTATAGATATTGCATAAGTTAATAAAGAAAATATATTCTAAATAAAGATCTTATAAAACTTATTCCTTCAATTTTATTGTTCTTTAAATCTAAATAGTACTAATATTTTAGGAAAAATCTATGAGCTTATTGAATATCAGGCGCGCAGAGATTTTCGTATTATTATTAACTATATCTATAAATCGTTTTAGATTTATAGATATAGTTAATTTAACATAATAATATTATGAATTAGAAATAAAAAACCTTAGATTATAGAGCAATTCATTAACTTAGTAGAAAGGTTTTCATCCGATATGATTTTTATTTCTGTATTTAGTAATGAAATATTTTTGACATTTTAAGGATTCTGATCAATTGATCAGAATATATTGTTAATTTGATTATATAGAGTTACCGATGACAACTTAAGACATGATCTAATGTACACACTTAGAGCGGAAGAATAAAAAACTATCTTTGTTCCTAAGTTTAGGACGAAACTAGTACGCTGCTCTATAGATGTTATCGACTACCACTATCTCGAGTAATTTTAGATAGAAATTTCAACTACAATATTTCTCTGAAGAGAGAGAAATGCATGTATGAAAGTTAAGATAAATCAAGCGTATAAAAAAGACTACCCTCTTAATTACTCAAGAAGACTTCTTCCTTAGAGAAGGAATGTACGGTGAAGATGCGAAATAACTAAAGTGCTCTTCATATTATTTATATAAAGGGGCGATTTACAGAACTTAAAAATAGGAAGTAGCAAAAAATAGTTTATCATAGTAGGATATTCAACATACGGCGGAGCGGTTCGGCAGCGCCCCAAAGAAGCTGATCACCTACGGTAAACGCAGATAGATAACGTGATCCCATATTCAACTTGCGTAACCTACCGACCGGCGTATTCAGCGTTCCAGTTACTGCTGATGGGGTAAGCTCACGTAAGGTCAAATCACGGTCATTGGGAATTACTCGAACCCAATCATTATGCATAGATAGTGCCTGCTCAATTTCTAACATCGAGATATCCTTTTTCAGCTTTAGAGTGAATGCCTGACTGTGGCAACGTAGCGCCCCAATGCGAACGCATAAGCCGTCTATGGGAATTATGCTCGATGTATTTAAGATTTTATTAACTTCTACCTGACTCTTCCATTCTTCACGACTCTGTCCGGTATTAAGCGCGCTGTCGATCCATGGAATTAGATTACCCGCTATTGGTACACCGAAATTATCAATCGGCAACATGCCATTACAGCTGGCTCGAGTGACCTTACGCTCGATATCCAAAATCGATGCAGCAGGATTTTTTAGATCCTGAGCAACCTCAGCGTGTAAAATTCCCATTTGAATCAGTAGCTCACGTATATAGCGTGCTCCACCTCCCGACGCCGCTTGGTAAGTGGCGATTGATGCCCAATCTACCCATCCGTTGGCGAATAGACCCCCAAGCGACATTAGCATCAAACTAACTGTACAGTTGCCGCCCACAAAGGTTTTTATGCCTTGATCTAAGGCCCGACTGATCACGGAATAGTTAACTGGATCTAAGACAATGATAGCATCTTTCCTCATACGCAGTGAGGAGGCGGCGTCAATCCAATAACCCTTCCAACCATTTTCGCGTAGAGTAGGATAAACTGCGTTAGTATATAGGCTACCTTGACAGCTAATAATGATATCAAGAGCGCTCAGGGCATCAATATCATAAGCATCCTGTAAGATTCCCCTTGAGAAGCCACCAAGTTCTGGTGCGGGAAGTCCAGGCTGTGAAGTAGAGAAAAAAATTGGGTGAATGACATCAAAATCATTTTTTTCTGTCATACGTTGCATAAGAACTGAACCAACCATTCCGCGCCAACCTATAAAGCCAACATTTTCCATAAATATTGTATTCCATCTTGGCAGGGGTAATAAGCTTGAGCTATGTTTAATAGTTTTTTAACTTAAAAAATATTAGCGAAAGTGCAAAGTAAATTTATTTACGATTAGATATTTTTAGAAAACTTGTATTGTGAGGCAATAAATGAAAAAGATAATTTCAGCAATCGTACTACTAGTTTTAATCATGGATCCGCTAGGAAATTTACCGATTTTTATGTCAACACTTAAACACTTAAAGCCCGGACGCCGGAGAGTAGTTCTAATTCGAGAATTACTTATTGCGCTGATACTGATGCTTGTCTTCCTATTTTCTGGAGAGAAACTACTTGCGTTCCTTAATTTACGCACAGAGACCGTTTCTATCTCTGGAGGAATTATTTTATTTTTGATCGCTATTAAGATGCTTCTCTCTCCTCAGACGGAGAATCACTCTGAAAAATTAAACATTGAAGAGCCATTTTTAGTTCCACTGGCGATCCCACTAATGGCCGGACCATCGATTTTGGCAGCGTTAATGCTATTATCGCACCAGTATAAAAACATATTGTCTCATTTGGTGATAGCGTTACTAATTTCTTGGGGAATTACTGCAAGTATTCTAATGATGTCCAATATTTTCCTACGCCTTTTGGGCAACAAGGGAGTCGGTGCTTTAGAAAGGCTAATGGGATTAATTTTAGTGATGCTGTCTACACAAATGTTCCTAGATGGTATCCGGGCTTACATGAAGTAGATTCTACTTAATAAAGATGGTGATTCTCGATGTAAATATAATAGATTCTTGATTAGTAAAAATGGGGGAGTTTATTAATATTATTTGTGCCCTACATATTCTAATTATTATTATCTAATTTTCTAATTTGATAGAGTAGAGCTAACGTCTAAAGCATGGAACTATTTCTATATGTCAACTTGATCATTCCTTGACACTTTCCTGACCTTGAAGATAAAAATCGCGATAGTACTTTTTAAAATTTATTACATAGATATCCAAGGTTTTCATTGTACTTTATTATGAAAGCACCTGATATTCGGAGGATTTTTACTATTTAAAGTAGTTCCTATGAAGATAAATACCTGATTTTATTAAAATAATCTATTATCTACCCCTATGAAATCCTGCCTTCTCACTTTTTCTTTAGATTTCTACGCTCTGTATCTAGCTATATATTACCTCACTGATTTGGCTACTAATAAGTAGTGGGATGGGTGTCATATTAACTACTCTTCCTATATATCGCGTTAGATAAATTAAATTTAATTAAAAATGTTGGCAGTGATTTTTCGAGTCAAGAATAAAAAGAGCGCGAATGTTGTCGACATTTTATTATTCAATACGTCGACGATTAGTATTAAATTGTGTAAAGCTGATATTATTAATAATTCTATTCTTTTTAGCTAAGCCTACTTTTTATGCGGATGCCGGATCGGCGTCTATCTTACTGAAATAAAATATGCAAATCTTTAAAAGGAATATGGTGTTCATAGAGCTTTCCTTCATGTGTAACATATAGAGAACGTGCATACTCGCATAACGAGTATATCTTAACTCATATAAGAAACAAGAGGCATCAAAAATAAAACAATGGAAGAAATAAAGGAGGGGGTTTCTTCTCACAGACTCATCATTAACATCGGATGATTCAATGCAGATTGGCACGGACCCTTTCTAGTGCTTGCTTTGACACTTACTTATATAACGGTCGTCATGATCCTGAGAAATTAACGTCTTAAAACTCGAAATAAATCACTTGACCTACGTTCTCGTTCTTATGCAGCATATCAAAATAAAAATAGCTGACAAAAGTATCTAATAGAGCAGCATAGACTTAACTTCACAATCGGAGATCCTTACTAGAAATGGCCGAAATTAATTCTGGATGAGTAAAGTCAAAAAACACATATAATCCCCGTATTGGGAAACCAATACATTCTATTCCATAAGATGACTTAGTCATAAAACTTAGTTTAAATTCTGTTCAAATTAGCGACTAAACGATTTTTCACTAAATTATCAGATTTTTATTCTTTGAGCGCCACAAAAGTAAAAAGTATCTAAATATACTTTTCTACGATCAAGATGACGCTCGGATCATGGGAGTGGAGTATCTAATCAAATTCAAGAAATCTGCACTGAAATATGGCCATATTCTAAGAATAGATTCGATAATTTCTATACTTTTCTGATAATTTTCATACTGTGCTTGCGCTGCTGTTTTTGAACTAGACGATTAGGCGCTCATTTCTTGAGAAGGGGGATCCAATAAGAAAGGCATATGCGAAAAATACTATTCTAGATCCGATAGACATTACATAGCGCCCACTAAAGATGACGCTGAACAAGGCGTAGATGGCTGGCGCCCTAAGTGGTATTATACAAAGACACCCTTGTGTTAATTTTTACATAACACCCAACTCGTCTGTTAAACGTACCGAATACCATTTTCAGGAGTTATTTAATATTTAAAATACGCTGATATGGCGAGATCAGAAGCGAATACGTGCATCTATTGATTTATTTATTAATTTTTATTTAGAAAATGATATTTAGTCTAGATAGCGACACTATCTGTATCTCATTAACCACATTGCCATTATATAAATATCTGACAAAACCAAACTAATTTTTAACGTCTTGATTAATATGATGAATTTAAAGTGCTATCTTACTACTGACTTTGATGCTATCAATTCTATTCTATTAATTGAGCATCTGTGATGTGTGAAGTGCGCTGACGATAATAACTTCACTATCGGCCATACTAGATTTTTTTAGAGATAATGTACTAAGTAAAACTACTTCAGTCGATCGAAAAATATAACTACTTTGGGATTAAAGTTAATTTTTCCATATAGGGGTTGGACCTACCTGATAGTAACGCCCTATACATTTATTTATGGATTTTAAGACTACTAATCTTAAGACAGTCATGCTTTATTGTAGACTAAGGGACAAAAGATCGGCCCGAGATCGTCACGTAGGCTATGCAGAAACCCCTTCTCTTCTATACATGCTCATAGTCCGGTTGCATTGCTAATAATACTCTTCCGCCCTGCTAATATGAATTTATTTCAACGCCCCTAGTAATCTAGAAGTTTTACTTCATAGCTGATTCAAAAATCAGGTGATATATGGAAGGTTTGTCTATTAATACATAATTTTTATTATGGAGTTGTTCTTAGAACGCTATAATTTGTAGACAAAAGAATGTGTGGTTTATGAGGAAGTCATAAACTTGATGAATAAATCTATCATATTACTTGATACAAAGTCATTTGTGGCTGACATTTTGATCGCAACTAAAAGGCGTCTTAAATCGATCAGCTTAAAATATACTCAGGTGCACTTGCAGACAAGATCGGAAATTCGACCCTTTCGATAAGAACTTAATTAGTAAGCATTTTCGATCTGCGCATTATAGAAATGGGATGGTGCCGATGAGCAGAACCCCACTCTAAGGGTGTTCCTAATATAACGCCATGACACTTTTTTAGATGCAGGCGAGATTCCTTCCGATGCGGTCATCGTTTGTCATCGCCCAGAAGGATTGACTCTAGCGCGATAACAATCATTTCATTAAAGGTTGTTTGACGCTGTGCCGCCGTAATAGATTTATGGTGAAGAATATGGTCGGATACCGTACAGATGGTCAGCGCTTTACACCCGAATTCTTCGTATAACTCGGACGCTACTCCGTAAATTCCAGCTGCCTCCATCTCTATTCCTAAAATGCCATATTTCTTCATTAAATGAAGCATGTCTATATTTGATGCATAAAATAGATCAGTGGAGAAAATGTTTCCTACGCGTACTGGAGTGCCCCGCGCCGCTGCGGCATTTACAGCATGACGCACCATATTGAAGTCGGCAATCGCCGCATAATCATGACCTTTGAAGCGCAAACGATTTACATTAGAATCAGTGCAAGCTCCCATTCCGATTACGACATCTCGAAGCTTAATATCGTCGCGCACTGCACCGCAAGATCCCACGCGTATAATCTTTTTGACGCCGAATTGCGCGATTAATTCGTATACGTAAATAGAGCATGAAGGAATGCCCATACCGTGACCCATTACCGAAATACGCCGATTTTTATAGGTACCTGTAAAGCCTAGCATGCCACGTACATCATTTAGTGCTAGCACGTTTTCCAGGAAAGTCTCAGCGATATATTTTGCACGTAGCGGATCGCCCGACATTAATACTACGTCGGCGAAATCTCCCATTTCAGCATTAATATGCGGCGTAGCCATATCCCCCCCCCTGAGTAATAATTGAATAAGAGCATTAAAAATATAAACAGTTAGATTGCGAGTTGCGCTTAGCCTGCACCTGTATACATCTAATGGCATTAAGTCTTATAAGATTATTCTAAAACATAGATTTACCATAATTCATCGGTGATACGCCAAAGTAGTTAGCGATAGTTTGGCTGATATCAGCAAAGGTTTCACGATGTCCAAGTGAACCTGGCTTCACCTTTAGACCATAAATAAGCACGGGAATGTGTTCACGCGTGTGGTCTGTGCCAATCCAGGTAGGATCGCAGCCATGATCAGCGGTCACGATAAGAATATCGTCACCTTTTACCCGATTGAGTAGCTCCGGTAGTCGACGGTCAAAAAGTTCTAACGCTGCAGCATAGCCGGACACATCACGTCGATGGCCATAAGAGGAGTCAAAGTCAACGAAATTAGTAAATATAATAGTGTTGTCAACAGACTTGTCTATTTCTCTTAGAGTTGCATCGAACAACGCATGAATACCGGTTGCCTTTACTTTCTTAGTGATACCAATGTTGGCGTAGATGTCAGAAATTTTACCAATCGAGATTACTTCACCCCCTTTTTCATCTATAAATTTTTTTAGTACGGTGGGCTCTGGAGGAGCAATAGTCAGATCATGACGGTTTCCCGTACGTTTAAAATTACCTGCTTTTTCACCCACAAACGGGCGTGCGATAACACGACCAATCTTATAACCTCTTTCGTTCAGTACTTCACGGGAAATTTTACAGAGCTTATAGAGATGGTTTAGACCAAAAGTTTTTTCATGGCAGGCGATCTGGAATACAGAGTCAGCGGAGGTATAGAAAATGGGTTTACCAGTTTTCATGTGCTCCACCCCTAGTTGATCGATAATTACCGTTCCGGAAGAGTGGCAATTTCCTAGATAACCAGGTAAATTAGCGCGCTTAACTAGTGTATCAAGTAACTCCTTTGGAAAGCTATGGTGTAAATCTTTAAAATAGCCCCACTCAAACAAGACAGGCACTCCGGCGATTTCCCAGTGGCCCGATAGAGTGTCTTTCCCAGATGAGATCTCACTAGCGTAAGCGTAAGCACCAATGATAACAACATTACTATCTAGACCTTGAGGAGATTTACCGGTAGAAGCTTGAGCAGCCTTAATTAGGCCTAAACGGCTTAAGTTAGGTAGCATCAATAGCCCTTTACGTCCAATATTAGCTTCCCCCCGTGCGCAGGCTGCTGCGATATTGCCTAAGGTGTCGGCTCCCTGATCCCCAAAATGCTTGGAATCGGTGCTAGCACCGATTCCAAATGAATCTAATACTATAATAAATACACGCTTCATTAATATTTTCCTGTATTTTTATCATTCTTTGAGCATTCGCGTTATGAACTAGATAGCACGCCAGCGTATTTAATCTAGCATTATAATCAAAGATTCCGCACTCAGTTTTTAGATCTATTAATAGTCTTATCAGACTTTCTAGGTTACATTCAGCGTGCGATCGGGGTGGCTTGCTATTACAAGTAGTCTCTTTATCTTAAATATCACTGGAAATGTTAGTATATCTGATCAAAAATATACCTTTTCTAAGTTTAATAGTTCGTTAGTCTATTTCTTACGAAATATGCCTTTTAAGGATTAGACTGATCTTTTCCATGTCGGTTATTTAGTAAAATACTAGTAAGAGCTACCTAATGCTTAAGTGTTATAAGATTTACACCTCTAGTGTCTTTAATGAGCAGATAGAGGCGCTAAAGTGACAATAGCGGACATCACAGCCTACAACTCGTCAAGAATAAGATAGTTTAATTCTTTTAGATGAGTCGAAGACCACCCCCTCTTTTAGAGTACGTAGAATACTATCTACTTCACATCTTATGGTTTTCACCAGACCATATCCTGAATTACTTATATTATTAGTTCCGCGATTTTTAAGGCTACTTTAACCTTTGTTTCCACAATTAGAAATCTTAGTAAAGTCAGATCATTTTTTAAGAGCGACTTTAGACACTTTTTCGACTAGATGGCCTTGCTTTAATTCAGAATTTCGATGATGTTAGCAACACTTCAGCGTCTTGGAGAACGTCTTTAGTCTATTGTTTTAGTTCAAAACCCATGCGCCCCTCATAGCCTATGAGCGCACCGATATCAAAAGACCATATCTAACTCTCCAGCGCTATAGAAGATATCTGAATAGATTTTTTATAGGTGCGATATCGATATTATTTCCATTTTAGAGGAAAAATACGGATCTATATCTTTTGTTAGTTTTAAAGAACTTTACGCGCTAACGGGATATAGATTGAATTAATTGGATAGCTACAGTAGAAATAGTTAGGATGTTAGGCCAGCAACACGTCACTATCACTTGCTGTTCGGTGTTGTCATTATAGGGCATATCTGAGTTCGCTAAGCTCGACATCCGCTATACAGCGGTAATTAGCATGGTTATAATAAGCATGCTCCAACTAAAATACTAAGTGTTAGCGAGTAGAATTGGCTTCATGAGGATAAATTTGGGATGTGCAGTAACTCGGCGATGAGACTGTACTCTTTGCATACATAGCGGCGATAATAAGATTAGCTAATTTATATAAAAACTTTTCCTGGTGGGTTATTTTATTTTTATAGCATGATTTGACCTTGCTTAGTGCCTTCCTTTCTTGTGACTTCCTTAATGCACCTTAGTTGGGAGACCCGGATTCTATTATAGGGTAGCCATAAAGTATACTCTCAACAATACTAGCTCTAATTCATAGCAATGAGGGTGCAGATCTATACTGTATATTTTCATGCATAGTGGGGCGTAACTATAACCGTCGACGATTATATTTGAATAAAATTAGAACGTATCGCGACATCATTCGTGCATTTGATAAAGGTAAGTGCAGTTATATTTTAGTTGGTACATACATAATCTTAGTTAATACATATATATTTTAGCATACTCAGAACCTTTTAAGTAATTAGTGGGACATGGAACTTTTGGGTATGTAAAGAAATGCTGTGGGATAGTTATCTAAATGATAAGCCTCTAGATCTCAGTAGAAAGAACGGACGGAATTTTCACACTGATAAATGATAGCGTGCCCTGAAGTCTTACTTAATAAAATTTTTGAAAATATGCCTCTTCATCGGACTAGTTGAGCTAATTATGGAGCGGGGGCATTCAGTACGGAGTAGTTTGTCAGTTTAAATTCCCCCCCCTTTTAAATCGCAATGTACTCCGTATCGCGTATCGATCTTTTAAGCCTCATGAGTATCTGAGGATAGTTAATGGCAAAAGGCTTTATGTTGATGTAGTAAGTAACGAAGACATGTATATTTTACATATAAGTTCTCTTAAAATTATACATCTTCCGTGGTACGATAACGCTAAACCGTAATATATCTTTAGAGAAAATAGAGTGAAATAGTGGCTAATTTCGACCTATTGATAGCTCCTTCTACTTGTTTCGAGAACGATACGAAGGGGTAGAGTAAGAACTACTAGTGTTTAAAATTACACGTTTTTTATTATAAGATCGAAGTCGGCACTCCATAACTATTTACTACTTTAGGCAGATTTCTAGCCAGAAATATAAGCTGTTTATGGGCTTACTGCATCAAAGGACGCAATGCAAAGCAAGCATTAGATTTAATTCTCTTATTCAGAGAGGATTTTTACTCTCTAATTTTGAAGTCTTTAAAAATCATATGTTACAGCTTTAAAAAGATAATCTTCCTCTCGTCAATCTGTTTAGGCTTCTGAATAGATTAAACATTATTAAGACTCTATTTTAAATAGTCCACATCTATGTGCTTTGTGTTCAATATAATTAGAGTGATTTAGTCGATAGAGGCACTTCATTAGTCTATGCACTATACGATAGTTTTAATACTTTTAGTTTAAAAATGACTTTGAAGTGCTTTTAGGTGGCTTCTATCAGTCTTTAAATTTTTACTTTATGGGCTTAGTTCTACGAATAGTTCAATAAATCAAAAATTTTTTAATGCTCACGAGTCTTATTAAACGCTACTTCTGGATAGCGCTCTTTCATCAAGTTCAAGTTAACGATGCTTGGTGCCATATAGGCTAGCTTATTCCCGATATCTAATGCCAAATTGGACTCATTTTTACACTTAAATTCTTCGAGCTTTTTCATATTTTTGCATTCAATCCAATTAGCTATTGAAATGTTAACTAACTCGTATAAAGCTGTAATATCGTACTCGCTTTTCAGGCGCGCAACTACTATATCAAATTGTAGTACGCCTAGTGCGCCGACTATCAGATCGTTATTAGCGATCGGACGAAATAGTTGCACTGCCCCTTCTTCAGAGAGCTGAACGAGCCCTTTCAATAATTGCTTCTGCTTGAGTGAATCATACAATCTAATACGACGGAAAAGTTCGGGTGCAAAGTGTGGTATACCAGTGAATTGCATACTTTCCCCCTGTGTGAAGGTGTCTCCAATCTGAATAGTTCCGTGGTTGTGTAACCCAATAATATCGCCTGGATAGGCTTCTTTTATTCGGGATCGCTCGCCCGCCATAAAAGTCATGGCGTCACTAATCACTATATCTTTTCCAACGCGTACTTGACGTAGCTTCATCCCTTTTTCATAACGTCCAGATACTACTCGCATAAAAGCTATACGATCACGATGCTTTGAATCCATATTTGCCTGGATCTTAAATACAAATCCAGTAAATTTTTCTTCTTTTGCTGAGACTTTACGAGTATTCGTTTTTCGAGGCGTTGGTGGCGGAGCCCATTCCACCAGAGCATCTAGAATATGATCTACGCCTAAGTTTCCTAAAGCAGAGCCAAAGAACACTGGCGTCAAAGCACCGCTTAAAAACGCCTGTTTATTGAATTTATGAGATGCACCTTGAACCAATGCCACGTCTTCACGTAAGCGTGATACTAACTCTTCCCCCAAGATTGTATTTAGTCCGGGGTTATTTAAGCCTTTAAGCTCCTGTATTTCCTGAATGGTGTGGCCTTTTCCAGGCTGGTATAAATAAGCTGTATCCTTATACACATGATAAAGGCCTTTAAGCAGCTTTCCGCAGCCAATAGGCCAAGTTATAGGTGCACATTCGATATTTAGTGCATGCTCGACTTCATCTAAGATTTCTATTGGATCTCGGATATCACGATCTAGCTTATTCATAAAAGTAAGAATTGGTGTGTCTCGGAGGCGGGTGACTTCCATCAACTTGAGAGTGCGATCTTCCACTCCCCTGGTAGCATCAATCACCATTAGACAGCAGTCGACAGCTGTTAGAGTACGATAGGTGTCTTCAGAAAAATCTTCATGGCCCGGAGTATCTAGCAGATTAATTAAGCTACCCCGATAAGGGAACTGCATCACAGAAGTAGTGATCGAGATCCCTCGCTGCTTCTCTATTGCCATCCAATCGGATTTGGCATATTGTCTTGACCCACGGCTTTTTACGGTTCCTGCAGTTTGAATTGCCTGACCGAATAGTAACATCTTTTCGGTAATGGTTGTTTTTCCGGCATCAGGATGCGAGATGATAGCAAAAGTTTTTCTTTTTGAGACTTCATAAGCAAATTGACTACGAGACATGTTTTTCAGATTCTATAGTTAATCCAGCGTTGAAAGATCATCGACAGCGTTGTAAACGCGTCAAATAATGCAGTAAAAAATACGAGATCTCAGTATTTTCTCTGATTTTTTTAATTGATGATAATGAATAGTCTTTTCCTGTGAGGCAGAAAGCTCTACTAGCCATCGGCTAAAGTAGCAGTGAAGCACTATAGTCTCGTCTAAGTCACTATTGAAGATTGAGTAATAATTATAGAAAAATTCACTTTAAAACTAAAGTCATGAGACAGTAATAGCGGATCTGTGAAATGCGTGTATTTTCAATTATAACGTAACTAAAATAAGGTGAGCTAATTATCTAATTAATGCATTTAATACTCGTGATAGAATCTATAATTCTATTAGTGATAGCTATAGCTATATGCTAGTAGTCGCATGTCCACTCCAAAGCAACATGCTGCTCTTAGCGTATTTCGAAGCATAGCACAACTCGCTACTTACGCATTAGTACTCAACGTTTTAACTGAAAATACTGTCTTTCTTAGTTTTCAGCTATAATAAGAGCTTGCCTCTTCAAGAAAAGTTTGACTAAACGCTTATTAAGGACCATCAGAGTAGAAATATTTTTCATAATGATAGATCTGCTTCCAGAGAGCACGTTTAGAACAGTGATCTTGGGCGAGCTCGGATAGAACTGGGCTGTATAGCTGTGCTCCTGCGATCGTAAGCGGATCCATTATGCCCAATCGCCAACTATTGCATTCTATATTTACAGGTAGTCTTGCCACTTGATTTGGGGTTAGGTTATAGGTTTGTTCTGGCGTCAAGCGCAGACTACGCAGAACGTCACAAAACAGCGTATCCCGAGAGTCGGGTACCACCTCCGCTACAGTCAATAGGCTTATCTCGGGCGATAAATTAATAAGTGCTTCACCTTTAAGTACTCGGGGGAGTCGTAATGTCCATTGCGTAATGCCTAGTTTTTTTAATAACGAATCGTATTTTAATGCCATCTTAATCCCCCCATCCGCTAGTAAACGTACTGCTTATTAAGCTTAATTCTTAAACTAGAAAATAATGAGCCACAACTCCTAGAAGATAGAAGCATAAAGTTTTATAATTCCGGATCTAACTACTAAGAATGAAACCTAGCGTGTCTGAATTAACCCCTTCCAGTAAAGTGATACTGCGCCATATCGATCACTTCATAAAACGTCGCGTATTATTCGCCGGGGACTTACAAGATCTTTTACCGGCTTTATTCGTAGCTGCAAAAGTTCGCGCACACACCCAGAAATATCATCAATGGCAATTACTGAATAGAAAGATGCAATGTAACGCTCAATTCGGTCTGATTCCAAGCAGAGTTCTCATTGATGACTGCAATACTTTAGTCTACTACTGGCCAAAGAATAAGAAGCAAGCACAATTTCAATTAAGCAATATTTTAGCACTACTACCGATTGGGGCCGATGTGTTCGTGATCGGCGAAAACTCTATTGGAGTACGTAGCGCTAAGCGAGCACTCGAAGGCCACTCCATGCTAATAAAGATTGATAGTGCCTGCCGTTGCGGGCTGTATCATGGTCTTCTAGATGTACAGAGCACATTTAATTTGTCGGATTGGTGGCAAAGCTATCAGCTATCCGATTTATCAGTAAAAACTCTACCTGGCGTTTTTGGTGGTAACAAGTTAGATTCCGGCACTGCCCTACTTCTATCAACTATAGAAAGCTCTATTCAAGGTAAAGTGCTAGATGTTGGTTGTGGTACTGGTGTATTAGCGGCCGTAATGGCTAAATTATCACCTCACATCAAGATGACTCTGAGTGATGTTAATGCTGCAGCTTTGGAGTCTAGCCGCGCAACTCTCACTGCCAATGGTGTTAAAGGAAAAGTAATTGCTAGCAATATCTATTCCAATATTACTGGCTATTTCGATATGATTATCTCCAATCCACCATTCCATGACGGTTTACCAACGACTCTAAGTATAGTAAAAAGTTTGATTCGAGATTCGCAGAAATATTTAACAAGCGGTGGACGTTTACGCATTGTAGGTAATGCCTTCTTACCTTATCCGAACATGCTAGATGCCACCTTCGGAAGTCATAAAGTGCTGGCTAAAAATGAGCGCTTTAAAGTATATGAGTCCGTGTCTAAGCCCTCTTCGAAAAGATTCTAATAAGAACAAAAAAATAAGATCTCTTTTCGCATATTTTTAATAGATTAGGACCTTAATTGTCTGGACGCCCCGCAGTACATAGGGATCATTAAGGGAAACCAGTATTGACATCTAATCGGAATCTTAGAAATTTTGCACTAAAAAATATACTACTAGTGATATATTAACTTTGGGGATAAGTATTTTTTCGAAAAATTCGAATCTCCTGTTTTTATTAACCCATGCTTCTTTTAAATACAATAGGTACCGATGAATGAGGTCTTTAGGCTACAACCATAGAATGTAGTATCGTAGTTTTTCATTTTTTAATGCGTAATACAATTCAAGCTGACTTCTGATAATAATTGAACTGAATCAAACAAAAGAATGCGGTAGAAAGATAATAGATTAGATATTTGTTGAATGAGATATCTCTTAGATCAAGAGACTCTGAAGTTATAAAAGCCACTATTCTAGTAGCACTACCATCTACTAGCGCCTCAATTTGATGCCGCATTCGCCTTAGAATAGAAGGAAATTTCAATATAAATAGCATGTTTTAAGCATCGATTCATATACTTATGTACCCCAATAGGTCGTCGGCTCAATCAGCATATTGAGTAATCATTATAATAATAAAAGTCGTCAATAAAAATAAGAATAAATATTCTGTGCTAGTTACTCGGTCTTTATTTTATTCTCTAAAGTTTCTAGATGAGAACAGGATCTTTATCTGTTCCCTCCCCCTATTATACTAGGGAACATTTATATACTAGGGAACATTTAAGGTTTTTAAAATGCTTCCTAATAAAATAGATAAGTATATCTCACTAAATCCATATTTTTTAATGCGATAAGTATATCTAGATGAAAGATTTACGAAAAAACTAGGCTGTGTGATGCTCGCGTTTTTAACTGAATCATGGGAATCTCGAAAAGATTCATCATCCACCTTATCGCGGCTTCTTTTAATCTATATTACCAAAAGCACTTATAGGCGAATTTATAGCTCTTGCTACTTAATCCCTTTGTATTCATCTCGCATCTCACGCTAGCAATTGAGGATAGATAGTTTCTAACTACGCAATCTCTGGAAAAACAATAGGCATCTATCTCCGCATCTGAATCCGGCATAATGCTATCCTTAGACCAATTAGAGCATACTTTAGCTCTTAAAGATGAGGACGACAGAAATTTTTAAAAAGCGCAAAGAGTAATTTTATGACTTACAGGTCGAGATGAAACCAGGTCAAGATGAAGCATATTCATTGATATGAGAGATGTAGTTAAAGGACTAAGATGCAGTTAATCTTCAGAGGATTTTTAATAAACTAATACTTAAAGTGAATCTTTCTCTTTTAAGAGCAGGGCGCGCAGCGCTGCTACATATTGGTAAATATCGTAAAATCTAAGCGCAATGACACCTTCTATTTTGATTACTCTTATTTAAACACCCGAGCCTTAGGCTCTTTCTAAAACAGAATTTAAGTCTGTAACCCTGAATAACCTTTTTAAATCCTTTATACTGAAGAAGGATGCCGACTATGGTGAGCGTGAGTATTAGTCGGAAGAAAAGGCAGAAGATGTGTGTAGCTAACTATAAAATAGAGATATGGCGCTAGTATGATCGGAGTCGAGCAAACTATTAGCGTCGTGTCATCCGTACAGACTATTCATTTACGCGATGAATATCAGAAAGTGGGCTAGTCGGTACCCCGGAGTAATATCGATAAAATCTTCATTTAAGATTTACTTTTAACGCAAGCCCCTCTGTTTAGAGGGGCAGTCACTATTTTACTGCATTTTATCTAGTTACGAAGAGAGAGGAATTGCTTTTAGTAAAATCCCGGCATTTTCGTAGTGATTTATAGTAGCGGGGTGCCATTATCATACAGATGTGGTACCTTTAGAAATTTTGCACTTTAAATCATAGCGCTAGAATCTTATAAAATCTGTTATTATATACAAAATTCAATATGTTAAAGAGTAATGCGAGTTATTTTTATTTGTATAATAAATATTATAGTCCCAAATTCAACACGCTTATGTCATTATGGAAGGGATCTTCTAAGTAGGAAGATCTTATGGGACTGAGATCAAATATCCGAAAAATTATCCGGAAATTTACGCAATCTATTATGAAGGTGGGCGGTAAGCGTACTCTAGTATCAACACCGATAAGTTATTTATATAAAATATCTCGCAGAGTTATATTTCAGTAGCATATCAGCTCCGCATAAAACATTGATCTTCTAATCGCCTCTACCGTACATATTCGAATTAAAGATGAATATAGAACTAATCTTCAATAAGAGCAACTGAAAATGTTCGGTCGATCCATCTATGAGCCACGATGAGGCGTCTAATATAGAAGAGCGTATTAGTAGAAGAGCGTATTAGATATGTCGCGCTATAAGTCTCGAGCATTAATATATGTCCCCCGAACCACATGATGTTACGGTGCTTCGCATATAATGTCTTATATGCTTTCAGGCGCTCCGTTTTATAAAAAGATCCGAGAGTACAACGAGTATTTAGGCAGTGATTTTATTAGATTTTTTACGGCATCTTAAGTTTTCAATAAGTAAATAAAATATATTTTAACTACTCCGTTACATTGGTAACTAAAAGAAGCATAAACTTGAATAGCTGGAGTTTCCTTTTACTTATAACCGTTTCCCTTGTTAATAGAGTATTTATGGAAAATTAGAGTAATAATAAATGACTCTCTTAAAACTATAAACAGATGCTATTCTCAAATGATCCCTATCTTATTCTTATAGCTACTAATTATTGATCAAAGATAAAGGCGTTACGGGTCAACTATTCCTTATGAAGCGTAGGCAGAGGCCTCCTTTAAAATAATTAAAATCTCCTTAAAAAGGCTCGATAAGTTGATTTCTAGATGAATCTAGAAATCTTAATGCGGTTATCGAAGCAGATGCGATAGGATTTTTGAGCGTCTCGAAAAATAGACAATCTTACTTTTGATCTAGAATAGATTTAACGAAATAGCCTGATAGGATAACCTATCCGGATGGTGCAGACATCAAGATCATTTGATGGGGGATTAATAGAATGATCGAAGACTTGATTACCATTTCTGCGCATCCGAAATATTGTCTTTTTAAGCTCTTGGCTCGGTAAATCTTGCCCCCTTTATTTATTGTACTTATCACCTGATAAGTAGGGGCGCTTAGTCGCATTCTCTGTGACACCTTAGCGCTCTGATTTAGGAACGCTATGTAAAGCGCATTGAAAGGTCAAGGGCGATTATATTTTTAGTTAACGCCCCAACTGAGATGTAGTTCACACCCGTTTCGGCGTAAGTGCGCAGCATTTCTTTAGTGACATTACCAGAGACTTCAAGTGAAGCACGACCTTGAGTTTTTTCGACTGCTTGATACACTTTTTCAACAGTAAAGTTGTCTAACATCACAATACTAGCACCCGCTGCTAATGCCTCCTGCAGTTCATCTATCGATTCCACCTCTACTTCAATCGGTACATCTAAATTTTTTCGAAGAGCTTTCTCCACCGCATTTTTTATCGAACCGCAGGCAATGATGTGGTTTTCCTTGATAAGAAAAGCATCGGATAGCCCTAATCGATGGTTTGTACCTCCACCACAAAGCACCGCATACTTCAATGCAGTACGTAAGCCAGGTAACGTCTTGCGCGTATCTAGAAGATAAGTCTGAGTGCCGCTCAGAAGTTCTGCGTAGTGTCGGACTTCGGTTGCTACACCAGATAGGGTCTGAATAAAGTTCAGTGCGGTGCGCTCCCCAGTAAGAAGAGCCCGGGCTGGCCCGATAAGGTGGCATAATATTTGATTCGCATTCACATGGTCTCCGTCGGAGACCTGCCATCTAACTTTTACCTGATTACTTATTTGAATAAAGACTTCGTTTAACCACCTTTGCCCGCAAAAAACGCCAGATTCACGAGTAATAATGATGGCTGAACCTTGCTTGTTGGCAGGTAACAACTGGGCAGTAATGTCCCGCTCTGGGTTAACGGATCCGCTTAAATCTTCGCGTAGTGCTTGGGCGACTGTAAAAGAGGTGTCCCTCTTCATACGATTAAGGAGTTCGGTGCGGCGACAGCGAATATTGTGGCAGCTTCTTAGCATAGGCAGCTCCGAAAATAGAAAATTAGGTCATAGCATGACATCTTATCTTTTTATAAAAATTAGTACTGGAGTATCTTTAGCATGATTTGGTAGCATTTCGCTAAGATAGGCTTTAGTCTGACGTTTTAGATGCGCTACTTGCCTATTTTTAATACAGAGCCATACTTAAGAGCAGAAAAAGAGTCTAATAATCACGTTATTTACAGTGCTCATCATATCAAGATAATAATTGTTTTTGATATAGGGAAACAACTTAAGTTAATGCGTCGATAGCAATCGAACGATATTAGTACCTTAATGATTGTATTAAGATCACTGCAGGTTCTACGCTAAAGTTAATGATGTGGGGCTAGACTCAAACTATCATGCAAATAAAGGAATATACTGTAGTCTATAGGTTTTTTAAGGAGCATTTTTAGTATCATGATAGTTTTTAAAATTATAGAAAGAGCATTGTGCACCGAATTATTCGTACTTAGCGCATCAACCATCTTATATACCTTCAAGCTATAAAAGTAATCAGCGAGTTAGATCGTATCTACGTGTATTATAAGAAGAAAGCACTAATTTCGATCTATTCTACTAGTGACTTATAACGCATCGAGCCGGCCGATTACGCACGTAAAACACGCTATTATCAATTGTGAACCCCACTTTAACATCTAGCTCCGATATTCTCGTGCGTAATCTATACGTCTATATGTCGATAGTATTTAGTGGGTCTGGTGCGCGCATCAATTTCTGATGCTCAATCTCTTATGTTGCAGAACTGATCTATTGATCAGTTCACTAAAACGAGATCCTCGGTGAGGAGCAAAGTTAGCCTGTATTGACAAAGTATTGTTAACCTAATTTTATCTGAAGACATCGCTATTTACAATTGCATATGCTGCTAATATAGTTGATATAATTTTCTGTAGTATATTTTTTATTAGCGATTTTTTCCTTCCGTGCTCGTGCTCTCGGGCAGCGAATTGGTAATGATTTTTTGGGGTTTGCGGATTATCTCTCTAATTATCTATGATTGACTTTTATAAAAATTACTATATGCAATGCTATTAAAGTATCAAGTTCTTGTAGTATGTTTAATATCTATTTTCCGTATAAGTTTATAGCTTAGAGAAGCAGATTCTTGAAGCATCGATAGTGTTCTGAATGTCATCTATACTATGAGCCACGGATATAAAATTTGACTCAAAGGCGGAGGGTGCTAGATAAATGCCCTCTTCGAGCATCATATGAAAGAAGCGCTTAAAGCGCTCCATGCTACATCCTATCACTTGATGATAGTAAGTAACCGATGGTGCGTCAGTGAAGAATAGACTGAACATGCCGCTTACATGATTGACTACTAGCGGAATGTTTGCTTCTTTCGCGGCTTCTCTAAGCCCTTCTGCTAATCTATCGGTTAGTATGCTTAGAGTCCGGTGTACACCTTCCCGTGACAACTCGGTTAAGCACGCAAATCCCGCTGCCATGGTTATTGGATTTCCAGATAAAGTACCAGCCTGATAAACTGGTCCAATTGGCGCGAGAATGTCCATAACCTCACGCCGCCCACCGAAGGCTCCTACCGGCATACCCCCGCCAATAATTTTTCCAAAGCAGGTCAGATCCGGTTTTACTTGATAATAAGATTGAGCTCCAGCCGGAGCAACACGGAAGCCTGTCATTACCTCATCAATGATCAATAGTGATCCATATTCGTCGCATAGTGCACGGAGGGCTTTAAGGAATGCAGGTAGAGCTGGTACGCAGCCCATATTGCCGGCTACGGCTTCAATAATGATACAAGCAATATCTGAAGGATATTGTTCGAACGCTGTACGCACTGACTCTAAATCGTTATAAGTGCAGATGATGGTGTGATTGGTAAAGGATTTAGGTACGCCCAGAGAGTTTGAGTGGCCAATGTTCAAAGCGCTAGAGCCAGTTTTCACTAGTAAGTAGTCCGCGTGGCCGTGGTAACAACCTTCAAATTTGATTATTTTATCACGGCGAGTATAGCCGCGTGCCAATCGAATAGCGCTCATAGTAGCTTCCGTGCCCGAATTAACCATACGAACTTTGTCTATACTAGGTATTAGCTTGGTGACTAACTGCGCCATACGAACCTCTAGCTCAGTGGGAGCACCGAAGCTTAGCCCATGCTCTGCCGCTTTGATTACTGCGTTTCGGATAGTGGGGTGATTGTGCCCTAATATCATTGGACCCCAAGATCCGAGATAATCGATGTAGGATTTTCCATCTACATCAAATAGGTATGCGCCTTCTGCTCGCTTAATAAATAGCGGTATGCCACCGACACCGTTAAAGGCGCGTACCGGCGAGTTAACTCCACCAGGTATGACCTCTTGAGCTTGGTCATACATACTGACAGATTTTCTAGATAAACCCATAAATTAGCTCCTAAATTTTTTAAATAATTTGCCGTGTAATGATGAAAGAGCGTATCGCACTATAAAATATGCATCGATAGAGCGTGATAGGTCTCCGTGAATATCTAAGTTCATACTGAAAGTAAACTATTGACTAATAAGAAGGGGGCAACACAGCAAGGTAAAAAGAAAATTAGTAAGCGTCTTAGCGCGATAATGCGATATCGGATAATTGTTTATTTATATAAATGCCTTATACACCAATATTATGCTAAATCAGACTTAAGAGTAAAGACCATGAATGATAAAACTAGATTACCTCTTCAATTTACAGACGCAGCAGTAAGCAGGGTTAAATGCTTAATCGCTGACGAAGAAAACCCAGACCTAAAATTGCGAGTTTATATTACTGGAGGTGGATGCAGTGGATTTCAGTACGGGTTTACCTTTGATGATAAAATTAACAGTGACGACTTGACTATTGAGAGGCAAGGGGTGGCATTGATTGTTGATCCAATGAGTCTGCAGTACTTGATTGGGGGGGCAGTAGATTACATCGAGGGACTAAATGGATCACGATTTGTGGTAACTAACCCGAACGCTAAAACGACCTGTGGTTGCGGATCTTCGTTTAGTATTTGACTTATTTTGTTAGAGCGGGAATACTTTTATATTCTCTACGCTCTAACTTGCCCAGTTAGAGCCTTAAGAATAGCAAGCACTATAATCATGGCCTGTCCGTCTACGATTGCGAGGAATTTGCTAAAGTTAATGTGGGATACGCTATCGGCGAGGTCCGAGATAAAACGAACTCCTAAAAACGGTGTACCGAACAGGTAGCACGCATGAGCTACTGCCGCAGCCTCCATCTCAACTGCGACAACGTTTGGAAAGGTGGCGCGAATACCTGCTAGCTTTTCTGCACCACCAATAAACGCATCGCCGCTACAAATTAATCCACGAGAAACGTTTAGATTTAGTTCTTTAATAGCGTTTTCTGCTAGTCTGATTAACGCACTATCTGCGAAGAAAGCTACTGGGCAATTAGCCATCTGACCTGGTTTATAGCCAAAAGCAGTTACATCAACATCATGATAACGTACTTCTTCCGACACTACGATATCGCCGATTTTCAATGTTCTATCTAGACCACCAGCGGAGCCAGTATTAATCACTACATCAGGTTTGCACTGTTGTAGCAAAAGGGTGGTGCTAATAGCTGCAGAGACTTTTCCGATACCAGATTTTAGTAGTGCAATTTGAGCATTTCCGATCTGTCCGGTATAGATTTTAGTACCCGGATATTGAAAAGTCCGAAGGTTTTCTATCTGATTACGTAAAAGGGCGATCTCCTGCTCCATTGCGGCGATAATGGCTACTTTTTTCATAAAAACACTCGCGGTTACATTTAGAAATTATATAGCGGCTTACTATGATGCTGGAAGAGATACTTTATTCTATTTGTTAGTGAACATACTACTTGTAATCTGTAGATAAAAATAAGAAATAACAGAGACCCCCCCCCAATTAATTAAAAACTTGACCTATTAAGCCATCTAGTTAATTGATTCCGATTTAAGAGCATCACAAGATCGTGAAATAGATCGAGAATAATTAGGACACATCATAAATTTTCTTACTAGTAGACATTGTTAAAAAATAAAGGGTTTTACCCTAAAGTTTTCCTTGGATGATACAAATGTACTTCACTTATTCTATAGAGTATACGGAATGGGTCGTGTAAATGTTTAGAGAGATTTTACATTAACTAAGATTCAAGCTAGTTTCCGCTACGTTGATTACGTCGATTAGCTAGTTGTTTAGCTAAGCCACTCATTTCTTTTAAAAATATTCTAGAAATTTGTTATTTAGTGCTGAGCACCATAACCCCCTCCCACCTTTTTTAGTTTTATCAATGACTAGGCAAAACTGATCAACTTATATAGTCATCTAATTCGCTTAATGACTTCATCAAGCCTTCTGGCGACCATGAATATGTGCTAGGTTAAGTTAACGAATCTATGTAAGGTCGAAAACCCATCTCATTTCGCCATGCTACTTTATTTGTTAAAAATGTACGATTTTTTAAACAGTACTCACCTGCGTCTTATATCGTACTTCAGTACCGATGCAGCATACATTAATTAGCGCCGATTCAGAATACATTAGCTTATGCGATTAAGCGCATAGAAAGCTGTGATCTCAGGGATCTCCATCTTTCTTTTGGGTCTATCTAAACAAGGTTCTTTAATTAGTGATAGTAATCCGACGAAACAATACAAAGGTAGTTTAACAGAAAACCGAATATTCTGATTACTTAAAAGGGAAGCGTCATTACGATTATTAAGCCCAAAGGTTTCTTCGCGATCTAGATTATTGAAATAACGGAAGAGACTTCTATTATATTTACAATCTTAAAATCACAGTAGAACAAGATATCTGTACCATGTGATAGATTTATTGGCGTCTGCACAGTCCTCGAGATATGGATGCATCTAATTCCGATTGATGCCGTTCAACTATTAATTCGACTGGTATGTCGGGAATATGGGCGTAGTGATTATCTGCTTGAAGCTCAATTTTAGCATCGGATCCTTATTTTAAGGAGATTTAATTTATATTAAGGTCCCAATGAGTTTTCTTATCATATATAAGAAGAATAACGGACGATGAGCATATTAATTTTTTGGATACTTAGTAAGAAGTTGTGCTCGACGGAATGACTAATGTTTGTATTTATAGTAAATCTTAATTTCTCGATGAGAGAATAATTAATCAGGTAGTCAAATAATATTTCCCCATGTTAAAGTCTGGAATACATTTTGTAAATACAGACAAAATTTATTTACTACTATTAACAATCTGAGCTGGAACTTTAGGCTGATAATTAGCTATGACAATGCACCTAATTTATTAAAAAAAGTTTTTAACGACTTCATAAAAAAGAGATACACAGATGAAAAAAACCGTATTAATTTTAAGTGCACTGATATTCAGTATAGCTACAGGAAATATTCCAGAAAGCGCCGCAAAAACTGCGATTTCCAATATCCCACAACCACCGCTCCCAAGCCTAGCAACGATGTTAGAAAAAGTTATTCCTTCTGTGGTTAGTATTAATGTAGAAGGTAGCACCACACTCAATACGTCAAAAATACCACCGCAATTTCAGGAATTCTTTGATGAAGACTCAGCATTTTGCCGTAACGGCTCCCCATTTCAGGGTTCGCCACTGTGTCAAATATGGCCGGATGGACAACAACAGGGCGCGCGACAAAATTTTCAGGCAGTGGGTGCCGGGGTAGTGATTGATGCAGCCAAAGGCTACGTCGTGACCAATAATCATGTAGTAGATAACGCCAACAAAATTCAAGTAAAGCTGAGTGATAATAGATACTACGATGCAAAAGTCATCGGTAAAGATATGGGTTCCGATATTGCTCTTCTTCAGTTAAAAGACTTCAAGGATCTTGCAGCCATAAAAATAGCGGACTCTGATCAATTACGTGTGGGGGATTACTCAATCGCTATAGGAAATCCTTATG
The DNA here is from genome assembly GCA_964059975.1 of Serratia symbiotica. Classification (GTDB taxonomy): domain Bacteria; phylum Pseudomonadota; class Gammaproteobacteria; order Enterobacterales; family Enterobacteriaceae; genus CAXKXX01. The sequence continues at coordinate 98,247 of CAXKXX010000002.1, forward strand.
GACTTGGTGAATCTGCAACTTCAGGTATTGTTTCTGCATTAGGCCGTAGTGGCCTAAATATCGAAAATTATGAGAATTTTATCCAGACTGATGCCGCGATTAATCGCGGCAACTCTGGCGGCGCATTAGTTAATCTAAATGGCGAGTTAATCGGTATAAATACTGCAATCTTAGCGCCTGACGGCGGCAATATTGGCATCGGTTTTGCAATCCCTAGTAATATGGTAAAAAATCTAACAGCACAAATCCTTGAATACGGTCAGGTGAGACGTGGTGAGCTAGGCATTAAGGGGATTGAATTGAATTCTGATTTGGCGAAAGTGATGCAGATTGAAGCGCAACGCGGCGTTTTTGTTAGCGAAGTGATTTCTAAATCTTCCGCCGCAAAGGCAGGGATTAAATCCGGCGATGTAATCGTTACTATTAATGGCAAGTCTATTTCTAGCTTTGCTCCTTTCAGAGCGGAAATTGGCACATTGCCAATTGGTAGCAAGATAATTTTAGGCGTCGTTCGAGACGGTAAGTTAATCGTCCTTAATGTCACTCTTAACCAGAGTACTCATATAGAAACCGAGTCTCATGGCACCTATGTTAGTGTAGAAGGATCCGAGTTAAGTGGGGCTAAAATTAGTACTAAAAAAAATATACCAGAAGATGTTCTCTGGGGTTGAAGGAAATATTAAAATCTTTATTGCGCTCTAAAAAAGGACAATATGACTTTGGGTATTCATTAATAACCTGTCTTAAGTCTACGAAATATTCGTACAATTTTTAACAACGCGCTTTATGTACTGGTGCTAAATATTCAACACGAAAAGAGCGGGTCCGTGATTTTTGGTGCAGTTAATTTTTATCACTCTTATCAGTTCATATGGAAAGCACATAAGAAAGTGGCTAATTGATTACAAATTAACGTATCTCCTACTTACTGTGGGGGGTGAGATTTTGACTCAGGAATAAAGTTCTTGAATGTCTATACACTTATTCATGGTAGTTAATTCGATAGGGTGAGCTAGAAAGACACTATAGACTAGTGGCAAAGCAACATTTTTTCGTAGCGAGTGATCATTTACTGTACTATCTAGACCCTTTTTATCATAGCTCCTGCATGCGATAGATAAACTATTTTTTATCTCATAATACTGCATGTCGATCTTTATCTTTTTCTTCCTTTGTGTTTATAAGAGACTTAAATCTTCAAGAAATAAGAGGTAATTACGTCTATGATCTAGAGTACAATTTAACTTACAATACTAATAATCTAGTAAGAAATCGCTTTAGATAATCTAAAATGCTACACTGGAAATATGAGTAATCGGGCGCTATTTTAATCATGAATATTTGACTTTTATGTTCAGAGCACGTGGGACGAGATCCTGTGTGCCATAAAGCTAACTTATGTGAAGTTGCAAATTCGTCATGCACAGCGCTTACTACGACCCTGGGCTTTCTCTTAAAGCCATTCAGCCTCCATCTAATCGTAAGAATTTTGGTAAAATAGATAGTATCTATAGCGCCATAAATTTTTAGTTCATAGTAATAATTTTTATTAAATCATTATAAGATTCCATAGTCGCTCAATCTTCATATCCACCCATTCATCATGCAATTCGGCGCCCCTATTTAAACTAATGATCTACTCGTCGATCCCGGACATTATATTGAAAATCAACCTTACGACTCGATACTTGATATCAATCTAATTTATTTTATCTTTCCTCATTCAATACATTACCGACTTTTCTCTGAGCTAATCGATTACAGCATATGACGACCGCAATTCACCCGTATAGCAACTATGGAAATTACATACTTAATAACCTAGCATGTCTTTTATGATCAAGATTAGTCACTAGACTTGCTCTCGTTTAATTTTAATGACATGTCAATAAAAATTTAGAGGAACGCCTGGAAGTATATTGAATTTTTCATAAAACTATACTTACTTCTTTGTTGATAATTTTATTTTGAGAAGCAATGATCGCTTGATCTCAATAAAATTCTAAAATTAGAAAAAATTAATCACGGAAACCTAAATCAGACAGGATGTCTACTATCTGATATATGCATAAGTTTTTAGATCGGAGGATTTTCGTTCATCTATTTCTGTGACACTAATACTTTCGTTCTCCTTACACCACAAGATAAACATCTAACAATGCTTATTGTCTCAGATTAAGATTAATTGTATAGATACAATAATAAGAGCCCTAAAGTTTCTAGGAGCTTAAACCCCCTATAATCTGATAAAAAGTCTCTATTGCGAATCAAGTTTTCACCAATATACCTATTCAATAAAAATATGCTAGACATCTAGATAACCTCCTCGTAACTTTGCAAGCAATAAGTGTTTTTAATGTTAGCGTAGAAAATTTTTAAGAGGAGATAGAGTGGATCAGAATTTAACGTATGGGATCGGTGGGATCGGGATTGGTCTGCTATTCTCATTTTTGAGCGCAATTTTATGGACCCAGAAAAACAAAGCGCGGTATGCATCCGAGTTGCGTTTGCTAGAACAAACCCTAAAACAGGTTAAACAGGCGGAGGCAGATCAAGATAAAATACTACGCCGCCGCGAGCAAGATATGCGTCAAAACGAATTAGAATTGAGACATCTACATAGCCAACTAGCGGCTAGTAAGGAAAACCTACAGCATCTTAATCATTGGAGAAACGAATATGAGTTGCTTAATCAAGAGTTACGCGTTCAACGTAAAGTAAATATTGATCAGGAAGCAGAGCTACGTGAAGTCACTATTCGACTCGAAGAGACACGTATTGCCGCAGAAGAAAAGCGCCGCCTACTAATTAACAGTGAGCAGCGTCTCACTATTCAATTCGAAAACCTGGCAAACCGTATTTTCGAGCACAGTAGTCGCAGATCGGATGAACAAAACCAGAAAAGTTTAGATCTACTACTTTTGCCCTTACGTGAACAGTTGGACGGTTTTCACCGACAAGTTCAAGATAGCTTTGGGCAGGAAGCACGAGAACGGCATACGTTAACACATGAAATACGTAATTTACAGAAGCTGAATACCCAGATAGCCCATGAAGCGATCAACCTTACCAAAGCGCTGAAAGGGGATAAAAAAATTCAAGGAAACTGGGGCGAGGTAGTTCTCAATCGAGTACTAGAATCTTCTGGACTACGAGAAGGGCATGAGTATGAAACTCAAGTCAATTTACGAGTAGATCCAAATAGTCGCATGCAGCCGGACGTAATTGTACGCCTTCCAAAAGGAAGGGACGTAGTCATTGATGCCAAAGTGTCTCTGATTGCCTACGAGCGTTACTTTAACGGCCAAGATGAGGCGCAGATCGAATCGGCGCTAAAGGAGCATATTAACTCGCTGCGTAGCCACATCAGGCTATTAGGACATAAGGATTATCAGAAGCTTCCAAGCTTATGTTCATTAGATTATATATTAATGTTCATCCCCATAGAACCAGCCTTTCTAATAGCGATTGACCGTGAGCCCGAACTAATCAGCGAAGCGCTTAAGAAGAACATCATGCTAGTCAGTCCCACTACACTTCTGGTGGCGCTGCGTACTATCAGTAATCTATGGCGCTATGAAAATCAAAGTCGGAATGCCCAACACATTGCTGAGCGAGCAGCAAAGCTTTACGACAAGATGCGACTTTTTGTTGACGACATGTCTGCACTAGGACAGAGCCTAGAAAAAGCTCAGGGGAGCTATCTTCAGGCAATTAATAAACTGAGCACTGGACGTGGAAACCTTATCGGTCAAATTGAAAATTTTCGAACAATGGGAATCGAGGTAAAGCGCCCAATCAATTCTTTAATGTCTGAACAAGCTAGGGCATCGACATAAGAGTGCAACCACCTGATCTAGGGAAAGAAAATCTATTTCTGATCCTGTTAGCTATTAAAAAACGAGGTTTTATAACTAATTCTGGTAAACTCAGTATCAATTAAATTGAGTAAATAACAGGCGGAATATGGAAAAAAAACTGCAGAAAACCACTCATTTTGGTTTTCGAACCGTCCCAATAGAGGAAAAACAGGCGATGGTCGCAGACGTTTTTCATTCAGTGGCAGAAAAGTATGATATAATGAATGATATCATGTCACTCGGTATACATCGAATTTGGAAGCGCTTTGCCATTGGGTGTAGCGGCGCACGACGCGGTCAGAGGATAATGGACTTAGCCGGAGGCACCGGCGACTTATCATCTAAATTCTCTAATATAGTTGGAGAACAAGGTTTAGTAGTCCTAGCGGATATCAACGATTCAATGCTTAAAGCCGGTCGGGAGAAGCTACGCGATCTCGGTATCGTCGGCAATATTATCTACGTACAAGCTAATGCGGAAGAATTACCATTTTCCGACAACTACTTTGACTGCGTCATTATTGCTTTCGGATTACGCAATATCACTAAAAAAGACAAAGCATTATGTGAGATGTACCGCGTAGTAAAGCCGGGGGGCCGCCTCTTAGTGCTTGAATTTTCTAAGCCTCGCTTAACAGTTTTAAATAAAATCTACGATGTATATTCCTTCTATATTCTTCCAAAAATAGGTGCATTAGTACTGAATGATTCAGATAGTTACCGTTATCTAGCAGAATCAATCCGCATGCATCCTAATCAAGAAACTCTCAAGACTATGATGATGAATTCTGGTTTTGATAATGTCACCTATTTTAGTCTGACTGGAGGCATCGTAGCTTTGCATCGTGGCTTCAAATTTTGAGAAATATACTTATGTTGCTCAATCCTTTTTTGACTGGTTCCCTAGAGTACGCGCTTAATAGTCTGTTCTCTTACAATCGCAGCACGAAGTCTGTAGCGAAGTGCTTATCGGGCAAGGTGCTACAAATTGATATAGAGGAATTAGATTCTCCTCTGGTATTATTATTTAATAACCGGGGAGCAAATGTTCTGAGTAAATATTCAGATCAATCCGATTGTACGGTACGTAGCCGTGTCGTAGGGCTACTTCAATTACTCGATCATAAAAAATTACCTCTGCTAGCACATCGTGGCGAGCTAATAGTGGAAGGTGACATTCAGTTAATCCAATCCTTCATGGTGCTATTAGACTTAGTTGAGTGGGATCTTGCTGAGGGGCTAGCACCTTATATTGGCGATATTGCTGCGCAGCATATTATTGAGACACTTGAAAAAAAAGCTCACCTGTTAAAAGACAAAATAGAGCACTGTCAATATGAGATAGCGGAAACGTTAATAGAAGAGTGGCGCGTGGCACAGGGGGAATCACAAATAGCATGGCTCAAGGAGAGCGTTAATGCAGTGACTCGAAGAACACAGGCACTAATCGTACGCATGAATCAGTTAGAGGCAATGCGATGATCAACTGCGCATTATTCCGACTCTCATTAATCATACGTGTTCTTCTCATTTATGGTCTCGATGAATTAATCCCTAAGATTTATTTTACGCTGCCTCTACGTTTTATGCGTTTACTGCTGTTCTGGATTCCCTATCAGCATCAGAAAAAGTCATTAGGTGAACGCTTGCGATTAGCTTTGCAAGAGCTAGGGCCGGTATGGATTAAATTCGGTCAGATGATATCGACCCGACGTGACTTGATTCCGAGCCATATTGCCGATCAATTAATGCTATTACAGGATCGGGTGACCCCTTTTGACGGGGAGATCGCACGAAAGTCCGCCGAGCAAGCGATGGGAGGGGATCTAGAGATCTGGTTTGAAGATTTTAACCCACAAGCATTAGCGTCCGCATCTATTGCACAAATACATAGCGCACGCATGAAAGCTACCGGTCAAGAGGTGGTGCTAAAAGTGATACGTCCAGATATAGAGCCGATCATCAAGGCTGATATTCGTCTAATGCATCTCTTAGCCGCTTGGCTACCAGTACTATTACCAGAAGGTCGTCGCCTAAGACTTTCCGAAGTGGTACGTGAGTATGAGAAAACCTTATTGGATGAATTAAATCTAAAGCGTGAAGCTGTCAATGCAATCCAATTGCGCCGTAATTTCGAAGGAAGTCGAATGCTGTATATACCTCAAGTTTATATTGATCACTGCCGAAAAAATGTGTTAGTCATGGAGCGAATTTACGGTACTCCAGTTTCAAATATTAGCGCCTTGGAGCAGCGAGGCACCAACATGAAACTTTTGGCAGAGCGCGGCGTTCAGATATTTTTTACTCAGGTATTCCGAGATAGTTTTTTTCATGCAGACATGCATCCTGGAAATATTTTCGTTAATTATCAAAACCCAGAGGATCCTTGCTATATTGCTATTGATTTTGGAATAGTTGGTTCACTAAATAAAGATGATAAGCGCTACCTAGCAGAAAATTTTATCGCCTTTTTCAATCGCGATTATCGTAAAGTGGCAGAGCTGCACGTTAGATCGGGCTGGGTGCCTCAGAATACCCGAGTAGAAGACTTTGAATTCGCTATTCGTGCAGCGTGTGAGCCAATCTTCGAAAAACCGTTACTAGAAATCTCATTTGGCAGCCTTCTGGTAAATTTGTTTAACACAGCGCATCGCTTCAATATGGAAGTGCAACCACAATTAGTTTTATTACAAAAGACCTTGCTCTACGTTGAAGGTTTGGGAAGACAGATCTATCCGCAATTAAATCTATGGACTACAGCCAAACCTTTTCTTGAAAACTGGATGCGCAATCAGGTCGGTATACAGGCAACGATACGGGCACTTAAAGATAAAGCGCCATTCTGGGCGGAGCAACTACCAGAGTTGCCTGAATTGTTTTACCGCAGTCTGCAGCAACATCGGTTGCTGCAGCAAAGTATAGATAGCTTAACTAGCCAGATCCAAATAAAACGGATGCGACAGGAGAGGTCGTCTTATCTTCTCATCTTTGGGGCTACATTATTAATGGGTGGCATTCTGCTATTATTAGACAAGATCGCTTTTTTTTCTTTATGGACGATAGCTATTGGTATGATTTTTTGGATCATTGGATGGCAGCGAACATACTAAAATAAATCTAAATTCTTGGTCGATAAATACGCCAAAATTTTTTAAAAAATAATCACAATAATAAGACCTAATATTAAGTCGTTATTGGCTATCGAATCAACTGTTTTAATAATCTTTATCGGTAAAAATTCAGACGTAAAATATACTATCTGGGCTCTTACAAAAAATATTTTAAAATACGGTTAATGAAGAAATGTTAGCGCTAATTAAAATAGGTTCGTACATTAAGAAAGAATGACGATTAATATAAAATCTAGCCATGAAGCTTCGATCAGCATTCTCGCAATTTACTGAGTCGGATCATAAACCACGACATTTTAAAATTGACCTTGGGATATAGAACATCGTCTACGTGGTACAGTAAACTGTATCCCTCCGTTCTCTGTTCTTTTAGGCAAACCTATTATTTTCTAAAAACCTTATCGCACACCAATAGATGATGCTACTTATGAGGTTTACGACGGTCTTTGCGATGCACTCTGGCTATTATTGTATTTATCTAGCAGCAGCGATCAGTCTGTTACCATAGGTTTGAAGAAATAATGGTACCCTACACTAATCTGAATATTTTGTGAGAGTATTACGAATCACTCAGATTTTGACATATTACCATAGACTTTTTAGGGGCACTAGCACGCAAAACGAATTAGGTGAGAGTATCTACGTGCATGTTCTCTATTTAAAACACTACTACATAAATAATGCGAAGATGAATAAAGTGGGTACTTTAAAGCGATGTCTTTTTAATTCTCAACAATGATCTCAATCTTCTATACCTAAAAACTAATGGGAATAAAAGCCCGACCGCTGTCATAGCTGGTTTGAATTAAGAGAATGCCATTATGAGCTATGTATTTCAGTCGTCCTTTCCAGGACGTCGCATGAGGCGCATGCGACGCTATGACTTTAGCCGACGATTAGCTGCTGAAAATCAATTGACAGTTAATGATTTAATTTATCCTGTTTTTGTCATGGAAGGAAATAATCGTCAGGAGAAGATCGCGTCGATGCCGGGCGTTTCACGAATAGCTATTAATTTACTAATTAAGGAGGCGGAAACCCTTGCTATGCTCGGAGTACCCGCGATATCTTTATTCCCAGTCATCGAACCGTGCTTAAAATCGTTAAACGGAGAAGAATCTTACAATCCAAATGGGCTAGTTCAACGAGCAGTGCGCGCGTTAAAAGCAGCAGTTCCGGAAATGGGTATCGTAACTGATGTAGCGCTTGATCCTTATACTACTCATGGCCATGATGGAGTAATTGATGAGCAAGGTTATGTAATAAATGATGTTACTAAGGATATTTTAGTGCGTCAGGCACTATCTCATGCCGAGGCCGGAGCGGAAATCGTGGCACCGAGTGATATGATGGATGGCCGTATTGGGGCAATACGTTATTCCCTGGAACACCAGGGCCAGGTAAATACTCAAATTATGGCTTACTCTGCTAAGTACGCCTCCTGCTACTATGGCCCATTCCGTGATGCTTTAGGATCTAGTAGTAATCTGAACGCTATTTTTAAGAAAAGCTATCAGATGAACCCGGCAAATAGTGACGAAGCACTTCAAGAGATCGCTCAGGATCTTCAGGAAGGCGCGGACATGGTCATGATAAAACCTGGAATGCCCTATTTAGATGTAATATATCGGGTAAAAAATACATTTGGCGTACCCACTTTTGCCTATCAGGTATCTGGCGAGTACGCCATGCATATGTCAGCAATTCAGAATGGCTGGCTACCCGAGAAGCCCACAGTGATGGAGTCACTGATAAGCTTCAAGCGTGCTGGAGCGGACGGGGTACTAACCTATTTCGCTAAGCGCGTAGCCCACTGGTTACACGACGGGGCAATGCGGTGCTAAATTAGATATTACTAGAGATCGTATACATTCTAATTATAAGGTTGTAGGAGCTAATGACCACGTTCATCTAGTGTGCATTTAGCGCTACACCTATGATTTTAGATCATCAACCAATACGATGACGTTCCCCTATTATTTATTAGGTGCATAAAGTAAGAATGAGTAGCTGTAATCTGATGCTGATGAGAGAAGTAACGTACGGAAGCTCTCTCTTTTAATCTGTACAAAAGATTTTATAAAACGTGAGATCCTCTGTGAGGAGTGCCTCCATAATATAAAAGTACTCCGTCGTGATGATTAGATGGGGTTATTAGTTGCCGACCGCTTTTCCGTCTCTGATCTATCTTTGATGGCCGTTTTATTTTGTAAGAAAAGCACATACTAGAAGTTCATTGTGTTATGTGCGACTTTAATAAAAACTAAGCGCCTTAAAAATAGATCTTAGACTTTAGGTTTAAGAGATAGTGCAATAAATATTGTGTATAAAAAGTCTCTGAGTCAGATAAATAATGCTAGTCATCATTTAAGCAGAAATTAAATCGGCTCTGGGTTCATTATAACAAAGAGGCTGGATCGTAGTATGGAATGTAGCGAACTTTTCAGGTAGCTGCCCGCTCTTTATCTTATCCGAATAATGACTAATGAATTAGTAGAAGTTTTGGGGTAATTTTAATCTATTGGGATGATTTTAATCTATTAAAGGTCAGTGTGTCAAATAAAAATACTGTATTTTTTTAAATTTTCACCGAATTATTTCGATTTTTTAATAATTTTTTAGTGATTTTTGGACTTTAAGTATAGATTGTTACTTTAATAACACGTACGGACTTTTACCACTGAATAGTGGTCGGCGAGAGAGGATTTGAACCTCCGACCCACTGGTCCCAAACCAGTTGCGCTACCAAGCTGCGCTACTCGCCGATTTTTTGACATCCTCATAGAGGCCAAAATGTTCTTATTTTTTAGTGCGAAAGAAGAGATCGAATTTTCAGATTCTTAAAAGCACTAAAGTCTGAATCTGATTCGTATACCAAATTCGCCACTTTCTCGAGCTTATAAGTCGGCCTATGAGTCTTAGTGGGGTGGTTAATGGGACTTGAACCCACGACATCTGGAATCACAATCCAGAGCTCTACCGACTGAGCTATAACCACCGTAACTTCTTCGCTTACTTTTAGAAGCGTTAATTTAGAAGCGTTAATCTGATAAATTTTTATGGAGCACTGTTTGTGCGTCCGACAGGACTCGAACCTGAGACTTCTGCCTCCGGAGGGCAGCGCTCTATCCATCTGAGCTACGGACGCATGGTGTCGTTTCGGAAGAGCATACTACGGATTTACATTAATTCTGTCTAGTGATTTTCTTAGAAAATTTTACGTTTGATTACGGCGCTGCTTTCTTCTATGCGGAGATAGCGCAATATAGTTTTTCTCCGCTAATACTTACAATGAAATAATCCTTACCAATAGAGAACTGCTTCCATCCGGTCTACACTGCATGCTAATCAGCACGTCTAAAATATAGGAAATATCTAAAATAGATACATCTAAAAGGGGAGGTGATTCAGAAAGTTAAATTTATAGATTTTAATCATTTTCATATTATAAAAGAGTGACCAGCATGCTTAATTGATTCATTTTAGAAATTATAGAGCTAAATGTAGAAATTATAGAGCTAAATCTGCAAGCATAGGCACAATATAAAACTCAAAATAAGAACTTCCTCTAAGAATTCATAAAAATAAATTTTAGTATAAATTTTAATAATAAGGAGAACAACACTGACGGCGATATAGCTATCCGGTACATCTATGACTTTTTAAGAAGGGTTTGATGATTGTACGAAATCTAATTAGATGTGTGCCCCAAGCTTTTAATCTGAGACATATTATGGCTATCACTACTGCCTTACTGTAAGTGCTACTGTAGCATGTAAAGAGTAATATTTAGAATTATTAAATTTTTAATATTCGGCGTCTTCATAATTTTAAATTGAAGAGCAATCATAACAAATAGACTATTTTTACCATGATCCTATTCTAGAGAGAAAACATGATGATAGCATAGATTGCGCTAAAATAGAAGAATAAGAACAGGTTGTATAGATTACTGACACGGGATTCAATAAATTGTACGCTTCACCATGGTCTAAGATATTAACCTAGCGCCTAGCTGTAGCTCATCAACTTGGTAATCTTAAGACATGTCCGATCTATAGAATAGAAAAGTCATTATTTCTAGTTTCCAGAATACTAGTTTCCGTAAATCCTTAGATCAGACATCGTGATCAGCCCAACGAACACTACTATGTTGTCCCAAGCTAAATAAAATTATTTCTACCCCAATTAGCATAGCAATGCTAATTAGGGCTTTGAGGACTTTAATAGTGGAGAACAAATATTCTAGTGCTCCTCCTCGCTGCTATTTAGCCTTCTGAGCAACGATATTTCTATACTAAATATATTAGAATCTTCGGTAATTACTAGAGGAATGCTTAGCAACTAAAACCGTAGGTAAGAACTGCTTTAATGATTGATGAAACGATGATGATTAGTTAAAATAACCAGTTGCTTTATGGAGCGGATTCAGTAAAATTTTGGGCACTGATGCGAATAAGTAGCAGATCCTCGATTTATTGGCTCTAAGCTTCTTCGACGCATGAAACCTATACGTAGATTAATTCGAATGATAATCTGCTCACTCACTCTAATGATTGTCATTTTGAACTAGAAGATCCTCGATATAGTTTTTTCACTTTAATTTTTATTTGATTAATACTTCTGCGCAACGGCGTGCGATATCAATCGCTTGCGTGAATCAGTGTAGTATTGTGGCAAGAGAGTCCAACTTGACCTCGATGACCTCATAGAATGAGAGATGCACATATTATTTTGATAATACAGCTTTCATCCATAGAAATACGTTTTGTATATTCAAATAAATTGAAATTTTCAAAATCACGGATCCGCTTGCCTTTTCGTCCATTCTGACACGTACCTACTGAATATACTCATAGGTGAAGCTCATCGTATAACTAAATTAAAATATGGCAGACACATACGTTAGTGTGATGTTCATAAATAGAGAACATTACAGGAATCCCATAAAGATGCACTCTTAGCTCCGCTCCTTGTTTTAATTAAAGTTTGTACAATTTACCAGTCATCTTCACTATTTCTACCTTTATAGAAATAAGTACTATTTTATATTCATATAAATCTAATTAGAAAACTGATTAGAGTGAGAACAACATCCGGACTAGGATAAACTATCCTAGTGATTGTTAGATAAAATCTCTATATAAAATTTATAGTTAAATCTAAATGGAAGATGGCTCACTTCGCTTAAGGCGTGATCAAGGTTCAGACGTTCTGGAAGATGAGTGCGAACTTTTAAGAATCTATGTTCTACATCATAATGTGCTCTTAACTCCAAATTTTTTCTTTAAGAGATTTTCAGGCCTCCGATATGGAAAAGATGAAAATCAAAATCGATAAAATCAAACCCTTAAGGCTTTAGACTAAACTAGAGCGTACAATTAACATCGATAAACAAAATATTGTGCATACATTTTAAATGTAACTATTAAGTCTAAGTAAATACCATAAAATATGAATACTAAAACATATTATTCCTTGGAGTTCTAATAAACATGCTATTCTTCTATCTGATTACAAGTACCAAGCGAATCTCAATAGAGGTAATGCATTACCTCTATTGAGATTAAAAATGAAATAGGTGAGATCATATTCAAATAAAATTTTTAGAAAAATGTAAAATTTTATTCGGTAGCCTAATAACTATAGACTTTATTAAAAATTTAAAAACGGGATTTTGTATAGTTGTCCGTAAAAAATATTTTTATTTATATGACTTATTAGAGAGCCATCCAAGCATTGTCACTATATTACTAAAAGATCTTATTTAGCGCATTAATATGTGCGCCTTCTTAATCTTCAGAGTTACTAATTAAAAAATTCATTAAACGAAATGAATTCGTCACTTAAATTAAAAGTTATTTATGATATGAAATACAAAAATATTCCATTAAGAAAAGGTAACATACCTAGTATGAAGATGTTTCTCTGTAAATAAAAATATATCAAGTTATTAACCGATTCGCCTTCCGGATAAGAAGATAGGACAGAACGTGCATAATTTTAATAAGTATGATCCCTGATCATAAATTCATGTATTCATCCCGATATGAAAGTACTCATATCAATTATCCTAAATATAGTTAATTCAGGACCATATAAATTTTATATGAAACATAGTAATACTCAACGAATTTGAGTGACTCTGATCAGTCACGCTCCTTTATTCATCATATAATAATCCTTAACTCTTATATATAACTATAAAAGCCATGACGTCATTAAATAGTAAAAAATTGCTTGGTTATGATCTAGAGTAATGAGATTCGACCACCATGAAACATAGTGTCTAAGTATATGTATTGATGATCACTTGCTAATTATACAGATCTTAATTCATCACAAGACTTTTAAAATTGTTAAGAAGAAATAGCAAAATCCCATAATAGTTATATATCAATGCCTACTGCGAATAGAAATGAGATGTACAAACTTTAATAAATATACAACTACTCTACAGAGTGAATTTTTATCTATTCTTCATAAGAATTTTGATAAAAAAATTATAGTGAACAAATTAGTAAAAAATTTTAGATAATCATCAGATATACCACTAAATTTTTTTTGAATGCTCCATCTTTATAAAATTTATATACTATTTTAAACTATCTTGTCATTATATAGACAGGGGGACAACCTCCTTTTGATAATTACCTATAAAAGTCATCTTATTAGAAATTTAAAAAGTTTGTTTATCCTATAATAATAAGACTAAGTAGTTATTTAATAACGACTAGTGACCCTAAAATCGTTAGAATAGAAATAAATCTTAGTAGGTGTATTCCTATAAACACTAACCTTAAAGTAGAATCATAAAAGGGAATATAGCTTACTAATATCTGGACAATGATCGTCATTCATGCATCATCTGGTGCTGAAATCAACTTCATAAAAGAGATCAATAGATTTAAAATAGGACAATACGCACTTAGATTAATGTTAAAGCGCGCATCAAAGTGATGCCTAAGTCATAATAGGAAGGTATAATGATAATAAATTTATCGGGATAAATAAATGAAGGCATTAGAAAAATTGAAAGATCATGGCTATACTAGATTTAGTGCTATCAGTTAAATATTAATATATCGAAATTTTCGTAGAACATATTAGGTTAAGTAGTTAAGATCTTTACTGATCTATATCCAGTTATTAAATTTTAATATAGTTATATATCAAATAAGAGAAATAATAAATTTTTGATTCTTTCTAGGACGTTGCTGCGCAAGTACTTCATTTATAAAATTTATATTCCTCGGCATTGTATATATCGGAAATAATATATTAATAATTTTTAGAATTACGCTAGATGAAAGATCTATTAAATTAAATAATTTTAGTTTTTTAATAGACTTGAGTAATATAAATTAAAGATATAAAAGATTTAGTTTACGACTGATAACAGTTACGATCTCTACTGATACATAAAGTTATTAATGACCGATTAAAGCGATGCCGGGATCTGAGAAAGAACCTATTGAATCCTAAAGAACAAATAATAAACTCACTATTACTTAATAGATTTTAGCAGCTTTTCCTTGTGGATTTAATAATAGTAGATAAAAATCTTAATTAATTCTGAATAAATATTCAATGTTCTCATGATTTCCATATAATCATGAGAATTTAGAATGCATACGCTTTGAGTTGCAGAAACAGTTAATACTTCTATCTTAGAGTCTTTTAATTTGAATTTATTTCAGACTATTTTTCACTATATTATAGTGTATTTATGCCTAATTTATAACTTGATCGAGACGGTACGCATAGCCTTTAATTACCTTAAATTTTCTTAATTTATATAAAAATTATAATCTAAATGCAACTACACACCTGCATAGTGGCGCCTATTAGTATTTGTCACTATTTTTATAACTTTTCTAATAATTATCCGAATATTTTATAGACATGAATCTATGAACTTAATAAATTTTAATCAAATTGTAAAGATCATGAAATGAGTTCAGATCAATTTTAATTGCTATATGATAATAATTTTTAATTAAACATTATCGAAACTAGCCTAGTTGTAAAATTAATTTTTTATGAGCTATCTCATAAATATTTAATGAACTTTTTAAATTCCAGTCATAAGTATAAATTCGCATGATGAAGGCTATAATTTTTCAAAAATAATACTCATATCAGATAAAGCATTACTAGTAGATACGATTTTTAAAAATAGCAATCACAGAATTTTTATTACTCGTGACTTAGCGCATTACTAATAGTTTATGTGCTATAGATAGAGTAGATATATTAAGTGTCTCATGTTGTCTAGTCTTCAAGAATTTATTATTAAATCCTTATTCATTCCAATTTCTAACGTAGCATCTTCTGGTTAAATATTTTATTTTTTATTTATTTTACATTGAAAAAAATCACTTGATGCGCTTAATTTAGGTTTATAAAATCCTATTCTGAAATAAGTTTTCTAGGAATGATCATTTTGAAGTATGTATTGGTAGTTGATCACTAAAAAGATTATTGATTTACGCACTTGCTAGTCGATAATTTCAATGATCGCTGTTAATTATAACAGAATAATTGATAAGGCACAGTCAGAATTTATCGAGATGGTTTTATCCTAGAATCGATCTTTTCGAAATCATATGGTCGTTTAGTAGTAAATTAATCTATTGTATCGGTAAATATCTTATACGGATACCCTTTTTGGTTTAATTCAGAATCCGGAATATAACGAACAGGACAGACGGTAGTCATTTATCTAGTAGTTCTTTAGTTTTGTGAGAGATTTTAAAAAATAACTAGACTTTCTATGAAATAATAAGTTTCAACAGCTAAAAGCATAATTTAACTGCACATCTTAATTACTTTATATATCTTGAAATCTATTTAGATACATCCAGATAACGATCAGACTCTCAGAACTTAAGTAATGTGCGAATTTAAACGATAAAATTTAAAATAGTTATTTGTGATCTTCAGGATACTAAAATTTTTGAATAAGTAACACGCAACTTACTGAGTACAGATAGCTCTTCAACAATTTAAATAGAGCAGTGAAATTTAAAATATACGATACCCGCAGTCAATCTAGTGCAATAGACTATCCTCTACCGAAGTTTCCGATAGCCTAATTTGTCACAAGTACATAAGTGCATTGTATTGCTTAATGACTAATAGAGAAGAAGCGGGGAAAATAGGGCAATACAATATTAATACTTGTAGCTAGTGATTGTTTTGATAGAGGATCTCTGCAGTAAGTAAAAAGAATCACTTAGCTACCAAAAGAAATCATACTATTTTAGTTATCTTGAGGTCATTTCTTGTTCATGATAAGGGAGATTCGCAGCTATTTTGTATTCATCTGATTACTTAATAAAAATAAGTCATAATCTATAAGAACCAGCCAGCGCTATGATGGGTTCTCATTAACTGCAATAAACGGTTGAATTTTTAACGCTGCTACTGATCCTTTATGCTAAAATAAACGATATTTTAGTTTTGGTATTCTGTTGTAGGAAGGCTATGGAGTTATGCCCGCTTCATCATATCGAAAAATTCATCATTAGTTTTTGTCATAGCTAATTTATCAATAAGAAACTCCATTGCATCACTTTCACCCATAGGGTGAATGATCTTTCTCAGTATCCACATTTTCTGTAATTCTTCAGATGTGGTGAGTAATTCTTCTTTACGAGTACCAGAGCGATTATAGTCGATCGCCGGAAATACGCGTTTCTCGGCAATTTTACGTGCTAAGTGCAGCTCCATGTTGCCAGTACCTTTAAATTCTTCATAGATAACTTCATCCATTTTCGAACCGGTATCAACTAGTGCGGTAGCGATGATAGTCAGACTGCCTCCCTCTTCAACATTACGTGCTGCCCCAAAGAAGCGCTTGGGACGATGCAAGGCGTTCGCATCTACTCCTCCTGTGAGCACTTTACCTGAAGCGGGTACTACGGTGTTGTAGGCACGCGCTAGACGGGTGATAGAGTCAAGAAGGATAACTACATCTTTCTTGTGTTCCACCAAGCGTTTAGCCTTTTCAATGACCATTTCTGCTACTTGCACGTGTCGAGACGCTGGTTCGTCAAAGGTGGAGGCAATTACTTCACCTTTGACTAAGCGTCGCATTTCGGTCACCTCCTCTGGACGTTCGTCAATTAGCAATACCATTAGTATACAGTCTGGATGATTACATGCGATGCTTTGTGCAATATTCTGTAGTAGCATAGTTTTTCCAGCTTTTGGCGGCGCAACAATTAAGCCTCGTTGCCCGCGTCCAATTGGTGCCGCTAGATCTAGTACGCGCGCGGTCAGATCCTCGGTTGACCCGTTTCCTCGCTCCATACGTAACCGGGAGTTAGCGTGTAGCGGGGTTAAATTTTCGAATAGGATCTTACTACGAGCATTTTCTGGTTTTTCATGGTTAACCTCGTTAACTTTTAATAAAGCAAAGTAGCGCTCCCCCTCTTTTGGTGGCCTAATTTTACCGGAAATAGTATCGCCTGTTCGGAGGTTAAAACGACGGATTTGGCTGGGGGATACATAAATGTCGTCGGGGCCTGCGAGGTAGGAGCTATCTCCAGATCGAAGGAAGCCGAAACCATCCTGTAAAATTTCTAGAACCCCGTCGCCGAATATATCCTCTCCGCTTTTTGCGTGTTGCTTTAGAATAGAGAAGATAATATCTTGCTTACGCATTCGAGCAAGGTTTTCCAGCCCTATATTTTCGCCGAGAGTAATTAGATGAGAGACTGGGGTATTTTTTAATTCGGTAAGATTCATAGTGGTGGATTCTTAAACTCGGGGTGTGTCTTGAACTTTTATCGTGAATGGTATGGCAGTGTGATACGTGCCCGTTTCTAGATTTTCGATCACTAGGTACTGAACGATCACGGTAAAAAGTAGCTTGCACTGCGTGCAGGCATTATGTTGATGGTTGAGTATCAAAAGTACCTTAACATTGGTTTATATAACCGATTTATTGTTAAATACAAGCCGTGTTCATTTTCCTTTGAACGCTATTGGATTAACATAGAGCAAAGCTTAGATTTAAATTATTTAGATTTAAAGCTTCGGACGAGTTCTATTTGAAGTGTAATTAAACTTAGCATGCTTACTAGTGGGCGTCTAGCAATGAATTAAGCATCGCTAGACTTTAGCTATTAGATTTCTTATTTGATTACAACTTGGTATCTAGTAAATCTTTAATTTGACTTTTTGACAAGGCTCCAGTCTTAGTCACCACGAGCCTGCCGTTATTGAATAGCAGCAATGCAGGGATGCTGCGGATGCCATACTTGGGAGGGGTGCTTGAGTTCTGATCAATATTAAGCTTAGCAATAATTAGCTTTCCAAAATATTCTTCAGCAAGCTCATCTAAAATTGGAGCGATCATCTTACACGGTCCACACCATTCGGCCCAGAAATCAACTAATACCGTCCCTTCGGCTTTTAGTACACTGCTTTCAAAACTGTCGTCAGTCAAGCAAATAATTTTATTACTCATATTTTACTCCGGAAGATTAGCTATAATACTTTTTTAGTGTAACATTAACTCGGTCGAGGTGAACTAGTTTCGATATGCTTATTTCGAGGAGGGGGTATATTTTAGTATACGACTAACTAGCTAATATTTTAATATCTTATGAAAAAAATGATAGACCGAATAGAGATCTTTTACTTTCAGTCGCATCTACTGCTCCATACAATAACTTATAAAAATTTCATTATAGTAAACTCGTCTAGGTATGAATAGTGACCTATTAGTCTGAGGACTCCTCTTTGTAAGACTAAAAATGCTCATCTTAACCAGACCGAACCTCTTTAATCCCAATATTTTATCAATTTTTCTCATTGAGATAGCTAGTACACGATGAGAGTCCGAACCAGAAAGGTGTGCTAGTTAATAGTAAATACTAGTTTAATCTGTGCTAATGGCGATTATATTAAACACCTAAAAGGTAATATAAAACGCCGTATTTATTCTACATCTACTAGGCCTGATTGCTAAATTGACTGTATCAAAGATAATTAATTTAATCTAGAAGGAGGTAGATTTTCGTACCTAAACGAGCTTGATGCACATAGAGTCCGCGTTCTATTAAAACTTCTTTAGCTGCTCTAGAATGCGCCCAGAACTAAGATATACTAGCTGGAATGCTTTTTTGTTGTAGTAAAGACAGAATGCACAATGAGCCTCTAAATTCAAGAAAGATATCTCGTGCCTCTCCTACGAAAAAATTAGCCTCTTTCATGGAGATAAAAATCGGAGCAGATAGACTATCTGCCGTCATTTTACCAATACTAAATCATAGCATTATTAACAATGAATCATAGTAGGGATTTTTAACTAACATACAGGAACTTCTATAACCTGCCATCCCCACACTGCATCAAGCACCTATGACTCCTATCTCACAGATAGGAGTCATAGGTGGTCTGAATTACATTAATTCGGTTTGAAAGATACCAGGAGTTAGCACCTTTAAATCTAAATTTAAATCAAGCTCAAAAAATTTTAAGAAATAGTTCGAGTGGCGTTACTCATATCTGATATAAGCATAAGATGAATAAAAGCAGAAATAATTAAAGCTATTCTTAGAGGATTTAATGGCATACTTATATGCCTATTCTAAAAATGCTTGACTTTTAAATAGATAGATTTATGGGAGAGCTAGTCGCTCAATGAGTCCAGAAAATTTATTATTTTGCTTTTCTCTGACTGGGAGAAAGTCGTAATATAAAGCGGTTTTACTAAAGTTAGAAAATCTGTGTCGGAGACGAATTATAGCAGCATTATACGTTCTTCGTTATTTATTATGGTAGCCTCTAAGATTTCAGTCTAGGATCTAAGTAATAAGAGGACCTCATATTGAACGCATGAGACCGCATTAAGCAAAGCAACGCAATACTAAGTACATTACATTGTATATTACATTCTAGTTTTTATACATCTCCCTCCTATGCCTTTTCCTCTTTCCGTCATACGCTACAATATAAAAATAATTATTATGCCAAATTTATTAGTGAGGATTTCCGACTAAGCAAATCCGACCTGTATCCGATAAAGGGCGGCCTTTGTAATTGACACACGGTACGCGTTGATATCTTAAGGATCTTAAGGAAAGTCACTAAAATTAGCATTTGTTGCAGTTTTTTACGATATAGGGTACTGGGATCTTCTTGATAAATTAATTAAAAATTAGATTAAATTTTAAATTATAGCAGAAGAAAACGAACGTATCATAAAAGGGTTATCATATGATCCCACCTGTAGTTTATATTTATAATTTATATTATAGAATATTTCTAGTTTAAAATATTCGAGAAATTCGGCAATGGAACCCGAGGAGAAAGCTCGTTACTTAGCATCAGACACATAGTAGCAGGCATGCTTTTTAATGTTAATACGCGTGAATTCGGCGGGGGTGCGATATTCGTAGCACTTGGATAAGATTAATTGACTGACTAATACTAACTCTTAACTCATAAATAAGTATGACTAATATTATTTATGATAGTTATTAATGGTAAACACTATGCGATCACTCCCACTCAATAGTAGCTGGGGGCTTACTACTTATGTCGTACACTACACGAGCAATGCCGCTAATTTCATTGATAATTCGGTTAGAGACGTGGCCGAGAAAGTCACAGGGTAGATGTGCCCAATGGGCAGTCATAAAGTCAACAGTTTCTACTGCACGTAATGAAACTATCCAGCCATATTTACGATCATCTCCCATTACGCCTACTGAGCGTAAGGGTAAGAATACAGTGAAGGCCTGGCTAACTTTGTTATACAAGTTAGATTTCTGAAGCTCTTCAATAAAAATCGCATCAGCTAGACGAAGTAGATCACAGTACTCTTTCTTCACTTCACCAAGTACGCGCACACTTAGACCGGGACCGGGGAAGGGGTGCCGATATAGCATATCATAGTGAAGCCCTAATGCTAGGCCAATTTTACGCACCTCATCTTTAAATAATTTTTTCAGTGGCTCTATTAGTCTTAGCTTGATCTCCTTCGGAAGCCCTCCGACGTTGTGGTGCGACTTAATAACATGTGCTTTACCAGTACCGGAGGCCGCGGATTCGATTACATCAGGATAAATAGTACCCTGAGCCAGCCATTTAATATCAGTTCTTTTAGCAGCCTCTTCATCGAAGACTTCCATAAAGACTCGTCCAATTATTTTGCGTTTACTTTCTGGTTCATCGACACCTTCTAATTCTTTTAGGAAGCGATTCTCAGCATCTACATGAATAATATTTAATTCAAAATGATTACTAAACATCCCCAGAACCTGATTAGCCTCATTTAGACGTAGCAAGCCGTTGTCGACAAACAAGCAAGTGAGCTGTGTTCCTATAGCGCGGCGCAGTAGTAACGCAGTTACAGAAGAGTCGACACCTCCGGATAGGGCGAGCATCACACGATCTTTACCCACTCGTCTACGGATACGTTTAATAGTATCATCAATTATAGCAGGTGAGTTCCATAAGTTTTTACACTGACAGATATCTAAGAAAAAACGTTCTAGCATGTTTTTCCCCTGACTGGTATGGGTCACCTCCGGATGAAACTGAACACCGTAAAGACGTTTTTCTTCGTTTGCTATAATAGCAAAAGGACAGTTTTCTGTGCTTCCGACAGTGACAAAATCAGGCGGGAGAATAGTAACTTTATCGCTATGACTCATCCATACGTCTAGTAGCTGTTTGTCTAAAGCGCTACTCGTATCTTCAGTTTTACATAACAACTTACATTTATGAGTAATTTCTACCTGCGCGTAACCGAATTCACGTTCTCTGGCAACCTGAACATTACCCCCTAACTGAATTACCATGGTTTGCATACCGTAGCATATACCTAAAACGGGAACTCCGAAATCAAAAACATAGGAGGGGGCGCGGGGGCTATGCTCTTCGGAAGCGTTTTCTGGTCCTCCAGATAAGATGATGCCTCTGGGATTAAATGTTCGAATCTGTTCTTCGTTGATATCCCAATCCCAGAGCTCGCAGTAAACTCCGATTTCTCGTCCGCGCCGAGCGATCAGTTGGCTATATTGTGAACCGAAATCTATAATAAGAATGCGATGCTTATAGATATTTTTTTTCATTAAAGAAAATTCCACTAACAAAAAATTAAAGAAAAATCAGCCTCGTAATAAACATTAGATTACAGTTTACCAACGAGGTAATTCGGTGACTCTTTCGTAATAGTCACATCATGTACGTGACTTTCCCGAATACCAGCGCTACTAATACGCACAAACTTTGCTTTTATCCGCATTTCGTCGATAGTCGCACAAGCAGTCAATCCCATGGACGAACGTAGTCCCCCCATTTGTTGATGCACGACAGTCTTCAGTGGACCTTTATACGCCACACGGCCTTCTATACCCTCTGGAACCATCTTATCTGCAGACAGATCAGCCTGGAAGTAGCGTTCACAGGATCCCCTCGGCATCGCACCGAGCGATCCCATGCCACGATAGGATTTGAATTCACGTCCTTGATACGACTCAATTTCACCAGGGGCTTCTTCGGTTCCTGCCAGCATAGAGCCGACCATCACGCAAGAAGCGCCAGCCGCAATGGCTTTAGCGATGTCGCCAGAAAAGCGAATTCCGCCATCAGCGATAACTGGGATACCGGTTCCTTCTAGCCCCTCGACTACATCCGCGATAGCAGTAATCTGTGGCACGCCTACTCCAGTGACTATCCGGGTGGTGCAGATAGAGCCTGGACCAATTCCTACTTTCACCGCATTTACTCCCGCTTTAACTAAGGCTTGAGCACCGTCCGCAGTCGCAACATTGCCCCCAATAATTGGCAACTCTGGATATTTAGAGCGGTTTATGCGAATACTTTGGAGCACACCTTCGGAGTGGCCATGCGAGGAGTCAATCAGCAGCACATCAACGCCTGCAGTAACCAGCGCAGCAATGCGTTGTTCGCTATCAACTCCTGAACTAACTGCTGCCCCTACACGCAAGTGGCCCCGCTGATCTTTACAAGCATTAGGTTTTCTTTCTATTTTCTGGAAAGATTTAATGGTAATCATGCCTATTAAAAAGAAACTGTCATCGACAATTAGGGCTTTTTCAACGCGCTTTTCATGCATTAACTGTAGCGCGGTTTCGTGTGACTGCCCTTCTTTCACTGTGACAAGACGTGATTTTGGTGTCATCACTGTGCTCACGGGCTGTTTTAAATCAGTCACAAATCGCACATCACGCTCTGTAATGATTCCAACTAGTTCATTATTTTCGGTAACAACCGGATAGCCAGAAAACCCATTAGATCTAGTTAGTGCTTTAATTTCTTGCAAACTAGTTTCGGGGGTTACTGTTTTTAGGTCACTGACTAAGCCACTTTCATGATTTTTCACCCGGCGTACTTCTGCAACCTGTCGTTCGATAGGCATATTTTTGTGAATAAAACCGAGACCACCTTCCTCTGCCAATGCTATGGCTAAGCTAGATTCAGTTACGGTATCCATAGCAGCAGATAGCAAAGGGATATTGAGGTGGATATTTTTAGTTAGTTGGGTGCCTAGCTCTACAGTGTTGGGCAAAATTGTTGAATAGGCGGGAATTAGGAGTACATCATCAAAAGTCAGCGCTTCTTTCGCAATACGTAGCATGGGCAATATCTCGCCAGGGTAAGCTGTGGGAGGAATAAATATTGCATTAACATCATACAGAGCGTACTCACTTGTCTCCAGTACTTTCTTGAAAAACCTTGATGACTTTTAGTAGTACTACCTCAGTATATGCCAATCGTTAGCCTGAGTGCATGTTGTTTACAATCGGCCCGGTGCCAGCGGATCAATTGCGTACGTAGCAGTAATAGATGAAAATATAGTGATTGACTGTTATCCAGTTTAATATTAAGCGTAGACTTTCTAAATTTTTTATAGTTTGTAGCTATACCAAATCTAAATCTAAGACTAATGTATTAAAAGCGATTATTATTTAGAATATAACTATATCGGGAAGAAGGCCATATAAAATGGGCTATGCTTAAATAGAATCATTTATTCTTAACCTTGGTTTACCACTAACGCTTCTGGAAAAAGATACTTGTGTAGCATACGATCTATTAATGCTAGATATCATGCGATACTTTTCATTTATATAACCGAAAAAATTAGTTTTTTTAGAATTAATTATCAGTACAGTTACTATTTTGCTCTGGGGGGCGATAAAACCTTGTATGTGCAATGAGGCGCCTTCTTAAATCTAAAGTCGGAAGTTAGTTGGGGTCCCCGATGTTTAATAGGTAAGTCGGGAGCTTGAGTTAAGATCGGGCCAGCGTTTTTAAACCTCACGATGCACTCGGATTATTTTTAGTCTAGGATTAATCCTCTGATTAATTATCTTTCAGATCCTACTATAAAAAGTACGCCACGGTAGTTTCAATTCTGATTTATACTCACTATTTTCTTTTAAGTCGTTGCATAGGGGACTTGACTACTTGAGAAGTACTTAGGTTTCGTTTGTACGAAAATAAATTTCTCGCCTCTTTGCATTGAATCTGAATCGGCGTTCCTGTGGTTTTTAGAAAACGCCGTAAATAGCTTATCAGATAACGTTTGTATGAATCAGATAAATGACTTACATAACTGCCGTGGATCACAACAATTGGTGGATTATACCCACCGGCATGAGCATACTTCAGCTTTACGCGACGTCCGCAAACCAGGGCGGGCCGGTGATCGGTAGCGGCCATTTTCAAGATCTTGGTGAGTAACGAGGCATGCATGCGGTGTGTTGCAGAGCGATGGGCTTCTAGAGCTGACGAAAAGAGACCGTCTATTCCTCTACCATGTAGAGCGGAGATAAAATGTATACGAACGAAATTAATAAAGCTCAGACGAAGATGAAGCATTTCCTTTATATTTATGCGTTCTGTCTCGCTTATTTGATCCCATTTATTTACCACAATTACTAATGGGCGGCCATTATTGAGAATCAAACTAAGTAGCGAAAGATCCTGATCAGAAACTCCTATGCATGCATCGATGATCAGTAATACTACGTTAGCCTCTTCAATTGACTGAAGTGTTTTAATTACCGATAACTTCTCTACTGTTTGCGTTACTTTGCCTCTCTTACGTACTCCAGCGGTATCAACGAGTATGTATTGGCGCTCATCACGTATCATTGGGATATAGATGCTATCTCGGGTGGTGCCAGGCTCATCGTATACTACGATCCGTTCTTCGCCAAGTATTCGGTTGATTAACGTGGATTTACCCACATTAGGGCTCCCGACAATTGTTAGCTTGATTGGTAGGTCTTTAGTAATTAAGCTATCTTCTGATTCGTGATAATGTGGCCTCTTAATATTTGCAGTATTTTTTTTGTCCCAATAAGTAGTGTTAGTTGCTGCTGCGCATAGCTTAACTTCTTGCTCTTGCTTAGAAAGCAATGGGATTAATGCATGATCGATGAGTTGTCTGATACCTCTTCCACTTGAGGCCGCTATCGGATACGGTTGGCCCAGGCCTAGCGCATAAAAGTCAGTAGTGGCTGAATAAGGATTTAACCCATCAATCTTGTTAATCACCAAAACAATGACCTTCGTACGCTTTCGTAGATTACGGGCGATATCCTGATCGGCAGACATTAGTCCAGATCGCGCATCAACTATAAAAAGTACGATATCAGCTTCCCCAATCGCTACTAACATCTGGCGCGCTATGTGCATCTCTATGCCGCTTCCTGAATGACCCTCAATACCTCCAGTATCGACGACGATAAATTTATTTCCTGCAATTGCAGCACGTCCATACTTTCGATCTCGTGTTAATCCTGGAAAGTTTGCTACTAACGCATCCCGCGTTTTCGTCAAACAATTAAATAAGGTGGATTTACCCACATTCGGACGACCAACGAGCGTGACTACAGGTATCATCATTTAATCCTTATTACATTTCAGTGATCAGTGCTGCTTCTATACTTAGAAAGTATGCGGACACTATGAGCGATATTTGAGTTTTCTTAAGAAAAATCTGTTTTAGTGCCCAATATTAAGGCTATTAGTATTATCAGGTAAAAGTATGGACTTGTCCGCTCCGAGCCTGAATAACTAGCCTATCACCTGCTACTAACGGCGCAGATAAAAATCCCGAGCTATCTACTGAGTGCTGGGCGGAAAAATAACCATCAGTAGCGTTAATCCAGTTTAGATAGCCTGCCGCATCAGCAGCTACCAGATAACCATTAAACATAACCGGTGCTGTCAATTTTCGGTGTAATAGATGGCTTTGTGTCCACACCGTCACTCCGTCCGACGCCCTCAGAGCTATCAAGTAATCATTTTTATCGATTATATAAATACGACCTGCACTAACGATGAAGTCGTTTACTGATCCCAGCTCGCGTTTCCATATAATTTCTCCGGATCGGAGATCTAGGGCGGCTAGATTGTTATTGTAGGCTAATGCATAAACAATTCCCTGAGTGATCATAGGAGCGGCATCTATATCATTTAGCTGATCGATATCTGTTGTATAATCTGAACGGGCAATCCGCTGTTTCCAAATCAATTGACCTTTTTGCATTGAAATAGCGCTGACGTAGCCATTATCGCTACCGACTATGGCTGCCCCAAAAGCGACGGCGGGTGCAGATTCACCGCGCAACGACATCGAGGACATGTCTAGATTAAATGTCCATTGAACTACGCCATCAGATTCGTTGAGCGCCTGAAGTCTCCCGTTGGAGGTGTGAATTAAAACCATGCCATTACTGATTACAGGAGTAGATAAAGCTTCACCAGCAACGGTAGTTTGCCAAATTAGTCTTCCATCATGAATATTTAGCGCGTAAACTAACGCTTTTTCACTACCTACATAAATTTTTTCTCCTGATACTGTTAGCCCTCCAGATAGTAAAGCGGATAAGGATTTAAGATGGGGTGCTCGATTCTCTGAAAGATCTACTGACCATTGTTCGCTGCCGTTTTGGGCGTTAAGCGACTTCACTATACCGTGACGATCAGCAGTGAAAATGTTACTTTTGTGAAATGCCGGATGTAAGTGGGAGTAAAATGCCCCTGTTCCTTCACCTGAGGAAGCACTCCATATTTTATTGATTTTAAATTGTTTTTTAATTTTTTGTAATGGAATTTGGCCTGTCACTATGATTTCTTTAGCATTAAATAGCGCGCAGCTATTCAGAAAAAGGGCGGAAGTTAACCCAACGCAAAGAGTTTTTAGTAACTGCATGAGGGCATTCCTTAGTCAGATAAATTATTTAGCTTTATTCGCAATAATACCTGAAGCGCCTGAGAGGTATCAGAGTTAAGGCTTTTATTGTAAGCTGCGCGTGCATTTTTGATATCGCCTTTATCTAAAAATATATCGCCATACGTGCATTGAACTACTGCCGTCCAACCTTCGCCTTGTATCGCATCTAACGTTTTGAGTGCGTCATCCCACTTTTTTCCCTGTAGCTGGACACGCGCCAACCGTAGATTAATCTCCGAGAGGAGATTAACGTCTTTACTTTGAGTTTGAGCTCGAATTAGTTGCTGTTCAGCTTTAGTAAAGTCATTGTGTTCAACAAAGTATTTAGCCAATTGGAGTGCTCCTAGCACTCCATAGATATTACTGTTAAGTTGAATAAATGCCTCGGCTACAGTCACATCATCTAGATGAGCAGTCGCAAAACGCTTACTGATTTCTTGATAAGATTGAGATATCGTCGTTAGATCGACACTGTGATAATTTTTCCAGTAAAACCAACTAGATAAGGTAGCAATAAAGAGTATTGCTCCCGCTGATAGCTCTTTGTAATTTTCTTTAAAAAACCGACGTAAAATATCGGCTTTTTTATTTTTATGAATATTGACTTCCATTCTGGCTTCTTTCTTAAGTTAATATTTGCGCTAATCGTTCAGCGACCTCACTTTGCATTAGAGTTTCTTGCTCACCACTACATAGGTTTTTTAGTATCACTTCTTTTCTCGCCACTTCGTCCTCCCCTAAAATCAGGACGACGCGTGCGCCTCTTTTATCCGCATGTGCTATCTGCTTTTTGAAGCTTCCGCCTCCGTGATGTGTCATCAGTCTTATCGTTGGTAACGCATCACGTATTAATTCTGCTAATTCTATTGCAGCACCATGTGAAGCTATACCACAAGAAATTATATATGCGTCAATAACCGGAAGTGTAGTGAGGTTGGGGTTTAGTGATTTTAAAAGGAGAACTATACGCTCTAAACCCATAGCAAAGCCTACTGCGGGCACTGCGCGCCCTCCTAACTGTTCAACAAGGTTATCGTAACGTCCTCCAGCGCACACCGCACCCTGTGCGCCCAAACAAGTAGTCACCCATTCAAAAACTGTGCAGTTGTAGTAGTCTAAGCCGCGCACGAGGCGTTCATTGATAGTGTATGAGATGCCGCTTTGTTCTAAAAGTTTACAGAGCCTACTAAATCGAGTTCGGGATTCTTCATTCAGATATTCGTAAAGGCGCGGCGCATTTTTTAGCAATGCTTGCATATCAGGATTCTTAGAGTCCAAAACCCGAAGAGGGTTTCGGTACATTCGGCGCCTGGAGTCTTCATCTAGAATACCTGCGTTCTGCTCCAGAAATCCGACTAAAGCATTGCGGTAATGGGAACGTATCTCCGGGGATCCAACAGAATTTAGTTCTAATGCGACATGCTCTGAAACTCCTAAAGCCCTCCAGCATCTGGCGGTAATCAGGATTAGCTCGGCATCAATATCCGGACCGTACAAACCGAATGCTTCTGCTCCTAATTGATGGAATTGGCGATATCGGCCTTTTTGCGGTCGCTCATAGCGGAACATGGGCCCCATATACCATAAGCGCTGCTCCTGATTATAGAGTAACCCGTTTTCGATACACGCACGAACGCAGCCGGCTGTGCCTTCTGGGCGTAGACTCAGGCTATCACCATTACGGTCATCAAAAGTATACATCTCTTTTTCTACAACATCAGTCACCTCACCAATCGCGCGCTTGAATAAAGGGGTGCGCTCTACGATTGGAAATCGTATTTCGTTATAGCTATAACCATGGAGGACGCGTTTAAGAATGCCTTCAATTCGCTGCCATAATACTATCTCTTTCGGTAGGTAGTCGGTCATACCGCGAATGACTTGAATGCTCTTTGTCACAGATTTTCTCTATTGGTTGTATGAAAAATAAGCTTCATTATAAAAGTTTTTCCGTATTTTATTTAACTTAGGTTCGGCTCTCTATCTCTAGGTCATAAGAAGGCGTGGAAGGAAAGGCGCTATTTTAATAAAGTCTGATATTTTATAACACACTTATCGAGATACGATTAGCTTCCTCTATCATAGCCGCCTTGGCACGGATCTTCGCCTCTAATTCATCAATTATATGATTGTTGTCAAAACGCTCCTTCTGGCGTATACCATCTTCGTAGAAGCCGCTTTTCTTATGGCCACCTGCTATTCCTAGAGTAGATACCAGTGCTTCGCCAGGTCCATTTACTACGCATCCAATAATGGATACGTTAACCGGCGTGATAATATCCTCTAAGCGTTCTTCTAATGCATTTACTGTACTAATCACGTCAAATTCCTGACGTGAACAAGTTGGACAGGCGATAAAGTTAATGCCGCGAGCTCGAATACGCAAAGATTTTAGAATATCGAAACCGACTTTAACTTCTTCTATAGGATCAGCCGCTAGTGAAATACGTAAGGTATCGCCAATACCTTCTGTCAGCAATAGTCCGAGGGCTATTGCTGACTTGACCGCACCACTTCGTGCTCCTCCAGCTTCTGTGATACCAAGGTGAAGTGGTTGATCAATATGGGTCGAAAGCATGCGATAGGATTGCACTGCCAGAAATACATCCGAGGCTTTGACGCTGACCTTAAACTGGTCAAAGTTTAAACGATCTAATATATCTACATGAAGCATAGCGGACTCTACAAGAGCTTCCGGTGTTGGTACCCCGTATTTTTTTTGTAGATTTTTCTCAAGAGAACCAGCATTAACGCCAATGCGGATCGGAATATTTTTGTCTCGGGCACAATCGACCACTGATCGGATGCGTGATATGTTTCCAATATTTCCAGGATTAATACGTAGACAGTCTGCATCGTATTCGGCTACCTGTAACGCAAGACGATAATCAAAGTGAATATCAGCGATCAAAGGTACATTAACCTGTTGCTTAATTAACTTAAAAGCTTCGGCGGCATCCATATTTGGTACTGAAACGCGAACGATATCGACACCCCCTCGCTCCAGAGCTTTAATCTGATTAACAGTGGCGGAGATATCAGTGGTACGAGTGTTGGTCATGGATTGTACAGTAATCGGTGCGCCATCACCGACAGGCACTTTACCAACGTAAATACGTGTTGATTTTCGACGACTGATAGGCACTTGATAGTGCATAATTTACCCTCCATTTCTGATTTAGAGTATTACAATAATTTCGATGGAACTACTGCGTAGCAATACTCAGGAAAGCAGTACGAATTATAGAATAACGAGCTAGTTTGAACGTGCGCTCCCACCTTTATTGTCCGGTCTCTAATGCTTTGTGGAGTGGATAGCGCTACTCAGATTATATGATATAGCGTTGCTAAAATTTAGATTGCATGATTTTCATGGCGATAAAGAATAGATTTTTTAAAATGAATTCCGTGTGAAAAAACAGATGAGGGTCACGTTATTCATTAATATGCTTATATCACTAATTATTATATCAGCATAAACTGCCGGAACTCTCCTTGTAGTAAGAGAGTTCCTTTTTGATCTGTAAGATTAGTATTAGGCAGTATAGTCACACTATCGATCAGAGGAATACTGTTATCTTGGCCATCTAGTGTTAAGTTAATAATGCGATTTTGATTTTAATTTTAACGATCTGCGCATCTGATTCATTCGAATCGAAAATGATCTCTGCGTGTAGTACCTAATGGTTTTGCCACCACCAGACGCCGGTAAGTCCTAGAATCACTAATACTATCAACCAAGTGAGGATCATCAATAATCTATCGCGATTTTTGCGGCATTTTACTAATGAAAGTCTCTGAAAATACAAGATTTTCGGTGCTCTCTTTGGTGTCTGATCAGAAGCAGTCGGTAGTAGTTCATCCTCAGGAATATGTAACAATTTAGCGTAAGAGCGAATATAACCGCGCACAAAAATTGAGTCGATATTTTCAGAAATAGAGTCTTCTTCGATATCTGATATGGTAGAGCTTTTGAGACATAGACGCTCTGCTATCTCTTTCTGACTTAGTCCCAGATGCTCGCGAGCCTGACGTAGTCTCTGACCCGACGTCATGACTTGGTTTTTATTTTGAGAGGCTTTAGTATTCATTAATTAATAGCCGTTAGTATTTGCTTTAAATGATGGGAAACGAGCGTCATCTATTTGCAATTATAGATGAAGGTAATCGTGGCAATCCGCTAACACGTTAAGGTGGCTCTTTACTGGTCAGCTTTCAAAAGAACACGTAGGCCAGTAGACTGTGATAATTACTAATGGAGCCCTGATACCCCAGCACCGTACTTTTCAGCCCCCTCTTTAATTCATACCTAGTAGATCAGTTTCAAAACTATACCTTCAATGTAAAATTGACACAAATCCAGGTCTCATGATTATTTTAAACTCCGATAAAGTAGTAGCTCCGTGTTTTAAGCTACATTGAACCAAGAAGTAATCCAGTAACGCTTCTAACTAATCGATTTAGCACACTAGAGCGTGCTCTGCGCTTTAAACTAAAAAATAGCACAACAGTTTTGGCGTGACGACGAGGATCTGTCCTAGATTGGGGACTTACTCTATAAAATACCGGTTGCAAAAAATACGCCGAAAATCTTGTGCATGCGCCTTTTGAACTGTTGATCTTGAGAAACCGTCCAGTAAGCGGATAAGACTGGCGCTCTCAGATTCATATCTATATTATACACCCTTATTGATGCCATCAGAGCTTTCTAAAAAGGAATAGTAGGACGAGGTAGTGAAGGGTATAATCCACCATCATTCCTACATCAATTACTCTTTTAGATTTCTTTTTATTCAGTATTTAGTGAATACGTTCGATTAATTTACCTACTAATTTCTAATAACTAGCATCAATGCCGTCTCTATTCATGCTCAAAAATAGTCATGAGGCTATAGTTAATAAGCTAATATTGATGGAGCTATATGAACACCTCTTAAAGATACGCATGTGGAGCACCGATGGGAAATGCAAGATTGTGAATGCGGGCCTTCCCCGATTTTTTGTCCCGAAATTTCTTAGGATAAGAAAAGATTTGAACCTGAGATACTTTTTAATTGTCTCGATTCTGTTGTAGATCGTTTTAGAAGAAGTTCGTAGAAGAATAATGAATTATATATTAATTATTCCGCTTAACCTATCTTAACATTGCTATGAGTCTAGAATTAGATAGAGCCAAAAGCTATTTTAATAAACGTTAATCTAAATTATATATCATAAACTTTCCTATTTTCGTGCCACATGTTTTATTAAAATTAATTATTAAATAATCAGCGTTTCGGCTTCCGTATATTTTTCGTAGTTTTCGGATTTCAATTATGATCTCCAAGACAGGGTAGATAAAAATTAAAATCGAGGGAGCTATCTTGCGAACATAGGAAATATCGGCATTGATCCGCGCACCGTTGTCGTTTTATTGTATTTTTTTATAAAAGACACAAAGTTTTTTATGTGATTCTGACACGAGACAACAGTCAGATTATTAGAGTTTTCTAGTTAAAAATCTCGTTCATTTTAATTATTTATTCAAAATGAATATGGCAACAATACATCTGATATTCTATTTAATATTCACATAGCTCTAATTTTTTAGATTCAGATTTAGAAGCCTAATTTTTTATTAAAGTCTTTTGCCAGGTCGAGAAATTTATAGGAAATTGAATTCAGATATAGTATATTTGAGGCGAGTATTTTTTAAATTTTTTTAAATATTATAAGTCTAAAAATGTAAAATAAGCCAGTCGTCTATCCTAAGCTCTGTGCCCAATAGATACGTGGCCTCATCTGTTCCTTCCGAAGTCTCACGAATATTTTTTTGATAAAAAGAATAGCATGATGTGGCCGCTGTCGCACGAACTTTAATAATAAGTGTATTTTTTCAAGAGACCTTTAGAAGTATCTATTTATTTTTAGCGTATAAAAACGTCCGTATTTACCATAAAAAATTTAATATAATATACCCCATAGAGTTTTAATTTTATCCGAACACCCCATCCTGTTTATCGTAAAGGCTCAATTAATAGACTATTTGTGTTCAAAGATTACATTTAATAAAGTTATTATTATAAATAAAATAAAGCTTCGAAGTATAGATATAACCTCTCTTTCATAAATAAGTGAGTAATTTTTATAGCGTGTAGGTTACATGAATCCAAAAGTATCAGCTCCACTAGTCCGTGCGGGTTAACTATTTTAGTCAGAATAAAAGTACCCCTTTTACGTCATCAAGTTCATCTATACTTCACTATTTCATGCTGAAAAACTTTTCTCTTGTAAAGCCCGTATCAGATCCGGTCTAGAGCTCATAAACTCACTCAATCCTTCAAGTGAAGAAGATCTTTGTGCTCAGGGATAAAAGTCTTTGGTTTATTCTAGAGTTAAATACAATATTTTAGATGCGATAAGATTAAAATTAATCAACTCGGATTAAAGAAAGATTTGAAAAAAGTTTTTTTAGTTAGGACTACTACATTGAATTATCGAAAAATATATTTTATATTTACATTAATCATTATATTAAAAAATAGTTATTTTTAAATAGATTAGATCTAATCTATCGGGTGCTACACACTATATGTATTCTCTGCTAAGACTTATTCATTAAAAAAAATAATTCATTACATCTCTACTGCTATAAAAAGAAAATAAGAATTACTACAGTTTGCCATATTGTGATCTTTTTAGATCACTCTATTTGGGGTATAAATACATTAAAGATATTGCTTAAAATATACATAGAATTAGTGAATTTAGAGTTTTTTATAATAATAAAAAAGACGCTTTATGGCTTCAATTTCTTATAGAAGATTCGCGTAATGCAGTTATAGGGGATTAGTGAGAGCAGCGATCTTAAGTGGGTAGTAAACGCAGGGTCTGCTAGTCAGACGACTTCTCTAAGCACTGAAAGCACTCAATATTATTAAACTATTAAAGTCAGAAAGTAATAGCGCTACTCGTACCTCAAAGTTTGCATCTGTACTGGGATTAGCCAGTAAGTTGCTAGTATCTAAATTAATTTCTTAATGCGTAAGTGGCAACTTTTCTACCCAGCACCTCGCCACACTTAATGCTTTATAAAATACAGGCAGAATCCTTGATAACTAGAGGCATTACTCAAATTTCAATGGCTTTCTGTAACCTTTTTACTTGATTTTAGAATTTATCTTTAGATGTTTCCTACTTTGGGGTATCAGAAGCTTTGTTTCAGTAATCGCGATTTAGGAGTAGCGCAATAGGGGTGTATTTTCGCAGGCTAAGTATAATGCTGTCTTCCTGTTTTAAGTGCTTCCTTATCGTCTAGTAAGTTTACTTTATGGCTTTTGCTTTTGAAGATACTATCGAACCCTATGAGACCAGTAAAGAATCATGTGTTTGAGTGATAATTCAAATAAGTTAAAGTGGCTTATGTTAAAGCGGTCCATAAAGTAGTGCTCCAAATGTTATCAGATAAAATGCTCCTGAATACTAGTAAAATATGCGAACCCCTCTTAGGGATTACCTTATTTATTTATCGAAAAAGCCTATATGTATTATGGAGCAACATCTCTCACAGTAACTAGCATCATCAATCCAATAAAAATTTTGATGAAAATCCTGTTGATCAAAGTAGTCAGCGAATTCAAGTATTAGTTGGCATTATTTTTGGTTTCTACGTAGTCGATCCTTCCCAGTTGCATGTTATCTTTATTTTAAAAAATAACAGTATGATTTTTTTTAAATCTAAAGTTTTATCGATTTATCTTAAGTTTTATCGATTTATCTTAATTGGAAGATTAATTTTTCACCGATACGGTGAGTGTCAAGGTGGGTTTAGAGGAGTGATAACCGTAATTCTCAGATCTGGACATATTATTCATTATTATCTTTATAGTTGTCTTTATGCTGCAGCTAAATCTGGATCTAGACGCGATATGATGTGCATGCTTTAGCGCTATTAAGGACGAGATGTGATTTATCTAAACTCTAATACCTCGCGGATCTTTATCCTAATCGATTGGTGTTTTTCATAAAATCATAATCCTGTTCTTAAACATTGATAATTACTGCTAATATTTAATCAACACTATCGATTTCGCTCGTACCCCAACTGCATATCCCTTATAGCAAGTAGGAGCTACGTAAAAGGCGGCTCACTGATTTACGTACTAGATGAATAGTATAATCGATTTCTTCTTGAGTAGTAAAACGCCCCAAGGAAAAACGAATAGCACTTTGCGCTAACCGACTTTTTATACCAAGTGCACGCAATACGTGCGACGGCTCAAGGGTTGTCGAGGTGCAGGCAGAGCCAGAAGAAACGGCTACATCTTTAAGTGCTATGATCAAAGATTCGCCTTCAACATAGTCGAAACTAATATTGAGGATACCAGGTACGCTATGTTCTAAATCTCCATTTAAATATACTTTTCCTATATCTTTTATGCCGCTCCACAAACGATCACGAAGCCAACGAAGAAATGTCATTTCCGACGCCATTTCTTCTTGAGCAATACGACAAGCTTCGGCCAGGCCTATGATTTGATGTACAGGTAGAGTGCCGGAGCGCATGCTACGCTCATGGCCTCCTCCATGAATTTGAGCTTCTATAAAAATTCGCGGTTTGCGGCGCACATACAAAGCGCCGATCCCTTTCGGACCATAAACTTTATGCCCAGAAAACGACATTAAATCAACTTTTAGCGTACATAGATCAATAGGTATTTTACCTATGCTTTGAGTCGCATCAACATGGTAAATAATGCCGTGTGCACGGCAAGTTTCACCAATTTTTTCAATATCTTGTATCACGCCAATTTCGTTATTAACATGCATGATAGAAGCTAGAATAGTATCATTACGAATCGCAGATTTCAGAGTTCCTAAATCAATAATACCATTGCTTTTTGGCATTAGATAAGTAATCTGAAAACCTTCATTTTCAAGTTGTCGACAAGTATCTAATACGGCTCTATGTTCAGTTTTTGTCGTAATAATGTGTTTACCCTTTTTTTGATAGAAATGGGCTGCTCCTTTGAGCGCTAGATTATCTGATTCTGTAGCACCTGAAGTAAATATGATTTCACGTGAGTCTGCCCCGATGAATTCAGCAATTTGATTTCGGGCGATATCCACTGCCTCTTCCGCATGCCAGCCAAAACGGTGGGAGCGAGAGGCGGGATTACCGAAGTTACCATCGAGGGTTAAAAATTGCATTATCTTATCGGCCACGCGAGGATCTACTGGCGTTGTTGCTGCATAATCGAGATAAATCGGTAATTTCATTGCTCTCTACTCTTATTACATGACTTTTAAAGTTAAAAGTAGCGCTAGCTCTTTATCTTTAAAGTTTAGCTTTAACTACTTTTCTATCTCATTAGTTATATTTTTCGCGCAACCACTCATTGATTTAACGATATACCGCTATCAGTATTTCTTGTTTATAACGAGCTACAAAAAAGCAATGTCATTCAAGAGTCTGTTAATATGATCGTTTGGATCTCACTGAAGTATACACATGAAGCGGGGTTTGCTCTTTAGCAACGAATTTTACATATGTTAATTGATCCGTAGTGGTAATGGCCTAAAGAGGGTGATGGTGCTTCTATTTTCCGTAAGTCACTACCCTATCGCGTAGTTCTATTGTTTTATTTATCGCACTATGCTTACGGAGCGGAGAGAGTAAGTATTATATAAAAAATAAAAGGCCTCTGTTTTAGGTATATCTTTTAAAATCTAGGTTTTATCGTAATACTAGAAGCGTTACTTTGAATGGTTTAGTTACGAAATTAGCGCAAAACAGATTTTAGATGCTAGTCTCATATTACGATGATTAATCGCATTAAAATAATTAATTGTTAATTAAATATAAATAAAATTTTGGTGTTACTAATAAATAAAATAGGTGTTGAATTAGTTGGCGTATTTTAAGCACTAGATTTAGTTAAACGCAATACAGGTGATTCTTTTCTAAAATTTATGGTACTACCGTTAACGATAGCATGAAAGTGCAGGAGACTATTTAATTGAGTAGTTACTATGCTTCTCGATCGATGCTAGGATTCCACGCAGAATATTTATCTCCCTAGCCTCGGGCCGAGCCCGGTTGAATAGGCGGCGTAGTCGGCTCATTACACGCCCTGAGCGCGCTGTACGAATAAAGTTCGTGCGCTTGAGTATTTGCTCAAGATGCTGATAGAAGTGCTCAAGATCTTCCGAAAGAGGATAGATTACTTCTTCTTGAGGAGGCTCTACTCTTGTTTTCTGATAGTCAAGATAGGCCAAGCGTAAATCATACGCTAGAATCTGGACTGCCATGGCTAGATTAAGGGAAGTATAATCTGGATTAGAGGGAATGGCGACATGATAGTGACACTTCTGTAATTCATTGTTGGTTAAACCTGCGCGTTCACGACCAAAAAGCAGTGCGACTGGCGCATGCTCACTTTCTTGTATCGCACGGACCCCGCACGCACGCGGTTCTAACATCGGCCATTCTAGTGCCCGTGAGCGTGCGCTAGCACCTAAAACTAGGCTGCAATCTTTAATGGCGTCCTCAAGGGTAGCTACCACTTTGGCGCTATCTATTATGTCGCTAGCACCAGAAGCTAAAGTAACCGCCTGCAAGTCAGGTCGCATGAGTGGATTAACTAGATAAAGATTACTTAAACCCATGGTTTTCATGGCCCTAGCAGTCGATCCCATATTTCCAGTGTGGGAGGTTTCTACTAAAACAATGCGGATATTTTGCAACATATACACCCTGAATTATAGAGGAAAGTGTATGCATCTTAACATGACCATAGGCATTTTTGTGGACAACTGCTATACTATCACTAGCGTTCTGTTCTTTAACATATTAGTTGGAAAACTTTCATGCATCCAATGCTGACTATTGCTATTCGTGCAGCCCGAAGAGCGGGTAATTTAATTGCTACAAACTATGAAAGCTTAGGTGGTATAAAATCAACCCAAAAGAAAATTAGTGATTTTACTACTATCGCCGATCGTGATGCGGAACGTCTAATTATCGAAGTAATTAAAAGATCTTATCCAAAAGACACTATCTTTACTCAAAAAAGTGGCGAATTAATCGGAGAAAATAGTGATATTCAGTGGGTTATTCACCCGTTAGATAGCACCTTAAACTTCATAAAAGGCCTCCCACACTTCTCTGTCTCTATAGCAGTACGAATTAGGGGCCGTACTGAGGTGGCAGCGCTATACGATCCAATGCGTAATGAGCTATTCACCGCTAGCCGGGGTCGGGGTGCGCAGCTTAACGGCTACCGACTGCGCTGTAACTACACTAAAGATCTAGAAGGCGCTATTTTAGCCACTGGATCTCCTTTTAAGCACCAAAAAAAATTCGATGCATACCTTAAGATAATAAGCGCACTATTTACTCAGTGCGCGGACTTCCGACACTCCGGTTCTACGGAATTAGATCTAGCTTATGTTGCCGCTGGACGCATAGATGGCTTCTTGAAGATTGGTTTAAGGCCTTGGGACTTCATAGCAGGCGAGTTCCTTGTGCGAGAATCAGGCGGTCTAACTACCGACTTTTCTGGCGGTCATAATTATTTTTTTTCCGGTAATGTAGTTTCTGGAAACCCGAGAATGGTGAGAGCGATGCTATCTCTCCTCCGAGAACAACTAAGCACAGAGCTCAAGTTCTAACTGACTATATAAAACACTCTATCAAGCACGATTTCTTTCCGAGTAAGTATGAAAAATCTGCATACCATAATAAAATTATTATGTTTGACAAAAGTACTCAAAGTGCTTCAAGCACTAACAGATCATCAAAATTTGTCGCCTAATCTTATTTCCCAAAACGATATTGTATACGAAAAATTCGATTATACGGATTAACGGAATAGGCGTAGATGCCACTCGGTAGATAGATCAGGAACTCTGCATTCGAAGTCACGTTCAACCGCAGAAGGTCAGATGCTCGGTCGAGTCGACTCTGACCTTCTGCGGTTGAACGTGTTACACGATTCGCTTTGTTGCTAAGGGGCGTATTATCTTTTCGTGAGGCCTTTGCATACCAAGAAGAGGCGCGAAAGTATGCAAGAAAATCTAGAGCTGGCGCTTTCGAATCAGACCGTATAATAAAAATATAGTTAAAATCAATTCGCCCTCAAATTTTGAGGGAATACCTTAATTAAAATTAGAGACACATTCATAGCTAACAGAGGAAGCTTGCGGTTGCGCGTCCGAAAATATATGCTTACTCAGTAAGATCAAGCTCTACTTGCGTATCGGATTAGATTAATCTATCTATTTATATTTATTGATGATATCTAGTGGCCATCCCCTACCGATGATCTCGAGAGTTACAATAAACTAACCCCTAAGATCTAAAAATTCTTTTAAGTTAGACGCATATAGAAAAAGTCAAGGAAAAAACATTCTACTGATGCTCTACGGGGATACTGTACCGCAGTTTTGAACTGTTTATAACAACTCTAACTGGAATATTTGTTGCATCCTAGATGTATCATCATCTGGGATAAACCTCATAAAAGTATCACCACTCAAAAGATAGATTATACTTTACAGGTAATCCGGGACACCTAGGTTCGCCCATAAAAATAGAGCGCTAACACCTCGTCTGGGGCTTTAGTAGATTTTATCTAACGATTTTTTAGTAAGTAGCACGGATAGGGGCCGGAAAATAAGGAATAAGCAAGGCATTAAGAGTGTGCTTTCATCTCATGCAGTCTAGACAAAAGAATACTCGTTGAGTATAGAAAATATTTCTATTCTAGAAATATAGAATACTCTAGTAATATAAATAAATTTTATCTCTATATTAAAATATTTAAATCAAATTCCCGTATTTATTTATTAGTTTTAACTATAGCAGTACGCTTGATAATGAGTACTATGCGTGATAAATTATTTTTTTTAAATATCACTTAATGCATTATAATATAGTCATACAACTAAATACGATTCTTATTCTTAGAGTTAGGCATAAACCACTGGAGATAACACTTATGAGTTATACACTGCCACCACTAACGTATTCCTACGATTCACTTGAGCCGTATTTCGACAAGAAAACAATGGAAATTCACCATACTAAGCATCATCGTGCATACGTTAATAACGCAAATACAGTACTAGAGGCTCACCCAGAACTAGCCGAATATCGCGTTGAAGAATTGATTAAGAATTTAGATAAGGTTCCAGAAGATAAGCGCATGTTCATGCGCAACAATGCCGGGGGCCACCTCAACCATAGCTTTTTCTGGAAAAATCTCAAAACCTCTACTATTTTGTCTGGAGACTTGAGAGCCGCTATCGAGCACGACTTTAATAGTGTTGATCAGTTTAAAGAAGAATTCGAGACAAAGGCAGCCTCCCGTTTTGGTTCAGGCTGGGTTTGGCTCGTACTTCAAGGTGATAAGCTAGCTGTAGTATCTACAGCAAATCAAGATAGCCCGATGATGGGAGAAGCTGTAGTGGACACCTACGGACTTCCAATCATCGCCCTTGACGTATGGGAGCATGCTTACTATCTAAAATATCAGAATAAGCGAGCCGACTACACTAGAGCTTTCTGGAAAGTAGTGAACTGGGACGAGGCTTCAAAGCGCTTCGCAGAAAAGAAATAGCTCAGAGTCTGTTTTACAAGAAACTTCTATATTTATAGCCATACTTTTGCGAGATATAGACTAAAATGCGTCGAGAATACAAATCTCATTCCAGAAACTGCATACTCTTAGCTGTAAGCTATACTAAAAAGTATCAGAATAAGTAAAGTTTTCCGAGAAAACTCATAGAACCATCGATGTAAAGAATGTGCCCTTAATTAATATAGCGTTAAAAATCTTTCAACAATTTTAGTCGTATCAAGTAAAGTTACATCCTAAAAATAAAACATTCTTTATTTAAAGAAGACAAACCCCATCAAAAGCGACACCGATAGTGCATAATTACTCCTTAAGTATGTTCAGAGATCATTATCATACGCGCACACAATTGAGTTTTTAATACCCCCAACCACCCCTCTCGGTCGGTATCCACGTTTCCGATCGAGCTTTACCATAAAATCTTTAACTTCAAAAAACAGGCGGGGCCTCGAAAATTAGGTCGTTTTTTGATAGAGTTAGTGCCGTCGGCATACGAAACCCGTCACATGGCTAGCTAGGACCTAAAATGAGGGGATCTGATAGGGCTCCTCCGAATTTCTAAGAATTGATTTTGCTGGGAGATAGCTAATACACTTTGTAAGCTGATTACGGAAACTATAAAATGATTAAGAGATTCACAACTATAAAAACAAGGTTTTAGGTCTTAACTTTGTCATCTCCTTTTGGGTAGACTCATAAATTATCAAACGACACTAAGATTTCATGGAAGAGCGGATAGCCTTTACGAACAGTCTGATCTGTAAAGCAGTCAAACTGTTAGTAAAGGCTATTATTTTGGCTATAAACTTTATTTTGCGAATATTTATCAGGAATGAAGATGCTCGACTTAAACGAGATTTTTATAAATTTTTAAAATTATATCGGATGACCCGGTCGATCCTGCTCTCCGGGAAAAACATCAGTGATTAAAATTAAAATCAGTGCGTTTCAGACCCATGGTATAACGCGTATATTCTGAACGTACATGTGCGGATGCTTATCAGTATAGATAGGTATCCGCCTTATAAAATTAATTCATTTATCTTCTCTGGAAAAGTGTTAATCTTTACATACTCCGCCTGCCTGCCTATCTTGTCTTAAGGAGGCCTAAGATTAAGTAAAATATACTACTTATCTGCGATATAAGCGTAGCGACTTAACTCATTAGATTCCGCCGCCGCTCTCAAAATTATACTTTATATCATTAATATACTGATTAGGTTTTGCTGAAGGTGCGACACTTGCTGATTGGCTAATAATTCGAGCCGGTACGCCAGCAGCGGTAGTATGTGGAGGGACGTGCCTTAGCACCACAGAGCCGGCTCCGATTTTTGCACCTTTACCTACTTCAATATTACCAAGAATTTTAGCTCCGGCTCCGATCATAACGCCCTCACGAATTTTAGGATGGCGGTCGCCATTAGTTTTTCCAGTAC
Source organism: Serratia symbiotica (assembly GCA_964059975.1). Lineage (GTDB taxonomy): Bacteria > Pseudomonadota > Gammaproteobacteria > Enterobacterales > Enterobacteriaceae > CAXKXX01. The sequence continues at coordinate 140,529 of CAXKXX010000002.1, forward strand.
TTCCTAAGGTTACTGACTGCAAGATAAAAACATCATTTTCTACGACAGCAGTTTCACCGATTACGACGCCAGTCGCATGATCAATCATTATACCACAGCCAATAGTAGCTGCAGGATGAATATCCACGCCGAACGCGATTGAAATTTGATTTTGGATATATATAGCCAAGGCTCGTCGTCCCTGTAGCCACAACCAATGACCGATACGGTATGCTTGGAGAGCATGAAAACCTTTTAAATAAAGCATCGGCGTGGAGCATTGATCTACCGCTGGATCATGTAGACACACGGCTAAAATATCACGTGCGGCTGAGACGATAATTTGTTTATCGGACAGGTAAGCATCTTCTACTACTTCACGTACCGCAATAGCCGGTATAATCGAATTAGCTAGCTTGTTAGCAAGAATATAGCTAAGTGCATTTCCTAGCTTTTCGTGCTTAAGCAGTGTAGCATGAAAAAAGCTAGCTAGCATTGGTTCATAGTCGGCCAGAGCCCTCGCTTCTGATTTAATATCATTCCAAATTTGTTCTAACTCTGTAGGCGACATCACATTCCTCTCTGCCTTACCTAACAGGCCTACTCACCTTAGTATGGTGCAGTCGTGGCCTCGATCTTAATTGCCAGAGATCTAAAAATGGTGCTCTAGCATGGTATTTTATAGGTTATACGCTTCGCTTTTCTCCTTTACTAGCGCGCCCTAAGAGATTTAATGCCGCTTCATGCACATCTTTGTTGCAGTACAATACCTGGTAAATCTGTTCAGTGATTGGCATTTCTATATCGTGAGTTTGCGCTAATTTCAACACCTCTTTAGTATTTAGATAGCCTTCAACCACTTGTTCGATACTAGATAACGCTACTTGCACAGTTTTACCTTGACCTAATATCATTCCGAAGCGCCGGTTGCGAGATTGATTATCAGTGCAACTTAACACCAGATCACCCAGTCCTGCCATACCCATAAAGGTTGAGGGATCCGCACCTATAGCACAGCCAAGGCGGCTCATTTCTGCGACGCCACGTGTAATTAAGGCAGTACGGGCATTAGCACCAAAACCGATTCCATCAGAAATTCCAGCTCCGATAGCCATTACATTCTTCACTGCACCACCTAACTGCACACCGATAAAATCGGGGTTACTGTATACTCGAAAACTTTTTCCGCAGTGTAATAGTTGTTGCAGATCGTTAGAAAACTGTTTATCAGTTGCAGCCAATGCAATCGCTGTTGGCATCCCAGCAGCGAGTTCACCGGCAAACGTTGGCCCGGATATGACTGCCAATGGAATGTTTTTCCCCAGTGCTTCGCGTGCGACGTCTTGGAGTAATCGTCCTGTTTCGGCTTCTAATCCTTTAGTCGCCCACACAACGCGCGCATCTTTGCGTAAATGAGGTCTTAATCGATGCAACACATCACCGAATACATGGCTTGGTACAACTACCAGCACATTACGGCTCATTGTCAGCGCACGTGGCAAGTTAGATTCGAGTAATAGTGAGTCAGGAAAAGGCACTTCGGGTAGGGCAGTCTGATTTCGACGATATTTCTGAAATGTTTGAATTTCCATGGGATTATGTCCCCATAACACTACTGAATGTCCGTTACGCGCTAGTGTAATAGCGAGCGCGGTTCCATAAGAACCGGAACCAATTATGACCATTGAGGTATCGGTAGTATTCATCAGGAATCCTGATAATCTGAGGTAGATTCACCTGCTGATTTCTGTTTTATATAGTTTATAAAAAGTGCCTCAAAATTGACTGGCTCTAGATGTAGCTGAGGGAAAGTAGCAAGAGTTATTAAACTAATAATACATTCACGCACATAGGGAAATAGAATATTTAGACGGTATACCTCCAAGAAATACACTAAGTGAGCAGCTTCGATGCCTACCAAGGAAAATATACCTGCTTGCTGTACTTTAGATAAAAAAGTAGCCTCTGTGCCTAAAAATACAGTTACGGTTACACGTAGTACCACTTCATATACATCATTATCTAGTTGAGTGGAAACGGTGTCTAGATCAAGCTTAATGTCTGGACGCCATTCTTGATCAAAAAATTTCGGTGCTTTTGGTGCTTCAAAGGACATATCTTTTGTATAAATACGTTGGATATGGAAAGCTATCTCTGTACTTTTTTGTTTTGACATGTCTCTAGTACCTTTTATAAACTTATTTTTAGTGTTCAGAAATAGCGCTTTTCCACTTAACGTACGGATTCTAGAAAACCGGATAGTTGTTAATCTTATGTAATTCACTGTGCTCAGACTCCCGATTACTAAGATTCGCAAGCATCTGAAGTATGGGTACCTCTCGATCGTCGTTCCAATTACTTCTGCACATCTTTCGTTTTCTTTATCTATCCTAATCTATTTAGGAACACTTCTTTTCTGGCGGCAGCACTGTACGAAATAAGAAGGACGGGTGGCTTATTTTCTATAAGTCTTAAGCTCAGGCATCAATGTGATGCTGCAAATATGCTAAGTAATCATTTTCAGCGTACTAGGGGTAAATTTTCGCTATTCCATCCAGAAATTCCTTCCTTTAATATCACAACATTGCAAAAACCCGATCTACTTAGGCTTCTTGCGGCTTCACGTGAAGCAGTACCGTTAGCACATGCTACAATAATTGGATGTGACTTATGTTTTTCTAAATTCTTGAGATTACCGATTTTGATCTCATTGGCTGTTAAATTAATAGCGTTAGCTAAGTGACCTTTACTGAAATCATTGAAGCTTCGAGTATCAACTATCATTCCACTTTCTTTTGTAAGTAATCTCATAGCTTCAATTCGAGAGATCTCTTTTACTCTAGAAAATTTACTCTGTAAGGTTATAACAATCACTGTAATCAGAAGAGCGATCCAGGCTAAAACTAGTATGGGATGCTTGCTAACAAATAATGTAATTTTTTGCATCATAGGAGTAATAACTCTCATCAGTTATGGGAATAAGTAAGTTCAGGATCTAGAGTATACTTGTCGAATGCAGCAAATGCAGCCAGTAAGCAGGCTCCAATAAAGAAAACCTAGTCTATACTAATAAGAAATACTCATCCTAAAAATATTAAAGACTGTTTAGAGAAATGCAATTTTAGTATGTGAAAAAGATTAGAGTAAATTTCATAGATGGGGGCACCAGAATAAGAGCGCGGAAATTTCATAGAGATTTCCGCGGGCGTCTATTGGTTATGAAATCATTTCTCTATAAGAGAGCAAAACACTCATGCTACTTATTCTCTCAAAGTTTTAAAGATAATTAAAAGCATATATTTAAGTAGAAAACTAATACTTTGTACCCCGGATTAAAAGGATTAATTAGCGGAATCGGCTAGGTCTTTTCCCTCTGTCTCTAACTTTAGATTCCGACTAATTCCTCCTTAAGACAATAATTGCAGATCAAAGCGATATAGGAACGCACTAACGAAAATACAAATTGATGAAATAGAAGAATAGTCGGTATGAATTCAATAGAAAAAGCGTGAGTACCCATTATTGCGCTCTCTATTCACAAAGAACGGAAGGGCCCCATTGCTTAGATTAGTAATTAGATTCCTTGATTTCCGGATTAACCCCAGATTGACCGGGAAATATTTCCCGGTCTGAATTACATGCTCGATCGGAAAAGTAACAATTTTTAATTAGAGTATATTCCTAAAGTGGTGCACTGTTTCTTCTTTTCTTTATACGAAAGCTTTAAAACAGCTAAGCCGAAGGCGTGAGACACATTAACATATCAAACATGATCTATCTCGCTATACCTACCCTAGGGAGGTACGTTAGAAACGGTAAAGCATTGAGAAAGGTTCGTAATAGGTACCCTAAAATCTATTTTTATAAAAATTGATAGGATCTGTCCTTCACGGGGGAAATTAGATGCAGCAATATAATCTAGGACATTTCAAAATTAAGAAGGCGATAATGGCGCCCGTAGATCTGAGTTGATAAAAAAGATCAGTATCGCAAACTACAGCCCCATTAAAATATATTCTACCAATACGGTAATACCCTACGATAATACTCTATGTGCGGTAATCAGAATAAGGGAAATTACTGATACACTGGACGTCTAAACATAACAGAACGGGTGTTCCTATAAAGGACCCCATCATATTAACTATATAAATCTTTTGATACATGAGACAAAGTGGATTCTAAGCGATTTGTCTCATGTATCAAATAAGTCGATATTAACCATGTTAAGATACTATCTATCAGATAATTCTGATAACCTAGTATTAGCCAGATAATTAAGAGAATTATCATATAAATCAAAATAAAAATTGGTGCTAAAAGCTACTTTTAATGCGACGATTATTTACTCCTAGCTAAGCTCTCGAAAGAATGAAGATCTGACACCATAGCACTCAAGATCAGGCGGCTGCCATGAGCTAATATGACCACATCTAAAGCTCTCTAGTTAAGATTGACATTTATAAAGATATGGCCACCCAATAGGTGTGCTAGTAGGAGTAAGCAGCAAAATAGAGCAAGTTTTATATCTAAATTAAGAAATATAGCGACAGGCTCAAATGCTTCATTCACCCTTAGATAGGCAAATCTACTTCAACTACTTTAAAATTCATCTTCTTTATTTAACTTATTTTTTCAATCTTCGGTCGTATACATTTCGAGACATATTTAATCGTTATTGATGACGTGCCTATCAGCAACATAAAGATGGTGTGTTCAAAATTCCAGAGATAACTGTGGTCTCTGTACCCTTCAGCGCGTTTTATTCTCCATTGCTGGCGCTTGGAGCCTATAGCTAAAATCTTGAGGTACTGATAATCTATGTATGCATTCGATAAGCATCCCAACCAAGTCAGATGTCTTAAAAATCGATATGACCAGCAAAGATATTCAAAACTATAATCTAAAATTCGGTAAAACCGAATCACATGCCTAAAGAATAAATAGCTATATAAGCAGCACCATGAAGCCGCATTTTTCGATATTCCGACAGTCATGCAAGCACTCATAATTCAGTATCTCTGTTTTCTTTAAAAATTTGACTATTAAAAATATCTGGACTATACGGATGCCCCTAGACAATATCCTGTTCGATAAATCAACAATTTACTGATAAACGAACCACAAACCCAATAGATACGCCATAGTATTAAGTGAACAAGTTAGGAGGATGCAAATTTAATAATAGTATAAAGCAATTAAAAGGTAAGTTCTTTAGAAGAAAAAATTAGTTCAGAGAGGGTAGTATATTCTTAATAATCAGAGGAAATCACCACGTCATACATACAATTTATCGACGCCCAAATTATTTGAAAGATATAAATCATAATAAAATAGAAAAATTTCTAATATTATTGTATTTCGGTAATCCTTAAGACACCTCTATTCTATCTGGAAATAATTTTTTTAAAAAATTAACAAAAGGGATATCGAATTGCTCACGTCATCTTTATATCGAGACATCCAAAAGATTTTCCGCTATTCACATCAGTGCTAATGCTATTTTATGATCAGCAATAATTATCCCTAGGAAATAGATTGCACCTAGGAAATAGATTAATAGGAGCACCCAATGATTATCGTCACCGGCGGAGCTGGCATGATTGGTAGTAATATTATTAAGGCGCTAAACAAAAAAGGACGCCGAGATATTCTAGTGGTAGATAACCTAAAAAATGGTATTAAATGTGTCAACTTAATTGATCTTGATATCGCCGACTATATTGATAAAGAAAGCTTTATTTCCAATATTTTAGTGCGCGATGATCTGGGTGATATCGAGGTAATCTTTCATCAGGGTGCTTGTTCTTCTACTACTGAATGGGATGGCAAGTACATGATGAGCAATAACTATCAGTATTCTAAATATATTCTTCATTATTGCCTAGATCACGAGATTCCACTTTTGTATGCTTCATCTGCTGCTATTTATGGTGTCCGAAAAAATTTTATCGAAGATCGTCAGTACGAGGAGCCATTAAACATTTATGGATATTCTAAGTTTTTGTTTGATGAGTATGTGCGTAAAATTTTGCCTGAGGCAAAATCTCCGATCTGCGGCCTCCGCTATTTTAACGTCTACGGTCAGAGAGAAGGTCACAAAGAGTCTATGGCTAGCGTTGCGTTTCACATAAATGCGCAGATTAACTGCGGAGACACGGTAAAGCTGTTCGCTGGGAGCGAAAATTTCAAACGCGACTTCATTTGTGCCGATGATGTAGCACTAGTTAACTTATGGTTTTGGGAAAACGGTAAATCGGGCATATTTAATTGCGGTACCGGACAAGCGTCAAGCTTCCAGCTGATTGCTGATACGGTGATAGATTTCCATCAAAAAGGCAAAATAGAATACATTAATTTCCCGAAAAACCTCATGGGTCGATATCAATCATACACTCAGGCTAATCTAACAAAGCTGCGTGCCGCCGGATATGATGCACCGTTCAAAACGGTATCCGAGGGGATTACAAAGTATCTAGCTTGGTTAAATTATTAATTATAATTTGAATAATATGAAAATATTAGTAATTGGCCCATCATGGATCGGAGACATGATGATGTCTCATAGTCTTTATCGTACGTTAAAAGTTGAATATTCATCTATAGAAATTGACGTAATGGCAGTCGACTGGTGTCGTCCGTTACTAGCACGAATGCCCGAAATTCATAAGGCACTACCTATGCCACTAAGTCATGGAAGGTTGGCCATATGCAAACGCTTACATCTCGCGCATATAATACGCGCTAACCAGTATGATCAGGCCTATATATTGCCTAATTCTTTCAAATCTGCACTAGTGCCTTTTTTCGCTAATATTCCAAAGCGTACTGGTTGGCGCGGTGAAATGCGTTATTATCTGCTAAACGATATCCGCATTCTTGATCAGGCCGCTTTTCCTTTGATGATACAGCGCTACGTAGCATTGGCTTATGACAAGGAGCGCATACAAGGTGCAGGAGATCTACCGCAACCACTGTTATGGCCACATATTAAGGTCAGCAAAAAAGAGATCTCTAAAACTACTAGATATTTTAATGTGAGAAAAATACGTCCGATGATCGGTCTTTTCCCTGGAGCAGAATTTGGCCGGGCAAAGTGTTGGCCCCACTATCACTATGCTACATTAGCAGAAAGATTAATTAGACTAGGCTATCAAATCCTCTTGCTTGGTTCTAAAAAAGACCATGAAGTTGGAGCCAAGATTCATATAACATTACCAATAGCTTTATCTGATTATTGCATTAATCTAACAGGGAAAACTCAGCTGGAAGAAGCCGTGGTTTTAATTGCCGCGTGCCAGGGGGTAGTGAGTAACGATTCTGGTTTGATGCACATTGCAGCCGCATTGATTAAACCTATGATAGCCCTATACGGCCCTAGCACACCAGACTTTACTCCGCCGCTATCTCATAAAGCTAGAGTTATCCGTTTAATTACTGGCCACCAGAAGGTTCGTCAGGGCAATGCCGATCAGGGTTACTCTCAAAGTCTCATCGATATTCAGCCAGATCAGGTTTTAAAGGAGTTAAAACTGTTACTAGATTCTCAGGAGGAAGGCTGATGCAAGTTTTAATTGTTAAAACCTCCTCAATGGGAGATATATTAGATACGCTGCCCGCATTGACCGATGCCATGAAAGCGATTCCAGGTATTCGTTTCGACTGGGTAGTAGAAGAAGATTTCTGTCAAATCCCTACTTGGCATCCGGCTGTGGATCAGGCGATTTCGGTAGCCATTCGAAGGTGGCGTAAAAGCTGGTTTGATTATAGAACCCGGAAAGAGCGGGCTGCCTTCAAGTTAATACTTCAGGAGCGTAGCTACGATGCAATCATCGATGCGCAGGGCTTAATTAAAAGTGCGGCCCTGATCGTTCGCCTTGCTAAGGGAACCAAGCATGGTCAGAGTCGTAAGAGTGCCCGTGAGCCCTGTGCTAGCTGGTTCTACAATTATCGACATAAGATTGAACAGAAACAACATGCGGTAGAGCGCACACGTCAACTGTTTGCGAAAAGTCTAGAGTACGATAAGCCTGATGGGAGTGGAGACTATGCCATCTCTGAACGGTTGCTTCTGAGGAGCCACGCTCCAGACTTAAACGAGCGGTATATGGTATTCCTGCATGCAACTACTCGTACCGATAAGCTCTGGCCAGAAAAAAATTGGCGAGAACTGATCAGCTTGTTAGAAAACAGTGGGATAAAAATTAAACTACCCTGGGGCACAAAGAGCGAGCGCCTGTCTGCTTTGAGACTTTCAGAAGGCTTTGCGCACGTTGAAGTGCTACCTAAACTTAGCCTAAGACAGATCGCTGAGGTTCTAGCCGGCGCTCAAGGTTTGGTTTCGGTAGATACCGGAATCGGCCACCTTGCTTCCGCGCTTAATAAGCTAAACATCACCCTATTTGGTCCGACAGACCCTCGAATAATCGGGGCTTATGGTCAAAATCAGTACGCTTGCGTCCCTAGTTCGGGTGATAAAATGATGAATATTAGTGTAAAAAAAGTTTATAGCCTTCTAAAACATTACATAGCATAGTAGACCTGTATTCTATTTTAGACAATGTATGATAGTCGTACTTTTGTGTGTCCGAACTTTATATTACGCCAGGTTAATAATACACACTATTTAAAATAAAATTTTTATTTACTTTGTTTATCTTAGTTACTAATCTAAATAAGATTATACGAATGCCCTAGGCAGTATCTCTATTGATCATGCGAAGAAGGAATTACATTAACCTACGGGATTTTATTATGCATACTACATAACTTGACCCCAGATCGATATTTTCAATATCGATAATATTAAAAAAGTGACTTTCTCGTCAGGGAGACATTCTCTATATCCAGCAAAAAGAAAGAGATCATCGATTCTTTTAATAAAAAAACTAATTCATATTGCTATCTTTTTAATCTATAAAATTTTTTATACATTTTCAGTTTTAATTTTAAATTATAGATATCTATTAAATAAAATTATATTTATCAGCGCACAATATAGTTGCTAAGCGCTCCGAAATGTAATTTTCTACGCACATGATAAACCGATAAAAATTTATTTTCTAGATGATATATCTAGGTTTTTTATTAATTTATTCTTACTTATTTATATTTTTTTACTTAACAGAGAAAGCATATATTGCAAATAGAAGTTTATTATTAATTATTTTCTAGATAATCATACTTTGAATTTATATGCGTGATATTTACATCAAAAATTAGATAAGTAACCTTTAATAGCAAGATCAAAGGATCACAATTTTATAAATGACTATGTGGTATTCCGTTGACATCCTTGCGATTCATAAGATATAGAGTAATAGTGAGTAGAGATAAATTATCAATATCGATGTTATTTTTAATAAGGCTCAATGCTGTTTTCTATGAAAATATTCAGTGAGCTTCATTCCGATGGTACGTGAATGTAACCAATCAAAAAGCTGTTCTATATCTCGGTATAACGTTTCAATGTCTTGCTCTGTTTTAAATGTCGGGCTACCCCCGGGCATAAATTCGGAAGAATGTAGCATAAACTCTAAGTGATCATGCTTTTTTGCTAATGATGCCTCGGCTACTTTTTTCATTTCATACAAGTTATTGCGATTAGGCCTTAGCCAATTCACAGATGGCGAACGCTTCTTGCTCTGAAGTCTATCATAGCTTTGCTTGAAGATATTTATCACTGCTGAATGCTTATACTGAATACTCATCGGAACTTCTAATAATGTCGAGGTTCCGGGATTAGCGATATTTTGCGGATCAATAAAGTAAGCTAGTGACGGAAAATACCGATAGTCTGCGCCGCCTCCCCCTGTCGGGCTACCAGGAGTTAGCTTCCAGTTAACTCCTGGTGTAACTGAGCAATCTACTTGATATCCGTATTCGAGAAGAAGTGATACGTAATATTCATTTAAAGTCCATCGGCCAGCTCGATGACTAAGTATTTTTGTTTGAAATGTATCTTCTAAAAGCTTAGTCATATAACCAATTTTGGCGCGCATCTGATCGGCGGGATATTCGATAAGATATGGTTTATAGTGCAAGTCATTGTAAGTTAAGGGTTGTAATGGCGGACTATTCCAAGCATGGAGATGCATTCCCACTTCACCGGTATCGCGTGCAATTACGTCACGTGCGAATTCGATATAGGCTGTATCTAGAGCCATTTCATAGTTTGTTAGATAAACTGGCTTAAAGGTATATTTTTCGCACAGTGCTTGGAATCGTGGTAAAAACCGCGCGTTTTTAGTAGAAATATGATAGTGATTTTGCCACAGGTTATCACCTTCGGTATCAATAGTAATAAGAAATGCTGCTTTAGGCATAAATATTCGCATAAAGTTCAAAAAGTACGTTATATTATTTAGATTAGCTCAATATAGCAAATAAGTTTACTATCAGACTCTAATACTATAAAGGGAATAAGACTGACTTTTCAATAAATAAAACCAGTGCGCCCAGACGGAATCGAGCGATTTAGGTATTGACAAATAGATTAACCATCAAAGTTATCCATATACTCCTGCTAAAAATCACCACATAGAGATATTTATAATTTTGATCACACGAATTAGGGCGATAAGCGTCCGAAAATAAGAGTTCATGCATGCCTCTACGCTAGAAACTGCATAAGTCACTGCCGAGAATGTTAATATCGCAATAATATTATCGTCACTGAAAATTAGCAGAAAAAGAGAACTTTCTTAAAAAGATGAAAAGCAGGAAATTAAGATCTCCGGATTAGAAGACAACGTCTCCCTCTCATTCTCTTTATCCCATAAAGAGCACGCCATCTCTAGATGGCCATAATTTCACTAAAGACACGCGCTATACTTCACGCTACCTACACCTAAATCATTCCATCGACCCACATATCTTGATCGTATACCACAAAATAAAATTGATCGTATCTGATTCTCATTTTTAAGATTACTCGCGTCTAAACGATAGAGTCAGATACTATAGCTATATATAATGCGAGACTAATAGTCTTTTTCGGAGCCCCTGAGAAGGGGCTCCGCTATTGATTGGATACTATAGATTATAATTACACTCTAACTTTTAAGTGGTGCTTTGAAAGGAGTGACATTAACGCTACTGTATTTTAATTTAGTAACTATCAGTTTATAACCACACATCTAGTGCTCATTCTCTAAGGTAATGCTATGATATAGAACGCAAATTTTTACTTTAAAACCATTTTGCATTAGATCTAATTAGACAATTAGTAGCATTAACTTTAAGTTCAACCAGTCATCCTAATGAGCCATTATATAAAACTGTTTATTAATATAGACTCAGGGGGCGTAATTCAGATACCTACTTCCATATTAGGAGAGAACCGTTCATAGCGCCTTTTAAATCACTCAAAAGGGCTTAACAGAGGCTATAGGTAGCCACTAAGCATGCTTTTTAACCCATAAAGGTTTGGCAAATCATAGTGCCAGACACCACTAAAGCGAATATTAAAAAACATTACTTCGATATCATTCTTATAAATATAGTGATTTTCAGCCGTACGGAGTCAGATAGCATGAAGCCGCGTCGCCTAGTGATTGTTCGCCAAAAGTACCGACCAGATGGTGGAGCCGAGCATTTTATCTCACAGATTTTAGAAGGACTAAGGCAATATAATCTCGATTTGAACATTATTACTCGAGAATGGCAAAGAACTATCAAGCCTAACTACTATCAGATTCATCTGTGTAATCCACAAAAATTTGGCCGGATTAGACGTGAACGTAGTTTTTCAGAAGCAGCTAGAACTATGTGGCAGAAAGGGTCATTTGATTTAGTACAAAGCCACGAACGCATTCCTGGCTGTGATATTTATCGAGCAGGAGATGGTGTGCATCGTCGCTGGCTAATTCAGAGGAGCCGCCTTCTTCCGGCCTGGCGCCGAAAATATTTATTCTCTAATCGCTACCATCGCTATATAATGTATACTGAGCGGGCGATATATACTTCACCTGAACTAAAATCCGTGATTTGTAATTCTGAGATGATTAAGCAAGAAATTATCGCCGATTTTGAAGTACCAGACGATAAAATTACGGTGATTTATAACGCTATCGACAGCCAAAACTTTTTCCCTCCCAATGCAAAGAAGAGGCAATTTCTGCGTAATCAATATCAAATCCCTCAAGAAGTACACTGTCTGATCTTTGTGGGTTCTGGATTTGAGCGTAAAGGATTAGCCAATGCCATTCGTGCTGTGGCAGCAACAAAAAGCCACCTTCTAATAGTTGGGAAAGATAAGTCAGAATGGCGCTATCGATCGCTGGCTCAGTCTCTCGGCTGTAGTCAGCGCCTATATTTTATGGGTATGCAAAAGCACGTGCTACCATTTTACCAAGCAGTTGATGGACTACTTTTGCCAACTTTGTATGATCCATTTCCTAATGTCATCTTAGAAGCAATGTCTTGCGGCCTTCCAGTTATTACCAGTACCAGCTGTGGCGGAGCAGAGTTTATTACTCCCGGTCAACATGGTATGATTACCGATGCCCTTGATGTTAAAGGTATCAGTGAAGCCATTCGTGCACTTCCTCACCAAGCAATAGGATCACCGATGGCGGAAGCAGTCAGGCTCCGCATCATGTCGGCCACGTTAACACATCTCTCTAAACAACTAGTTTCTCTATATAATCGACTGGCGGATTAGCTATACGTATACTTATGATTATCGATGGCTTACCTGGGGGTGGAGCGGAAAAAGTGGTTCTGACCCTGTGTCAAGGCATACAAAAAATGGGACATGACATTATCCTGATTTCATTACGCGATGTCTGCAAATTCGTTATTCCAAAAGGAGTCGTCTACCGTGTAGTGATAGATAAAAATCAAACCCCCTGGCGCAAGTTGACTGAGCTATCTCGCCGTGCTTCAGATCTAGATCGAGTCATTGCGAGCATAGAACGCACAAATGGTTCATTCGATCTAATTTTTTCTAACCTACATAAGACTGATCGCATAGTAAGTCGCAGCAAACTATTGCCCCGGGATCGTCTTTGGTTTTGCATTCATGGAATTTTTTCCAAATCTTACCTTAATCACCGTACAGGATTGAATCGCTGGCTAAAGAAAAGGAAAATCTCTGCCGTCTACCGACAGAGAAATATTGTCGCCGTTTCACGATCGATAGGCGATGATCTTCAGAACAATCTATCAATTAACCCCAATAGACTGGTGATAATTAATAATCCATTTGACATTTCTGTCATTCGAAAACAAGCGGAAGAACCTTGCGAACTAGCCGGACAGGATTATCTAGTACACGTTGGGCGCTTTCATCCTAACAAACGGCATGATCGCCTCTTAAAGGCATATGCACGATCTGGAATTCGGGCACCACTCATGCTGATTGGTACTGGTAATGTGACTATAATTGATGAAACTAAGCGGCTAGTAGAAAAACTAGGTATTGCAGAACGAGTTCGACTCCTTGGTTTTCAAACCAATCCATATAAATTTATTCGTAACGCGTCTTTACTGGTTCTCAGCTCAGACAGTGAAGGGTTCGGTAATGTACTGATTGAAGCTTTGCTATGCGATACGCCGGTGGTCAGTACATGCTGTCCGGGTGGGCCCGAAGAGATCCTGAAGAGAGTCGGTATGAATAGCTCACTATCAGAATTAAATGAACTTTCTCTAGCAGAGAAAATGATACAAATTTATAATAATCCACCAAAAATTAATCGTCAGAAACTTCTGAGCTATGACTGTAATGTGATTTGTGAACAATACTTGAAGCTAAAAAAATAAAATCAATCAGAGGCAGTTCCACTCGCCTAAATTTTCGACTAATAAAAACTGCATTTCCCATAATGACTCTTATCATGTAGCGTAAAATATAGACGCTAACATTCCTTATTGTTATCGTTAAAGAATGGTACCGAATCTATATTTATTCGGGATAATAAGTAGATGCATCTTGCTGAGCTATCGCTATATGAAATTTTATTGAATCAATTTATTATATATATTGGGGGGTGATGAACAGGTATACGAGATAGCGTGTCTTTTTGTAGTATCCACTTAGATGACTGCTGCTTTTATGCTTTTATAAAGATGAGGGCGGTCAGAGTCCTGACGAGATATTTTGATAGTAGCTGACGAGCGATCATGCGTACCCTTTCGACGTCTTCCTTAAAAGACCTTCTGATTAGGAAAATTAGTATCATGGCAGAGGTGCTAAACTACTGATCACGACAGGTGTTGATAGTAAAGGTGGGCCCTATAAAGGCGGGCTTTGCTTTCATGATGTTATTGGAGTTTGAGAGTGGTGGTGTGGCGTTCTTTTTGTTCAAAAATATTTATTAATTATGGGATGCTGAACGGAATTATTTATTTTTTCTCCTTTTTACCATAAAAAGCAATTTGTAGGTGCGTCTTTTTTAGGGAAAGAGCCAGAGGTAATTTTTTAAAGTTATTGCTGAAAACAGTTTCTAGACCATCTAAGATTAAGGACAACTTATCGATGTAGCGCTTTTAATTTTCAGTTATGATACTGTTTCCCATAACCTATGTAAATAAAATTAATAAACCGTTGCTGCGTTTTTATCAGGTATTACTCTACCTAATCCAACCCATAATTTGGCTTCATCTATTGTTGCGGAGCCGAAAGAATCCGGCCTATCGTAAGCGCTGGGCGGAGCGTTATGGTTATTGCACCGGAAAAGTAGCTCCAGGTGGTATTATGCTGCATTCCGTATCTTTAGGCGAAACACTAGCTGCCGTTCCGCTCATTCGGGAACTTCTTCATCGCTATCCTGATTTACCGATAACTGTGACTACCATGACTCCAACAGGCTCAGAGTGCGTACAATCTAATTTTGGTAACGATGTACAGCATGTATACCTACCTTACGACTTACCTGGATCTATAAATCGTTTCCTTAGTCAAGTAGACCCCAAAGTAGTAATTATTATGGAAACTGAATTGTGGCCGAATCTAATTAACGCATTGTATCAAAGGCGTATTTTTTTGATGATCGCTAATGCACGCCTATCAAAGCGCTCTGCTGCTGGTTATAAAAAAATCGGAAGATTTGTCCGTAGTATGCTGCACGGGATTACGTTAATTGCCGCACAGAATCAAGAAGATGGCGATCGCTTTGTTGAGCTTGGCCTAAAACGCTCGCAGCTTAGCGTTACCGGTAGTCTAAAATTCGATATTTCTGTAACCAAGGAATTAGCCGTTCGTGCTATTAACTTGCGCAATCAATGGGCGTCACAGCGCCCAGTCTGGATTGGCACTAGCACTCATGATGGCGAAGAATGTATTTTGTTAACAGCACAGCGTAAACTTCTTAAAAAATATCCAAACCTACTTCTGATCCTAGTTCCACGCCACCAAGAACGATTCACGATTGCTAAAAATTTGGTATTAAAAGCAGGATTTAGCTACATACTACGTAGTAGCGGTGAAACTCCTTCAGGTAAAACACAGGTAGTAATCGGTGACACTATGGGTGAGCTTATGCTGCTGTATGGCATGGCAGACTTAGCCTTTGTCGGCGGTAGTTTAGTTGAGCATGGCGGACATAATCCTCTGGAACCTGCCGCGCATGGCATTCCAGTACTAATGGGTCCGCATACCTTTAATTTCAATGATATCTGTACGAAGCTATCACGAGCCGAAGGGCTAATCACTGTAGTTAATTTAGACTCGTTAGTAACACAAGTGGAAACATTGCTAGCTAACAAATGCTATCGTCGTTACTATGGAAATCATGCCGTGAAGGTACTGTATCAAAATCAAGGGGCTCTGAAGCGTCTTCTGCAACTATTAGAATTACATTTACCCCCCCCCGGAGCTATTGAATGAGCATCCGTAAAAGCTTATCAGTGGTGATAATAATTAAAAATGAAGCCGAACTGCTACTAGATTGCCTGTGTTCGGTAAACTGGGCCGATGAAATTATCGTGTTAGATTCTGGGAGCCAAGACGAAAGCATAGCTATTGCTGAAAACGCGGGGGCAAAAGTATTTACTCATACTGACTGGAAAGGCTTTGGTAAACAACGTCAGCTAGCTCAAAACTATGCTAGCCACGACTATATTCTGATGATTGATGCCGACGAGCGTGTGACAGATGAATTACGTCAATCTATAGAAAAAGTTTTAGACGAACCAGATAGCGGTACCGTTTATAGCTGCAACCGTCGCAACCTATTTCTTGGTCGATTTATGCGGCACGGTGGCTGGTACCCAGATCAAGTCAATCGCTTATACGCGAATCATTGTTATTATTATAACGACGATTTAGTGCATGAATCACTTAGTGTTAAAACTGCGAATGTTGTTACTCTTAGCGGTGATCTTCTGCATCTAACCTGCCGTAACTTTTTTGCCTTTCAAAGAAAGCAGCTTCGTTATGCAGAAGCATGGGCTAATCAGCGGCATTATTCTCGCAAATATTGCAGCTATTCATCAATCCTAATTCATACATTTGGCGCTTTCTTTAAGACCTGGTTGCTGCGTACTGGATTTTTAGATGGCAAGCAAGGATTGCTGTTTGCTATGGTTAAGGCGCAATACACCTTCAATAAATATGCGGCATTATGGGCATTAAGCCACAATTCTTCAGAGAAGTAAGCTATGATTCGAAAGGCTATCTATCCTGGCACATTCGATCCTATGACGAATGGCCACCTCGATCTGGTGACGCGTGCATCATTGATATTTGATTATGTAGTGGTGGGTGTTGCTTTTAGGTCGAGTAAAAAACTACTGTTCAACCTAGAAGAAAGGGTCAGCTTAGCAGCTGAGGCCACATCGCATCTAAATAATGTCGAGGTATTAGGTTTCACTGAGCTAGTAGCACACTTTGCAGCCCTTCATGATGCGAAGATCTTGGTCCGAGGAATACGCACTGCCTCTGAATTTGAATACGAACTTAAGATGGCAAATATGAATCGTCATCTGATGACAAAGCTAGACAGTGTATTACTAATGCCATCGGCAGAGTATTCGTTTATCTCTTCCTCTCTCGTTAAGGAAATAGCTCAGTATGGAGGGGACATTACATCTTTTTTACCGGATACAATTAAACGAGCGATGATAAAGAAGTTCGCTCCAGAATGACCTCAAGATTTTATTCGAGGATAAAAGTACGTCTTTTCGTTTGGGCGCGCTAGTATTTTTTTAGAGATAAACTCTAATCTGAGTACCCCACTTTAGAGACGTAGGTAGCGTATCTATTATTCTATAAAACGATAGAGACGAACCGGATATTTGTCCCAAAAAGTTGCTTCTGTGAGCCAGAAAGATTTTATCTCTAAATTATTGACTCGCGTTTTAAGATTTTTTAAGCACGAACGCTGTCTTGTGATCTATGGTTCAAGATTTGAGATAGATTTATCTGATGATATTATTTTTTATATTGATAGCGTTAAACGCTTTAATTGCACCTGCTATTCGTCTAAATAAATCGGGTCCGCTCTCCTAATTTATCGAATTCTGAACCGATCAATCCTTTGGACAATTATGAATGCCTACTAAATGCAGTACAGAAGCGCAGCTGACTATTTCTTATCTTATAAGTCAGAGCAAGATAATTTGGTTTAGTTTTTAAATACAACGTTTAAATCTATCATATATATTTTCATCTGAACGATCAGTAGTTTGTCGAGGTAGCCACAGACAGCATAAGAAAAACCTGTGCTCGTATGCGACTTTAATAGCGCATCTGATTCAAAAACAGTCTGTCTGTTAAAATTAAAGTATTTTATATTTTTTCTATTTTTATGGAGCGATGAGCTTGATTAGTCTTTATTATTGATGTGATAGAGCTATTTAATTTTCGCCTCTTTGTAAGTTACGTGCTTTCGAGCAATTGGGTCAAATTTCTTTAGTTCTAATTTTTCCGCCTTACTCCGCTTGTTCTTGGTACTGGTATAAAAGTGACCAGTTCCGGCGGAAGAAACTAGCTTGATCTTTTCTCGATGAGTTTTAGCCATAATTTAGCTCCTTAATACTTTTCTCCGCGGGTTCGAAGCTCGGATAGAACGGTCTCGATACCTTTTTTATCGATAACGCGCATGCCTTTAGCAGATAAACGTAGAGTTATGAAGCGCTTTTCTTGTTCTAGCCAAAAACGATGTGAGTGTAAGTTTGGAAGAAACCGGCGTTTTGTTGCATTCATTGCGTGGGATCGATTGTTGCCACTCACGGGGCGCTTACCTGTAATTTGACAAACTCGGGACATGCTTTTCTCCATAAATAAGTTAACTCGAGTTTTATGTGTAATACTTTTTATTTTTGTCTAGACCGTATTTTATTAAAACTTTTTAGATAAACTCAAATATATAGTTTGAGCCTTTCAAAGGTTTTTAGTATACGCTTTAAAGTATGCATTCTCAAGGCTGTAATAGTTAAAAATCTTTCAAGATTCGGAGGTAAGATACAGTGCTGTCTACTCCTGATAAATCGAGATCCATATTGAATTAGGTGTCTTTTAAAGAACTAATATTTCAATGTAAAACAATAGTAAACCTTTCGTAAAATATTTAGGTTTTATATGATCCCCATGTGTGGATTTGACACTATCTGAAGGGCGGGACTATGCGTCAGAATAGTCGTATTAGTATTTTTAGATTAGCCCAATATACATTAAGAGATCTTTCTAATGAAATTAACCTTCCTATCATTAGTATCAAAAGTATCAGAGATTTTTTATTAAGGTTGAAAGGGTGCATATTTATTAACTAAAATCAGTACTAACTATTCTGGTCTTTCAAGATACACTAAAGATTACTTAGCTGCTTCTGGAGAATTTGAGGCTTCATGTAGCGATTTATATACTAAATAAAGATAGATAGAATTTTCGCATATCATCTCCCCCTTCTAAATTATTTAATCACTAAGCATAGCTATTAAAGTAGTCTCAAGTTTTTAGCTATTATCTACTCGGTGATCAAGTAAAATCATTAAGTATCAAAAGATAAAACGCAGTTTTAGTTGTATCATTAACTCCATGGTACTCAAGCCAGTAATTGAGTATATAAGTAGTAGCTTGATATTTAATATAAGGTGCAATCGCTACATTTTAACTTAAAAGTCTTTTTATAGATTTATGAGCTTTTATAAGCTATATAATCACGGATCTATTCTTACATATAATGGCTATAAAGTACTCACCCCCCTCCGATTTCCGTATTCGATCGATACTCAATAAAAGTATCGACCCCTTTATAAAGTTCACTATTATAAATAATAAATATTTCGGATGAAACCATTCTCCTAATGCGGTTATGTTAATATAATGCACATTTTTCGCCTTCAATCAGACCAACATGATAACGGCACTTTCCGGAAAACATATCTTACTTGGTATTAGTGGTAGTATTGCTGCTTATAAAAGCCCCGAGTTAGTCCGAAGCCTTCGGGATCGTGGGGCGGAGGTACGGGTAGTAATGACTGCTACCGCCAAGCTATTTATCACACCATTGACGTTACAGGCCGTATCTAACCATAGAGTTTATTACGATCTACTCGATCCAATCAGTGAATCTAAAATAAGTCATATTGAATTAGGACAATGGGCCGACCTGATAATCTTAGCGCCCGCGACTGCCGACTTGCTGGCTCGCATCACCGCAGGTATGGCCAATGATTTCCTTACTACTATTTGTTTATCCACAAGCGCTTCTATTGCTGCCGTTCCTGCCATGAATCAACAGATGTACCGCGCTTCTAGTACTCAGTACAACCTAAAAACGCTATATAAACGAGGTATGGTATTTTGGGGTCCAGATAACGGCAAACAGGCCTGTGGCGATGTCGGTCCAGGACGCATGTTATGTCCAAAAAAAATCGTTGATTTAGCGCATGATTACCTTTCAAGACTTCAGAATATGCAACACTTAAAAATCATGATTACCGCGGGGCCGACGCGTGAAGCACTTGATCCGGTACGTTTTATTAGCAATAATAGCTCCGGGAAAATGGGCTTTGCTATTGCCGCCGCAGCCTCTTCTCGTGGTGCTCAAGTTACATTAGTTTCCGGACCAGTAAGTCTTCCAACACCACGACGAGTTACTCGGATAGATGTCACTAGCGCATTGGAGATGAAACGGGCCGTACAAAAGTGTGCTAATCAGCAACATATCTTCATTGCCTGCGCTTCTGTAGCTGATTATCGTGCCGAGAAGATTGCAAATAAAAAAATTAAAAAACAAGGCAATGAACTCGTTATAAAAATGATAAAAAACCCAGATATCGTTGCAAGCGTAGCAGCAATGACTAAAAATCGTCCTTTTGTTGTAGGGTTTTCTGCCGAAACAGAGCATATAGAAGAGTTTGCTTCGAAAAAACTAATGTGTAAAAATTTAGATTTAATTTGCGCTAATGATATATCGCTCTCAAACCATGGATTTGATAGTAACACGAATGCGTTACATCTTTTTTGGAGGGGGGGGACAAAGCATCTAGCGCTGAGCGATAAAACATATCTTGGACAATGTTTAATTAATGAGATATTTGGACGCTATAATGAAAAAAATCGACATAAAAATTCTTGATCCTCGTATGGGCCAACACTTACCGCTGCCGACCTATGCAACTCCAGGTTCTGCCGGCCTAGATCTGCGTGCCTGTATAAGCGAGGCGGTAGAGTTAGCGCCTGGAGAGAGCACTCTATTACCCACCGGACTAGCAATGCATATTGCCGACTCTGGCTTAGCTGCGATACTACTTCCACGATCTGGTCTAGGTCATAAGAACGGCATTGTATTGGGCAATCTAGCCGGAGTGATCGACTCCGACTATCAGGGTCAGTTGATGATTTCTATTTGGAATCGTAGTCAAATGTCCTTCGTTATTCATCCGGGTATTCGGATTGCACAGATGATCTTCATCCCCGTAGTGCAGGTTGACTTTAACGTGGTTGAAGAGTTTAGCATTAGTAATCGTGGCACTAAGGGACTTGGCCATTCTGGCCTTCAATAAGGAGGTTCGAAAGCGTATCAATGCATTCGAAATACAAGGTTATCAAAGATCTGAAGAGACTATAAACTAATAAAGTCTATTACATAAACCATCTAAAACCCGCCTAGCTTGCGAGATGAGGCTCTTACTAGAGTCGTGAAGCCTTAAATACATTTTTATCAAAATAAGTAGATGCTATATTTGACTTTAAAGTTTAGGGATACCATCTCTGATGCGAAGCCGTGCTTTCAGCTAATTCAAAGCTTTCTAAGTCGCAGCGACTATTGTGCCGATATTTTATCTTTTTAATAGACAAGCAGTTTACTAATACTAGGTATTTTCAGCATTTCAGACCTTCAAAATCAAGAATTTTAGTACACCGCGATGTAAATTTTAAAAGTTTTTAAAAGATTAGATCCTCGTTGTCATGCGAGCCGATGTTCCAACCAATCGTAAGCTCGATTAAAATTAAGGGGGCGCATCATTGCGCCCTAAAATTATAATGCTTGTTTTTAAGATTACACGAAATTAATATCGAGAGTTGGTAGAGAAATTTTCTAGATTCTGAACTCTAAAATGAATAACCCTAGTGACGATAAAAATCCCCGATACTTATATGCTCTAAGCGCGAACGCTATTCACTTTCGCTCCGACTACTGCTTTAAAAGTCTTTTTTAGCACTACAGATTGGTGCTGCAGTGCAACTGTTTGGATTAGCTAGACTAAAGTCTCGGTCTGTCGCTATCGTTTTCTAATTTTTTTTATCACTTTAACTCATGGTTGAATTAGATCGTTACACGCCGCTTTCAAGTATCGAAGCATTGACCAGAAGGTCAGAGCTGCTGCAATGTATAGTAGAAAGAACGCTAGGTGAAGCACCGAGCGTTCGGGCCTCCAAATTAGCCCGATAAGTGATATCATTTGTAGCGTAGTTTTTATTTTACCCATCGAGGATACCGCTACGCTGCTACGCTTTCCAATCTCAGCCATCCATTCGCGAAGCGATGAAATAACAATTTCACGAGCAATCATGGTCACAGCTGGTAGGGTTACCCACCAGCTGTGATAGTAATCTACCACCAATGCTAGCGCTACAGCAATCATCACTTTATCTACTACAGGATCGAGAAACGCTCCAAAACGTGTAGTTTGCTGCCAACGCCGAGCTAAAAATCCATCGAACCAGTCGGTTAAAGCAGAAAATATAAAAATGATAGCACACAGTATCGGCCCCCAAGTAAATGGTAGATAAAATGCCAGAATAAAAAATGGAATTAGAGCTACACGAGATAAAGTGAGCCAAATTGGTATATTCAATTGCATCATGCTACGCTATGTCTAGCTAGAGTAAGGATTAACAGTATGTTCCTATATTGCTATCAGTGTTTCAATGTATTGAAGATGCTTTCTACTACTTCCTATCTAGCACCCAGAGCCTTTTTAATTTCTTGAACACTTGCATGGCCGAAGACTCCTTATTTGCTCACCCCGAATATTCTATATAGAGTATATGCTAGAGGAATAGAGTATATGCTATTGCATATGAATCCCACACTGTATTCTACCTTCTAGAAAAGTGACACTTTAAACCCGACCTTACGATCAATGCTTTTAGGAGAATCGTATAAGAATTTAGCTTTCTCTAATTTATACTTCACGACTCAAGTATTTGGATCGCCGTACATCGATACGTGATGACTTTTAGAGAAAAGATAATATCTAAAATTTTTTATTTTTAGTTTTTCGCGTAGTAGAGATTCGATACTCTTACGCAGACGGACGGTCATTTCTTGATATAGTACTAGTGATTTTTTTAGTGATAACAGTCTAAGTCTTCCGCTTTATTTTTATCGAATAACTATGACGAAAGTGATTGACTGTGGCCCCGCACTATGACTGGCATCAAAATATTCTGTCCGTTTAATTTCGTATAGAGCTGGCGCTAACACCAGTTCTACTAACCTTTATGAAATTTTTAGGAGCGGGCAAACTAGATAAATCAATCTCTAGATTGGTAGTGTTATATGAAGATACAGAGTCCGATCATCATGCGGTTTATTCTGAATGTGCATTTCACATATTCTTAGTTTACGAAAATATGTCACTGGAGGCTGCTTTTTTGTGGCAGACTAAAATGTAAAATATGCGCCGAGATGGCCGTCTGAGTAAGATCGATTGAAAATCTGTACGACTTTGTGGACGCTAAAATCATATGATGCCGCGTGTTAGTGTGTTCTTTTCTTCAAATTTAAATCGCCCTCTAAGAGATAAAGAAACGATCGATTGCCATTTAAGAACGCCCGTACTTTGTATGAAATTGCTCTACTTATTCGAAACTTATTCTACTATGATCACTTATAGTACTATTCACTAAGATAGTGCAATGTCTGTAAAATTATACCGAATAGAAAAATAGAAGCAGTACTGGTGCCATTTTCACTACTCACTATCTGCTAATTATAAAGATAATACGGACGCTAATACTATTCGTTAATATAAGATTCTGCACGAAAATCTATGATCGATTGTCGTACATTACTCTCTTCATACTAACGGATCGGTAGTAGATTTTTCTTAAAATTCAAAATATTTCACACTCAGTGCAGAGAAAGCAGTCGCCCACAACGAAACGATTAAAAATGCACTGCCCGCTGTCTGATCAAAGATCAGTCTATCGCGGATGATAGACGGTCATTTTAACTAAAAAGTCTGCTTGCGCTAATATCCAGAATTTAGAGAAGTTATCGGAAAACGTGACTATTCTACCTGTCAATTCATTCATACAGTGCGCTGAGTTATTCTTTCCTGTATCCAGGCATCTTTTTTACTTTTTTCAATAGAAAGCCTTCTCGAGTGCCTATTTCTTGCTAATGATTCTTATTTAATGCATCTAGTAGAGCGCGATTTAATCTGTGTAATTATTTCTTCAATGCATAATTAGTAGCAAGAATGTATTGAGACTGCTGGCGTATATAGCAGTAAGCTAATCTGCTTAGTATGATAATTAGTATCATTGATTCCATGCCAAGCATGGCGCTAGCCCTTTTACCTTTTCGGCGCGCGTCGCTTAATTGTTGAAAGTTTATACTGCATGAAGGTGAATCTTGAACTAAGCCCGATGAAATACTTTTTCTTTCATTGTGACACTTATCATGATTAGGTTTATTTTATTAATACACGCATTAAGGCATCATTATTTGCACTATCGGCCACCTGAATGTTGCTCCAACCTAAGTTTCGGGCAAGATTGGCTGTACGTTGACTGACTACGATTACGCAACAACGAAGTAGCCACGGAGACTGGTGGTGTTTAGGAACTAAGGCATACAGTTGTTGTAGCATTTCTCCGCTAGTAACTACTAGTGTATTGACTCCGGCGCCCCGCCAAGCTGCGGCTTGTAAATTTCCGTCATAATATATCGCATTCCTTTGATAACATTCGTAATATCTTACGTTAGCTCCTCGCTCTTGCAATGTATCTCCGAGGAGCGTACGCCCTCCATTTCCCCGTAAGATTACTGCTCGCTTTCCCTTTAATCGCTGCAGTGTTGGTAGCATTAAAAGCGCTTCACTGATTTCATTTTTCTTTGGATAGATCACGGGTAGATTACTAATGCGATGTAAGCTTAAGCCGCTAGCCTTACCTATTGCATGGTATACTAAATGATCTGGCCAGGTCATCCCGTTGCGACTAATTACAGCGTCGACATATTGTACTGAGTGTTGTGATGAAATAAATACTAGATCGCCACTACTGAGCTCTCTTAGCATCCCTGGTAGCTTCGAGAGATCGCAACCAGGAGTAAAATTAATTAACGGTGCATAGTAAACTGATCGACCTAGTGTGCGTAATCGGCCTACCAAATGCGCTCCAGAAGGAGAGGGGCGTGTTACTAGAATCGTCACTCTAGAGAATATCTTTGATAAAAATTACCTAGAATCTTACGTGCGCCCCGTACTAGTAGCTCTTCTGCTAAATTCACGCCTATTTGTTCCGCCTTATCAGCCGAGCCGCGATATTCACCGCGTACTATTTGATTGCTTTCCGGACAACCCACAAGAGCGCGTAACCACAAGTTATTACTGTTCAGCTCAGCGTAGCTACCTATTGGTACTTGGCATCCTCCCCCTAAACGAGCGTTCATGGCTCGTTCGGCGCGTATACGAGTTTCGGTAGCTTTATGGTTCAGAGGCGCTAGAATTGACCGGGTATTTACGTCGTTGAGACGGCATTCAATACCCAATGCCCCCTGTCCAACTGCTGGAAGGGACTCTTCAACACTCAGTAGGTGGACAATGCGTTGCTCCAAACCCAGACGTTTCAGGCCTGCAGCTGCTAAAATAATAGCATCGTAATCGCCATTATCCAATTTTTTCAAACGGGTGTTAATATTTCCATATAACTCGCGTACGACTAGGTCGGGACGCCGTTCTCGTAGCTGGCATTGACGACGCAAACTTGAGGTGCCGATAATGCTACCCTCTGGTAGCTGATTAATCGAAGAGAAGCGAGTCGACACTAGTGCATCACGCGGATCATCTCGCTTACAAATGCTAATCAATCCTAATCCAATCGGGAATTTTACTGGTACGTCTTTCATCGAATGTACAGCGATATCTGATCGATCTTCCAGAAGAGCTCGCTCTAGTTCTTTCACAAATAGCCCCTTGCCGCCAACTTTAGACCTTAGCGCGCTCGTAATGAGGTCACCGCGCGTTAGCATCGGCACTAATTCGACTCGTAAGGTGCGGTATCTAGCTATTAACCAGCTCTGAACGTAACGGGCTTGCCAAAGAGCGAGCGGGCTTTGACGAGTGGCAATTCGAATCACTTTATCTAACATATTAATTACCATTTTTATGATATTCTTTTTATCTTACTACTACGCTTTAATATTTTCTGTGTAAAATCTTCCTTAGTAAAAGTAAGAATGTGACGCTATAATATATATTAAATAATATGAGCCTCCATAGCGTAAAAGTATTGATCTGTAAGCTGAGGCGTAAGAGCTAAGATTAGGCATATCCTTAAATTTTACATCGATTATTTATCAGAGAAAAAAGAAATCTAAAATTCAGGCTGACTTAAGTTTTAATATTTAAGGAATCTAGTCTCCTTTAGAATTAAATTATTGAGAAAAATATAGCGAAAGAAGTTGCGCAATACGCCACTGTCTTATGCTAAATTACTAAGACTCTAAATCAATTATATTTTAAATCAATATTCTATAACGCTGAAAGAAATATGGCACGCGCTCAGTATATCAGTCGATAGCACATCTTCAATTAGTTAGTCATTTTTTAAATCTTGATATTTTAGATCTTCTTCTAAATCTGTTCAGATAAGAAAATTATTATTTTTCTAGAATAAGCAAAATTATATGATCGTTATCGCATTATAGATACTTTAGACGGGAAACGTATTTCTGAGAATATGCTTTTTGGTGAAGATAAAAATCTTATGATGTATATTTGTTATCGTTTAATTTAAAACGCATATCAACATGGAACAAATATTTCAGTCTCGGCGATTCGCACATATGATTAGCGTAAGCATGTCTTAATATTAAGATGCTATCAGTTATATAAAAATACAGAGATACTTTAAAAATTCATGATGAAAAATTTCATTATTACAAGATTACTCTTGGGGAAATTCCGGTCTCAGATGATTCCTATAGATATAAAAAGCTTGCACTTCGGTGAGATTGTCTAATTTAAATTCTAGGTTTATTGCGCGATATTTAAGTAAGTTATACAACATCTGAATGAGCTCAACTATGTGATCTGACTAGAGCTAGTTCGGGGATATTTTTATATGAACTCACCTAAAACTACCTTTGATTAAAATAGTGCTGGATGGCATTAAACAGCCTTCAAATATTTGATATATGAAGTTCTGAAATAAAGAACGATGAGTAATCTTAAGTGAGTATTTAACTACAATATGACATGAATTCTTCTGCTAAATAGCAGAATTAGATGCAATAATTTAGAATTTATCGCAGTTTAATCTACTTTAATGCAACTTCAATCATTTGCTCATTACTGTAGATTCCAAAATATCTTGACGCTCTAATGCGAAGGTTACACCCGCTCTTTGGCGCATCTGTTGGGTCAGGCGATGCTACTAAATCCTAAAAATCTTAATCTATCTAAAGATGGTTTACATATTATTTGTATTATAAGAACCGGAAACTGAAATAGTTCATACTTCTACGACCAAGCGCAACTTATAGATTCTAGCGTTAGCTACGCGCTTCTGGATACCCAAGTGATTTCTGAATGGAAAGATAGATACAGCCGACCTATCGCAACTATCTATTAAACTAAGTTTCATCCGTATGTCAAAAAGATATCCGGTTTGATACTATTAATTTATAAAAGATTAATACCCATAATCCTTTATTAACTCATTCTATTTTTACGAACTGCTTTTATGGAAAGTGGTCCGTCCGGCTCTTTTTTAGATCCCAACAATTAGAAACTATCGTTAATTTCAATAATAGCCTAATCATTAATATTGAATATCCAGCGATATAACCTGTAACTTCATAAGGTATATCTGATGGAGTCTGTTTTATTTCTAATGTAATTCAAGATAGTGATATGTTTGTAACCGATATACTTATATTAATAGTGATTAAAGTTGTTGAGGATAAAATAGACTTAAATTTATATGATTTGTATTGAATGAGGCACTCCTTATTGATTCTAAAAGATCTAAGCGTCTCTATTATATAAACATACAGATAAGTAGACTAGCTTTTATTGCACTATGTATATCGATAGAGGGGCTTCCTTTCTATTAACGATTTTCTATTTTTCATTTTTTATATCGATTGATGCTCTATCATATTAAAGTTTATCTAAAAATATATAAAATATTTGCTTCGATATACCGAATATATAGCAGATGATAAGGGAAAATACTTCTTGTAAAACCTCGCATGAAGTGTTATTTCTAATTTCTGATAGAAGAGTAACTGCATAAAAATTAGCGTAACTTAAATATATATCATCTATTAAAGATAAAGATATTTGATCGATAAATTTCTAGTAAGGCTTTCCTTTTCTGATTAGGGGAAGCTACAAAGCTCCGCAGTATCGTATAGATAAGATTCATATTACTAAATATAATTTTTTATTCAATATGGTATGGAATTAGTGTCATAAATCTTTCTAGAGAAACCCCTAGATAGATCAGGTTAGTCCAACTCCCTCTTTTCTAAAGATAGTCATCTTTCTATTTTTAGTATTAATTAAATCGGTTATTTAATAAAAAATTAAAATTAATTTATTTTAGATATACTTTTTAAAATATTAGAGTTTATCCGAACTATGTTTCTTATAAAAATATTCGGAGTAGATTACGATTAGATCGTTTTTACTGATTATGAATCATTTAAATTCTATTAAATAATTATAAGTGTAGACGCACCTATTGCATGACTAGCACATTAAGAAAAAAAATTAGAAATAAGATATATCGGGAGTTAAATCAAGATTAATGTTCGTCTATAGTAATTTATTGATAGCTGCTAAGGCATTAGAATCATTAATAGAGCAAAACTATAAAATTATTTAAATTATTTTAAAATCCGCGCTAATTTTAGAGAGATATTTAATTTGATCTCTTACTTTAAGAGAATGCTTTCTTCTAATTGTTCGTAGAATTGACTTATAGAAAATCTTACATAAAAATAGAATAATTCAATATTATATATCTAAGAATAAGAAATACAACAAGACCTAGGTATATTCAATAAATTTTTGAACCAGACTACCTCGTTCATTTTAGTTAGAGAGGCAATAATCGAATATTGTGCTGAAACAAACTTATGCCATTAGATATGTAGCAGATCAACCAGTTAAACGGGTTTTATCTGGTATAATTCAGCATCCACGCCCTAATGTGTCCGTATTGTCAACTATTAGTACTCTGAAGGTAATGGTATGGAACATTTTTAAACAGCAGAGGTCTAATTGGCTTTCGGTACTGCAAGGTTACGGCAGAACTGCTCAATTAGTTTTGCTACAGGAAGCACAAACAACTCCTGAACTGGTCAGTTTTGCTATCTCTAACTACCTAGTAACTGATCAAGTGCCTGCATTTGTACTTCCGCAACATCCATCCGGAGTAATGACACTAGCGTCTGCTCATCCGATATATTGCTGTCCTCTACGAACGCGAGAACCTTTCTTGCGTCTAGCAAAATCAGCCTTAATCACTGTTTATCCATTATTCAATAATCAGCTATTAATGCTAATAAATATCCATTCGATCAATTTCAGTCTAGGTGTTGATGTTTATACGAGACAGCTATGGCCTATTGGCGAGCAAATCGCTAATCATCATGGTCCAGTCATTATGGCCGGGGACTTTAATGCTTGGAATCGTAAACGCATTAATGCATTGTATGGCTTCGTCGGTGGCATGGCGTTACGGGAGGTAAGCTTTCTCTACGATCATAGAAGTAAGGCTTTTGGTCGACCATTAGACTATGTTTTTTATCGAGATCTAGAGGTAGTTAAATCATCAGTGTTAGAGACTAGCGCTTCAGATCATAATCCATTGCTAGTTGAGTTTCATCCGGAATCAGATCATAAGAAAGACTGATCTTAAAAATCACAAGCCCGATCGAATCATTAACGACATCGAACGATTTGATTTTTAAGGATGCGGATCTAGCGGTATTGAGATGTTTCATTATTTAGAGTGTAGCCTGCGCTCATGATCCACGTATTTTATTTATTCGAGTCAGTAATTGCATAATCTTGCATATAAGTCGCAATAAAAATTGCAGTCTATTAAAATAATTTGATAAACGACTTAAAATGATTATTTTTTAAATAAAGCATCTTTAGAAAAAGTAGCTTAGAGACCTCTATTGTAGATTAGAGACCTCTATTTATTCTAATCTTTGAGTTTTCAATTAGTCATATGAGTTATATATCGTAACAATCTAGCAAAGCATGATTTCTCTCAAAGAGATGGATGTCTTATGTAGTTCATAGGCCATACTGCTATTAGTATTCCTCTATAGATCTAAGCTTCAGATTTTTAGGAGTCTCTGCTATATCGCTCGACTTAATAATATTTTTAAAAAGATCGATAATTATTTTTAGTGATGAAACTAGAGAATTAAGACTGATTCGATTTTCTTTAAGTTAGTTGATCAAATAAACAATATGTCTTTTTTATCTCTACAATAAAGCAGTTCGTCGGAGTAGTCTTTTTATTTTATACACATATTGAAGAAATTTATTCTATGAAAAAGAAGGAATATTTTTAGTATTTAGAGTATCCGATTTTTTACCATAGAAAAATTCGCCTGACACACGGGTTCGATTAGTCTTTATAATATTAAATATTATATTACTTTCTGTATTTAATTTTCTCAGTCAACACCGGGAGTATCGAAATAGATCTTAGCTTTTCGTTTATAATCGATAGTTTATTAAAAATTTCAAAGATTATCCTAATATTTATTTTTTCATTACCTTAAGAGACGCAGTCTTTATTTCTAATATAATACTTTTAATTAAGCGGTATTTAGTGCTATAAGTCTAAAATTAAAAATATTTTTTACACTTCTTAATTTATATTACTTTTCAGCATATATGCAGATTTTCTCGTGGACTCCAAATTATAGGTTTGATGAAGCATTCTGAAGCTCTTGCGTATTCCTCATCTTTATTTTATAGATCGGTGTGCGATACCTGGTAGAGTACTGCAGAATGATCTCTACCCAATACATTACCTACCACATTGATATTCATCATTTTAATTCTTGAAAAACATTTCTAGATTGCTTGATACAAATCAAAATACTTTTAATTCATTTAATAATCAGCTCCTGTGCAATTAAAGAGTCATCCCCTTTTTCTCTGATGAAAAAGTTTAACTAGTTGTATTGTTTTAGAGGCTCCGATGATCTTTTAAAGAATATTAAAATTAAAATATTTCGGGTCTTACTTATTAGGTGGGTCAGTATCAATTGGTCTTCTTCTTTATGAGGAATAAACTGCGATATATTAGGAAAAATTAACTAGTTTTATTAAGTAATGTTTCAAGATTCACTCCGAAAACTTCTAGTTTTTTCGATTTACGCATAGTTCTTTTCCTCATAAGTACTGCGTAGATGGCCTTAATAGCGTAGAGTTAAATTATTGTGTCCTTGATCACGATCAAACCAACTTTTGAGAATAACCACTGCAGAAACAGAATCTATACGACTTTTACTCAAGGCGCGGAAACCTCTGAGGTTAAATAGCTGAGCGCGAGCTTCAACGGTACTAAAGCGCTCATCGTGTAAAATAACCTGCACAGTAAAGCGATTATGTAGGCTATTAGCAAATTTACGGGCTTGCTTAGTAAACGGCTGCTCGCTCCCGTCTATATTCAACGGTAAACCGACCACTATCAGATCTGGGCGCCACTCTTGGATAAGCTTAGCGATCGCTCTCCAGTCCGGTGAGCCGTGCGAGGCTTTGAGGGCGGGTAGTGCATGGGTGCTACCAATTATCTCCTGACCAATTGCCATTCCAATGCTTTTACTACCAAAGTCGAAAGCGATAACGGTACGATTGCTCATTAAATACATCCTGGGTGTTTGATAACGCCAGGATGTATCAGCGACCGATTTTTAGTAGCGCCTCTGACGGAACCCCTGCGATCAATATGTAGAGTATAGTATCAATATTGGCTAGACTAGGAGTCAAAAAGTATTGCTTATTAATTTACCGGCTAATTTAGGAACTACGTATTATCGCCGTGTTCATATAGATCTTGTTTTATTTGACTACTTTAGAATAAATTTAGTATTTTTACTGCATTCTTTTAGTATCTTACTAATTACTCACTAAAAAGGATTTTTCGTTCTTCTAGAAAATTTCTAATTAGTTGAATAAGATTAACATTTTAAGTTTTTCTATTGATCACGATGCATCAACTTACTAAAGTGATTTTTTATAGAAATCGGTACATCAATTAATTGCACATACAGGATCATGCCACTTCGCTTTTTAAGCGATAATTCGATCTAAACTAGCGTTATAGTACGTAAAGTGCGCTCTAAGTTGTCCGAGAACGCACTTTATCGTATTTCTCTAATAGACGTTTTTCTATTGAGTCCATGAGCATGCTAATGATAGGTACCAAAAAAGCTTCCTCGATCTCACGTGCGCACGTGGGACTTGTCACATTTATCTCAGTCAAAAAATTGCCAATGATATCTAAACCAACGAAGATTAATCCTTTGTCTTTTAATGTTTCAGAGACCGCATTTGCAATCTTCCGGTCGCTTTCGTTTAGTAAGTTCACTTCTCCGCGTCCACCAGCCGCTAGATTTGCTCGGGTTTCGCCTTGAGCGGGCACGCGCACTAGACAGTAAGGAATGGGCTCACCATCAACTATCAGAATCCGCCTGTCACCTTTTTTGATATCTGAAAGGAAATTTTGGGCCATACAGAAGCGTTTACCACATGCGGTTAAGGTTTCTATAATCACCGACAAGTTCGGATCGTCTTGCTTGACCCGGAATATTGATGCACCACCCATGCCATCTAGCGGTTTGAGAATGATGTCTCCATGCCGACGGTGAAAATTTCGGATATGTGCCATACTGCGGCTAACTAGTGTGTGCGGTGTTAGTTCGGGGAACCAGGCCGTGAATAATTTTTCGTTGCAGTCACGAAGGCTTTGTGGTTTATTAATTATCAGCGTGCCTTTAACTTCCGCCCTCTCTAGTATATAAGTTGCGTAGATGTATTCTATGTCAAACGGCGGATCTTTTCGCATTAGAATGACGTCAAGATCCTGTAGTGATAAGTCCTCTTCACCAGTAAAGCAATACCAGCCGTACTGTTTTTCTTTTACGCTCAGCCGTCGTATGCGCGCTCGAGCCTCTCCGGAGCAAAGATAGAGATCTTGCATTTCTATGTAGTGTAATGCCCAACCTCGGCGCTGCGCCTCAAGAAGCATAGCAAAGCTAGTATCCTTCTTAATATTGATGGAATTGATGGGATCCATCACGATACCGAGTTTAATCATCTTTGTTATTTCAATCCAAATCTAAGGAGCGTATTTATGAGGTGGCAATTACGGCGATTGTTTTAGTTGCTACGCACAGATCGCCTAAAGTAGAAAGATATCGGTTAGTGGATAACTACCACCTATGTTCTATGCTAATTGTCTTCTATTTAATCAAAATAGCCGGCGAAGCATTACCTCATACTAACGTAACAACTATACTATCGCACTTAATACAGTATAAAAAATTTAGTCAGACTTAAACTTAAGCGCTAAATCAAAATTTGATACAAGATTTATGTATAGAAAGAATGTACCTAAATATAGTACGAATAGGATCGAGATCTTATTACTGATATTAAATAACAGAAAAATTACGTCAGTAAGCTCTATATAAAGAATAATCGTACTTGTGTTGGGATAATTTTAAAAATTAATCTTTTAAATATAAGAAAATTTATGTAATAACATGCGAGGTGTGCTTTAGAATAGAAGATAAGGATTTGTACACACGCGCAAGGATATTAGATAATTTTTAGTTTTTCTTTCTGAATATTCCTTATTCGTTAAGAATTGAGACTACACTTCGGCATATCAGTAAGATCTTAGTTTGTCGTACTCTTGATGACAGAACATAGTTGCCTTGATAATTATAGTTACCTGAATAGTCTCTATAAGAAAAAATTTTTTCCGGCTAGCTCTACATATATAGAGCACAACGAAATATTCGCATAGAAAATCTGGTTAAGTCATAGCATTTCTCTAAGAACAATATGGAAAATAGTATAACGATTAGTCGATTAGAAGGTGCATTCACTTAAAATTTTACCCCATTCCTTACGAATATTATCTAAAAATTTGAGAAATTTTTTCTAACCTCCTGCATCTTCACAATTGTCGCCTTTATATTGTACATATGCATTTTTTTGTGGATCCAGCGGTCGAAGTAATGGGGGGCGAATATCTAATTGCTTACCAACACTGCTTTTTGAATCGTTGCTTGGAATTTCATAGCTGTGGATTTGTGATGGAAGTCTTATGCCATCCGGGGATTGAAGCATTTTGAGCGGTCCCGCATCAAGATATGTCTCGTTGCGACTACTGATGATTGGATGCCCACAGTGCTGCTCGCTACTACAGCCCACTAAAATCATAGATAGAGAGAATCCGACTACTGCTTCTGCCATCGATTTTTGAAGTGAATAAGACATTCATTCTCCATTTTACAGTTATATTAAATCGGCGCTTTTCAACGCGTTCCTTACTAGTGGGCGAGCAGATAGACTTAAGGGAGTCATTGGAAGACGCAGTGTGTCAGTTTCTAATAATCCAAGAATTTTGCAGGCCCACTTCACTGGAATTGGATTTGTTTCTACAAATAGAGTCTGATATAAGGGCATTAAATGCTGATTCAAATAGTTTGCTCTAGTAAAATCACCTTGTTTGGCTAACGCACAGAGTTGTGCCATTTCTGGAGCAGCCACATTAGCTACAACAGAAATAATGCCCTTTCCACCTAATTTCATAAAGTCTAATCCACTAGCATCATCGCCACTCAATAAGATAAAATCTTTATCAGTAAC
Organism: Serratia symbiotica; assembly: GCA_964059975.1. Classification (GTDB taxonomy): domain Bacteria; phylum Pseudomonadota; class Gammaproteobacteria; order Enterobacterales; family Enterobacteriaceae; genus CAXKXX01. The sequence goes on from CAXKXX010000002.1 coordinate 175,056, forward strand.
TGCCTTTTGGATCTGAATTACACGGTCTAAGCTTCCTGTAGCCTCTTTAATAGCCACAATATTTTCGATCTTTGCTAACCGTGCGATGGTGTGAGGTAGAAGATCGCAGCCGGTACGCGAAGGTACATTGTACAAAATCTGTGGAAGTGTAGTGCTTTCGGCAATTGCTTTAAAATGTTGATATAATCCTTCTTGAGTAGGTTTATTATAGTATGGTGTTACCGTCAGACATCCGATCACCCCAGTATCAGAAAGACGGCGGGTGAGTATGATGGCTTGAGCGGTATCGTTCAGTCCATTGCCGGCAATTATTGGAATTCGACCGTCAGCTAGATCTAGTGTTTTCATTACTAGTTCAATATGCTCATTTCGGTCAAGTGTTGCAGATTCACCAGTGGTGCTAACACAAAGAATAGCTGAAGTTCCACTGCTTATATGATAATCAATTAATTTTTTTAGGCTCGTGTGATCAATCCTGCCTTTGTCATCCATTGGCGTAACTAGCGCAACAATACTTCCGGTAAACATTGAATTCTTTCTCTAAAAATAATGTATGTACGTAGCTTTTGTGTCTTATCTAAAACTAAGTATAGAAATTTTTTCTAATGTATAGCCTTTATTTTTTATATTTATAAGTTATGTGCGTAATCTATAGCATAGAAGATATTATTTTGAGTGCGTCTTAGGAGGGGCGTCTATTTTTTTTCATTTTGTTTATTGGAGGTTAAAATGCTGTCTTTCTAATTAAATCAGTTTTTCGGAGTGCTTCTACATAAGAATCATAGCTTGTTGAGTATGTATCGTGATTAAGCTTACTTGGGCTTAATCTAGGCTACTGAGCCTAATCGAGATGCTTATGTAGGTGGAAGAGGGGCATTGCTAAAATTTATCGAATACTTTACTGACTTATTTAACTTCGGTCAAATGAACATGGGAAAAATCGCAAATATTTTGTCTAACTTATTTAAGAGGCCAGCTGATATTGAAAACTGTATATTAGACTATGGCCTATAATTGTAGTTGACCGCTCCAATTTTAAATAAAACTACATCGTTTGTATACAGAATTGAATGCACGATATAATAATAGCATGATTAGACATCAATGTCACAATGAGTAACGGAGAAATTGCCGCAGTGAACCCATTAAAAGTTAACGATATAGCGCCTAAATTTAGTTTGTCTGACCAAGACGGGGAAAATATTAATTTATCTGATTATGCGGGACAACGCGTCCTGATTTATTTTTATCCAAAAGCGATGACGCCAGGGTGTACTATACAAGCCTGCGGGCTACGAGATAATATAGATGAACTTCAAAAGATTGGTGTTGAGGTGCTAGGTATTAGCACCGATAAACCAGAAAAATTATCACGTTTTTATGAAAAAGAGTTGCTAAATTTTACTCTACTTTCTGATGAAGATCATCAGGTTGCAGAGCAGTTTGGTGTCTGGGGTGAAAAAACTTTTATGGGGAAAGCCTATCATGGTATTCACCGCACTAGCTTCTTGATTAGCACAACGGGGAAGGTTGAAAAAGTATTCAAGGATTTTACACCAGCTAACCATCACGATACTGTGATAAATTACCTAAAGCAACAAGAATTCGCATAAAGTACTTCAATTTTCGCGCCCTAAGCATAGTCGCGTACAGATTGTAATGGCGAATACGATATATCAAATTTTTCTTAAATAAACGCGCCCTGCTACTAATTTAGTTAACTAAATTAGTAGCAGGGCGCGTTTATTTTCGTTATCCCCTTCCGTTGCTATCAGAAAATTATCATCATTAAGTTGCGGATAAGTGATAACCTTCGTTAATTAACCGATTCATAGCTTCTATTTATATAGAAAAGTTAAATCAGTTTTACAAAATAAAATTAGAGATTTAATTTATATTGCTACCCTTTTAGATAATGAGTTAAATTCATTACGGATTCGTAATGACTATCTACTTTAATAAAGCAAAATATACGATTAATCATGATAGAAGTCTAAGTTATAATAATTGTCATTGATCTAATTTTTTTAGATTTTTTTTACAATAAAAATTATGCCTCCATCAACTTAAGTAAAAATTTCCTATTTTAAAATCTTATCTATCTAAAAAATCTTGGAACCAATAAAGGCAGTAGTATTATTTTTATTCTACCCTAGAAGTCGATTATCTTTAAATTAACTAATCAACTATACCGAAAAAAAGATTAATCATTATAATTTGACGTACTTGAATAAATAGGAATATTTTCTTCAGATTCTCGAACTCGACATACAAAGTGCGACTCATATAGCATAGATAAACCGCAGTATGTTATATGAATAAGCTAGTTTTTCTTTCTTCAATGAAGATGGGGAAGATATTAACGATATCGATTTGATAAGAAGTAAAAATATAAAAAGAAGTTACTATTTATTATAAATAAATCCATAGACGCTAAAATTAGGACAGTGGGCTATTGAGGTAGCTTCAGAGAACAGGATATTTAGCTTTCAGGAGGCTGCGATCGAGGCACTATGGAGCTGGTTAAGGGTCATAAATAACACGCATATCCCGAGATCCGGCTTTTAATCAAAACGACTGACTTCTTCTAAAATCTCAAATCTACATGGCCTCCCTAAAATTGTAAAGCCAGTAGCTTTTATTTATCTGATAGCGGCTATAGACCATAAGTTTGATCTAGTCTAGTCGAAAAGCTAAATCTGATAAGTATACATTTAACTAATGTGGTGATCAATCTTCAGTAATTAATAGTCGCATGTAGTTCATTGCTAGACTAGGACTATAAATATTAAAAATCGCGCCCCCCGGACTGCGTCGATAAAAATACAATCAATATTGTCGATATAAACTAACTTTAGTTGTTTCATTCTGTTTAACATTCTAAAAATAAAATAAGTGCGATTATCTAGTGGAAATTCAGCCATAGCCTTGCCATTTTGAGAAAGCTCTACATATGCAGCATGACAGTTGAAGTGAAAGCTGTTTTTGGCGTATTCAGAATACCTCAACTAAACAAACACGAAATAACGTTAGTTGAATACAGAAACTCACATCTTCTGTACTATAGAATGAGAAATGCCCTTATTGTATTAATCCTGATTTAAGTCTATTAAAATAGATACTGTGCGCTATAAGTAGTCTACTGAGAAAAATGCTTAATGTTATGAGCGTCGAAGACAATGCTGTCCCGCTGATCTTTAATTAAAGATATTATATTTTTAGTGTACCACTTTTTCATAAAAAGTAGGAATCTATTATTTAATTAAAACCTGTGTTGACACTAAGAAAATAAGGCTTGACTACTATCAAATTATAGTATGTCCTCTTTATATAAATTAAATTAAGACGAAAGATATAGAAAGTAAAATTTTATATTTATATAAATATTTTGATAATAAAACGTATATTTTTAATAATTAAAACTGAATTATGATTAGTGATTGAATGAAATATATAAAAATAATTTCAATGGTATTGAACAATGATTTTATCCTCTATTTTAACTAATAATTATATATTTATATATTTATTTACTATTTTTATGGATAAAATTTTTGGTGTCATTCAAAATAATTAGTAAATCGATTAGAAAATAATTTATATAAAATTAATAGGTATTAGTTATACTTATTTACTTTTACTTAATAGTTAAATATAAATAAGTATAAGAAAAACTAATAAAAATATCTCTAGTATTTTATTCTGATCTCTTAATGAGTATAGCTAGAGTTAGCTAGATATACGATTATAATCAGTTATCGCAAATACATAAATCCGTTTATTTTTTAAAAAATCTTATTTTTGCGGCTAGATTTATCTAGAAAAAATTTTTTTGATTCACTAAATTACTTGTCTAATCAAATGTTTCTGATTATATTCTATCCATCTTCAGTCTAGCCAAGGCGATATACATTTATTTTTTAAATATTAAATATAGATAAATCTTATTTAATGTTAAATATCTTATGGTACGTATATAGTAACACTAGAATAGTCTAGTATTACTCATAATAAACGAATAAAAATTATTTATAAATATACACCCTAATAGGTATTCCCTAGTAGTTAATTTCTGGCTATAGCACTCTACTAATATGAATCTTTTAATGGGTTTACCTTTTACTCTAAGTTTATCAATATGATAGATGATAGTGATTAAATGATAGTTTGATATATCTGAATCTACTAAATTCTTTTTGTATTCTTTAACATAAAGATCTAATTTTTAGGCATTAAATGTTGATTTCAGAGCGAATTGAATTACAGTAGACTTCTATGGCGCTTATGTGATATTTCGGTATTTTTTAAGTCATGATAAAATATGAGCACAAAATAGATTTAATGATAGCCAACTGAGTTATGGAATCGATGCATAAGATAAACATCAAACTTTATTAAAAATATACAAATTCAATAATCTTTAATGCTTATATCTAATAAAGTCAGTTAATCTAATAAGTGGGGTGACTATACTTTTTATTCGACGATATCTAGGTATAATATGCTTAAAAGCTAATTGTTTAGAACTTTCTTAATTAAGCTATAGGATACTCGCAGCAATGTGCGAATTTACTAAGATCAATAATATTATAAACTGTTTCATTGAACGATTCGTAGTATGGTATACTAAATATAGTTAGCAGATAAAATTAAACTCGTCAGTTATTAAGACAATAAAACTTGCCATAAATATTTTTTACAAAAAAGCTGAAAATATTTTCAGGCTAATCACTAAGTGATCCGCTTGCACATATGCGCTCGGTAGTCTCATGATATCTTGGATAATTAATTATCTGGATCGTAATCTTCCTGTTATCTTTCGGAATTGCAGAACGTGCTAACTTACACACTGACGGCTTAGACCTTAAATTTACGACTTGTGCTTATTAAATATTTATTCGACCTTTTTGATGAGCTGTATAGTGTTAAAGTACACTTTAGAAGTGTCAATATATTGAAATGATCGAGATAAGGATGTTGTACTACGATCTGTATCGTTCGGTAAACTAATGAGCTTAATGGCATACTTCAGGGTATTGATAATAAAAATAGGGGGGGACGGCCTAATCGATTTTCGATGTGATCGTTTCTAGATATAGTATTACCGCTATAATAAAAGAAGTGACTTAATTAAAATTCTAAAAATCTACAAAATCTCATTTTATAGTCTATTTGCTACGTGGAATTTCAGATAACTTATTACCATTTTGCGCACGCTGACGAAGTAAATGATCCATCAATACAATTGCCATCATTGCTTCGGCAATAGGTACTGCACGAATGCCCACACAGGGGTCGTGCCGACCTCGTGTGACGATTTCTACTTCTTCCCCCCGGATATTAATAGTGCGAGCCGGAACCGCAATGCTAGAAGTTGGTTTCAAGGCCAGATGAGCAATAACTGCTTGACCACTGCTGATTCCACCGAGAATACCCCCAGAATGATTACTCTGGAATCCTTTCGAGGTAATTTCGTCACGGTTCTCGCTACCTCGCTTGGTCACGACAGAAAACCCATCACCAATTTCTACACCTTTTACTGCATTGATGCTCATCAGTGCGTGCGCTAAATCAGCATCTAGGCGGTCAAAGACTGGCTCACCGAGCCCCGGGGGTACATTTTCGGCGATCACACTAATTTTTGCCCCGATTGAATCGCCTTCTTTCTGTAAAGTCCGCATTAATGATTCGAGTTGCTTTAGGTTTTTCGATTCAGGGAAAAAGTGAAGATTTCGTTCAACTTCTACCCAATTTTGAAAGTCACAGGTTAGATCGCCAATCTGAGCTACGTAGCCATGCACTTCTACTCCGCATTCTTGTTTTAAATATTTCTTAGCAATCGCTCCTGCCGCTACTCTCATTGCGGTTTCGCGAGCAGAAGAACGCCCGCCGCCACGATAGTCACGTAAGCCGTATTTATGTTGGTAGGTATAGTCCGCATGGCCTGGACGCACGATATCTTTATTCTCAGTGTAATCTTGAGAGCGCTGGTCTGTGTTTTTCATGATTAACCCAATACTAGTGCCAGTGGTTATTCCTTGAAATATTCCGGACAGGATATGGATCTCATCCAGCTCGCGGCGTTGTGTGGTGTATTCAGATGTGCCCGGTCGGCGTCGATTTAGATCATTTTGTAGATCTAAGTCGGTAAGCGGGATGCCGGGCGGCACGCCATCAACGATACATCCGATAGCTATTCCGTGAGATTCACCAAAGGTAGTAACACGGAAGATTTGACCAATAGTATTTCCTGCCATTAAGATTCCTGATCGCTAGTTTTTATAACTGTTCTTTATAAATTATAGCCTTTGAGGTGTGCTTTGGAGTCAACTAGCTGTTGTTTAGTCAACATGAATACGCCCTCTCCGCCATTTTTTAATTGCAACCACCTAAATGCAATATCTGGATATTGTTCTATAACATGTGGCATGTTAGCGCCTACCTCACAAATAAGGATGCCATGGTTGCTGAGATAGTCTGCCGCACAGGACAAAATGCGATGTACTAACTGCAGGCCGCTTTCACCTGTAAATAGAGCGACTCTCGGCTCAAAATAAAACTCTTTCGGTAAATTAAGCATATCTTGTTCATCGACATAAGGAGGATTGGTGACGATCAAGTCATACTGAAGCGCAGGAATGTCGCAAAATAAATCTGAATAAATAGGGATCACTCGATGCTCGAGTCCGTGGGCTTCAATGTTTCGCTCGGTAACTGCCAGGGCTTCCTTAGAGATATCTGCGGCTTCTACTTCTGATTCCGGGAAAAAATGAGAGCAAGCAATCGCAATGCAGCCACTTCCGGTACACATGTCAAGAATGTGGCGTGGGGGGCATGGGAGTACGGTATTAAAATGATCTTTGATTAATTCACCAATTGGTGAACGTGGTATTAGTACCCGTTCATCTACATAGAATTCCATACCGCAAAACCAGGCTTTATTGGTTAAGTAAGCAGCTGGGATGCGCTCTTTAATGCGCCGAAGCACACGCTCAACGACGAAATGACGTTCGCTGGAAGTCAAGTGGGCAGCGTGCATGTATTTTGGCATATCTAGTGGCAAAAATAAACTTGGTAGTACTAATCGAATTGATTCGTCCCATGGATTATCAGTTCCGTGACCATAGCAAATATCGGAGTCGCTGAAACGACTCATCGCCCATCGTAGCATGTCCTGAATAGTGCAGAGTTCGCTAGTGATATTAGCGTCGAAACTTTTGTTCAATGCTATCTTACTCCCTTTTTTATAATCTATTATTTAATTGAATCGCTTGTCATAAATTTATTGATAAATGGCGCCAGCTCATTGTTATTTTCATTCTAGTCAGAACTATTTTTAATAGCATTAATATAGAAAATGAAATAAATAGTTAATAATTTTTATGAAAATAACAATGAGCTTTTTGAATAATCTGACTCTATTTGCAGAAATAGAGTCAGATCAAGGCTGAAAAGCCTATTACAAGATTGGTTTATTTTGTCACAGAGTTAAAAATTTATAAAGATCCCCGCGGTGTCTTATCTCATACTAGGGTATAAATATCTTTAATAATAAAGCATTTTTACTCATTTTGTACAGTATAGACGATAGGAAAGGTAGAGGTGTGAGACTAGTCGCTTATTAGCAAGTGAAAGATTTTTACATATATACGTATTATTAGCCTCTTTCTTATTGCTATTTTCTATTACTATAGAATCAATGGGTTCTTCATAGAAGAAGTAGATTCTTAAAAATCAGTGATCTTTATTTTAAACTTTTTTGCTATCCCGATATTCTGATCTTCTATTTAGTTACCAGGAATCATAGAGTTTTACTACGCTTATGCAACTATTCATTAAATTAAGGAACAAATAGATAAAAGATACAGATAAGTGATATTAAATGCTCTTTTTTGATTATTTAGACTACAGTTGTTAGTTGAGATGGACTCATTTGCCATGCAAATTTACCAGATCCACTACTCTCTAGTATAACATTGACGATTGATGCAGTAACCAATATAGGTAGGCGCTTTCCTAGGCACAGATCTTTAACGAGGCATCTGACTACAGGTGCATGGGAGATGATCAGCATATAATTGACTCCCTCTACGACCTGTTTGTGTAGATAGTTGATGACATGTATGGTTTTACTAGTAGGCGTTAATTCAGGCACTAGTTGTGCTTCAGGAAGTGCCATAGTTTCTCGAATCATTGCCAATGTCTCTTGCGCTCGAATATAAGGGCTAATTAGTATCTTTTCGATATTCACAGACTTAGTACTGAGCCAAGCACCCATCATCCGAGATTCATGGCGTCCAAAAATCGTAAGTCGCCTTGCCGCGTCGTTAGTTGAATCTAGTGCCGCCTCTCCGTGACGCATGATAAAAATTTGCATATGCTACTACCCTTATTAAAACAAAGCTATGTGGAGATAATTTTATACTAGATATTTATCTACAAGTATTTATTGATCAAATTTACGAAGTTTTGAGTACATAGGGATCTGCCGTTATTCTAAGTAGCAATATAACCTGAAAATTTAGATAAAATTAGTATGTAGCGAATTTAAATGAAAGTCTAGCTTCTATAAGATTTATATAAATTTGGTCTTTTATCTTTTATCTTGTATCTATTTTTGATATACGAGACTGTAATAAATATCTATTATTACAGTCTCGTATTATTCTAGGAATAAGAAATAGCTTACTTTTTAAGTAAGCAGCTACTTTTATTAAATTGATACAAATTAATATAGAAGTCGGATCAGAAAAAGATTAGATAAAAGTCTACTTAATTTTATTAAAATAAATATAAAGGCAGATTCTATTTGATTTTACTGAACTTAAAGTCTAGAATCATCGTAAAACTATCAAAAATTTTGATAATGTTATAAACACTACTTTAATAAAATCTTATAGTATCGTAGATATTCATCGTCTCACCCTCATTCTTATTCATAATCAAGGGGCTTTCTATTTCGCAAAATAGTATTAAATCAACTGCTTCCCTATAGTAAAATATGTATTATAAATAGCCTGCTTCTTTCAGTGCATTAATTAATGAAGAATCTTACACTCCTAAAAATAGTCAAATAATATTTATATTATGATAAAAAATCTATATTCTAGTTTTCTATGACGTTAGTTTTCACTAGAATAATTTTTAGCCTTACTAGATCGACATCAACTATTCTTTTAGCTGAAAATTGATTAAATTATAGAAGCTATTATGTAATTTTAAATAGTGCAAGCCAGCGCTAGGTAGCAATACAGAGTATCAAATATCCATCTTTATCAAGATATAACGATTCGAAATACTTTTTAGCGTGTAATGCGGGTCTAAAATAACAGATAATTAAACCAATATGATTCTGTAGCACGTGATGCGATAACTTGTTATTAACAATACACAAATAATCTACACTATTCTTTCTTGTTGTACCTCTAATTATTTTATAATCAGTCTATTAATTAATAATATTTTTAATCAAAAATAACTAACGTTCTAAAAATAAATATAATTTTCCCTACTCTAGTCTGTCTGAGTAGACACATGTTCAAACCATTATTTATGAGAGATTAATTAATAAAGATTTCTTATAAGAATGTGTAAAATTGACTAGTAAATCAGAGGTAAAGTCATCATTTTAAAGGATTTAAAAAAGTAAAAGACCTCCTTTAATTCTTCCTTAAAAAATAAGGAAATATATTTTTTAGTTAACAGATAAATCTATACTTAGCATTGACCAATATAATATAAAAAAGAGCATAGATCTCCGATCCAGATATTTAGTTTAAACTAACTTTATTAGTTATAAGAAGTTAGAAGAAGACAACGATAGCGGATGAAATCAGACCTAGTAAGTTACTCATGCCTATATCTTCCTAAATGTCCCGTGGATCAATACGCATAAAGCATTGATTATAGATAGTATAGATGCACCATTATCTAACAATAAAAATACCATGAATATCGTAGTAAAGTTATAATAGAAGGTAGCAGATATAAGATCTAGATGATATGATTTTCCAGTAGATATTGAAGTCGAGTGTCTAGTATTCTAGTTTTCGGATGCCGTGCTAAAAGCTTTCATAAGATCTGCTATATGATACGCTAATTCAACTATTCCTCCGAAATATCCACTCTATCAGTCAGAGTCGCATGGATCAGAGGCATATAGCTATAAAGAAATCGAGAATATCATGCCAGGCTTGGTCTAAAGAAGATCGTTCATAGCAATCTGGTGCAAGTACGTAACGCTTTGCGCTCAGTAGTTTAGAGAGAGGCTATTTTGGCAATGGGTAACAGTTCATGTAAACGTGTAATAAAGATCTTAGATGGTACGCAGTCTTGAAGACATCGTTCGAGTGAACATACAACCCGAATATAACCGCTACTGATATGTTCTGAATAACTTTTAAGAGAAGCCTTTTATATTTTTAAGAATGCGGCCATTATAAGCTTTAAGATTATATAATAAAAATTTCTAGTACTACGGAATTGAGTTCAGCTTTCACCAGAAAAAATTACGTTAATTTTAGCAGTATAAATTGTAATGCAAGCAAAGCCTAATCTCCAGCCATATATGGGGCCTTATCAGTTTTTAACTTTTATGTATAAGTATTCGGAATTTATTCGGATCCACTAAATTTTTTTACTTTTTATTCATAAATCTTACGCTTTAATTCATAGCCATTAAATTCTAGCCGAATTATAAAAATCGTTCACTTAATTTATAGATATAAATATTTAACTTATTAATTTTAGAATTCTATATCGAAAAAATTCATACGATCTTAGTGCGAAACCTCTTTTTATGAGAGCAAAACTAACAGCTATCCATTTTATTTATTAGGTAATAAAATAAGCAGATTCGCTCTTTTCTGTATTACGATTTCTAATTAGATAATACATTTTTGAAAATGTATTATCTAACGAATGAATAAAGGTATCATGATAAAATCATAATAAATATTATATAACAAAAAATATACAGATTTTAGAATTATATATTATAAATAATAAGATTTCATTGAATTAACTACACATTATTCTTTATGAGTCATTCAGAGTTTTTAAAATTTAGCATGTAACAAAAATTACATTAATTATTCTCTTATCTATTGTATTTCTCGGCTCTTTACTAATATTAAGACAACTATTTTTTAGCACTTTTTCACTTTAATACAAGTGAATTTAGGCCTTCAGTGCTGTTAATTTGTATGTATACGCATGAGCATCACACTAACAGAGTATTACTGTTCACACTAAATCGATTTACCACTCGGATCTCCTAAGTTCGACCTATAAAAGATTGCGATGGTCTGCAAACTGTAGTAGATGCATTCGCATGACAGCGAGTTCTTAGAGAAGTCTGATACCTAGATAAACTCCTCGGATAGGTGTGTAAGTGCAAGGTTTTTAAAAATGCGGCATAAGCTTTAAGTTAGATTATGTATTTTTCTTAAAAAGAATCTAACTTAATTGAATTAATAATAATTATTATTATAAATAATTTTTTATTATTACATCAAATAGTTTAAAGGTGGGAATTTAATTCAAAGGTGGGAATTGAAAAGCGCGGGGAAAACTAGTTATGAGTTATAAAAGACGATGCGTATAAAGTGTACGATAAAAATCGCTTTCACTTATAATAGTGAAAGAAAGGAAGGATAAACTAGAATTTAGAGCACGGTTTCTATCGATTTAGTCTACGCGGACTAATCAATAGAAATTAAGCCTATAATATTTCAAAATTAAGTTAATCTAACTGTAAGCGCGCAATAACACCCCTAATTTGATCAAGATATGCAACACGGCTCCTTCCGATTAAGTTTTTAGAGCAGGGCAACTTCGCAGTCATCGGGTTCACGGCCTTCTGGTTGATCCATAATTCAAAATGCAAGTGCGGACCGGTGGATCGCCCGCTATTACCCGATAGGCCAATACGCTCGCCGCACTTTATCTTCTGTCCAGGTTTGAGCAGAAGCCTCTGCAGGTGCATATAGCGAGTGGTATACTGACTTCCATGACGAATCGCCATATAGTAGCCTGCCGATCCACTGTGTTTAGCGATTAACACTTCTCCGTCACTTACCGCTACTACAGGCGTACCGATCGGCATAGCAAAATCGACACCCTTATGGGGTGCAATACGTCCGGTTACTGGGTTTACTCGATTTAGATTAAAATTAGATGAGACGCGGAATTGTTTCATGGTTGGAAGGCGCATAAAGCCTCCGTCTACGCTAGAACCTTTATGATCGTAGAATTTGTGATCTTCAGCGCGAATAGCATAATAATCTTTTCCGCTAGTATGTATACGAACAGCTAATAATTGGCTATGTATTTTTTTACTATCAAAATGTTCGCGAGATATCAGAATAGAAAATAGGTCGCCTTTACGTAGTTTTTTAAAATCTAATTGCCATTGAAGCGCTCTAATTACTGCTCCGATCTCGGTGCGTCTTAGTCCAGCATCAATGGCGCTGCTGATAAAGCTACCGTTAAGACGACCATTGATTACTCTACTATTCTGTTCATCTTGCCTCCATTGCTGTGATAGCCTAAATCCGCTGCTGTTACGATCATAGGTGCGTATTTCACGACGAGAAACTTCCCATTTAAGCTGCTGTAAGGCGCCTCCCATATTCTGCACCCAAGATAGTTGTTGACCAATCTTTAGATTACACAGATCGGGATGCTGCGCAGCTAAAAGAGTGACATCTGAAGTTTCGATTTCATGCTGAATCAGAATGTTTCCGAGGGTATCTCCGGAAGAAACGATGTATTCGTGAATTTTTTCTTCCTTATCTTCCTCTTGATCAGATGCCCCCTGAGGAAATTCATCGTCGGGTATAGGTAAATCTTCATCGATCGGCTCGCTAGCTTCTGGTTGCATGGCTCGAAGTTGTCTGGATTCTAATTCGATATTTTTAATGCTACTCTCATGTTTTGAATGATAAATAAAGGGCCGCCAAATTGTTACGGCAAATGTTGCGGCAGTCAGCGAGCCCAGCATTATTCGATGAATCCGAGGCAGGCTATTGTACGCTAGAAAGATAGTGTTGGCTATCTGCTGCACTTGATATTATCCTTATAAGATTTACTTCACACGACTCAAGAATTCGTTTAACAGGACTACTATCATTGCCTAAAGCTGTCCTTTATCTGACATAATTAAGAGCAGATGTCACATAGGTGCCTCTGCTCCTTGGAAATAATTTTATTCTAGTCAAATTAAGTTATAAGTTGTTAGATCAGTGCCTTATGTAATCTACTTAGCATATTTAAATTTAGCGTAAACTGCGCTCCCCAGTCTGAATTATGGGGCGGATGCATGATTTAGCGGACGTAATCCGAGGTATTTTAGAAGTAATCATAAGTAGGATAAAAATAGAATAGCTTCTATCATGTAAAAAATATGAGCATTGATACTAAATATTTTGGGCATTTTGCTTAATGACTTCTTATCTTGATAACATATTGAGAAAATGCATTTTAGATTTAAGACATTAGATTCAGTAACGTCAGGAATGTGTATTGACTCGCGCTTGCCACTACTATTGATTACTTCCATATCTTGATGAAAAAATTTCCGGCGATTTATTTTTATTGGCTATTCCTTTCGTCGCTCAATACCGAGATGCCGGTAGGCATGATGCGTTGCTATGCGCCCGCGTGGTGTGCGCTGGACAAAGCCCTGCTGAATTAGAAAAGGCTCGATAACGTCTTCAATAGTTTCACGCTCTTCCCCGATGGCAGTAGCCAGGTTGTCTAACCCTACTGGCCCTCCAGTAAATTTATCAATAATAACTAGAAGTAGCTTGCGATCCATGTAGTCGAATCCTTCGCAGTCAATATTGAGCATATCTAACGCTTGCATTGCCACCTCAGAATTAATCACACCATTAGCGCGGACCTCAGAGAAATCGCGCACCCGACGTAACAAACGATTGGCGATACGCGGCGTACCGCGTGCCCGCCGCGCTATTTGATATGCGCCTTCATTAGAAAGATCTAGTTTCAAGCAGTGGGCGCTACGTGTTACGATGTGCTTTAAGTCCCCTACTTTATAAAATTCTAGACGCTGAAGGATGCCGAAGCGATCGCGGAGGGGTGAAGTTAGAGCACCAGAGCGAGTGGTAGCGCCCACTAAGGTAAACGGGGGCACATCAAGTTTAATTGAGCGCGCACCCGGCCCTTCACCGATCATGATATCTATTTGATAGTCTTCCATGGCCGGATATAGCACTTCTTCCACAAGTGGTGGCAATCGATGAATTTCATCTATAAATAATAAGTCTTGCGGTTCAAGATTAGTGAGTATCGCTGCTAAGTCTCCCGCCCTCTCTAGGATTGGGCCAGAGGTAGCGCGTAGGTTAACTCCCATTTCGTTCGCAATTATATTGGCTAGCGTAGTTTTTCCTAAACCTGGAGGACCAAAGATTAGTATGTGATCTAGTGCGTCTCTGCGTTGTCTGGCTGCCTGAATAAAAACTTTCATTTGCTCGCACGTACTCGGTTGTCCAAAGTATTCAGATAGCAGTTTTGGACGGATAATCCGATCGCAAAGTTCCTCGCTATTAGTTGGTGGGAATGATACTAAACGATCAGGTTCAATCATTCTTTATACCTTTCAGTTTTAGAGCGATACGCGGAGTGCATCTCGGATCAGAGTTTCGCAATCTGACTCTGATTTAGCAATTTTTCTAATCATGTGATTCGCTTCTTGCGGTTTATAACCTAATGCTATCAGCGCGGAGACGGCATTAGCTTCATTTTCGTTATCAGAGATTTTCGCTATTTCTTTTGAGAAAAAATTTTCTCTTCTGTTAATAAGTAGATCGCCATTAAATTTTTTAAAACGCCCCTTCATTTCTACCATTAAACGCTGGGCAGTTTTTTTTCCCACGCCCGGAAGCTTAAGAAGATCAGTAATTTCTTCACTCTCTACTGCATTAACGAGTTGCTGTGCGGAGATTCTGGATAGAATCAATAGCGCTAGCTTTGGTCCAACGCCATTTACTTTCAGCAGCTCACGGAATAGCGACCGCTCCTCTTGATTATTAAATCCATACATAAGTTTTGTATCTGCGCGAATCACAAGGTGGGTGAAGACGATAGCCTCTTGTCTTAACTCTGGAAGCTGATAAAAGCATGTCATAGGCATGTGTACTTCATAGCTTATGCCGTATACTTCTAATAAGATTAGCGGCGGCTGTTTTTCTAAAATATTTCCTCTAAGACGACCTATCATTTAACTTCCTAAAATTTTTCAATATGATGCGCAACTACGTCAGGTTATTAACGTTTTATAGCATAAAAGTGACTATATGAATATCTAGTACAATTAGCAGTTAACTAAATATTATTTCGGGCGATCTCCACTCTTTATGCTGGGCCCAATCGTCTTTTATGCATCTTTAGGACACCTTGGCTTAGATGGCAGTGAGCTATTGCTATTGCTAATGCATCCGCTGCATCTGACCCAGGACTAGAGGAAAGATTAAGTAATGAGCGTATCATATGCTGCACCTGAGATTTTTCCGCTGCTCCGGTTCCTACAACAGCTTGCTTTACTTCTCGTGCTGCATATTCAAACACATTCAGATTATGGTGTATAGCAGAGAGAATCGCTACACCACGTGCTTGACCGAGCTTAAGTACCGCATTAGGGTTTTTAGCCATAAATACTTGTTCTATAGCGAAAAAATTAGGATGGAATTGAGTAATAATTTTGCTGATGCCTGAATAAATAATCTTTAGCCGCATGGGCATATCTTTTGATAGAGTGCGAATGCAACCGCTAGAAATATAAGCAAGTTGATCGCCTCGATGACTGATGATACCATAGCCAGTACTCAATGAGCCTGGATCTATACCTAGTACGATCGACGTCATTACACCCACCTTTTTACGTCTAGTTTTAATATAGCATGGTCATAAAAGAAGGCTACATAGCGCATTCATTGAATCGTAATTGAAATTTCGTTAGAGATCTTAGCGTTATGATAAACTGCCTGCACATCGTCATAATCTTGTAGTATATTGATCAAGCGTAGTAGTTTAAGCGTAGCTTCTTTATCTATATTGACCGTAGTCGAAGGTACCATGACAATTTTCGCCATTTGTGCGTTAAAACCGGCAGAGCTCAGAGCATCCTTCAAAAAATCTAGACTCTCCCGTGGGGTAAATAGGTTAATAGAGCCGTCATGATAACTAACGATATCTTCTATACCCGCTGCCAACGCGGCTTCTATCAAGGTATCTTCATCAACTCCATTTGCGTAAGTGATTACGCCTTTTTTAGTAAATAAATAAGAAACGGACCCATCAGTGCCCAGCTTGCTTCCGTATTTTCTAAAAGCGTGGCGTAGTGCCCCTACAGTGCGATTTCGATTATCACTAAGGCATTCAATTATCATAGCAATACCGCCTGGCCCATAGCCTTCATAAATGATGATTTCCATATTAGAATTATCACCATTCCTTATACCTCGGGCAATCGCACGGCTTACCGTGCAACTCGCCATGTTATTAGATAAAGCTTTATCGATTGCCGCACGTAATCGGGGATTAGAGTCAGGATCGCTGCCTCCTAACCTAGTTCCTGTGACTAGATCACGAATAATTTTGGTGAAAATTTTACCACGCTTAACATCTTGTATGGATTTACGGTGTTTTGTATTAGCCCACTTACTGTGTCCTGACATAAAAGTCTCCGAAAATTATTGAACTAAATTAATTACAATTTTTCACCGTCTACTAAATGCCCTATGATTTTTAAGAATCATCGCCTTCGATGTTCAGCTAGAAATAGCAGTCGAACTTCTCGGCAAGCACTTAGTGAGATTTTTGAAAAAAATACTGTTTTATTAGGCTTAGTGCATAGAGAGGGATAGGCCGATATCCAAAAAATGACAGATAGAGTATGAAGTTAACTCGAGGATAACATCTGGGAGCAGGAAAGTGGCGTACTGTGATATTCAATATCAAATTTTCTGTCACTTTTTACTTTTCTGACTTTGAAGGCAGGTTTTATTCTCTTGCGGATGAGGACAATAGAATTGTGTCATTTACTTTTATGTCGTAGCTTTCATTGTATAATATTAATCATTATGTTTCGAATTAAGTAGAGCTAGTCTCTAGACACGTTGTGCTTTTTCATTTATTACTTATTCACTCGTCTTTTAGTGCATTTTTTTATGAAGAAGGTTGATCGCTAGCTCTTTTAATGCTAGCGGATTGGCGAAAGTTGGTGTATCAGCCATTAAACAAGTCGCAGCGGTAGTTTTTGGAAAGGCTATCACGTCACGAATGTTGACGGAACCAGTCAATAACATCACTAAGCGATCTAGACCAAGAGCGATCCCGGCGTGTGGGGGTGCTCCGTACTTCATGGCATCGAGAAGAAATCCAAATTTTTCTCGCTGTTCGTCTTCATTGATTCCTAAAATATTAAATACGGCTTGCTGCATTTTACTGTGGTAAATTCGCACTGAACCTCCACCCACTTCATAACCATTGATTACTATATCGTAAGCATTAGCTGTGGCGTTAGCTGGCTCATTAGCCAGTGTCTCTGGAGACCTACTATGCGGTTCGGTAAAAGGATGATGCATTGCTACTAGTTCACCATTTTTATCCTCTTTAAACATTGGAAAATCAACAACCCATAGCGGTTTCCAACTATCTAATTTAGTAAGGCCTAGATCGAGTCCTAGCTCTAATCGTAGTGCTCCTAAAGCTTCGGTGACGATTTTTCGCTTATCGGCTATGAAGAATATAATATCGCCGTTTTGGGCGTTAATGCGGTCCAATATCGCTTCCAAAGTACTTTTATCAAAGCACTTAGCAATTGGACCTTGAACGCCATCTAGACCAGCCGCACGGTCATTTATTTTCATCCAAACTAAGTTTTTAGCGCCATAAGTATTGATGAAACTAGAATATTTATCGATTAGTTTACGTGTTAGCCTTGCGCCACCTGAAGCACATATCGCAGCTATACGTCCTTGTGAGTCTTTATCTGATCGGATAAAGACTTTGAGGCCTAGGTGTTGTACCAAGTCAGCAATGTCTACCAGTTCTATCGGATTACGTAAATCGGGTTTATCAGAACCATATCGACGCATAGATTCTTCAAAAGTGAGAACCGGGAAGGATTCTAGATCTATTCCTTTTATTTCTAGCCATAGATTATGTACTAGTTTTTCGATCAGTTGGCGAACTTGTACGGCAGTTATGAAGGAAGCTTCGACGTCAATTTGAGTGAATTCCGGTTGTCGATCGGCCCGTAAGTCTTCGTCGCGAAAGCATTTTACTATCTGATAGTAGCGATCAAAACCGGAAATCATCAATAGCTGTTTAAATAACTGAGGTGACTGAGGTAACGCATAAAACTTGGATTTATGTACGCGACTTGGCACGAGATAATCTCTGGCGCCTTCCGGAGAAGCTTTATTTAGCACTGGAGTTTCAATGTCGAGAAAATCGTGACTGTCCATAAAACGTCGCACTAATCCAGTGATTTTAGCACGGACTTTTAGACGCCTAGCCATGTCTGTACGCCGTAAGTCTAGATAACGATATTTTAGACGCGCCTCTTCACTATTAGTCTGGTTAAAGTCAAGTGGTAATGGTTCGGAGGGATTGATAATCTCTAGTATGTGCGCAAAAACCTCTACTCTACCTGTAGAGATTCCTAGATTGATTTGGACTTCCGGACGTGTGCGTACGGTTCCGAAAACCTGAATACAGAATTCGTTTCGTAGATTGTATGCCTTTCCGAATGCAGTTTGCTGATCTGGATCGAATACTACTTGAACAACACCTGTACAGTCGCGCATATCAACAAAAATCAGACCACCATGATCGCGGTGACGGTTGACCCAGCCACATAGAGTGACCTGATGGCCCACGTGGGAGAGATCCACATTCCCACAATATTCAGTACGCATACACCTATCCTTTTAAATAGATAAAGAACTTACGAGCTAGAGCCTTTTAGTTGTGCATCTGTTAACGATGTAATTTATTTTGTAAAATCTAAGTCCGCTATGTCTCGGTCTTTTCTGTTTAGCAAGCACATAGCAATATTTTGCTATGTGCTTGCTAAACAGAAAAGACCTTGGACTGCTCTCTTTGCATATAAATTGTGCAATAAAGAGAGCTGAAAAAGAAAGTATTATAAATAAAATTTATTTTAGAAAAAATACGAGTAATGTATTTTCAATACTAAATTTCATTCTTTTGTGCGAATACCATTCGCCGAAAACATATTGTATAAATCGATCTAGTGCGATAGTAGAGAAATTTTTAAACTAATAGCCTGAAAGTATCAATGCGCAAAAAGAGGGTTTTCGAAATTTTTGAGTACTCTTATTATGTATTTAGCAGGCGCATTATAAAGCGATACGTAAAGATGAAGTGACACAGAAGTAATTCACTATCGTGACTATTAAATCTCATGACAAACACAAAATTTATTCTTATAATTTTAAATGTGGTGCTCGAGTGAGTCCTTTCCTCTATGTACTCAGCTTTTTACACGCTATGTCTGATAAGGCAGAGCTAATTTAATATGCTAACTTATATCGTTTTAAAATGACGGAAACGCAATATCCAGAGGGGAACGAAACCATGCGCTTTATCACATTGCAGCAGAAGTTATGCGTGTTTTATAGAACTTAAGAGTGCTCCTCTCATATCTTTATTAAGAATAAAATATAGATCTAGTAAAATATAAGCCACCATGACTTATGCTTTTATTTTAAGTCTAGCGTGGGCGTCAATTAAGTGGATCAGTCTGAATGCCTTCTGAGCCCATATTTAATTTTTTCATTGAATGACATCTTATTAGCATCGCATTCATCAATTATCATTACAATTTTTTTATGATTATTACTTTTCATGAAGCACGAAGACCGTCAACAGTTTTCACTGAGGATATAAAATATCTTATTTTCGACTAGGAACCCTGGGGAACAGAAGAAATTCGTATACGTCAAATCAAGAGCAATCAGTTGATTTTACAGATCCTACGTAAATTACGCACTATTTAGTGATCTGTCTTTTAGAATATACAACAAAAAATAACAGTAGAATCTGCGTCTTTAAGTAGAGCACTGCTCTTAGAGATATCTAGTAATTTAGAATTAAAATATTCATTGTTTGTCTATAGCGTCGAATTTCCGTACTAATCACCACCATGCGGCATTAATTTTTAATTACTTACGTGACTATTATTAGCTTCCTTACATGGCTAATATTAGCTCCCTTAAAGTACGAGTTCTACCTTATTATTTGGCAGAATGTATATTGCAAGTCTTGAAGGAATCTTAAGTCATGTTAAACCGTGATACCCTTTTGTCCGACCGTATCTCAAAACTAGGAGATTGGAGTTTTGACGAAGAAGTTGCCAGGGTATTCCCAGACATGATCCAGCGCTCAATTCCTGGCTACTCTAATATTATTTCTATGATTGGCATGTTTGCCAAACGCTTTGTTCAGCCTGATAGTCAGGTGTACGATCTGGGCTGTTCCCTAGGTGAAGCAGCGCTTTCAATGCAACGGAGTATAAAAGTAGCGGGTTGTAACATTACTGCCATAGATAACTCTAAGGCCATGGTAGAGCATTGTCGTCGCCGAATTCGCGACGACAATGCTCCTACCAAGATTAAAGTACTTGAAGCAGACATTCTCAATACCCCTATCGAAAATGCTTCAATGGTAGTACTTAACTTTACCCTTCAATTCCTTGCGCCAACCGATCGCTTAAGGATGCTAGTACAGATTTATAGTGGACTAAGGCCAAACGGTGTACTAG
Organism: Serratia symbiotica; assembly: GCA_964059975.1. Taxonomy (GTDB): domain Bacteria; phylum Pseudomonadota; class Gammaproteobacteria; order Enterobacterales; family Enterobacteriaceae; genus CAXKXX01. The sequence continues at coordinate 195,868 of CAXKXX010000002.1, forward strand.
TTCTGTCAGAAAAACTGAGCTTTGAAGATGCTAATATCGGCGAATTACTGTGTAGCATGCATCACGATTTTAAACGTGCTAATGGTTATAGCGAACTGGAAATTAGTCAGAAGTGCAGCATGCTTCGTCACGTTATGCTGACCGACTCTATCGCAATGCATAAGGAACGCCTCACACTAGCTGGATTCAATCAGATTGAAATGTGGCTCCAGTACTTTAACTTTGCTTCATTGATCGCAGTGAAAACAGGTCAGGACTAGAACCATGATTGAATTTAATAATTTTTATCAGCATATAGCAAAGAGTAATCTTGCTGGCTGGCTAGAACATCTACCCGGGCAACTAAGCGCCTGGAAAAATCAATCAGTTTATGGAAAACATAAGCAATGGTTTAATACAGTTAGGAACTTACCAAAACTAACTCCAACTCACGTTGACTTACTATACGGTGTATGCGTCGAGATGACACCGAAGCTATCACGGGGACAGCTGATAGGTATCGAAAAAATGCTGCGTACCTTAATGCCCTGGCGCAAAGGTCCATTCTCTCTTTATGGCATTGACATCGATTCTGAATGGCGCTCTGACTGGAAGTGGAATCGCTTACTTCCACACCTTTCTCCTCTAACCGGGCGCACTATTCTTGATGTAGGCTGCGGTAGTGGCTACTATTTATGGCGCATGATTGGAGAGGGGGCCGAATTAGCCATTGGAATCGACCCGATTCGGTTGTTTTTTTTTCAGTTTGAGTCCATACGAAAGCTGCTGGGCAACGATCAACGAGCTCATGTTTTGCCACTCGGTATCGAACAACTACCGGAGCTCGCTGCTTTTGACACAGTATTTTCTATGGGTGTATTGTATCACCGACGCTCACCTCTAGATCATCTCTATCAACTAAAAAGCCAGTTGGTTTCCGGGGGTGAATTAGTTCTTGAAACCTTAATAATAGAAGGCGATAGTCTTCAAGTGCTAGTGCCAAGTAGTAGTTATGCAAAAATGAAAAATGTTTACTTTATTCCTACTGCACCTCAATTAAAGATCTGGCTTGAAAAATGCCGCTTCCTTGATGTAAGGATCGCCGATTCGTCTGTGACTGACACAGACGAACAGCGCCGTACTAGTTGGATGCAGGGGGAGTCTCTGAAAGAATTTCTTGACCCTCACGATCACCATAAAACCATTGAAGGCTACCCAGCGCCCATTCGGGCTATATTAATAGCAAGAAAACCCTGAAAATTGATTTATGCGGCAAGCCGCTGCTACTTACTTCGACATATTTGTCGTACACTTTATAAAAGTATAACACCAGCGCTATTTTCTAGAAAGCACTAAACGGCTTAAGGAGCTATATGACTCCTATAGTAACATATTGATTTTTTACTCAGGTATAGCCTCATACGGAACACCTAATCAGGCTCATATACTTTTCTTTATCTAGTATGCCGAGTACAATGAAAAAAGATCGACAGGAGGAGGTGCGCTCACGCAATATTCCGTGCGATGTACTTCGAAATCTAGCACATTAAATGGCGTATAACGCAGGCTTTAAGGAGTCAGGGTCTCTTATAAAAACCAGGAAGAATTTAATCTGTCCCACCCAGTTCTGCTTGTTTAATATGGTGATGACAAATTATGGTGGTGAAGAATGATGTTAAGTAAGATCTTTTCTAAATTGTTAGCCCAAATAAAATCTATATTTTTAGAGTATATCACGACAACTTTAGTGCATATCAGGATACCTATAACATTCAAATTGAATAAATGACTCCACAGATGCACGGGTATCCTTAGACGGGATACAGCTCGAACGAGATTAATTCTAGTGCTTTTCTTTAACACAAAGCTCCTCTATTCAATAAAAAATTTTCTCGCTATACGATCTTATTATAGATACTTAAAATAATTCTAGAAAAATCAGGCCAAACAGGAAATCGCCTCCAAAATCCAAGAAATGATTTTTGCTTCGCTCTCGAAATACATTATTACTTTTCCGAACACTCAAAAGATAAAAAATGAAGCGCTTCTCCTAAATATTTATTTAATAGCATTTTCTTTAGATACAGAAATTTTAAATAATTTATTAATCATGGGGCTACAGCAGGAGGACTTCGTAGACTAATCAATTAAAGCAGTCAGTTATTACTTTTACCGGAAATATTGAGCGGTGAAATCTTAGTGATAACGTAATGTAGACTAGTATTAAGTGTTAATAAGCCAGGGTGCGCAGTGCCCTCCCGGAACTAATGTTCTCTTTCTATATAAAATGTAAAAAATTGAGTTTTATATCACCAGTATTAGAGATAAGCTTGTAAGCAAATTGTAAAAATGTCAAAAATAATAGAATTCATATTTATGCGACGCACCTTAAACTGCTAACTTGACATGTTAGATCAGATTAATAGTACGCCTAAAACATGTTAATTCTTTAAGTTTCAAATCGCACTAACGTCAACTACTCGAGTTTATAATTAAAATAAATTATTGAATATTAAGATTGCTATATCACATAAGATTAAAAAAGCACTACTTGAATCAGGAGCGCCACACGCCTGTGAAGCTCAAGTACGTCAGTCAACTAAAAAGCAATTTGGTGACTATCAAGTTAACGGTGTGATCTCATTGGCTAAAAAGCTTTGCGTACCGCCCAGAGAGCTAGCAAAAAAAGTACTACAACTAATCGATCTTAGTGATATGGCTAAAAAAGTAGAGATTGCTGGACCAGGATTTATCAATATTTTTTTGAACAGCATATGGGTGTCTCGACAGATAGACGTGGTATTAAAATCCCCTAATTTTGGTGTAACAGCGGTTGAACCGCAAACTATTGTTATTGATTACTCGGGACCAAACGTAGCTAAAGAAATGCATGTAGGTCACTTGCGCTCCACTATTATTGGTGACGCTTCAGCTCGTACTCTGGAATTTTTAGGTCATAACGTAATTCGAGCTAACCATATAGGTGATTGGGGCACCCAATTTGGCATGTTGATCGCTTATCTAGAAAAAATACAGAATAAAAATGCCACTGATATGGATCTATGCGATCTAGAAGCGTTCTATCGCCAAGCTAAGAAGCATTATGATGAAGACAGCAAATTCGCCGCACTTTCTAGCGCATACGTAGTCAAGCTACAAGGGGGAGATCCTTACTGTAAAAAAATGTGGGGTATGCTAGTCGATATCACCATGAAAAAAAATCAAATCATCTATGATCGTCTGAATGTTACTCTAACTAAACGTGATATTATGGGCGAAAGCCACTATAATTCAATGCTTCCAGGACTTGTCTCCGATCTAAAAGATAAAGGATTAGCGGTAGAAAGCGAAGGATGCACCGTGGTCTTTCTTGATGAATACCATAATAAGAAAGGCAAACCGATGGGTGTTATAATCCAGAAAAAAGATGGCGGTTATTTATATGCCACCACGGATCTTGCCTGTGCTAAATACCGTTATGAAACTCTAGGTGCTAATCGCATTCTTTATTATACTGATTCACGCCAGAATCAACATCTAATTCAGACCTGGGCAATTGTGCGGAAGGCAGGCTACATACCGCCTGAGGTATCTTTAGAGCATCATTTTTTTGGCATGATGCTAGGTAAAGACGGTAAACCATTTAGGACCCGCTCTGGAGAAACAGTAAAACTATCCGCTCTACTAGATGAAGCTATTGAACGCGCCACACGGCTAATATCGTCGAAAAATCCGAACATGTCAGAAGAAGAAGTAACGAAAGTGGCCAGTGTGGTCGGTATTGGCGCGGTTAAATATGCTGATTTGTCAAGAAATCGCACCACCGACTACATTTTTGACTGGGATCACATGCTTTCTTTAGAAGGCAATACTGCACCTTATATGCAATACGCCTATAGCCGCATTATGTCAATATTCAGGCGTGCTGAGATCGACCAAAGCGACCTAACTTTACCTTTAGTAATAAGCGAAGAGTGTGAATTGACCTTGGGGATACGATTATTACAGTTCGAAGAAACGCTCATAAGCGTAGCCCGAGGGGGTGCCCCGCACATCATGTGTAGCTACCTATATGATCTAGCTGGATTATTTTCTAAGTTCTATGAAAATTGTAATATCCTTAATGCCGAAAACGAAACAACGCGCCAGAGCCGATTGAAGCTAGCTTTGCTGACATCTAAAATACTAAAGCATGGCCTAGACACTCTGGGCATCGGAACTGTTGAACGTATGTAAAGTATGTTATTGTTTAATAATACAGAAATTTTCTGGGAAAGATATTGGGTATCTCTTAGGAATTTACTTAAATCATTCTCTAGTTTTTAGTTAAATCATTCTCTAGTTCACGGAATAAGACTGCTCATAATAGCCAACAGAGTCTTTACTAAAAAGATCCCCCGAGACTCTCTTTATCTCGACAACACACGTACTAGATAATTCGATAGGGCATTTATATTAAAAACTTACTAAATTTGATGTATACTAAATAGTTTTAAATTTATTAGATTAGTATCAAAAGATATTCGATAAGCATGAGCTTTTATCCTTAAACCTTCTAACCAACCATACTTATTTTTAATATATGTCTATGACTGATAGACACGACTTTTTATTTAAAAAAATAAAATCGTTTTATTTAAATGAATTTAAATAAAACTAAAAATTTTTAATTATAACTATAGATATTGTCTTACTACCGTATAATCGAAGAGAATTCATTTAATCTAGAGTTCAAAGATACTAATAAAAATGTCAGATTCTTTTCGATGTAAAAATTATCAAGCACACCTTATGTATCTTTAATAAAACTAAAAAGAGATCCGTGATTCAAAATAAAATATTAGATTTGAAAGTCTATCAGACTAGAAAATATTCTAAATTCTAGGGCATAATAAAAAAATAATTTATTTATTTTTTCTTAGAAAAAATAAAGTAAATCGTACTACTTTCTTCCTTATCGATACCCCACAACGCTATCATCTATGTTTAAAAAAGTCAGTCCGATAATAGCTTTTTAAGGTAAAAATTAACGCTTTAATCGGCGATTAAGCGTTAAAAATATAAGTAATCGCATAAAATTATATCGGAGGATCGATATATCATGTTAAATTTTAAAAAAATAAAATATATGCAGGGTTTCGTGCCGATAGACGTACTATCTAATTTATTGATCAGCTTTAAATTTTTATATTTTAACTTAAGATTCATGATTAAGTAGTGATACATATAATAGTGTTAATTATAGTCCAGTATTAAGTAAACAAATTTATGCGCCGAATAAAAATAACGCAACTTTTTGTCAAAATTTTATATCTTTAATGTTTATTTCCTATAAATATTTTTCTCGAAAAAATATTTATAATATTATTTATATAATTTAAGAAATATAGCTTCGGATAACATCATCCGCTATTTTTTATAAAAAAATAATAGTGTCTATTATATATTAGGTATCTCATTAACACTTTATAAATTTTAAAAAAATATAAATAATTATAACAAGTATTATATATTTAAATACGATAAATATATAATAGTATTATAGTATTGATTACTTAAACAATTAAGTAATTTTTAAAAAATTACTTAATTGTTTTTCATAAAATTATATTACATGTTTATTCAATATAAAATATTCTATCTATTATTTTTTGGTGCATTTCATTCACCTGATTATCTCTGTAAGACTTTAGAAAAAATCTCATAAATACTATTGCATCTAAACTGAATATACCGATAAAAAATTTATGCATCTTTTATAAAAACTATTAATTTAACCATATGCAAAGATTTAACTTGAAGAGTACTCTAAAATATTATTCCCACCTATTTAATAAGATCAGACGTCAAAGATTTTTTTATAAATTCTGCTTACTTTCATTATTAGAACGCAAGCGTCGTTTTAAAGTAGCCCTATAGAAGAAAGTATTAATAGCAATGATCCTATCATCCACGAAGATGAGGAATATGAATGATCTTCAGGGTCTATCTTTTTGAGATTAAAGTTTTTCATGGAATTATTGCTATCAAAAACTAAGGATTAATTGCTTAATTAGAGAGGGTGTCTCGATGAATAATTCAACCAACACTCATCTAAAAAAATACATATTATTCTCCGTCTATTGACTCCTTATACTTTTCTTCATGCTTAATTAATCCCTAAGAAAACGCAAAAACAATTTTTATTAATTTAGTATATTAGATGAGCTATCAATTTAAAACTAAAGCTTATTTTAAAGAAGGGGTACTAAAATTTTATTGGGATAGGCCCTCCGTCTAGGCGCAATGACTAACAAGGAGCTCACATTATTATTTATGTGTTAAATTGAACAGAGATTTCAGAATATCTTATATTTCATACCTAAAATAGTATCGATTCTACATGTGCGTCAAGAAGAGCAGCGTGCCCGGAGAATATTGTCCTCGATTAGATGCAAGCTTAAAGATTGTGCTAACTTTCAAACTCAACTATCCATGAGTAACTTTTGTGTATTTTGACGCCTTCTGAATATGGAACTATGAAGAGAACACCTGATCCGTCAAGTAAGATCGGGCGTATGTTTAGTTTTCAAATACAGACGACACATGGGCTGCGAGGGTAGGAGATCGTACGCGGCGGCTCGGCTTTTACGATTCATTTACAGTCAGGCTTATACTTTTTAAAGTAATCCTTTTGTATTAATTAGTAAGGAAAATATTCTAGGAGAAAAAAGAAGATTTAAAATTATCGCTGTACGCCCTTTCTGGGCATATCAATAATGTGCATTAATTGGGGCTGATGAGT
>CAXKXX010000003.1:0-186610 GCA_964059975.1 Serratia symbiotica
TTTTAAAGTAATCCTTTTGTATTAATTAGTAAGGAAAATATTCTAGGAGAAAAAAGAAGATTTAAAATTATCGCTGTACGCCCTTTCTGGGCATATCAATAATGTGCATTAATTGGGGCTGATGAGTCGGGACATTTGCATTGAAAAAAACAATTTTTGAACGCCTGCTATCTATAAAATCGGGTCCTCGATGTCATGCTACTAGTATCTGTGTCGACGGCTGCTATTCTACGTTATTAACGAATACTAAAATATTTTCTCTGAAATTACAAGTTAAAGCTTTACGGACATACCTAACTGCACAATCTCGTAAAACTGATGTTAAAAAATATTACGTCTAGATAATAGCCAGAAAACATTAATTATACTACACTTACGCTTAATCTGATTTATTTTAGAGAAGTCTCGGTGTTACTGAATAGCGCATTTTGTTTCTGGTACCCTAACGATTTACTAGAAATTAATAGATAAAATTGAAAGTAATTATTGCGCTTCCCCTCATAAATATAGAAGGCAGCACAGTAAGTATTCGAACACTTATTCTCCATTATTCGAAATATTTTAGATACTAATCTGCTAATTCACAGATATAATTTTATAAATATTACGTACTTTAGGCGTCTCTATATAATAGGACGCACTAGTCGGATTACTTAAAATAAAAGTACAGTTTTTAATAGAATGGGACTGTATCAATAAAATTAAAATATTTTAGAATAGTCTAAAAAATAATTTAAATACTGATTTAAAGTTCTACTGATATCCGTTCTAAAACTATAGCAATACTATTTCAGTCAAACTGACTAATATCGTCATCTAATGATATCTGGATATCTCACATAAGATAATTCGGAATCGTATCAGATACGCGCTATCGGATGCGTAGCATACTAAGCGTTCTCCTATAATACATCATTATAACCTTATCTTAAATTGAACAAAGTCGACTTCCTTTTAAGTAGCATGAGAGGATGGAGAAAGTGTACACTGGGAATAAAAGGGGTTAAATTTCTTCAATACTTAGAGAAGAGGCTCTACGCTGCAAGTCGAAAATATGCATTTTTTAGGGGATGCGACAAGTCATGCTTAGATAATGAAAAGACGCGCTACGGACTCTCTGTGATAATGATGCGTTTTTTTAGAGTAAGGAGTAACTTATTAGCTCAACTCGCATCTAATTGCGTCTTAATTCAGTAAGATTTTGACTGGTCATCCCGAAGGGACTTTAATGTATCAGATTTTTATAAAAAGCATTTCTTTTATTTAAAATATCAGGTGAGTTGTCGTTTTCGTGACTGCCTCCACACTTGAGTAATCTATTCAATTAATCCGACACTTTAGTCACTCATACTTTACTGCATGTTATCGCTTTTAAGTCGTTGTACAACATAGATCGAGATTGGTAGTACATAGGATGGGGGTAGCATCAGTTCTAGATTTTATAAGTAAGTAGGATGTGAGACGGAGGAATAGCGCTACCGTCAATCTGTAATGCCGAAGGCCGGACTCGAACCGGCACGTATTTCTACGGTTGATTTTGAATCAACTGCGTCTACCTATTTTCGCCACTTCGGCATTGTCTTTTAGCAAAAAAGTATTTGATTATAACTGCTCGCGCACTAATCGCAAGAGTTAGTAGTTACTTCATGAATAAAGATTAGAAAAACGTTCTTCAGTTTATTTACATTCGCGCTTTATTCTTTTCCTCTCTGTAAAAATTAGGTAGTAGACAACTTTTATTCTTATTTTCTTATTATCTATATAATTAACAGAACGCATTAGGCGAAATTCAAACTGCCGAGCAAACTTTCAAAGTAAGACAGGTGATAAATACTTCTGTCTAGCGATAATTCTTATAGATCGATGCGTGTGCATACTAGACACCCATTAATTGAATGTAACTATAATTTGCGCTCCTTTTGGAGTATTGACTTGTTATCGAATTTATAAATCATTATTGATTTGTCGATTTTCAAATAAGGAAGTGCTTATTAAGAGGATAATCTATAAAAATAAAATCCTTAAAATCAAAGAGTTAGATTTTTGCTTATATCTTTATCTAAATTTTAAAAGCATATGAACGCTGATTAGAAAAAATATCACGATAGGAAGTAGTGCACCTAGTGCCGGATGTATATTATATACCAGACTCAGTTGACCAAATATCTGATCAAATATATAGAATAAGAATCCGAGACCGACGCCAGTTACGAGACAAACGCCTATCGAAACACTGCGGAGTGGTCCAAATATGAACGATACCGCCATTAGAATCATCACTATTACGGATAGTGGGGACAAGATTTTATTCCACATATGCAGTTGGTAGCGTCTGCCCTCCTGGCCGTTCTCCCTCAAGTACTTAACGTAATTGTATAGGCCTATGATAGGGAGGGAGGTAGCATCAAGAGCCAAAAGATGTAATTTTTCTGGGGTTAAATTAGTAAGCCATTCACCTGATGACTCTTGAGCTCCGGTCACCTCTTGTTCGTTAGTTAGATTAACAGTATTCACTCTAGAAAGGCGCCATACGCCACTTACAAATATAGCTGTAGCCGCGCAACGCACACTTTCTAATCTGTTCTGGTCGCTGAAGTGATAGATGTTTAGACCAGTTAGGATTTTCTCTCCGGACAGATCCTCAATATAAATAAAATCATTACCATCTTTTGCCCAAAATCCACTTTTTGGAGATAGTAGCAGTCCTCCGTAGAGCTTTTGAGCGCGAAAATCGTGCGCTATTTTATCGCAATGAGGAACTAACCATTCGCTAATGGCTATGGTTAAAAGTACTAGAGGGATGGCTGTTTTCATAACTGAGCCGGCGATCTGCATACGAGTAAATCCGGAGGCTTCCATCACTACTAACTCACTACGTGTTGCTAGATGTCCGAGACCTAACATTGCACCTAGCAGTACAGCCATTGGAAGAAAGAGTTCAGTATCTTTGGGTCCGCTAAGCAAAGTAAAGATCCCGGCGCTGAATGCTGTATAACTGCCTTCACCTATGCTGCGTAATTGATCAACAAATTTGATTATACCGGAGAGTGATGTTAGCATGAGTAACGTCATGATAATTTTTTTAAAAATCATTTTACCAATATATTGGTCTAAAATACCAAACATCAAATTACTCCCCTCAAGTGTGAGCGCAGTTTACACATCCAGGCGGTATCCCACAAATTAAGTGTAAGTGCGATGGAAAGGTAGATTATATTAACCCCCCATAGCCAGAGAGCCGGATCTAACTGCCCCTTAGCTGCACTGGAACGTAGCGTAGTTTGTAAAAGGAAGAAAATAAAATATAGTAAGATGGCTAATACTGTACTCAGGGCAGGGCTTTCTCGCGGATTTACCACGCTCAAAGGCACCGCTAAAAGCGCCATCAATATCACTGATATCACTAGCGTTAGACGCCAGTGGAATTCGGCACTCATTTCCGGATTTTCAGAATGCCACAGATTTTGTGCTAACATTTGTTCAGGTCTGGTGCTATGAGACGTCACTATTCGATGCCCGATCACTGCCCTATAATTATTAAAGGCGGTAATACGGAAATCGTGCAGCGAGGTGGTGCCTTCAAAGCACGTACCTTTATCGAGACTCAACATTTGAGAGCCATCCTTTTGTAGACTTACCTTACCGTGATCGGCGACTAACACAAAAGGGCGTTCGCTATCTCTCATTTTTAGCTGTGCTAGAAATATTTTATTGAAGACGCTTCCTGTTATTTTCCCTATAAATAATACCGTATTGCCGTCTTCCAAGAACTTAAATTGTCCTTCTGATAGCCAGCTAACACTTGGATTAGCCCGGGCTTCAGTTACTGCTAAGTCTTGGTATCTAGAGATTATTGGATTGGCCCAGAACACGTTCACGGCAGCTGCAGAAGAAGTGATTATCGATACGAATATTGCGGAAATAATCAAAGTGCGCTTTCCTAGCCCGCAGGCATAAATAGCGGTAACCTCGCTTTCAATATACAAGCGCCTAAACGTCATGAGCAGCCCAAGAAATAAACTGAGGGGCAGCATTAATTGAACCATTTTGGGCACACTCAATAGCAATAGATAAAACACTACATTTATTGGAATATCGCCATCTACCACATTACCAAGAACCCTTACCAAGTTTTGACAAAAGAAAATAAGAAGCAGGATAAAAAGAATAGAAATTTGGCTCTTTAGCGTTTCTCGAACCAGATATTTTATGATGATCACACTTATTAGACCTATGAAAACTTTGCTTTTTTTAGGAACGCGAATACACTCATAATCAGTCTGCCATTTATTTCCATCATAAAAATGGGACTTTTACGGCTAGAAGGGTGTTGAAGAATGAAGATAATTTAGAAGTTTTATAAAAACCTATGTATGTAGTAATCGATAAAATCAAGTAGTTTTTAGCATTTAGCTTAACATAGCCATTAACACAAGTAATAAAAGATCACCTCGTCTTGTATTATTTTAGTCGAAACTTTTATATTTATATTTAATATTCAGGAGCATACATGGAGTTCAGTGTAAAAATTAGTAGCATAGAGAAGCAGCGTAGCGCTTGTATTATCGCCGGAGTCTTTGAATCGTGCCAGCTATCCTCCATCGCGGAACAGCTCGATAAAATCAGTGATGGCTACATCAGCGCCTTATTAGGCCTTGGTGAATTAGAGGGTAAAGTAGGTCAGACGCTACTTTTATATCATGTGCCTAATCTTTTCTCAGAACGTATTCTGTTAATCGGATGTGGAAAAGAGCGTGAATTTGATGAGCGACAGTATAAGCACGTTATTCAGAAAACTATTAATACTCTTAATCACACAGGCTCAGAGGAAGCGGTCTTTTTTTTAACTGAGTTATACGTAAAAGGTCGTAATACTTACTGGAATGTACGCCAGGCAGTGGAAACTATCAAAGAAACACTTTATTCCTTCGATCAGTTGAAAAGCAATAAGATAAGGCCCCGACGTTTGTTACGTAAGATAGTATTCAGTGTTCCGCATTGCCGTGAACTCACTGCTGGGAAATCTGCCCTTCAGCACGGTCTAGCAATAGCTTCAGGCATTAAGGCGGCTAAAGATCTTGCTAATATGCCTCCGAATATATGCACCGCAGCATTCTTGGCAGAACAGGCTCATCAATTGGCTACCACCACAAACATGACTGTCCGGGTTATAGATGAACAGAAAATGAAAGAGTTGGGAATGCATGCTTATCTGGCAGTAGGATCGGGTTCAGAGAACGAATCAATGTTGTCAGTGATAGAGTATAGAGGTAGCCCTATTTCGAATGCTAAGCCAATCGTATTAGTAGGAAAAGGACTGACTTTCGATTCTGGTGGCGTCTCGATTAAACCTTCCGAAAACATGGATGAGATGAAATATGATATGTGTGGCGCGGCTGCCGTATACGGCGTGATGCATATCATTGCAGAATTGAAGTTACCTCTCAATATAGTCGGTGTAATGGCGGGATGTGAAAATATGCCAGGGGCACGTGCCTATCGTCCAGGTGATATACTGACTACTATGTCCGGACAGACCGTCGAAGTACTTAACACTGACGCTGAAGGTCGCCTAGTTTTGTGTGACACCTTGACCTACGTTGAGCGATTTAATCCTGAACTAGTGCTTGATATCGCTACATTAACCGGTGCTTGCGTGATTGCTTTAGGTCAGAATATAAGCGCTCTTATGTCGAATGACGAGCCGCTAGCTCAGGAGCTAATCGGCGCAGCCAAACAATCCAGCGACCATGTATGGCGCCTGCCTCTATGTGAAGAATATCTCAAGCAGTTAGATTCTAATTTCGCTGATATGGCTAATATCGCTGGTCGGCCAGGGGGGGCTATCACTGCCGCATGCTTCCTATCGCGATTTACCCGAAAATATACATGGGCACACCTAGATATTGCTGGTACAGCATGGACTTCCGGCGTAGAGAAAGGGGCCACCGGCCGTCCGGTGGCCTTGCTGACTCAATTTTTATTGAATAGAGCTGACGTAGATTGCGGTGACTAAAAGATTAGCCTTACCTTTTAATACGTCTTGTTAATTAGTGTCGAGTTATTATGCAAGAGACTCCCCATCTACCTGAAAAGTTTAAGGCATCATCTACATGATTTTCTTAATATAAAGAAGATAATAGTTTCTATGTCTCACACCATGACGAGCGATAAAGCAGATTCTATGCCTTATTTTATTAAAAGCGACTAGTAAATCATATAATGAAACAAGCGATATTCTACTTACTACAACATAATCAATCTGTGGGCATGCTAAGTGCGCATGAGGCACTGGTGTGCGCCATTACGTCAGAACATTGGCGCGACAGCAAGCGCCTTCTGATTGCCTGCGAGAGCAAAGAACAAGCGCGACGCTTAGATGAAGCACTTTGGTGCCATGATCCACATGCGTTTATACCGCATAATTTAGTCGGCGAAGGGCCAATCTTAGGTGCTCCAATAGAGCTATGCTGGCCCGGCCAGAGTGGTAATCTCCGACGTGATCTTCTAATTGCTTTACAGCCACAGTTTATAGATTTTGCTGCTACTTTCCATCAAGTAATAGACTTCGTTCCCTATGAAGACACCTTAAAACATCTTGCGCGCGATCGTTATAGAGCTTACCGAAAGGTTAGCTTTCATTTGATTACGGCTACGCCACCCGCTCACTTAACAATCACATAAAATGAATAATACAAACACCCAATTCGATACAAAATATGACCCGAAAGCGATTGAGCCTAAATTGTACGATCACTGGGAATCTCAGGGATATTTTAAGCCGAGTGATGACAGTAGTAAAAAAAGTTTTTGCATCATGATGCCTCCTCCAAATATTACTGGTAGTCTACACATGGGACACGCGTTTCAGCAAACAATCATGGATATCTTAATTCGGTATCAGAGAATGCAGGGCAAAAATACCTTATGGCAGGTCGGTATGGATCATGCCGGAATTGCGACCCAAATGGTAGTAGAGCGCAAAATCGCTATAGAAGAAGGTAAAACCCGAGAAGACTATAGCCGTGATTCTTTCACCAAAAAAATCTTTCAATGGAAAATGCAATCTGGAAGCACCATCACTGCTCAGATGCGGCGATTAGGTAATTCCGTAGATTGGGAACGTGAGCGCTTCACCATGGACGATGGTTTCTCAAATGCGGTACGCGAAGCATTTGTACAGTTGTATCAAGAAGACTTAATTTTTAGAGGAAAACGGTTGGTGAACTGGGATCCGAAACTACGCACTGCTATCTCTGATCTAGAGGTCGAAAGCCGCGAGTCTAAGGGTTTCATTTGGTATCTTCGTTATCCTCTGACCAACGGAGTTAAAACCGCAGAGGGAAAAAGTTACTTAGTAGTATCGACCACCCGCCCTGAAACCGTTCTGGGCGATACAGGCGTAGCCGTGAATCCAAAAGATAAGCGTTACAACAATTTAATTGGTAAAGAAGTCATATTGCCACTTATGGGGAGAAGGATACGTATCGTCGGAGACGAAAGCGCTGATATGACAAAAGGTACTGGTTGTGTGAAAATTACTCCAGCGCATGATTTTAACGATTATGCAGTCGCTAAGCGTCATGGTTTACCAATGATTAACATCATGACGTTTGAGGGTACTATCCGTCAAGAAGCTGAAATATTCAATACTTTAGGTGAAGTTTGTACCGACTACAGCACTACTATTCCATCTGAATATTGTGGCATAGATCGCTTTGAGGCACGTAAAGCGATAGTTTCAGCATTCGATCAGTTATGTCTTCTAGATAAAATCAGACCACACGATTTAACCTTGCCCTACGGGGATCGTAGTAGCGTAGTGATCGAGCCGATGCTGACCGATCAATGGTATATACGTACGGCATCTTTGGCGAAGGTGGCGGTAGAAGCCGTCGAAAGAGGAAAAATTCAGTTTGTTCCAAAACAGTACGAAAATATGTACTTCAGTTGGATGCGGGGGATTCAAGATTGGTGCATATCTCGTCAGTTATGGTGGGGGCACCGGATTCCGGCCTGGTATGATCTAAGCGGTAAAGTCTATGTTGGGCGCAGCGAAGAAGAGGTGCGCCGCACGTCTAATTTAGCTAATGACTTGGTGTTAATTCAGGACGAAGACGTACTAGATACGTGGTTTTCCTCCGGTCTTTGGACTTTCTCTACTTTAGGTTGGCCGGATCACGTCGATGCGCTGCAGACATTTCATCCGACCAGTGTGATAGTTAGCGGATTTGACATCATCTTCTTCTGGATCGCACGGATGATCATGTTGACTATGCACTTTATTAAAGATAAAAATGGCAAACCTCAAGTTCCGTTTCACACTGTCTACATGACTGGGCTAATCAAGGACGATAAAGGAAGCAAAATGTCCAAATCTAATGGAAACGTGATCGATCCTATAGATATGGTCGACGGTATCTCGCTAGCCGATCTAATTAAAAAACGCACTGCCAATATGATGCAACCACATTTGGTAGAGAAAATTCGTAAGCGCACCAGGGAACAGTTTCCTAAAGGCATTAAACCCCATGGAACCGACGCGTTGCGGTTCACTCTAGCAGCGCTAGCCTCAACTGGTCGTGATATCAACTGGGATATGAAGCGCCTAGAAGGCTACCGAAACTTCTGTAACAAGCTCTGGAACGCCAGCCGCTTTGTGTTAATCAACACTGAGCAGTATAATTGTGGATTCGGAGGAGGAGAACGTGTGCTCACAATATGTGATCGCTGGATCCTGGCCGAATTTAATCGAACCGTAAAATCTTATCAGATAGCTATAGATACCTATCGTTTTGACTTAGCAGCTAACATTCTATATGATTTTATCTGGAATCAGTTCTGTGATTGGTATATAGAGCTGGTTAAGCCGGTAGTAAGTAGTAGTAGCCAGGCAGAGCAACGTGGAGCACGGTACACACTAGTCAGCGTACTAGAAGCTCTTTTGCGATTAGCGCATCCAATAATCCCATTCATTACAGAGACTATCTGGCAGAGAGTAAAGCGACTCATTTCCACTAAGGATTCCGATCAAGGCCGAAGCATTATGCTGCAGCCGCTGCCGAAGTATAATGCCGCTTTGGAAGACAAAGAGGCCTTCAATGATTTCGCCTGGATCAAGAAAGTGATCAATGTGATACGCAACTTTCGTGTTGAAATGAATATCCCTTCCGGCAAGCCTCTAATAGCGCTAATACGTAATGCCGACACCAACGCTCGACGCCTTATACAACAAAATCAGAATGTTATCGGACATATGGCACGCTTAGAATTTATTGCGATTCTAGAACACGGCCAAAAAAGTCCGACTTCTATCACGAGAGTCATAGAGGGCGCCGAACTCTTAATTCCAGCAACTGAATCTATCAATAAAGAGACCGAACTCGCACGTCTAGAAAAGGAGATTACTAAATTAGATAAGCAGATTATCTCGATCGAAGGTAAGCTTTCTGATAAAGGATTTATGACACACGCTCCGAAATCTGTGGTTATCAAAGAGTACAATCGTCTGGCATACCACAAAGATAGTAGGGCGAAGCTAAAAGATCAGAAAGTGGCTATTACTATACTGTAATTGATGTCCCTGTCATTACGGGACGGGGACGGAACGAACATCTAATCGGCACACCTAGATGAGTGGATTGGCCCCACATCTTACTTGATCGCAGCACTAAAAGAGTGCTCTTTCTCTGGTAATAAAATGTGGGATCACAGCACCACGCTCGTGGCCGCGATCTCTATCGCGGGATCATAATAACATGTCCGTCAAATATCTATTCAAAATCTTCCTTATCTATTTATAAGTTCTCGCTATTATTGATTATGACACTTTAAATGTTAAATGAGGTTATCTCGGACGTGTGCGACATTGGCACAGACATTTACAATATGCCCTATTTTATATAAATGAAAGACGGCTCAAATCTAAGCCGCTCTTATCTTAAAAATTTGCATCAAAGCATTGTCTATTGATTTTTTTACTTACTTTTTAAGTGATTAAAAGAGAAAATACAAGTTTATCTACTGTCATTCTAAAGAAATTTTTAAAGTAAGATAATAGGCGGATTTCGATTTTCAGTCTAATCACGCCATTTTTATTCATAAAAAATTTGTCGCCCCTCTCTATCCTTCGTATTTTAAGAAGGCGGGTTCTCAGATAAGCAGCATTTTCATTACTACTGCACCTATCGATCTTAATGATCATCAGCGAAATCTTAATGCGAGCCTAATAAAAATTAGGGCTAGATTAAAACGATGTGCAGTAATGTTAAGACCGTAAAAAAGATGCTCTAATTCTTTATAAGAAATTACTGCAATACTAAAATGGTAGGTTTAGTACTAAATATAGACCCCGTTGTTAATAGATTCAGATTCGCTCTAAAGATAGGCAGAACGCCACTCAACTTTCACATAACTTATAGGTTAACAATAGTATTGTGGATAGTCAGTGAATAGCATTCATACTTTTAGCGCTCAATATATTATCTAAATAAAATCATTTTTTAATTATATTAATATTATGTAATACTGTATGCCAGAATTCCGAGACGTGATCCAAGTAAGTGTGAGGGAGGTGGGATCTAGCGACTTCTTATGCCAACAGTCTAGATACAATTAATTAGCTTCGGCTATTAAATTCTACATCCCACATGTCATACTACGATAGATAAATGTGGTTCATGCGGAATTTTACCCATAAAGCCGATCATAGAAAATAGGGGCAGCACGACCTTCTCAATCACATTTAATACTCAAATTTAGTACTGTATCACTTAGGTGCCATACCGTATCACTTATATGTCGCTGCAGTATTACCTATTTTTATAAAAAACGTAGCGGACGAACCAGATCATATCACGTAGTTTCTAGACCTTACAATTCGCTCTAGTAGGTAGTGCATCAAAGAATCGCAATACTATTCCTCCTAAAAACCGGGAAGATTTCACTGCATCTTATTTTTCAGCATAGAAATTTTAGTACACTACACTACTCCTTTAAAGTTTAGAGGCTCTTCTGACGACCAGATTTAACTTACAGTTTCAGAGGAAATACAATATCATGCGTTCTAGTCAATACCCACTCTGCACTTTGAAAGAAATCCCTTCAGATGCTGAGCTAATCAGCCACCAACTTATGCTTCGAGCCGGAATGATTCGTAAGGTGGCCTCCGGCCTTTACACTTGGCTGCCGACCGGATTACGTGTTTTGAGAAAAGTAGAGAACATTGTGCGTGAAGAAATGAATAATGTTAACGCGATCGAATTGTCTATGCCCATAGTGCAACCCGCTACTCTCTGGAAAGAGAGTGGACGTTGGATGCACTATGGGGCAGAACTGCTACGCTTTATGGATCGTAGCAAGCGCTCATTTGTACTTAGTCCAACGCACGAAGAAGCAATCACCGATCTGATCCGTAACGAAGTTCGATCTTACAAGGAGCTTCCATTGAGTTTCTTCCAAATCCAAACCAAATTTCGCGACGAAGTACGCCCGAGGTTTGGTATCATGCGCGCGCGGGAGTTCTTGATGAAAGATGCTTATTCGTTTCATACCTCACAGGACTGTCTAAAAGCGACTTACGATGTGATGCGGCAAGCTTACAGAAAAATTTTCAGCCGCATGGGTCTAGACGTTCGTGCTATACACGCTGAAACAGGGTCTATTGGTGGCATTTCCTCACACGAGTTCCAAGCTCTGGCTGATAGCGGCGAAGACGATATTGTTTTATCCACTAATTCCGAATATGCGGCTAATATTAATCTGGTAAAAGCGCCAAATCCCATCCAACCGCGTGAGGCAGCCAGAGAGATGTTGCGCGTATTTGAAGCGCCTAATGTAAAAACTATCAATGAATTCGCTCAGAAATTCCAATTGCCGATAGAGAAAATCGTCAAAACCTTTCTAGTTCGTGCTACTCGAGATAGCAATCTCGATTTTATTGCTTTGTTAGTACGCGGGGATCATACTTTAAATAAGATTAAAGCTGAGCAGTTAGAGCAAGTTTCTGTGCCACTCACTTTTGCTACCGAAGAAGATATCAGAGCTATTAATGGTGTCGATTTTAGTTGTTTAGGGCCGATGAAGCTCCCATTTCCACTCATTGCCGACTTCAGCGTGGCGGTAATGAGCGACTTTATCACAGGCGCTAACCTTGAAGGTAAATATTATCTTGGTATTAACTGGGAGCGCGATCTGCCGATTCCACAGATTTCTGATATCCGCAACGTTATAGACGGTGATCCTAGTCCAGATGGTAAGGGGACATTATTAATTAAGCGCGGTATCGAAGTAGGGCACGTCTTCCAGCTCTCTACTAAATATTCGGAAGCCATGAAAGCTACCGTTCAAGGGACAGATGGCTGTCCCCAACTATTGATTATGGGTTGTTACGGCATCGGTTTAACTCGAGTAGTAGCTGCTATCATCGAACAACATTATGATGAACGTGGCATTATTTGGCCCGATAATGTCTCCCCCTTTCAACTTGCGATCTTACCAATACATATGCACCAGTTCTTCCATGTACAAAAGCTAGCTGAAGAGCTATACGCTACTCTCCGTTTCCACGGTGTGGATGTATTACTTGATGATCGTAAAGAACGTCCAGGCGTGATGTTTTCTGATATGGATCTCATTGGGCTACCCCATAGCATCGTTATCGGAGACTGTAATCTTAAAATTGAGCAAGTGGAATATAAAAATCGCCGAACTGGTGAGAAACAAATGATTAAGACTAGTGAAGTTGTTGATTTCTTATTAAGAAAGATTAAGCGGTAATTGTCAATAGAGATAGATTTTCTAAATATTTTATACGCTTAAATAAGGTCGTGCGTTAGTGAGCCGGTGCCGCATAGTAGTCAATACGAAAATAATTGGACGTACAACAATGACCGAGAAAATCATGAAATAAAATAACTGCGCATCATGATTATCTGTATGATAAAATCAGCCTCCAGAATAGTTATCGCTCAAATCTAAGATCTATGTTTTAGAGAAGGGACAGGAAATCGGAAAAATAGCACTTGTTAAGTGTACCAAATAGTATTAAATATTTAAAGTATAGACTAAGCCGGGATCCCTTTTGGCTCGTCCCGACGGTAATGCACCAATATATGTCATCATAAATTTTTAAAATTATGATTCTTATCCCAATATACTCTCCAAGAGTCCTCCTGCCCTTTGCTCTGCCACTCTTCGCATACAAATACTCCTAAGGCGGCGATAAGCGTCTGATCATAATAGATTAGAGGAGTACGTTCGCGCATCCAGGGAGGAACTCCTAGCTCCCGCCACAGTTTTTTAATTGAGCGCGAGTGAACGCGGCCAACGATACGGACCCTGCCTCCCGACGTCCCAAAACGCACGATAACCTCCTGTGTAGATTTTGGGGCACGCAGGCGTACGCCTTTTTTATTGCTAATTAAACGACCTAAACCATCTGGCAGCACGAGAGGCATTATTCGGGACCAATATAAGCGAAGATTACGTAAGTTCTCCATACGTGGTAGTAAATATAAACGACTACGGAAACGACGTATTTGATAGCATCCTAGCACCAAGCAAGGCGATGCATCTCGTCGACTCAAAGCTACTTCATCCCATAAATTTTGAAGCTGTTTACGTGAGGGTAGAGTGACACCGTGCAGTGTAATCCAGCGGCGTAGTAGGTAAAATCGGTGTATTTTAGAGTGGTTTAGTAAGCGATCAATCTCTAGTGAGTTATCTTCTGATAATAAATTAGGCAGCTGATCGCGTAGCAACTCATCTAATAATTGCTCTTGTTCAGCACATAGCTTGGCGCAGCGAGCAACCGCTGATGCAAAATGTGGCCATCGATGCCTAAGTAATGGCAGCACTTTTAGCCGTAAGAAATTTCGGTCAAAACGAAGATTTTTATTGCTCTCATCTTCTATCCAGGATAAATGGTTCTTCTGCGCATACTCCTTAATCCAAAGACGAGAAACATTAAGCAATGGCCGCAATAACAAGTGGTCGGTCAATCTCCCACGTTCTGGCATCGCAGATAGTCCGGCCGGACCGCTTCCGCGTTTTAGGGCCAATAGAAAGGTTTCACTTTGATCGTCAATGTGCTGTGCAGTAATTAATACCTCATTAACATTAAGCGCGGATTTTAGTGCTCTATAACGCGCTTTTCGCGCCGCTGCTTCAATACCGATCGATCTAGCTTCCACTTTAGCACGTTGTACCGTTAGGGCAATATTCCAGGAGATGCACTGTCTCTTGCAGTGTTCCACCCACGAATCAGAGAAGGCACTTAGTCCGTGATGCACATGCACTGCACGAAGTTGTAGCTTCGTATGCTGTTGGCGCAACTGTACTAGAAGGTGGAGTAATACCGTGGAGTCTAGTCCACCACTAAATGCAACTACTAATTTTTTATACTTAATTAGTTGATGCACAACTTGCGCCTCTGATTGATTAATGTTCATTATAAGACGCATGGCTCTTTGGCTAAAATAGCTGGTAATAAAGAGGTGTTACCTTAAGTAACTCGCACTTTTTGGGATTCCAATAACAAATACACTTTCTGTGTGAGAGTTATGAGCTTAAGAAGTGCTTATTTCAACTTATTTTGAGGGGGAATAAGTTGAAATAAGCCTTGGGGTGAAATTATCCCCTCTATCTATTCGACCAACATATTCACCTTTAGTACGCTCAGCAATAGCCGTAACTCATCAGGCGCTGATAGCGCCGGTTCCGTAATTCTGGTTTATTCAGTCTATCAAGATCCTTTAGATCAGCTAACAACTGTGCTTTTAGCGATGCAGCTGCTGCTTCCTCGTCACGGTGAGCGGCCCCTAGAGGTTCAGGGATCACTGAGTCGATAAGATTCAATTTTTTTAGACGTGTTGCAGTAATCCCCATCGCTTCAGCAGCTAGTGGTGCTCTGGATGCGTTCTTCCAGAGGATAGATGCACAGCCTTCCGGGGAAATTACAGAATAAGTGCTATACTCAAACATATTTATTTTATCGCCTACGCCTATAGCTAAGGCGCCTCCAGAACCACCTTCACCGATCACTGTACAAATTATTGGCACATTTAGGCGTGACATCTCTAATAGATTGCGCGCGATAGCATAAGACTGACCGCGTTCTTCCGCACTTACTCCAGGATAAGCACCTGGAGTATCGATAAAGGTGATAATTGACAAATTAAAACGAGAAGCCATTTTCATTAAGCGTAAGGCCTTACGATAGCCCTCGGGTGCTGGCATACCAAAATTACGACGGATATTTTCTTTGGTTTCGTGACCTTTCTGATGACCAATGATCATTACTGGACGACTATCTAGCCGACCAAGCCCGCCAACTATTGCTTTATCATCAGCATAGGTGCGGTCGCCTGCTAGCTCTTCGAAATCGCTAAAAATGTGTTTGATATAATCAAGAGTGTAAGGACGGTTTGGATGACGAGCTAGCTGAGCAATTTGCCAAGCGCTAAGATTAGCAAAAATCTTATGTGTCAATTCTATGCTCTTTTCGCGTAAACGTTGCACTTCTTCGTCTAAGTTAATATCTAACTTTTTATCTTGACGGCTGATAGCTGTCAGCGAGTCAATTTTTGCTTCTAGTTCTGCGATCGGCTGTTCAAAATCAAGAAAGTTCAGACTCATAACATTCCTATTTAATCAAATTCTAATTCTACCTGGTCGCTACCTACTAAGGTCCGTAATTCTATCAGTAATCGGTTAGTTGGCATTACGCGCCAGGCTGTTCCAAAACACAATTTAGCGCGTGCATTTTCCCTCTGATAGTAGAGGTTTACTGGAGTCGCATCTGATCGATAGAGTTTCAAAGACTGTCGGAGACAGCTGAGAAGATGATCATTAATTTTTCTCTCCTCTAGTGAAATAGCGAGGCTTCGCGCATATTTTTTACGGGCTTCACTAATGTCCATCACCTTGTGAGCTATCATTTTAAGCCCGCCACTAAAGTCATCAAAGGTTATCTGTCCGCTAGTAATCAGGATACGGTCTTTTTCCAACAAATGCTGATATTTTTCTAGAGTATCGGAGAAAAGAACTACCTCTAGACGACCTGATCGGTCATCCAGAGTATAAATACCGATCTGATGACCGCGTTTGGTAGCTATTAAGCGCGTAGAAATTACTAATCCAGCAACAGTCATCATCTTGTTTCGATCAGTCAGATGTATGTCTTTTAGGCGCTTCCCACTAGCATAATGTTCGATTTCTTTTAAATATTGAGTAATCGGATGACCAGTAAGATATAGCCCTAATGTCTCCCGCTCGCCGTCTAGAACCATCTGATCTGACCATCGAGGTGCGTGGGCATAAGACCGCTCTACTTGATCGGGTATTGCTGAAAATACTCCAAACATATCGGCTTGACCGATAGATGCTGCTTTCGTATATTGATCAGACGTTTTTAATGCATCAGATAAAGATTGCATTAATGCAGCGCGGTGTGGACCTAATCGATCGCAAGCTCCAGACATAATCAGTTTCTCCAACATTCGTCGGTGAAGCTTCTTAGTATTAGAACGCGCGCAAAGATCAAATAAATCATTAAAGTATTTTTTTTCACCACTATTGCGCGCTTCAATCATGGCTGCGATCGGCCCTTCTCCTACACCTTTAATAGCACCAATACCATAAACAATTTCACCTTTATGATTGACATGAAAACGGTATTGTCCGCTGTTAATATCTGGTGGTAAAATCTTTAGTCCCATGCGCCGGCACTCATCTACAAGAACTACTATTTTGTCAATATTATCCATATCAGCTGTCATTACCGCTGCCATAAATTCGGCTGGATAATGTGCTTTTAGCCATAGTGTTTGATACGACACCAGTGCATAAGCCGCTGAATGTGATTTATTAAAACCATAACCGGCAAATTTTTCTACTAGATCAAAAATTTTGACTGAGAGCTCACTATCTATACCGCGTAATTTTGCACCATACTCAAATCCACCGCGCTGTTTTGCCATTTCAATAGGGTTCTTTTTACCCATAGCACGGCGTAGCATATCCGCACCGCCTAGTGTATATCCGGCTAGAACCTGGGCTATCTGCATCACTTGTTCTTGATAAAGAATGATGCCGTAAGTCGACTCTAAAACTGGCTTGAGCGATTTATGCTGCCAGTGGATGTCGGGGTATGAGAGTTGCTCACGCCCGTGTTTACGATCAATAAAATTATCGACCATGCCTGATTGTAACGGGCCAGGACGGAAGAGCGCTACTAATGCGATTATATCTTCAAAGCAATCAGGCTTTAGACGTTTAATCAAGTCCTTCATGCCCCGTGATTCAAGTTGAAATACTGCAGTAGTTTCTGAGCGCTGTAGCAGCTCAAAGCTTTTATAATCATTTAGGGGAATGGAGGCAATATCAATAGGAGGTTCAATATTGTTAGAATTCCGTTCTTTGATCATTTCTAATGTCCAGTCGATAATCGTTAAAGTACGAAGACCAAGGAAATCAAATTTTACAAGTCCGGCATATTCTACGTCATTTTTATCGAATTGAGTCAATGGATGATGGCCTGAAGCATCACAGTAAAGAGGTGCAAAGTCGGTGATTTTAGTTGGTGCAATTACTACCCCTCCGGCATGTTTTCCAGCATTACGCGTTACTCCTTCGAGTTTACGCGCCATATTGATCAGCGCTTTGACTTCTTCGTCAGATTTATACATGATAGCAAGTTGTGGTTCGACTTCGAATGCTTTTTCTAGAGTGATGCCTGGATCGAGCGGAACTAGCTTAGCAATTCGATCGGCAAAGCTATATGGATAACCAAGAACACGGCCTACATCTCGAATCACGGCCTTCGCAGCCATAGTGCCGAAAGTAATAATTTGTGACACCGCTTCACGTCCATACATCTCCGACACATGATCAATCACAAGATCACGTTTCTCCATACAGAAATCGACATCAAAGTCTGGCATAGAAACACGCTCTGGGTTAAGGAAGCGCTCAAAAAGTAAATCAAATTCCAGAGGATCGAGATCGGTTATTTTCAGAGCATAAGCTACTAGTGAACCAGCTCCAGATCCACGTCCTGGACCCACCGGAATGCGGTTGTCTTTTGACCACTGTATGAACTCCATTACGATTAAAAAGTAACCGGGAAACCCCATCTGGTTAATGACTTTTAACTCAATATCTAACCGTTCATCATATTTTGATCGGAGTGCGGCGCGTGTCTCAGGATCAGGGAATAGGCACTGGAGCCGTTCCTCTAATCCTTTCTTCGACTTTAGTATAAGAAAATCTCCAGTATTCATGTCTCCGGTTGGGAATTGAGGAAGAAAATATTCGCCCAAGCGTATGGTCACATTGCAACGTTTAGCGATCTCGATAGTGTTAAGGAGGGCTTCAGGGATATCAGAAAATAACTCGCACATATCTTCTTCAGTACGCATGTATTGCTTTGTGCTATAGTTTTTAGGACGCCTAGTATCATCTAATGTAAAGCCCCCGTGAATGGCTACGCGAACTTCATGAGCGTCAAAATCGCCCTCTTCTAGAAACCGCACGTCATTAGTAGCTACTAGAGGCAGGGCATGATCCGTAGCTAATTTCACCGCAGCGCGTAAATAGTCTTCTTCTTCTGGGCGCCCCGTGCGCACTAATTCTAGGTAGTAGCAGTCAGGAAAGTACTTCTGATAAAAATTTAGGCATTGTTCAATTTGTTTTTTCTTACCACGAAGTAGCCATTTACCAATGTCACCATTCCGTCCACCAGATAGAAGTAATAGCCCCTTACGGTACTCGATCAGCCAATCGCGATCGATAGCTGGCCCGGAAGTATGTACGTAGCCGCGCTGATAAGCTCGGGAAATCAGTAATTTTAAATTTTGATAGCCTGTGCTATCGGCAGCTAATATGGTAAGTTGCGTCAATTCATGGCTAAGCGCATCATTTTTCACATAGAAGTCGGCACCAATAATCGGTTTAACACCAGAATTATGTGCGTAGCTGTAGAACTTTACGAGGCCAAATAAGTTAGTAAAATCAGTAATTGCCAAAGCGGGCATGCCTAAGACTCTAACTCTTTTCACCAAAGTCTTAATTTTGGCTAATCCATCAATCATCGAATAGTCGCTGTGAACATGCAAGTGAATAAAACGGGGTTCGGCCATATTCGTATACCTGAAAGAGGCGATTCGGTATACCGAATCAAGGTTAACGCCAAAGATCTGCAGGTTATAGCTTTAATGCTGTTCTCATCAGCAAAGCTTCATACAGTAGCCTATGATCGCCTTAAAAATTGGTTAAACGATTTAAAAAAACAAAATATTGAGAGGCTATTTTATTAAAAAAGACATAGTTAAAAGGTATATGCTATCATTTAATCATTTCTCAATTTCAAATGATCCCCTCTATGTCTAAGTCGCAATGGTGTGCGTCATGGCCCCCCATCCTTTTTTAGATGAAAAATAAGAAGCATATAGACTCTCCTTGATATAAGTAAAAACTTTAACCATATGGTAGTGCCCGTTCTAATACCGCCTGAGCCGCCTGTTCGTTAGAACCACAACGAATACTTTTGTGCAAGGAAAGGAATATGTGCTTAACTTTTTCAATATGAGAGCTATCTTCTAATAATGGAATCAAGGCTGCTTCTAGCTTTTCTGGAATACAATTATTTTGTAGTAGTTCAGTAACAATTTCTCGTCCGTATAGCAAGTTGGGCAGCGATATGTAGCGGGTTTGTACCAGGCGCTGCGCTAACCAAAAAGTAAACGGATTTGTACGATAAGCCACTACCATAGGACATTTAGCTAACATACATTCTAGAGTCGCAGTACCCGATGCTAATAGCGCTGCATTGCTAGCTGTCATCGCATCACGTCCCCGTCCGTTTAAAAGGTGAACTCTTAAATCCGGAGCGACTTCGGCCTTAATATGTTTGAACTGCTCACGTAGATTAGTGCTAACTAAGGGCACGAGCACTTTTAAATTTGGGTAGTGACTACTCAGACGCTGTGCAGTTTTTAGAAAAGCAGCACTCAGCATCTTAACTTCCGTGCAACGGCTTCCAGGCAACAGTGCCAGGCAGCGCACCTTTAGGTCAATACCCAATCTAGTACGCGCTGCCGCCCGATCTGGGTTTAGTGGCATGGCGTCGGCCGTAGCATGTCCTATAAACTGGCATGGAATATTAAAGCGGTCATAAAACTCTTTTTCAAAAGGGAGAAAGGCTAGTACTAAATCAGTGGCTTTTCCAATTTTGAAAATGCGCTTCTGTCTCCAGGCCCAGACAGATGGACTGACGTAGTGAATAGTAGGAATACCACGCTGCTTAAGGCGCCTCTCTAATGTAATATTAAAATCTGGTGCATCAATGCCGATAAATACATCCGGCTTTAGTCGGATAAAGCGCAGAGTCAAATCTCTACGAATCTTTAGTAGCCTAGGCAAATGCTCTAATACTTCGACTATTCCCATTACCGCCAGTTCTTGCATGTCGTACCAGGCTTCACATCCTTCAGCCTGCATCAGTAGACCGCAGATTCCAACAAAATGTGCGTCAGGCACCCGTGACTTAATCGCGAGGATTAATCCTTTACCGAGAATATCGCCAGAGGCTTCTCCGACGACTACTCCAATGGTGAGTGGCCGCTTTAACATTATTCAGCGAATGATGCCACGAGTTGATCGGGTGAAAAAATCGAGAAACTTCTGTACTACCGGCTGTTCTTTAGCTAAAGCTTCAATCTCTATTTTTGCTTGATCCAGGGTCTTTTCGCGCCGATAAAGGATTTTGTAGGCGCTTCTGATTGCCTCTATTTGATTCTTTTCAAAACCTCGGCGCTTAAGTCCGGTTACATTAATACTAATCGGAGTAGCATGGTTTCCCTGGGCGATTATAAATGGAGGCACGTCCTGAGCGACTCCAGAACACCCTCCTACCATTACATGTTCACCAATAATGCAACATTGGTGTATTGCTGTCATACCGCCGATAATAGCGTGGTCATCAACTTCCACATGACCTGCTAATGTAGCATTATTGGCTAGAATACAAGCATTGCCCACTACACAGTCGTGTGCGATATGAACGTTAACCATTAATAAATTATTGTTTCCTACTTTAGTTAAACCGCTTCCTTGCGCAGTACCGCGATGAATAGTGACATTTTCTCGAATGTGATTATTATCACCCACTTCAACGCGCGTTGCCTCGCCTGCATATTTTAAATCTTGACTGGCTTCGCCAATAGATGCGAATTGATAAATCTGGTTATAGCGGCCAATTTTGGTTATTCCATTTGCGACAACGTGAGATTTTAGTATCGTTCCAGTACCAATTTCTACTTGAGAGCTCACATAAGAAAAAGCACCAATATATACGCCGGCACCAATAGTAGCACCTGCTTCAATTATCGAACTCGGATGAATAAAAGCGGTTGCGTCAATCACAGATTAAGCCTCTCGACTGCGCGCACACATCATAGTAGCTTCGCAGACAATTTTACCATCAACCATCGCCACTCCTTTAAAGCGCGTTAAACCGCGGCGGGTTTTTTCAAAAGTGACTTCCATGATCATTTGATCGCCAGGCACTACCGGGCGCTTAAACCGAGCTTCATCAATACCGGCGAAATAGTACAGTTCACTTGGCTTTAGTCTACCGACACTTTTAAACGCTAAGATACCAGTGGCTTGAGCCATGGCTTCTAAGATCAGTACGCCTGGGAAAATTGGTTTTCCGGGGAAATGCCCTTGAAAAAATGGCTCATTCACAGATACGTTCTTCACCGCGCGAAGGAATTTATGCCCGTCAAAATCGAGAACACGATCAACTAGCAAAAACGGGTAGCGGTGAGGAAGCAATTCCAGAATTTCTGCAATATCCAGAGTATGCCTGTTAGTAATCAAAATGCTCTTCCTGTCTTTAAAACTGATGACATTAACAACACGGCCTGCTCTGATCCCAGAACAGATCATCGTACAGGCCGCAAATTAGCAATTCTTTACACTTTTTTGCTCTCATGAGCAAGGCGTTTCGTTTAGTACTTAATGTAGTAGACGAGTATGTGATTTGCTTTTCTATCTGATAGACTATATTTTTTATTCGCTAAATTACGCCCCAAATTTCTCAGAATCGTGTGCTATATAGGAAGATGAGGTTTTGATCTCACGCTTCACCAGTCAAATCGGGAAGATGACCGATTTTGCTCTTAGTTATTGCATCATTTCTTTCCCGACTTTTCGTTCGATAGCTTTTAGGCGCTTACTAATTGCATGAATATTCATTACTAGTGCGGCGGTTTTTCGCCAAATTTTGTTGGGTTGTAATGGAATTCCCGAAGAGTATATTCCAGGTTTAGAAATAGGTCGCATAACCATACCCATTCCGGTAATAACTACCTTATCAGCAATTGACATATGACCGTTAAGAACACTGCCACCTCCGATCTGACAATAGCGGCCAATTTTTAGGCTCCCTGCCATAATTACTCCGCCAGCTATGGCGGTATTTTCTCCAATGACTACATTGTGTGCAATTTGACACTGATTGTCGATGATAACACCATTTCCAATAAGGGTATTATCTAAGGCGCCTCTAGCAATAGTGGTACATGCACCAATCTCTACGCGATCACCAATAATTACGGTACCCAGCTGTGGTATCTTAATCCAATTACCGTGCTCATTGGCATAGCCGAAACCGTCGGAGCCGATCACGGTACCGGACTGAATTAAACAGTGGCAACCAATCTCTACTTCATGATAAATAGTGACGTTAGCCCATAAGCGTGTGCCACTACCGATATGTGCACATTTCCCAATGAAGCAACCCGGTCCGATTATCACATTATCGTTAAGTACTACACCTGGTTCGATGACCGCATTTGCTCCAATCGCGACATGCGCTCCTAGGGTTGCTTTAGGGGAAATAACCGCGCTCGGTGCGATATCGTATGCAGGACGTGGAGTCGTATCCATCAATTGCGCCATATATGCATAACTTAAATAAGGGTTTTTCACTACGAGTGCCGCAGTACGGCAGTGCAGTAAATCCGCTTCTGTTAGTACTACTGCACTTGCGCGGCAAGTCCGAAGCTGCTCGCTATTGCGACTGCTTGATAAAAAAGTGATTTGGCCGACTTGTGCCGAATGCATTGAAGCAATGCCGGTGATTATGAGATGGCCATCACCGTACAAGTGTGCATTCAACTGCTGTGCTAAATCAGCCAGTCGAATTGAAAACATGTTGTTATTTAACCTATCTCGTCACGTTAACGATGGCATCTTTATAAGAAGTTTCGTGGGTAATATCATTAGTATTGATCAGCGCACCATATCTCTTTTTCTAGAAGAAAGTTTCATAGTACCTTAAATGTAGATAAAGATTATTTTACCTTTTTAATCTGACGGGTCTGTTTATTCTTCTCGAAGGTTTGCGTGCTCTCAGAAGGGCGTCTGCGCTCCGTCATTATTTCTTTTCCTAACTTATTGAGATTAGTAAATTTTATAGTTACTCCGATTTTTCGCATAGATTTTAAATTTAACTCCGAGAGCCACGCTCGATATTTTGAGATGTTCCTATATGACCTTAAGGCTCATGCTTCTAATTATGTAATTATAAGCTCTTGTTCTTTCGGTTTTTAAAAATGTTTAGATGTTGTCTAATTCCTAGGTATTGAATAAAGAAGAAATTGCTAAGCCAAAGTTCGCGCTATATAGGCGCCTATTCACTATAAGCTCTTTATTATAAAATCTTATATATCACATGATACTGGGGCATTTTTCCTGCTAGATTTATGCTTCTAAGCATAATAAGATATTTCTTTCTACTTATAGATTTTTAGTATTTACGGTAACTAAACTCTCTTATAGTTTTGTTAACTGTACCTTATTTTCTCATTAAGCCTAGATATTTAATAAATACTCTCAATCTAGGACTCTCTTACCAAGTTTTTCCTATGCTAAACTGTAATGGTTCGAATTTGTCGCCATCATATTTTTTGAGCGGTTTAGCATAGGAAAAAATTAAAGGTCCGAGCGGCGATGCCCATTGAAATGCAATACCGGCAGAAGTGCGAATATTACTCATCTTTCTATAATTAGGAATACGATACTTAAAAGTATCTTGGGTATTCTTCCATGTGGCATCCCAAACTGTACCCGTATCGAGGAAAATCGAAGTACGAATAGAGTTCACGGCATGCTTGCTGATAAATGGCGTTGGAGTAATTAATTCCAAGTTGGCAATTGCCATTCTATTACCACCTATAGCATCGTCTGAATTGCAAATTTTTGTCTTGTCTGTACAGCCATGTAGGCGTGAGTTATAGTATACGGCCTTAGGGCTGATGCTGTTTGACTGAAAGCCGCGTACAGTACCTGGGCCTCCTGCATAAAAATTTTCATAGAATGGTGCTTCATTTCTGCCTATTCCAGCAGCGTAACCCATACGGGCACGTCCCATAAGCATCCAGTCTCCATCTCTACCAAGAGGGGCATACTGAACGCTATCGCAAGTTAATTTGTAATATTTGTTATCAGAGCCAGGAATTGTGATCTTTCCGTTCAATGTAGTACGGCTACCAGAGGTTGGGAGGTAACTGCGATCTAAATTATTATGAATCCAACTTACACTTAAAGTAAAATCATCAGATGAGTGGGTCGCCGAATCAGCAGTATTCGGCTCTATTCCCATTGATTTTAAGTAGTACCACATAGAAACTTGAGGATGCATGTTTGAAAGAGCATTGCGCATGTAGCTCAAGCTACTAAGTAATGAGCTATTTTCATTGATAGGGAGACCAAAAGAACTATCAATTCCGTAACTATTGTTGATGTAATTAGATAGATCCGCATTGTTCGCCTTAAAGTTATTGTAGAAAATCCTACCACCCAGACTTACATTATCTATAGTAAAGTATGGGTTAGTAACCGATAATTCACTATAAGTTTGATAACTGTTTTTAGATGATTCAATGCCAATAGAATAGCCAGTTCCCATCCAGTTGTCTTCGTGCACACCTATTTGAAAGTTGATACCGCTTTCGGTACCATAACCAATAGCAAAATTGAAGCTACCAGTATTACGTTCTTTCACTTTATAAATAACATCAACCTGATCGCTACTATCCGGCCCTACACGCCGGATTTCTACGTCAACCGTCTCGAAATAACCTAAGCGATTCAGTCGATCTTTACCCTGCTGAACTTGAGCATTACTCAACCAGGTCCCTTCCATCTGACGCATTTCACGACGTAATACTGAATCTTTACTGCTATCGTTACCTTCAAAGTTAATTCGACGGACGTATAACCGATTACCTGTATCAATATGCACGTGGAGCTTTACAGTTTTATCCTCGTCTTTAAGCTCTAATTCAGTAATAATGCGGGGATCAGTATACCCGTAACGGTCTAATAGCGTCTGGAGACGATGCTCCATTTGAGTCACTTTACTACCGTTAAAGAATTTACCCGATGCAACCTTAGTTATCTGGTCCACTTCTTTTTCATGTTCAAATAGATTGCCATGCATAACTACTTCAGAAAGCTTATATTGCTCATGTTCGTCTAAATTAACTGTGATGTAGATGTCTTTTTTATCTGGTGTCAAACTCACTTGGGTTGAATCAATAGTAAACCGCACATAACCATGATTCATGTAGAAGCTTCGTAGATTTTCCAGATCATTCGACAGTTTCTGTTTTTGATATTTATGGTCTTTGAATAAATTCCATAGCGCTACTTGATCTCGAAGTTGAAAAAGTGAAATTAGAGCATCAGTAGTAAAAGCATGGTTTCCGATGATATTTATTTGTTTGATCTTAGAAGAGATCCCTTCAGTAAATATTAATTTCAGATGAACACGATTATTCGGGAGTGTCGTCACTATGGTTTTAATCGATGCACCGTATTTACCAGAACTACAATAAAAGTCTTCTAGCTCTTTTTGAATACTAGAAATTGTTCTAGGATTAAGGGGCCGCCCAATTTGTATACCGGAATCGTTTAGATGCTTTCTAAGCACTGCGTCTTTTATTAATTTATTACCAAAAAAAGTAATGTTAGAGATTGTAGGGCGTTCATTAACCTCAATAATGAGCGTATTATCGTCGCGTAAGAGGCGAATCTCTTCAAAGCTTCCAGTCGCAAATAGACTACGTATGGTGCCGGCGATATCGTCTTTTCCAACGATATCGCCGGCACGAACTGGGACGCTAAGCAGCGCAGCACCAAGTGTAACCTTTTGCAATCCTTTAAAATGAATCTCTTTCAATAAAAAAGTATCTGCGTCATAAGCACCGGCAGCACTACTGCTGATAAGCAGTAGTGCTGCTATGAACATTTTTTTTATCGCCATAGTTGTTGTATGTTTATCTTAGGTGTGTCCTCGCTTTTAAAGATGGGAGGTATCATTGAAAATTGTAAGACCCATCAGAAATAGCAGTATCATTGTACCTATGCGATAGCTATAACCCTGTACTTGTTTAGAAATTGATTTATATTTTAGTTTTTCTATCGCCAGAAATAAAAGACAGACTCCGTCTAATGTAAACTAGCCCCTGTCAGCCGATACCCCCGCGCGCTGTGCAATTGAAATTAAACCGCTCAAGCTATTTAGATTTACATCATCATCTATCAATTTGTATATTATGCTAATAATGAGCCTCATCAATTTTCAAGTTTTTTCTCCGGACTGATATGGCGCTGAAAGATATCCGTACTGACGAGTGACCTTGTGTTCTTCTGGAAGAGGAGGCATCTTGGTGCTAATACTAATAAAACCTATTTATTCGCCTTTTCCTATTGTTTTTATATCTGGTATTGCTGTCAAAAAACAACGCAGACTCCCTCTTTCCATCTCTATTACTAGCGGTTTACCGGGGTTGGCCCGAACAAAATTAACTAGAGTGTGACAGTTATCTAGTAAATGATTATCAGATTTAAGAATCCTGTCCCCCTACTTGTAACCCCCAATTTTGCTCTGATGAATTTGGTAGTACTTCAGAAAGAATTATTTTTATCTTTAAACTCTCTGGAGAGATACCTAAGGATAACATGAGATCCTGTTTATTTTCTTTAGTCTTTCACTGGCGTAGATCTAAAGTCTTGACTATTTCTTTCGAAAAATTGAAGCTCGCTACACCGACTTCTGCTTGTGTATCGCCAATCGTCTTTGCTCGAGCCAGACGAACGGATTCCCAATCAGGCGCTTTAATTCCATTAACCGACTTAAATTCCATTCCAGGAAGAATTTCAGATTTTTCAGCAATGGAGTATGGTGAGTCATCTGCGATGACTAGGCGGAAGGTGGAGGCGCCAATGATACAGAGAATCCAGTAAACAAGAAAAGTAAATAAGAAGTTGGCACCGGGACCGGTACTAATGATTA
The DNA here is from genome assembly GCA_964059975.1 of Serratia symbiotica. Lineage (GTDB taxonomy): Bacteria > Pseudomonadota > Gammaproteobacteria > Enterobacterales > Enterobacteriaceae > CAXKXX01. The sequence goes on from CAXKXX010000003.1 coordinate 27,368, forward strand.
CAGCACATTGCCAGATTGGTTTATTGTTAAAAACTTTCTTGCACCTCATGGGAGGCACTGACTTCACCTCTTCACTGAAGATTTTCACATGTCTACCTAGGGGGATAGTAGCAATAACACGCTCTGTACTTTGACGATCAGTATGAGACCGCAGGGTTCGACCAAATCCAACACAGAAGCGCTCTACATGTACGCCGCGGCGTCGGACAAACCAAAAATGCCCGAATGCGTGAATAGTGATTAGTATGCCGATTGCTATCAAAAAACGCTATCAAGTTTCAAAGTATTCCGAATATTATTTCAGCCGAAGCTGTCATTAACAGATTAAAATACTAATAGTATCAAGAAGGCAAATACAGGTACTGATGCAGTTAGGCTATCAATGCGATCTAGGATGCCGCCATGACCTGGTATGAGATATCCAGTATCTTTAATTCCTGCTGCACGTTTGAACATGCTTTCAGATAAATCGCCGAGTACCCCAGCACAGGCAGAACTAACCCAGCAGACTGGTAGGGCGTCCGACATTATATTTAGTGGGGCGCAACAGACAAGCGTCCATGCGATTAACAATGAAGTTATTAGTCCTCCAATGAGTCCTTCCCAAGTTTTATCGGGAGAAACCTTGGGTGCCAATTTATGTGTACCAAGTATCTTGCCGAATATGTAAGCACCAGAATCTAGACTCCATACTACCAGCATCACATAAAATAGCGACCAGGCGCCCTTGAGGTGATTTTCTTCATAGCTATTCAGGCGTAATACCAGCATACCCCAAAAGAAAGGTACGATAGTCAGAATACCAGAAAGTAAACGTAGAGAGCGTGAATGCTGCCAGAATGCCGCCGATTGAGGATAAAAAAGTACTAGAAGTAATGCAATTAACCACCAGATTAGCGATAAGCACAGAGAGGTTCGCGTTATTAGAAGTTTGATAGCACAGGATTGAGTAGTACCACTGAGTATCATTAGCGTCAATAGAATTCCGAATAGTATTGATACTAAAATACGTTGTGAGCGGACATTAATGCCGGCTAATGGCCCCCATTCCCAGGATGCCTGGATGCAGATGATTAAAGCTAGTAAGATAAAAAGTATCGGTGGCAGAAAAAAAATAACCACGACGGCAAGAAACATTAAAATCGGAGAGGTGATAAGACGATACTTCAGCAAATTTCCCTCCCTTTAGAAGGTGCAAATGCCGATAGGATAGGCTTTGTTCCTCCGAAGCGGCGTTCACGTCGTGTAAATGCGTTTAGCGCATCCTCAAAGATATGTTCATCAAAATCAGGCCAAAGAATATCGGTAAAATACAGCTCGGCGTACGCAATTTGCCATAGTAAGAAATTGCTGATACGATGCTCGCCTCCAGTTCGAATAACTAAGTCTACTGGCGATAAATCGCTCATGCAAACACACTCACTTAATAGTTCTTCGCCGATCTGATCTGCACGTAACGAGCCGGCCTCCAACTGCTCGGCTAGCTTTTTGACTCCCTGAATAATATCCCAGCGCCCACCGTAATTGGCAGCAATGTTAAGTGTCAAACCGTTATTGTTTTTTGTTAGTTGTTCAGATCGATAAATACGTTGTTGAAGACGTTGAGTAAATCGGCTGACGTCACCGATTATCCTCAGTCTAACATTATGCTTATGTAGATTTTTTAGCTCGCCATCTAAGGCGTGGATAAAGAGCTCCATTAACGAGGTAATTTCGTGTATCGATCGGTTCCAGTTTTCGCTGCTGAAAGCATAAAGTGTAAGCGCTTCTAAATGATTAGAAGCCGCAAAGCTTACTGCACTATGCACCGCTTTTACTCCTGCTTTATGACCGAAGGCGCGCAGCTTACCCTGACGCTTAGCCCAGCGGCCGTTTCCGTCCATAATAATAGCAACATGGCGGGCGCCCAAATGAAATGAGCCAGTTTTTTTTGGATTTATAAACGCCATATCCGGTACTTATTTCCTCAATAAAATATATGGTTGATTTCTTTAAAACCATGTTTTTATTTAAAAAAATCTATGCACCCGACGTAGCCTTATGTCCGCTCTTTTCGATACCTGAGATTTTTAAACCGATCTCGCTATTCGTAGCGCTAATCAAGACACATTCAATAGCATAAGTCTTTAGAAATTATTATAAACTATATCAGTTCACTAGAGCATGAACAAATATCCCTTCTTGATATGTGAAAATCATGAATACAATCAAGTTGTATTTGCTTTAAAACTCACATAGATTTAATCACTTCACTGGCGAATGCACGCGCTCGGAAGTCTATTTCTAGTACCTCACTAATGCACGAGGGCTCGTGAAACGACATGCTTTCTAGTGCTCTAGTGTTAACACTAGCGATATCAGTAAAGTGAATTTGCTTGTGTAGAAATGCGGCTACGGCAACCTCATTAGCGGCACTTAACACGGTAGTAGCCGATTGACCAGTATCGAAGGCTTCGATTGCCAAATACAGGCAAGGATAGCGTTTCTTATCTGGTTTAGAAAAAGTCAATGAATCGATTCGTAAGAAGTCTAGCTCTTCCACTCCAGACCGAACTCTCTGAGGATAGGCGATCGCGTGGGCGATTGAAGTTCGCATATCTGGTATTCCCAATTGAGCTAGAATGCTCCCGTCTGAGTAACGCACCATCGAATGAATTACTGACTGAGGATGTAATATTACTTCTACCTGTTTGGCTGAGGCGTTGAATAGCCAGCGTGCTGCAATATACTCTAGACCTTTATTCATCATGGTTGCGGAATCTACAGAGATTTTTCGTCCCATAGACCAATTGGGGTGTTGGCAGGCTTGCTTTGGCGTTATAGCTTCAAATTTCCTTAAAGGCATTGTTCGAAAGGGGCCTCCGGAACCAGTAAGTACGATGCTTGAGACGCCATATTCAGCTAGTACAGCGTACCCCAAGCGACGTTGAATGCTCTCGGGCAAACTCTGAAAAATTGCGTTGTGCTCACTGTCGACTGGTAGTATTTGTGCCCGGCTTTTTTGTGCAGCTTCCATAAACAAACGCCCGCAGGTTACCAGAGACTCTTTATTCGCTAATAGCACCTGTTTTCCAGTTCTGATCGCAGCTAATGTCGGCAGCAATCCCGCGGCACCAACGATTGCGGCTATCACCTGATCAACATCTTCTAACGCTGCTAATTCACAAGCAGCCTCTTCGCCCGCTAGTACCTCGGTTGTTAAACCTTTTTCTGATAAAATATCGCGTAGTTCACGAGCAGAACTTTCATCTGACATAGCTGCATAGACTGGACGAAACGTCATGCAATGTTGCGCCATCATCGCTACATTACGTCCGGCTACTAACGCTTTGATCGAAAAGCGTTCAGGATTTTCCTTGACTACCGAGAGACTACTTATCCCTACCGAACCAGTTGAGCCAAGAATAGTTAATTTCTTCATAAGCCTATCCTGAGTAAGCGTATAATGAGCTTAAAGATTTTTAATGTGTAAGTTTAGCAACCGATTATCGATGCTTAGTCAGTATTCTCAATTTAAGTATATAGATGAAAAAGCGAAGTGCCGCGAGAGCGACGCCTTGCTCTGGACCGTAGAGATTATAAATCTAGAAGTGCTTTTTCTTTATCTGCTAATGCAGAATCAAGAATCTTAATGTAAGCGTCGGTCATTTTCTGAATTTCATCTTGATAACGGCGCTCTGAGTCTGTACTAATTTTTTTGTGTTTCAATAATGTCTTCACTTTTTCATTAGAGTCCCGACGTACGTTGCGTATTGCCACACGACCTTGTTCGGCTTCTGCACGTACCACCTTCACTAAATTTTTACGCTGTTCTTCGACTAAAGGAGGAAGGAAAATTCGAATTACATTGCCAACGGAGTTTGGATTTAGATTCAAATTAGAAGAGATGATGGCTTTTTCGACTGCCAAACGCAAAGAATTATCAAATAGGTTTATCAATAGAGTGCGTGAATCTTCGACACAAATACTAGATAGCTGATTCAATGGAGTTGCTGCACCATAGTATTCAACTGTGATAGCATCTAACATATTTGGGGAGACGCGGCCAGAATGAACTTTACTAATTTGGTTTTTGAATGCTTCGACGCTTTTTTCCATGCGTACGTCTGCGTACTGTCTGATGCTATTAATCACGTTTCTAGCGGCTCTAAGAATTTAGTTAGTAGGAGGGCCATAAATCATATTAGTATCGCCCATGAGTTTTACTTAAGCATCTTGGGTTAGAAAGTCGATATTTATTTTAGATTAAATCCTGATATTAAAATCAATCTCGCTAGCCTGTATTTTTCTACTTTGTCTTCAGATGATACCGATTGCCTTAAGTTGCACCATATGTGTATTCATTGTGAGGGGGGATTCATTGATACACTGTCTGTCGGAATTAGCGTATCTCTAATGAGAAAAATTTTTAAAAATTTTTTTGCAGATTAAGGTCCCTTCATTTTCACCCAGTGCCGCACGTCGCAGCGCCCCGGGCTTATTTATATTAAATACTCTGATCGGTAGACCATGATCTCGTGCCAAAGTGAAAGCCGATAGGTCCATAACTTTAAGTTCACGCATTAAAACTTCTTGATAAGTCAATTGCTCGTACAGTGTAGCATCCGGGTTTTTAACTGGATCAGAAGAGTATATACCATCTACTTTAGTTGCTTTCAACAATACATCCGCTTCTATCTCAATCCCACGTAGGCAAGCTGCGGAGTCGGTCGTGAAAAATGGATTGCCGGTACCAGATGCGAAGATCACCACGCGTTTATTACGAAGTAGTGCAATCGCCTGAGTCCAACTATAGCTATCACATACGCCATTCAATGGAATTGCTGACATCAGATGAGCGTTCATACAAAATCGGTGTAAGGCATCGAGCATAGCCAACCCGTTGAGTACGGTGGCCAGCATTCCCATATGGTCAGCGACCACGCGGTTCATGCCGACTTGTTCTAAGCCTGCGCCACGAAAAAAGTTGCCGCCACCAATTACTACACCGATCTCGATACCCGTCTCGGCTAGCTCTTTAACCTCTTGAGCTAAACGATTTAAAATACTAGTGTCGATACCACAATATTCTGTGCCCCGAAGAGCCTCTCCACTTATTTTGAGCAAAATACGCTGGTACACATGTTTTATACTGGTTGCCATTTTTCTCTTTCTAAGGCGTCTTAGATGCATTAATAGAATGAGATAGAGCTAAAATATTACTCTCTCTTGGGCTGTATATGCCTCAGCTCTGAGTTAGACTTCATCAGTCTAATAGTTTTTATTAACTGAATTCGTGACTCCGAAGCAGCTCATTTTCATTTTATGAAATACCTTCTCCGAGCTCGAATCGGATAAAATGATTAATACTAGCATGGCGCTCTCTCAGCACTTGGCCGACGGTTTTGCTCGGATTGATAACGAAAGGTTGACTAGTCAAGCAGGTTGTGTCGGTGAACTTCTTCACGCGACCTTCTGCTATCCTCTTGGCAATATCTCTTGGTTTTCGAGATTGCAGAGCGATCTCTAACTGAAATTGATACTCTTTTTCTATCTCCGTGATAGAGATGTCTTCGGGACGGATGAACTCAGGTTTGGAGGCTGCAATATGCATGGCAATCTGCTTAATTAATACTGAGTCAGCATTTTTAGCATCAATTAAAACACCAATGCGCACACCGTGTAGATAGCTACCCAATAAATCACCTTCCAGAGAAGCAATTCGTCGAATACTGATATTTTCACCCATCTTTGCTACAAGCTCAGTGCGTTCTTCTTCGAATTTTTCTTTTAGTACGGTAAGATCAGTGATCTTTCCTATCACGGCAGCATGTAAAACTTTATCGGCGAACAGTTGAAAGTTAGTATTTTTAGCTACAAAGTCAGTTTGACTATTAATTTCTAAAATGAGGCCGTATTTACGCTCAATCTTAGCCTTAATTACACCATCTACAGCAATATTTCCTGACTTTTTCGCGGCCTTAATCGCACCAGATTTACGCATATTTTCTATTGCTAGTTCGATGTTGGCATTAGCTTCGATCAGGGCTCTTTTACAATCCATCATTCCAGCGTCGGTGCGATCGCGCAATTCTTTGATAAGAGTAATGGTAATATCAGCCATTTTTTTCCTCGGTCATCTCGCGTAGAGATGAGATTTATGCGGATAAGCAGAGGGGGTGTAAAGCCCCCTTCCAGTTAGCATGCGTCTAAGTCTAGCTAGTGGGGCTAATCGGGAGTGGGCCCATCTATTTATTAATTAGTTATTACTACTCCGCGTCTGTGCAATGTTCTTCCGATTGAAGGGAAAGATCTCGGTCATTACCTTCACAAACCGCGCGGGCAGCTGCAATTAGATATAAGTTAACTGCACGGATTGCATCGTCATTGCCGGGGATAATGAAATCGATACCGTCTGGATCGGAATTAGTATCCACGATTGAGAATACTGGGATACCTAAGTTATTAGCTTCTTCAATCGCAATGTGTTCGTGATTTGCATCAATGACAAATAAGGCGTCGGGTAAGCCCCCCATATTTTTAATGCCGCCGCGTGAATTTTCTAGCTTGGTTAATTCGCGTCCACGCATCAATGCCTCTTTCTTAGTTAGCTTATCGAAGGTACCATCTTGGGACTGTATTTCAAGATCTTTCAATCGCTTAATTGACTGACGTACAGTTTTCCAGTTAGTTAGTAAACCGCCTAGCCAGCGATGGTTAACGAAGTATTGATTGCAGTTGTGTGCAGCCTCTTTTACGGCTTCGCTCGCTGCCCTCTTAGTACCAACAAAGAGGATCTTGCCTTTACGGGCAGCAATCTGGTTTAATTCAACCATAGCGGCATTGAACATAGGTAAAGTTTGCTCAAGGTTTATGATGTGGACTTTATTACGCACGCCAAAGATGAAGGGTTTCATTTTTGGATTCCAGTAACGAGTTTGATGGCCGAAGTGAACACCAGCCTTAAGCATGTCGCGCATGGAAACAGTTGCCATGATTAAACCTCTGTTAGAATTAGTAGGGTGGTGCCTCCAGGTATCCCATAAAGCCGACTTTGGGGTGACAGATCATCTATGGAAGACACTCCTAGGGCATGTCGATACGCTTGTGCTATTGACACAATGTGACTTTAGTTGATAGTGGTCTTCCCACTTTCAACTTAGCCACGAAGACACAGAAAAACGGATTCAGTTACACGCTTTATTATACCATAGAACTACTCCTTAGGCATCACATTTCCTTATATTTCGCTAGTAACTAAAACTTAAAAAATTTGAAAATTATTAACCAGAGTGATGCCATAAGCCATAACTTCTTATTTTTATCAAAAAACAATATTTTAGGACTAATTTTATGGCAATATCAATCAAAAAACCTGATGAAATTCAAAAAATGCGCGTTGCCGGACGCCTGGCCGCTGAGGTATTAGAAATTATCGAACCTCATATCAAACCTGGCGTAACTACCGGTGCTCTAGATCAAATATGTCACGCACATATCATCCACAATCAAAAGGCCAGCTCCGCCTGCCTTGGATATCACGGATTTCCGAAATCTGTGTGTATATCAGTGAATGAAGTGGTATGCCATGGCATACCAAGCTATGAAAAAACATTGAAAGACGGTGATATCGTTAATATTGATGTAACAGTAATTAAAGACGGATTCCACGGAGATACTTCAAAAATGTTTATGGTAGGAAGGCCGACAATTCTGGCCGAGCGATTATGTCGTGTCACTCAGCAGAGCTTATATCTGGCACTAAAAATGGTAAAACCTGGAATCCGACTAAGAGCTCTGGGTAAGGAAATTCAAAAATTTGTTGAAACTGAAAGTTTCTGCGTAGTGCGTGAATACTGTGGACATGGTATCGGAAGGGGATTTCACGAAGAGCCACAAGTGCTGCACTATGATGCAGACGACTCTGGCGTGGTGCTGAAAACAAGCATGGCATTTACGATCGAACCAATGGTCAACGCTGGAGATTATCGTATTCGTACCATGAAAGATGGCTGGACAGTAAAGACTAGGGATCATAGTTTGTCCGCGCAGTACGAGCACACTGTTGTAGTAACAGAGAGAGGTTGCGAGATAATGACCTGGCGTAGTGATGATGCTATACCTAAAATTATCACACACGATACCTAAGTGCCGGAAGTCATCTCCATAATCGATATCTTTCGGAAATGCTCTTCTCGATTTTTCTGCCGATCGGGTTATATAGAGTACTTAACAGTTTTCTCTAGAAAAGACCCTTAGAATCCTGTTAATAGTTATTCGAACTAAAATTAAATCAGAAGTAATCAGAAACATAATTATCGGGATTACTGGCGCCCTATTGCAGAATCTTCTTTCCCTACTCAGATGCGTTAGGTTGGACAGCCTAAAAGAATCGATTACTAAAAACGGACTTCGACGCATCTAGTTCTATCGTCTAGACCAGAAAAACGCGGATAATAAGAGATCACGTCGCATTACTTTGTATTTTTTAGATATAATGCGTACATTGCAGGCTATGTTAGTGCTGTCTTAAGAAGATAGCTAGAAGAGGGGGTCCAAGACCATATAGTCTACAATCTTCCAGAAGGCACGCGTGATATTTATATTTATTATCAATAGCATAGTGTGGAATCCGTTTTGGACGAGTTACTTCTTTATTAATTCAATCAAATAGTTCATTTTGCGTCCTTGCTCTAAGGAAGAGCGGATCTAAGTACGAATTAAGCTTTTATGGTAATTTTAGATCGCCCCTAATGCGTCTGACATACATATGAATTATGCTCCACAGAGGTAACAATGGCTAACTTATCCTGAGAGATGCTACAATAATTATACCTTTACTCATATAAACTATGATCTGCTCTGCGCCCATGAAACATTACCTCACAAATACGCATTTGATAAAAGCTCAACAGGAAGTTAACCTAATATGGTTAAAATCATACTAATATGATTAAGGTGGTTTTCAAGGTTCCTAAATCTAAATCCGATACCCGCTCGAAATATATTTAAAGCGAGCGACTATTTTAACTACAACCTGACGATTTGCTATGCACGATCCGAGTATCCCTAAAGGATTCGCGCCACAGTACGTGTACTGCATCTGATGCATCTACTAATTTTGGATATCTTCTAGTGAAATATTATCAATCGGAAGAAAGTAAGAGAATATTTCCAGGAGACGCCTATTTCTTTTAAAGAATCAGACACGCTATATGGCATATAAGATATTATAAGTAAGTAGATGCGCCACCTATCGCTTGTTGCATTGCCTAGATTTATTTTAATATCCGGGCGCGTATAACTAATCTAGTCTGCCCATACTATCGCTGGTGGTACATAATATAACTTAGCAGTCATTGATGAAAGAAACAAATAAAAGACAATAATAGACAGATATTGATTTCCCATGAATATCATCATCCGCTCTTAGAAATAGAAGACGCAGAGAACAGGTGCGAGAATACCGAATACTATATACATGGGCCATTAGACGGTCTGAAGTTGAACTCAGTCATTGTAGTATGACGATTGCGCTAACTTTTTAGACCATGTTCGCCCGAATTGATAATTATAAAGGTATTATGTGATATCCAAAATCGGGTAAAACGCTATACCCATCTGGGCATATTTCCATGCCGCACACTCATTTCCACTATTAGAATAAGAGCCAAAGAATCATTTATTCTAATTTAAGTTGGGCCCCGATTAAAAACACGTAAAATTAGAAGTATACTTTACGCCACGCGCCAATTTAAAATGATAAAATATAAAATATTCTAAATAACTAAAATTACTTCAAAGTAGTCGAAGTAGAATCTCCTTAAGGTTGACTCAAATTAGATATCGAGATGAACTCATAAAGATACAAATGAAACATAATAAAGAAAATAATTTTATTGACTAAATTGGAAAAATATTATGCAGCAATTACAGAGCGTTATTGAAACCGCGTATGACTGCCGGGCAGAGATAAGTGCGGAAAATGTAGACACCGTAACGCGCGAATCGGTAAACCAGGCGATTGACTTGCTAGATAAGGGCATTCTTCGGGTTTCCGAGAAAAGAAAAAATCAGTGGATCACAAATAAATGGCTGAAAAAAGCCGTGCTTCTTTTCTTTCTAATTAATAATAATAAGGTAACGGAAGGGGGCGGCACTCGTTATTACGACAAAGTTCCTATGAAGTTTTCTAGTTATGACACATTTAGGTTTCAGAAAGAAGGGTTGAGAATAGTACCACCAGCCAGCGTACGTCGAGGGGCATTTATCGCTCGTAATACCGTTTTAATGCCATCTTATGTTAATATTGGGGCATATATAGACGAAGGTACTATGGTCGATACCTGGGCTACCGTAGGCTCATGCGCACAGATTGGTAAGAACGTGCATTTGTCAGGAGGCGTCGGCATAGGTGGTGTGCTCGAGCCGCTTCAAAACAACCCGACTATTATTGAAGATCATTGCTTTATTGGTGCACGCTCCACAGTAGTTGAAGGCGTGGTAGTAGAAGAAAATTCAGTAATTTCTATGGGAGTCTATCTTGGTCAAAGCACTCGAATCTATGACCGAGAAACTGGCGTGATACACTTTGGTCGTGTACCGTCCGGTTCGGTGGTGGTATCTGGAAGCCTTCCGTCGAAGAATGGTTCTTGTAGCTTATACTGTGCAGTGATCGTAAAGAAAGTTGATTCTAAAACACGCGGTAAAGTTGGGATTAACTCACTGCTACGCCCTACCGATCTAGATCTATAGTAAGAGATAATGACGTTATTTTTTATATAAATTTTATCGGCCACTATATGATATGATACGTGATACAATATCAGAATCAATCTAATAAGGCTCACATTCTGGAGCTCCACTTCACTAGAAAATCCTGGTACAGATTTTTAATCCGACCCCGAGCGCTCATATAGCTGCATGTAATTTTAGCTGCATGTAATTTAGACTGATCATTATTAGATGAAAACTTTGGCTTTTATAAAAGCCAGCCATATTTTCTAATTTTTAAATCCTGATTTACAGCATAAGGGAATAGAGCAGTACAATCTGGACACAGAAAACATTGCAGTTAATATTGATAACATTTAATTTATTTGAAGTGCTCGTCCTTAATAAGATATCCGTAGCGTTTATGTCTCGCTCGCAAAATTCAGATCTTAAGATTATAGAAGCACTGACATTTTGGAAAAGTATGAGCAATCAGAGTTTTGCGTATGAAAACGATCTTTAATAAAAACTGAATCGATAGAATATGGTACCTCACTCATATCTTTTCGGGTGCTCCTGGTCTGTTTTGAAAAAAGAAAATCGTTATGTATTTAGTAAAGTAACCACTTTGACATCTAAAATTTATTAAAATCAATCTATCTCATTGAGAATTTTAATATAATTTATTGTACTATAACTCTAGTATAGAGAGAGTATTGAAATGCCCATTTTTTAAATGCTACTTTACTAACTCAAGCATGGAACAGTCTCAAATTCGGAGATGCAGAACAGGAACTTTTCAGAAAGTGTTTATATTATTCTCCAGCTCTCAATTTTATAGTCTTAGTTAACATTTTTGGGGATAAATTCTAAGAGAGCATCGTAGTTGGGCTTTATGCTATATTGGAGCATAAGAGGATTCTCTCCCATTTTCTACCCTAAACATAGATTATTTACGTTCTAATAGCCATGTAATTTTTTATTTATTATACTATTTTCTGCTGCATCAGGATACCTACAAACTGATAGACACGCTTCCCTTGGTGTATAATGAGTATATTAATTAATGACTTATAAAAGGTACTAGTTAAGGTCCATAGCCACGCATTTTATTAAAATCAGCTCTATTGGCGTTAGGCTACTAATAACTTTACATCTTAGGGTGCGATCTGAATCTGACCAAAAGCTAAATTCCACCTGTTGTTTACAATCATTAACGAGGTGATAACCACCTAATTATTGATATTGTTTAATGCTTGTGTCGGAAGCATAAAAATATTTACGTCTATTATTATTAACTATATTCTCTCTACATAAGGTTATAGAATGATTATAAGCCTTATCGCTGCCCTAGCGTCGCAGCGTGTTATTGGGTTAAAAAATTCCATACCATGGCGCTTGCCAGCGGATTTAATGTGGTTTAAGCGTCATACCTTAAATAAGCCAGTAATTATGGGAAGACAAACCTTTGAATCTATTGGCTATCAGCTACCAGGTCGTCTAAATATTGTACTGGGAAAGTCTTCTAAAAATGAATCCGGGATCATCTGGGTTAATTCATTAAATGATGCATGTACTGCTGCTGGGAACGCGAAAGAAGTAATGGTGATGGGTGGCGGTTCTATTTATAGACAATTCATAGAATCCGCTGACCGTATGTATTTAACGCATATTGATGCTAGAGTTAACGGAGACACTTATTTTCCAAATTATAAAAATTATAAATGGGAGGCTTCATTTATAGAACACCACGATTCAGATAAATTAAATACTTACAGCTATTATTTTGAGATTCTAGATCGCTGTTAATTTTTTAACACTCAAATAAATTTTGAATGCGAAAAGAAACTCCACTAGATTCCTATTTCCATACAGGAAGGGGTCACAATATTCTCTTCTCATATTTTTATTTTCCATATAAAAATTATATTAAGTTTTATATATTTTACTAAAATTTTAACTAGAATATATATTAATTTTCTTTAAATAAAATCATATCATAATATGATAATTATCATTTAATGTCTATTTTCAAATATTTCTTGTTTATTTAATTTTAAAATAAGTGATAAAAATAAAAAGTATCGATCAAATATATTTACTTTATTAAAGTAACTTTTATTATATTTATCAATACGACCTTTAGCATTTTAATGCTTAAATATAACCTAATTTTTTCTAAAAGAAAGATTAGGAAAAGCATTACAAATAAATCTTTACTTTCAATGCTCTAATAATTCTAAATCTTAAATCTGATAAATAGGGCATTGATCAGATCAAAAAGCATTACGAATAGAAACGATATTGCGAGAATCTAAAAAAATATTACGTATGTAGATAATAAAAAACAAAATCACAGAAATAATTATATTCTCTCTTCTGCAGAAGAGAGCTAACTTAGATTAAGTTAGCTCTTTTAAAATTAGTTTTAGACAAACGAAAATATCTCTCTAATAAAATTAATTAACTGAGTCATGACATTTTAGACGACGATGGTTTATAATAAAAACTTATTTTCTAAATAGAAAATATGTAGATCTATAAAGATTTATATGAATACATTAGTATTTTAAATATTTATACTATAATAAATTATATGAGGGCTGATATTAATCTAAATCATGAATTATTTATTATAATTTTATATTTTAATAAATACCTATTAATAAGAATATGTATAAATTATATAAATAATATATTTTTTTAAAAAAATCTAGAAAAATTTATACTGAATAAATATATATAATAATTAGTATAACTTGCATTGAACTATTTATTGAATAGTAGGTTAATTATAAATTAATTATATATTTTTATATATAAAAGTATCTCTTTTAAAGATTGCATTTTTCATTTTTATATTTAATTTTTTTTTAAAAAATCTTTAAAATATTTTTATGAATTAATCTATAGCGTTAAATTATTTATATAGTTATACGACTACAGTAAATCAAATATTGCAATAGTGAAATCTGATGCATAGTAGCTAGCTACTCTTTTTATTCTTAAAATTTATTTTTTGTTAACTTAAACAAATCTTAAAAACTTATTGACTTTGCATCCACTTTAGATGAATCATCTTTGTTAATAGTACCGGCTGCATGTGTCGCAATGAGCGTGTGGGAACTAGAATCTTCAGAGTAATCCGATCGAGTGGCCTCAATAAAGCAGGGATAAATTGAGTACTCCATTTTTTATAAGGCTCCATTCTTTTTATAAGTTTAAAAAGTACCTAAGGATATGAAATAAATCTTGCATCTCATAATTATAAAAATAATGTACAGCCTTCTTAAATCGCTCTTGTTACCTTGCTCTTTAGTGCAGCCCCCCGATTAAAAATTGGTAAACTCGCTGTGCTCCTTGTCGTGCCGATAGCTCTTATACGTTTTCGGATCTGTGGAATAATTCGGATACTAAGAAGTGCGCGCCATGTTTCTTAATATAATATAGCGAGTAAACTTAATTGATAAAAATCAGTGAGAAATATGCATCGTGAAATATACAATAGAAACAATGATTTCTGCCCAGGCCCTTAATGCTCGCATTACTGAACTTGGATATCACATCACTGAACACTACCAGAATAGCAATAGGGATATGCTTTTAGTTGGTTTGCTACGCGGATCCTTCATCTTTATTGCTGATTTATGCCGCGCCATTTCGATTCCGCACAGTGTTGATTTTATAAGTACCTCTAGTTACGGCAGCGGTATGTCGAGTACGCTTGATGTAAAGATACTCAAGATTCTGGACGAGGATATTTTTGGTAAAGACGTATTGATAATTGAAGATATCATTGATTCTGGTAATACGCTGTATAAGGTGCGTGAAATCTTAGCCCTACGTAGTCCGAATTCACTAAAAAGCTGCACATTGCTAGATAAACCCGATCGTCGTGAAGTAGATGTTCCAGTTGAATACGTAGGCTTTTCAATCCCAAACGAATTCGTGGTGGGTTACGGTATCGATTACGCACAAAAGTACCGCCACCTTCCCTACATAGGAAAGGTGGTATTTCTAAAGAATTCCTAAAGGATACCCATCGCATTACGATGGCTCATTTTGAGTTTTTCGTGTCTGGAATGGGGGACATCTAGGTCGTACAATCGACGACTCAAATATTATATATCTATCCGTAAATCATCACCTTCTGTCCACACTTTCAAGTTACCTACATAATAATTGAATCACCTAAATTGCACACCTGATCAGCATCGCCGTTCTCGAACGGCGATGCAAGGTTTTGGTCGGATTTCAATGCGTTGAGTGGCGAACTATGCGTGCAGCGGGCATGGTGAACGTAGGGGAGGCAATTACTCACTAGGGCTTGTGCCGCATTTTCCAGTGCAGATTGTAAGCTAGCACAGGCTGGGTGAGCGCGAATAATGCTATGCTTGCATTTCCGCCGCATCAACAATGTACTCTACGACTGACAGGACATTTAAATCGGTATATGTCATCAGGTTGACCACGCTTCTATGCAGTAATCATGCTCCTTGCTATAAACCAAGGTAAGTACCCTAAGCGAACTTAGCTATCAGAACATTATATCTTAAAAATGGTTTTGAGACCTTGCTAAATTTTAAAAAAATTTTAAGTATTTTTTATCTAGTATGATCTTACGGGGGCCTAATTATTGACAATAAGCATTTTAATTTTTTATTAAAAGTTATTGATCCAAAACGAATATATTAAACTAGAGTTAACATAAATTAAGCGTTATGATTTAGAAATCGAAATAATAACGCTATTTTTTAAACGAATCAACCTGGTGAAAATTTAGCCGACTATAGTATGATCTCTAGATCAAGATGCTATAGTCTATTCATTGTCATAAGGTACTCATTCACAAATGAATTATGCACTAGAACTATCGCAACTAACTAAGACTTATACTAATAATATAAAAGCATTACGCGGCATTGATTTAAATGTTGAAGCCGGAGACTTTTATGCCATGCTTGGTCCAAATGGAGCCGGGAAATCTACTATAATTGGGATTATTAGCTCGCTAGTGAATAAAACAGCCGGCATAGTACGAGTTTTTGGCTTTGACATCGATACAGATAGCGTTAATGCTAAACGTGAACTTGGGCTAGTACCACAAGAATTTAACTTCAATCCATTTGAAACTATAACGCAGATTGTAGTCAACCAAGCTGGTTACTATGGTGTAACACAGCATGAAGCTCTAGAGCGTGCTAAAGAATACCTTACTCGACTTGAGCTCTGGAATAAACGTAATGAGAGGGCGCGCATGCTATCTGGAGGCATGAAGCGCCGTTTAATGATTGCTCGGGCACTAATGCACAAACCAAAGCTCTTGATTCTAGATGAACCAACCGCTGGCGTAGACATTGAACTGCGTCGATCGATGTGGAGTTTTCTGAAAGATCTAAATGATCAAGGCACTACTATTATCCTCACTACACACTATCTAGAAGAAGCAGAAATGCTGTGCCGTAACATTGGAATTATCCAAAACGGCAAACTCATGGAAAATACCTCGATAAAAAACCTGCTCTCTAAGCTAAAGTCAGAAACCTTTATGTTCGATCTAGCAGTTAAAAATAATTTTCCGAAACTACACGGTTACCATAGTCGTATAACCGACAGCGCCACTCTAGAAATTGAAGTAATGCGTGAGCAGGGGCTCAACGGATTATTTACCCAGCTGAGCGAACAGGGCATACAGGTACTGAGCATGCGCAACAAGGCTAACCGACTCGAAGAGCTGTTTATTGCTCTAGTGAATAGTAATGGAGAAAAAATATAATGCGTTCCTATTGGATAGCTTTAAAAAGTATCTGGGCTAAAGAGATCCACCGCTTTGCTCGCATCTGGATTCAGACTTTAGTGCCCCCGGTAATTACCATGGGACTATATTTTATTATCTTCGGTAACTTGATTGGAACATGTATTCGAGACATGCACAGTTTTAGTTATATGCAGTTTATCGTTCCCGGATTAATTATGATGTCCGTGATTACTAACTCGTACTCAAATGTGGTTTCATCCTTTTTCAGCGCTAAATTTCAACGTAATATTGAGGAGCTATTAGTAGCCCCAGTTCCAACCCACGTAGTAATTATAGGTTATGTTGGCGGAGGCGTAGCACGGGGTACCTGCGTTGGTATACTGGTGAGCATTATTTCACTGTTTTTTGTACCCCTACATGTGTACGCTTGGTGGGCAATTGTAATAACACTTCTACTCACCGCAGTACTTTTTTCTCTGGCTGGATTGATTAATGCGGTATTTGCAACTACTTTCGATCACATCAGTTTGATCCCAACCTTTGTGCTCACACCATTGACCTATTTGGGCGGAGTTTTCTATTCGCTGACTCTATTACCACCATTCTGGAAAGCCTTATCCAACTTAAATCCGATTGTTTATATGATCAGTGGATTCAGGTATGGATTTCTCGGCATTACTGATGTGCCGTTAGTATTCACTATGGGAGTATTAATAGGATTTATAGTGGCACTCTATTTATTATCTTGGTATCTAATTGAGCGTGGATGGGGCTTGCGCAGCTGATTATTTTTTGTTTGAGCGATTTATTTCCTAGCAGAGCTTTTCCTGCACCCGAAGATATTGAATGCATCGGGCCATCATTTCTACTTCATTCAAATCCTTCGACACTCTGATGCGCTCTTTTTCGAATACACACTCGCGAGTTGCTGCTACGCAGTTATAATAGCAGCGTACTCATGCGGGCCAAAAGTATGTGGAGCTTAATTGCGCTACATATCCTCTGGGCGACTGCTCTTTTAGTCAGCTTTTTAAGCAAAAAAAAGATACTATAGCTCGCAATAAATACATTAAAAGGTAACTCAATGGAGGCGTTTTCTTAGTGAATTTTAAATAAATTCATCCGCTTTCTAGTCATAAGAAAATTGAAATATTGGAAAAAATAAGTACTGTATGCGATTAAAATTTACGAGTAGACTACTTAGTTCGTCAAAGATACTTAACTTTTATTAATGTAGTAGTTTTTATAGAATCTTCTTGAGTCTTATATCTGTTTATTTTCTAGGTTTAAACCTAATTGAGTATGGGCGACAGAAGCACAGATAATAAAAAAATAAGAGTGGAGGAAGTATGAATATTTTCGCTGATCTGATACGCAGCAAGAAAGATTATTTGCTTCCTCATAAAATAGCGCCGAACTTCCTAAGAGCTTAGAATTTTTACGAACTCAGCGTTCTCGAAATCTAATTGCATCAAGGATTGCTGTCATATCAGATACTTTCACATTCAACTAGAGCTTTTATCCTCGATAGCGAACACTAAAGTATCAATCTGAATACAGCTCGAATAGCTGCCGGATTGGAAGATTCAACATCGAGGTAGATATAATACGGCGAGAGGGAGAACATCTATCTATTAGCGTGCTAACATATTTTAAAGTACAGAGAAAAAACAGGTGATAATTGATAGCACGCTAAGCTAAAATATAAAACTAAGGCCAGCTCATCTCTACTTTAAGAGCTAAGCATAGTTAGTATGCCTATTGACTAGGAATTTTTATAGGGTAAAGGCAACTTATTGTTACATCAAAAGCTAGGATGATAGCTACTTAAATAGAAAAGATTTAGAGGTACGTATTCGATGAAACACATTCCAATGACTTTGTATGGCGCCAAAAAATTGCGCGAAGAACTAGAATATTTAAAAAGTGTGCGGCGCCCAAAAATCATTTCAGACATCGCCGATGCTCGTGCACATGGTGACTTAAAAGAAAATTCTGAATACCATGCTGCACGTGAACAGCAAGGATTCTGTGAGGGGCGCATTCAAGAGATTGAAGCAAAGCTATCTAATGCGCAAGTTATTGATATCACGAAAATATCAAATACTGGTCGAGTAATTTTTGGTGCCACTGTACGTGTGTTAAACTTAGATAGTCAAGAGCATTTTACATATCGTATTGTTGGAAACGATGAAGCTGAGTTTAAGAAAAATCTGATTTCGATAAATTCACCAATGGCACGGGGTTTAATCGGAAAAGAGCAAGGCGACATCGTAGTGATTAAAACCCCCTCTGGTGATATAGATTATGAAATTCTCAAAGTTGAGTATCTCTAATTATACTCTGTAAAACAAGGGCATGCACTCCAGATTAGCTATAAAGAAAAATTGTTAAAATATTTTATTTAGATCATATTGGTCTCATTAAATCAATAAGCTGTGAAATTTCGTTCCCATTTATCTTATATAATTCAGTCGCAAGATCGGGAGCCGATCTTTTCATTTTATTTATGAGCCGCATCAGTATTTGATTCCCCGAATACTCTTCAGGTTTTTTAAAAAACCTTTCGGGATAATCTCAGGCACTCCAGCATATAATAACTAATTTTACATATGCGCCAAAATTTTTATATGGGGGTGCTTATTGCTATAAACCGCTTCTAATCGATACGACTGGCGCATGCAATATAAAATTCTCCTGATGATGTTAGAAAACATATGATGTTAGAAAAAATTATGCTAGGAAAAGTAAGTGATTAAAATAAAGCGCTCCGCTAGCTCCGGTCGCTGGATGCAAGAACACTTTAGCGATAAGTATGTACGTCATGCACATATAAAAGAGCTACGATCACGCTCTTGGTTTAAGCTTGATCAAATACAGCAAAGTGAAAGACTGTTCAAGCCCGGAATGAATATAATAGACCTTGGTGCAGCTCCAGGCGGTTGGTCAGAATATGCAGCTACTCAAATCGGCAACACCGGTCGCATCATTGCCTGTGATATATTGTTGATAGACCCCATTCCCGGCGTAGAGTTTCTCCAAGGAGACCTATGCGATGCGCTTGTATTGCAATCCCTTTTAGAGTGCATAGGTGGGCGTGAAATTCAGATAGTAATGTCTGATATGGCTCCGAATATGAGCGGGCATCCAGAAATAGACGTGTCAAGATCAGTGTACTTAGCGAAATTAGCATTGAAAGTGTGTCGTGCCGTCCTCAAGAAGGGCGGTAGCTTCTTAGTAAAGATTTTTCAGGGAGAGGGATTTGACCAGTACTTAAGGGAAATTCGCCCCTTATTTTTGAAAGTTAAGATTCGTAAACCAAAGGCCTCTCGAGCCCGTTCTCGCGAAGTGTACATTGTAGCTAAAAGGTCGTACTGTAGCAACAGACTGGAATTTATAGTACCCTAACACCGTTTGTTAACATAGTTGTAATATGAGGTTCATCCCTTGAGTGACATGGCGAAAAACTTAGTTCTTTGGTTGGTCATCGCAGTAATATTGATGACTGTATTCCAAAGCTTTGGACCCAGTGAGTCAAATAGCCGTAGAGTAGACTACTCTACTTTCATGTCTGAACTAACCGAGGATCAAGTTCGCGAGGCGCGAATTAATGGACGCGAAATTAACGTTACTAAGAAAGACAGCAGTAAATACAAGACTTATATTCCTGTCAATGATCCTAAGCTACTAGATACATTACTAACTAAGAATGTAAAAGTTTTTGGTGAGCCGCCTGAAGAGCCAAGCCTGCTTACCTCTATCTTTATCTCCTGGTTTCCAATGCTGCTCCTCATAGGAGTCTGGATCTTTTTTATGCGTCAGATGCAGGGTGGAGGCGGAAAAGGCGCCTTGTCTTTCGGAAAAAGTAAAGCCCGAATGCTGACCGAAGATCAAATTAAAACTACTTTTTCTGATGTTGCCGGTTGTGATGAAGCTAAAGAAGAAGTCAGCGAACTGGTAGAATATCTGCGCGAACCAAGTCGTTTTCAAAAGCTAGGAGGAAAGATTCCTAAGGGCGTACTTATGGTTGGCCCGCCGGGGACTGGAAAAACACTTTTAGCGAAAGCAATAGCCGGGGAGGCAAAAGTGCCATTCTTTACCATTTCCGGATCCGATTTCGTGGAAATGTTTGTCGGTGTGGGAGCTTCTCGCGTACGTGACATGTTTGAACAAGCTAAAAAAACAGCGCCCTGCATCATCTTTATTGATGAAATAGATGCCGTAGGTCGTCAGCGTGGCGCCGGCCTGGGTGGCGGGCACGATGAACGCGAGCAAACCTTAAATCAAATGCTTGTCGAGATGGACGGATTTGAAGGCAACGAAGGTATTATCGTCATTGCTGCAACTAACCGACCCGATGTTCTTGATCCGGCATTGCTACGTCCAGGACGCTTCGATCGTCAAGTAGTTGTTGGGCTACCTGATGTCCGAGGGCGTGAGCAGATCCTAAAGGTACACATGTGCCGCGTACCACTAGATTCTGATATCAATACCTCCGTCATTGCGCGCGGCACACCAGGATTTTCCGGAGCAGACTTAGCGAATCTAGTCAACGAATCAGCGTTGTTTGCCGCCCGTAGTAACAAGAGGGTAGTATCAATGCTTGAGTTTGAAAAAGCTAAAGATAAAATCATGATGGGTGCAGAGCGTCGTTCAATGGTCATGACTGAAGCGCAGAAAGAATCTACTGCATATCACGAAGCTGGTCACGCCATCATCGGTCGATTGGTTCCAGAGCACGATCCCGTTCACAAGGTAACTATTATTCCACGAGGCCTTGCTCTGGGCGTAACCTTTTTCTTACCGGAAGGAGATGTAATTAGCGCTAGCCGTCAGAAACTAGAGAGTCAAATATCAACACTATACGGAGGGCGTTTAGCAGAAGAGATTATCTATGGATCAGAAAATGTATCTACAGGAGCATCGAACGATATTAAAGTGGCAACCTCTATTGCCCGCAACATGGTGACCCAGTGGGGGTTTTCTGAAAAACTAGGACCTCTTCTATATGCCGAGGAGGAGGGCGAGGTGTTCCTTGGGCGCTCTGTCGCTAAAGCGAAACACATGTCCGACGAAACCGCACACATCATAGATCAAGAAGTAAAATCTCTAATTGAGCGCAACTATGCACGAGCACGTTCGCTATTAATAGAAAATATGGATATCCTGTATTCAATGAAGAATGCTCTGATGAAATATGAAACTATTGACGCCCCGCAAATCGACGATTTGATGAACCGTCAAGACGTGCGCACTCCGTCAGGCTGGGAGGATGTAGATAAAGTTAATAATTAAGAAACTGGGGGCACCCCGAAAGCACATGTGTCCGCACAAGAATCGCCTGAACCGAATCCAAGTAACAACCATTTTTAAAATAATCGATAAGCCAACCCCGTAATTCCGGGGTTTCTACTGCGCTCAATCTAAAAAGATCGCCCTCAGTCCGACGGATGATACTCATGATACTCGACTCTATATCTAATTTAACAATTAGACGCCTAATTTATTCACGGGCCTTCCTCACTCTAAAAGCATCGGATGGCATGTTTACATTGATCAAAAATCATACCACCTCGATGTTTTTTAAATTATTCAAATCATCTTACCGCTTTATCTCCACAAAATTTTTAGGTTTTTTCTATTGTGAAATATCACTTCAGTTATTTGGAGTGTAGCGATGCAATCAACTCTGCGCGATATGATCCTTAATCTCTCTCGACCGCAAGTGATGGGCATTCTCAACATGACACCAGACTCGTTTTCTGATGGCGGTTGCTACAATCAGATGAATCGGGCATTACTACATGTACAGGCGATGATTTCAGCTGGCGCTACTATAATCGATGTAGGGGGCGAATCTACTAAGCCGGGATCCGTGGGTATTAGTGAAGATGAAGAGATCGAGAGAGTAATACCAGTAATTAGGGCCTTGCTCCAGCGCTTCGAGGTATTTGTTTCAGTTGACACATCTAAGCCAGGGGTAATGCGCGAGGCAGCTTTGGCTGGAGCGCATTTAATTAACGACATCCGCTCATTGCAAGAACCCGGAGCGTTAAGTGCCGCCTCCGAAAGCAACTTGCCCGTATGTTTAATGCACATGCAAGGACAGCCGATTACTATGCAGAAAACGCCTCATTATGGCAATTTAATTGCCGACATCAATATGTTTTTTAAGCATCACATTAAGCGTTGTCATGATGCGGGGATACAAAACAAGAGACTACTGCTCGACCCGGGCTTCGGATTTGGTAAAAATTTAGTACATAACTACAGGATTTTGGCGCGGCTGTCAGAATTTCATCGCTTTGGTCTACCTCTAATAGTGGGCATGTCACGCAAGTCAATGATCGGGCAGGTACTGAATGTACCAAATAATGAGCGCGTCATTGGAAGCGTGGCATGTGCAGTAATTGCTGCTATGAAAGGAGCGCATATTATCAGAGTACATGATGTTAAAGAAACAGTCGAGGCCATGCGCGTTGTCGAAGCAACACGTTTAGCTAAAAAGACCGTAGAAAAATGAGCAAGCGTAAATATTTTGGCACCGATGGCATTCGCGGTAAAGTTGGAAATAGTCCAATCACAGCGGATTTTGTGCTAAAATTAGGCTGGGCGGCCGGTAAAGTGTTAGCTCGACATGGATCTCGAAAAATTATTATTGGTAAAGATACCCGAATCTCCGGTTATATGTTGGAATCTGCTCTAGAATCTGGCTTGGCAGCCTCAGGGGTATCCACCTCCTTTACCGGACCTATGCCAACACCGGCGGTGGCGTATCTAACACGCACTTTCCGGGCTGAAGCAGGAATTGTAATCTCTGCTTCACATAACCCGTTCTATGATAACGGTATTAAATTTTTCTCGATCGAAGGCACTAAATTACCGGATGATGTTGAAGAAGCCATTGAAGCCGAAATAGAAAAGCCACTGACCTGTGTGCCGTCTCATGAACTAGGAAAATCCAGCCGGATTGTCGACGCGGCAGGCCGTTATATAGAATTTTGTAAAGGTAGCTTCCCTAATGAACTGAGTTTGAATGGGTTAAAAATTGTAGTGGATTGTGCTAACGGCGCTACTTACCAAATTGCACCAAATGTGTTATGTGAGCTCGGTGCTACAGTGATTGCCATCGGAATCACCCCTAATGGTACAAACATTAATGAAAAATGTGGTGCGACCGATCTCCAGTATTTACGTCAATCGGTTCTCAAAGAAGAAGCCCACGTAGGAGTAGCTTTCGACGGCGATGGTGATCGTGTGATGATGATAGATCACTTAGGTAATAAAGTAGATGGTGATCAAATCTTGTATATCATCGCTCGAGAGAGGCTTCGACGCAGCCAGCTTCGAGGAGGCGTTGTTGGTACGCTGATGAGTAATATGGGGTTAGAGTTTGCGCTGAATAAGCTGGATATCCCCTTTGAACGCGCTAAAGTCGGAGATCGCTACATCCTCGAAAAACTGCAAGAATTAGGTTGGCGAATTGGCGCAGAGAATTCCGGTCATGTAATTTTATTAGATAAAACTACTACCGGCGATGGCATCATAGCTGGGTTACAAGTTCTTACTGCCATGATAACTAATCAGATGAGCCTACATGATCTCTGTAGGGGCATAAGATTATTGCCACAAGTCTTGATTAATGTCAGGTTTGAAGGTAAGCGCAGCCCTATAGAATCTATTAAAATGCGCAAAATCACTGCACAGTTTTCAACTGAGCTGTCTGATCGCGGTCGTGTATTGCTGCGCAAATCTGGCACCGAACAACTTATCCGTATTATGGTTGAGGGTGAGGATAAACAACAGGTTACTTCGCTAGCACAACGTATTGCCAACATGGTAAAAAAAGAAGCGCATGAAGACACATAACTACTGTTATTTTTTATGAAAAACGCATTAGCGATACAAATTGCCCTTGCGTAGCTTTGGCTACTTAGTTAGTATTAATAGTCACTTAAGCATTCAGACTAAGTATAAGTCGATAGATTTTTTGAAAAGCCGTAAAAAAACATTTAACATACGACTCAATGCCAAAAAGTATGGGTACAAACATGTATGAATCGTTTTTAATAATCTTCCTACTGATCGCATTTGGGCTAGACGTTCTAATTATATTGCAGCAAAATAAAGCTGCAGAAGCCGGAATTTTATTCGAAGCACGCTCCGCTCGTGCGCCATTTAGTGCGAGCGGAGCTGGTAATTTAATAACGCGTACGACTGCGGTGCTAGCAGCTTTATTTTTCTTTCTTAGCCTGATCTTAGGTAACATTAGCAGCAATCAAAGTAAAAAAATTAGCGAGTGGGAAAATTTGAAAGAACCAGAAAAATCTGAACAAGCTACACCAAATAAGTTTATCGGCGACATTCCTCAATAAGCATCAAAATTCTTAAAATAGCGACTACCTTTAGATAAAGCGCAAAAGCTAAAATTAATCACATAATCGCTACCGAGGTGGTGGAACTGGCAGACACGCTACCTCGAGGTGGTAGTGCTCAAAAAGCATGTGGGTTCGAGTCCCATCCTCGGTACCAAATCTAAGAGATATCTTACTGCTCTTGGTACAAATTCAATACATTGTCGGATAAGTAGCGGCGCAGACTGACAACTCTTAGATTTGCAATTTAAAAGTTGTCAGTTTTAATCCGACCCCAGAAATTACTTTTCTTTAAGAGCTAATTTTTTAAATTCACTACTCGAATAAAATTCATTTTCTCGATACAAAATTTGAAAGTAAATACTTAATTAAAGATTGCACCGAGGTCGCTCAGTGGCACACAGGGTGCGCAGTCGCACAAAGCCCACGAATTTTCGGGGCTTTTACTATTTAGAAATAAAATGACTGGGCTACTTAGCCCTTTTTATGTACTTGGGGGTACACAGCTTGCCGATATTAAAGCAACAGCTAACTGATATGCCTTTGATACCGATAGAAACGCTAGGATTTGAGCTTTTAGGCGCTGAACGTATTCATGCACACCGATCTACGGTTTTGCATCTACATTGATAGTAGAAACGGAATTAATGCTGATGATTGCGCCAATGTTAACCGCCAAGTTAGTGCCATATTAGACATTAAAGAGCTCATAACAGTAGCTCACAACCTAGAAGTCTCCTCTCCGGGCCTCAATCGTCTCATATTTACTACAGAACATTACGTGCGATTTTGCGGTGAAGAAGTCAAGCTAATTCTACATATGCAAGTAAAAAGCTAAATAAATTGGCAAGGTATTACTAAGTCTGTCGAAGTTAAAGTGATTACACTTACTGTAGATGGGGAAGATGAGGCGTTTACGCTGAGCAATATACTGAAAGCAAATCTGATACCTCCGATTCTAAAGTTTCGATGAGGCAACTAGGATGAATAAAGAGATTCTTGCTGTTGTTGAAATAGTTTCTAATGAAAAATCGCTTCCGCGCGAGAAGATATTCGAAGCGCTAGAAACTGCTTTAGCTACTGCTACCAAAAAAAAATACGAGCAAGAAATTGACGTCCGCGTCAGTATTGATCGGAAAACTGGTGACTTCGATACCTTTCGTCGCTGGCTTGTTGTCGACGAGGTAGCACGACCCACCCGTGAAATTACGTTAGAAGCTGCTCAATACGAAGATAAACGCATTGATTTGGGGGGCTATATTGAAGATCAGATCGATTCTGTTATCTTTGACCGAATTACCACTCAAACTGCTAAACAAGTGATCGTCCAGAAAGTACGCGAAGCAGAGCGGGCGATGGTGATCGACGCTTTTCGTAAACACGAAGGTGAGATCGTAATTGGTATGGTCAAGAAAGTAAATCGTGATAGCATCGCCCTTGATTTAGGTAGTAATGCTGAAGCAATGATTAGCCGTGAGGACATGTTGCCACGTGAAAACTTTCGTCCCGGAGACCGCATCCGCGGTGTTTTGTACGCCGTACGTCCAGAAGCTCGAGGCGTGCAATTATTCGTTAGCCGATCAAGCCCCGAGATGCTGAAAGAACTATTCCGTATTGAAGTGCCAGAAATCGGAGAAGAAGTAATTGAAATTAAAGCCGCGGCACGAGATCCAGGATCTCGTGCGAAAATTGCAGTAAAAACAAATGATAAGCGTACTGATCCAATTGGAGCATGCGTGGGTATGCGAGGCGCTCGCGTTCAGGCTATCTCGAGCGAGCTCGGCGGTGAACGCATTGATATTATCTTATGGGACGACAATCCCGCACAGTTTGTTATTAATGCTATGGCCCCCGCTGACGTCATTTCAATCGTTGTTGATGAAGATCATCACACTATGGATATCGCTGTTGAAGCTAGTAATTTGGCACAAGCAATTGGACGAAACGGCCAAAATGTGCGTTTAGCCTCCCAGCTACTGAAAGAGCATCGTGGCAATAATCATTGGGAGCTGAATGTGATGACAGAAGACGATTTGCAAGCCAAGAATCAAGCCGAGGTACACGCTGCTATTGGCGTCTTTACCAAATATCTTGATATAGACGAAAACTTTGCGGCTACTTTAGTGGAAGAAGGCTTCTCCACTCTAGAAGAATTAGCTTATCTACCAATTAAAGAATTGATGAAATCTGACCGTATTAGTAAAGATATGATTGAAATATTGCGCGAGCGTGCTAGAGCCGCGTCGACCACATTAGCGCTAGCCCAAAAAGAGAGCCTGATCGGTAAAACGCCCACTCAAGATTTACTCAACCTACCGGGACTTGAGCGTAGCACGGCCTTTAAGTTAGCCGCACTTGGGGTTAATACACTAGAGGCCCTTGCAGAACAGGGCGTTGACGATCTAGTTGATATTGCAGAGTTTAGCGACAGAGCGGCCGGCGAGCTGATCATGGCTGCACGTAATATCTGTTGGTTTGGAGACAACCCGTAATAAATTGTAGCAGAAAGGAACAGTATGACAATAGATGTAACTGTAAAATCTCTTGCATCAGCGATTCAGACCTCGGTTGATCGCCTAGTACGGCAGTTTGCTGATGCAGGAATTCACAAATCTGAATCGGATGCTGTAACCCAGCAAGAAAAAGAAACCTTGCTTGCACACCTGAATCGCGAGCAAGGCATCCCGCCGAACAGACTCAGTTGGCAGAGAAAAATACGCAGTACTTTAAATATTGCGAGCACAAGCGGGAAGAGCAAAGCGGTACAAATTGAAGTGCGTAAAAAACGCATCTACTTAAATCGTAATGTTCAAGAACCCCGACAGGTAGAGGGCGCACTGCGCGTTCCGCATAACCCAGAAACAAAAGCTAAAATCGGAGAGCAGCCTAAACGTGCGAACGAAGCAATTACTAAACGTACTGCAGTTCATCACACCGATAAGACAACTAAATTAGCTCAAACAGAAAAAGCACTTCGGGCCCTAGAAGCTGCCGCACTAAAACGTAAAGCGGAAGACGAAATACTACGAAAAGTTAAAGAAGAGGTAAAACTCGCAGAGGAAGACGCGCGCCGTATGGCCGAAGAGAATATTGAGAAGTGGGCTGAGGCTGAAGCAGCAAGCGCTGCAGTTGAATCTGCAGATTACCATGTTACGACTTCTCAGCACGCACGGGCTGCGGAAGACGAAAGCGATGCTAAAGTTGAGAGTGAGCGCCGTACGCGCATACGCTCTAGTAAAGCAATTAAGAAAAAGAAAGGCAGTAAACTTTCTGAATCTAAAGCAGATCGCGAAGAGGCCCGTGCTGCAACACGTAACGGTAAAGGAAAAAGAAGCCCAACAAGCAGTTTGCAGCAGAGCTTTAATAGGCCAGCTCAGATAGTTAACCGTAACGTAGTAATTGGCGAAACTATCACCGTGGCCGAATTAGCTAATAAAATGGCGGTAAAGAGCTCTCAGGTTATTAAAGTTCTGATGAAGCTAGGTGCAATGGCTACTATCAACCAGATTATCGATCAGGAGACTGGACAGTTAGTGGCCGAAGCGATGGGTCACAAGGTTATCTTACGTCGTGATAATGAATTAGAAAAAGCTTTGATGAGTGACCGCGATACCGGCGCTTCCGCTGAATATCGTGCTCCAGTAGTCACTATTATGGGCCACGTTGATCATGGTAAAACTTCTTTGCTCGACCATATTCGATCGAGTAGAGTGGCGGCTGGAGAGGCTGGCGGTATTACTCAGCACATTGGCGCTTATCATGTAGAAACTGATAACGGCATGATCACTTTCCTTGATACTCCAGGGCATGCAGCCTTTACTGCCATGCGGGCTCGTGGTGCACAGGCGACTGACATTGTAGTGCTAGTCGTTGCTGCCGATGACGGCGTTATGCCACAAACCATCGAAGCTATACAGCATGCGAAGGCGGCATTAGTGCCTCTAGTAGTTGCAGTTAATAAAATCGATAAGCCAGAATCCGACACAAATCGTATTAAGCAAGAGCTTTCTCAATATGGCGTTATTCCTGAGGAATGGGGTGGCGAGTCCCAGTTCGTGCATGTCTCTGCAAAAACAGGTATCGGTATTGAGGAGCTGCTCAATGCAATTTTATTGCAAGCTGAAATTCTTGAATTAAAAGCAGTGCGCAGTGGTATGGCCAGTGGCATCGTAATCGAATCATTTCTAGATAAAGGTCGAGGGGCGGTAGCGACCGTTCTGGTTCAGGAAGGTACCCTAAATCGAGGTGATATTGTTTTGTGTGGCCTAGAATACGGTCGTGTGCGCGCGATGCGTGACGAAATGGGCCATGAAATTATTTCTGCCGGCCCATCTATACCCGTAGAAATTCTTGGTCTATCTAGCGTTCCAGCGGCAGGCGATACAGCGACCGTAGTACGCGATGAGAAAAAAGCACGTGAAGTTGCGTTATATCGTCAAGGAAAGTTCCGTGAAATCAAATTAGCGCGCCAGAAAAAAACGAAGCTAGAAAATATATTCTCTAACGTGACTCACGGGGAAGTTTCTGAATTGAATATTGTATTAAAATCCGATGTACAAGGTTCTTGCGAAGCGATCATAGACTCATTACTAAAGCTTTCTACGGATGAAGTAAAGGTGAAAATCGTTGGCTCCGGAGTAGGTGGCGTTACTGAAACTGATGCTACGTTAGCGGCTGCATCTAATGCGATTATTCTAGGTTTCAACGTTCGTGCTGACGCCTCTGCACGTTTAGTGATTGAATCAGAAAATTTAGATTTACGTTATTATTCAGTAATTTATACTTTAATTGATGAAATCAAGCAGGCGATGAACGGAATGCTCACCCCTGAATATAAACAGAAGATTATCGGCTTAGCTGAAGTACGCAATGTTTTTAAGTCACCGAAATTTGGCGCTATCGCTGGCTGTATAGTTACTGAAGGGGCGATTAAACGTGATAATTCAATTCGGATTCTGCGTGACAACGTAGTTATTTATGAAGGTGAACTAGAATCTCTGCGTCGTTTTAAGGATGATGTTAGAGAGGTCCGCAGTGGTATAGAGTGCGGAATCAGCGTTAAGAACTATAACGATGTACGCGTTAAAGACATAATTGAAGTATTCGAAATCATCGAGATTCAGCGTAGCATTGAATAACGACTATACGCATACGTGCTATACGTTCCGATTCATTTAAATAGTTTAAATTACTTTAAACTATCAGGTTAGTTTATCTCTAAGTCTGTATAAAACTACCCCGACAGAACGTATGATTAACCCCGATCAAAATGGGTGGATTAAACTATGCAAAAAATATATATTAACGAGAGAGCAATTATACCAAATCACCTGTTTAGAGATCCTAAATGCCAAAAGAATTTAACCGGACTCAACGCATAGCTCAAGAGATAAAAAAAGAGCTCGCGGTTATTTTGCAACATGAAATCAAAGATCCGAGAATTAGTTCGGCCAGCGTATCCGACGTAGAAATCTCTCGTGATCTGGCTTACGCAAAGGCCCATGTTACTTTTTTTAACATAGTAACGGAAAGTAATCACTCAAACCTAACAGTGACCTCTAGAATTAAGGTATTGCAATACGCATCCGGCTACATCCGTACCTTACTGGGTAAAGCCATGCACTTTCGTATTGTGCCGCACTTGACGTTCATATATGATAAATCGCTAGTTGAAGGTATGCGTATGTCCGATTTAGTGAGTAACATCGCAAAGAATGATATCGAGCGTCGTCGTAAATCATCTAATAGAGAACAAGTCTCATGAGCCATCCCTGTCGCCGTGGCCGCAACATTCACGGCGTACTGTTATTAGACAAGCCGCATGGTCTCTCCTCAAACTATGCCTTGCAAGCAGTGAAGGGTCTATACAAAGCTAATCGTGCGGGCCACACCGGAGCACTCGATCCACTAGCAACTGGCATGCTACCGATCTGTCTGGGTGAAGCTACGAAGTTCTCTGGATTCCTACTTAATGCAGATAAGCACTACTCTGTAATCGCTAAGCTAGGTCAGCGTACTGACACCTCCGACGCTGATGGTTGTCTACTAGAGCAACGTCCTGTATGTTTCACTCGAATGCAGCTTGAGATTGCCCTCGACAATTTTCGAGGGCAAATTCAACAAGTACCTCCAATGTATTCGGCCATTAAATATCAAGGGAAAAAACTCTACGAATATGCACGTCAGGGCATTGAAGTGCCACGCAAATCACGCATGATAACCGTGTATCAAATAAATATTTCCCGCTGGGATCGAGATGAATTAGAGTTAAAAATCTACTGCTCGAAAGGCACTTACATTCGTACGATCATTGATGATCTTGGAGAACAGCTTGGCTGCGGCGCGCACGTGATTTACCTGCGCCGCCTTCAGGTAGCGACCTATCCAATTGAACGAATGGTGACGCTGAAATATCTGAATGATTTATTAGAACAGCCTCAAACGACTGCGTTACTTAAATCCCTTGATCGATTATTAATGCCGGTGGATAGCCCAGTAAAAAACTTTCCAGAAGTAAATCTTTCTTTAGAAGCTGCCGATTACATAAAAAAAGGACGGACAGTTCAGGTTTCAACTGCATTCGACTCCACTATAGTACGCATCACTGAAGGCGAAAAACATAAATTTATCGGAATAGGTACTATAGATACAAGTGATCGGCTAACTCCGAGGCGCTTAGTGCTTAATCATGTCGGAGTTGACTCCGAATAAAGCGTTCACGCTCTTGTGTAGCTTGAAGGATTCTAAGGATAAGAGTATAATAATTTTTTCTTTTTTGATAGGTTATCGAATTAGAGATCGGTATCCGGAGTTATCATTTATAATTTGGAGTTTTGCCATGTCTCTAAATATCAAAGCTAAAGCTCAAGTCATAGCCGACTTTGGTCGCGATACCAATGATAGCGGTTCTACAGAGGTTCAAGCTGCTCTGCTAACCACGCAGATTAATCATCTTCAAAGCCATTTTTCTCTGCATAAAAAAGACCACCACAGCCGACGCGGCCTCTTACGCATGGTTTCTCAGCGTCGCAAGCTACTAGATTACTTAAAGCGTAAAAGCATGGCACGTTACACCAGCCTAATCGAGCGCCTAAGTCTTCGTCGTTAGTCTAGTTAATTTTAGTGAAAAGGGGCCAAGATCGGCCCCTTTTCACTACGAAGCATAATTAAATTAAATTAATGTGCGATTTTATTCTGTAGAAATAAGATTTTTTCTCCAGATAAAATCCGTGCGATACAGCTTCCATGTATCGCACGGATGTAATAGAGAGGTAAGTCGAATTGTAGGCATATCGAACTGCTACTACGAGTAGTATACCGTTAATCAAGGAAATCATTTTGCTGATACCGATCATTCGAAAATTCCAGTATGGTCAACACATAGTCACTATTGAAACCGGGATGATAGCGCGTCAATCAAGCTCCTCCGTCATAGTGAGCATGGACGATACTGCTGTACTTGTCACCGTGGTGGGAAGGAAGAAATCTAAACCGAACCAAAACTTTTTCCCGCTCACCATAAATTATCAGGAACGCAGTTACGCAGCCGGACGCATACCCGGAAACTTCTTCCGTCGTGAAGGACGACCGAGCGAAGGCGAAATACTAACTTCTCGCTTGATTGATCGTCCGATTCGCCCTCTATTCCCGGATAATTTCTTTCAGGAAATACAAGTGATCGCCACAGTAGTTTCTGTCAGTCCGACAATTAATCCAGATATTGTAGCAATTATTGGAGCGTCCGCTGTTTTAAGCCTCTCTGATATCCCATTTTGCGGTCCAATTGGTGCAGCGCGCGTAGGTTACATAAATGACGAATACGTACTAAACCCAACGAGGAACGAACTGAAAACCAGTCAGTTAAATTTAGTAGTTTCTGGGACTTCTAAAGCGGTGCTCATGGTTGAATCTGCTGCTAATGTACTGAGTGAAGATCAAATGCTAGAAGCCGTGCTATTTGGTCATCAAAAACAACAAGTAGTGATCGAGAATATTAATTCTTTAGTTGATGAAATTGGTCAACCTACTTGGGATTGGCAGCCACCCGTGATGAGCCCCATACTACGTAGACGCATTTATGATCTAGCCGAAGTACGACTAAGCGAGGCCTATCGAATCACTGAGAAACAAGAGCGGTACGCTGAGGTCAATGCGATTAAAGAAAGTGTCGTACAAGCCTTACTTACGCAAAATGAAACCTTGGACACCTCAGAAATTCTAAGCATACTGGACAGCATTGAGAAAAATTTAGTCCGTAGTCGTCTCCTACGAGGAGAGCCACGTATCGATGGCCGCGAGAAGGATGTGATACGAAGCTTAGATGTACGCACCGGATTGCTGCCGCGCACCCACGGATCCGCCTTATTCACGCGCGGCGAAACACAAGCCCTAGTTACTACAACGCTGGGCACTCCTCGTGATGCACAGAACTTAGATGAATTAGTAGGGGAGAAGACCGATCACTTTTTATTTCATTATAACTTTCCGCCGTTTGCCGTTGGAGAAACGGGCATCATCGGCTCTCCTAAGCGCCGGGAAATCGGACATGGCTATCTTGCAAAACGCAGCCTTTTGCCTATTATGCCAACACTAGAAGCGTTTCCATACACCGTGCGCGTAGTTTCTGAAATTACCGAATCTAACGGCTCTTCTTCTATGGCTTCTGTCTGCGGAGCCTCCCTAGCACTGATGGATGCAGGGGTCCCAATTAAGGCTGCCGTTGCTGGTGTGGCTATGGGTCTAGTAAAATCAGCAGATCATTTTATCATTCTTTCAGATATTCTAGGTGATGAAGATCATCTGGGTGATATGGATTTTAAAGTAGCCGGAACCCGAGATGGTATTACTGCGCTACAAATGGATATTAAAATCGAAGGCATCACTCCTGATATAATACAGATGGCACTACATCAGGCCAAAGGGGCGCGTCTGCACATACTGAGCGTGATGGAAAAAGCAATTAGTATACCGAGGCGCGACATTTCTCAATTTGCACCACGTATTTATATTATACGAATCAATCCAGATAAAATTAGAGATGTCATCGGTAAAGGCGGATCGGTGATTAGAGCACTGACCGAAGAGACCGAGACAACCATTGAAATTGAGGATGACGGTACAGTTAAAGTCGCTGCGTCTAATAGTGAAAAAGCAAAATTTGCAATCCGTCGCATCGAAGAGATAACTTCAGAAATAGAAGTCGGACGAACTTACCAAGGTAAAGTAACACGCATTGTTGATTTCGGAGCATTCGTTGCCATACGAGGAGCTAAAGAAGGCTTAGTGCATATTTCTCAAATTTCTGATAAACGTGTAGAAAAGGTCACAGATTATCTAAAAATATGTCAAGATGTTCTTGTTAAAGTATTAGAAGTTGACCGTCAGGGCCGTGTGCGCTTAAGCATTAAAGCAGCTACTTCTTCATAAGAAGAATGCCCCGAAGTTGAAGCATAATAAAGCTATATGGTATATTCTCTCTAAGAGAGAATCTTAAGAGTGATGCGACACATTGCTCTTAAGATACGTATTCATGTACCCTAAAACCTAAAAAGCACTCGTACTATGAACGTGCACTACTCTCATACTAGTCTCGCATGTTACATGGCAACCTAAACCATACTCGCATGGGCGCAGACATTTTTTATAACTGTTCGCAATATGTCTCCATATACCACAAGCTCGTACAGCCTTTTCACTGTTTATTTTGAGGACAATGAAGAGACACGGGGGCTTCTTATCAAGTCCTCGCTTCCATATTAAATATTAGCTTAATGCACATATGACTGTCCTTTAAGTTAATAAATCGCATCGGATACAACGGCAGTATTTTTTAAGCGGTCTAGGGTAGCCGTCCGCCGTTTTTATTAAAATTCCTCACATAAAATCTCTTATGTTCATTATAGCTACATCTCATCAAGGAATGATTTATTCTAAACAGAATGATGCAGTGTGTTCAGAAATGTGATGACCATGTAAGTCGTATATAAAATAACGCAATACTTCAGTATGTTATCTGAAAAAATTACTAAAAACACTATCTATAAGCTTTACGATAAATCTAAAAGATAGAACGAAACTTTCTGTTCATCTTAGAGAAATCAACTAAAATTTAGATAAAAATTGCATTAATTCGTAAGCGTAACAATATTGATTGTTTTCTACTTAAAATGAAATTAGCTAATAACATAAACAATTCTATAAAGTACCTCCATGGGCTTGCAGAATTCACGCCTTTAAATAAAGCGCAAAGTGATCTGCTAGCATTAGATTATCAGTAGCCGACAAGTGCTTTGACTCAAAAATTAGAAATTGAATAATTTGGTCAATAGAATGCATTTCTAACAGTTTTGATTTATACAATGAAGCAATAGTACAACCAACATCGCGTGGTCTCGAAAAATGAAAACTACTACTTCGATAATCATTAATTTTTAAAGATATAGCTAAAAATTTTCACAAGTAATAAATTTTCTATTTATTTAATAAACTAATTTAAGCCGGTTCACACTTTTCAATGAAAATGACTGAAAATTTTCTGGACGAGTTATGTAGACTGGTTGCCATTATTAATGAGGCACATACACATGACTACTGAGCGTAAAATCTCTTTTACCGATTTGGGTTTATCTGCACCGATCATATCCGCTCTTACTGACTTAGGCTACGAAAAACCATCACTCATCCAAGCCGAATGTATTCCACACTTACTAAATGGTCGTGACGTGCTAGGCATGGCTCAGACAGGTAGCGGTAAAACAGCAGCATTCTCACTACCACTACTGCATAATCTAGATGCGGCACTAAAGTCGCCTCAGATCCTAATTCTGGAACCGACTCGAGAACTAGCAGTCCAAGTTGCAGAAGCGATGATTGACTTCTCAAAATATATGCATGGTATAAGTATCGTCGCCTTATATGGTGGTCAACGCTATGACGTACAGTTTCGTGCTCTACGTCAAGGATCGCAAGTTGTGGTAGGTAC
This sequence comes from Serratia symbiotica, assembly GCA_964059975.1. GTDB lineage: Bacteria > Pseudomonadota > Gammaproteobacteria > Enterobacterales > Enterobacteriaceae > CAXKXX01. The sequence goes on from CAXKXX010000003.1 coordinate 63,174, forward strand.
GCCAGGTCGACTACTCGATCATCTAAAGCGCGGTACTTTGCATCTCTCTAGTCTGAAGCGATTGGTACTAGATGAGGCCGATGAAATGTTGCGCATGGGATTTATCGAAGATGTAGAAACTATCATGGCTGCACTTCCGGACGAACATCAAACCGCACTCTTTTCCGCAACAATGCCGGAAGCTATTCGCCGTATTACTCGTCGATTTATGAAAAATCCACGCGAAGTACGTATTAAATCTAACATAACTACCCGTCCAGATATTAAGCAGAGCTATTGGATGGTACGAGGTATGCGTAAAAATGAGGCACTCGTACGCTTCTTGGAAGCGGAAAGTTTTGACGCAGTAATTATTTTCGTACGTACTAAAAATGCTACACTAGAAGTAGCCGAGGTATTAGAGCGCAATGGATACAATAGCGCTGCTTTAAACGGTGATATGAGCCAAGTATTACGAGAACAAACATTAGAACGTTTAAAAGATGGCCGATTAGACACTCTGATCGCCACCGATGTCGCCGCTCGTGGCTTGGACGTTGAGCGTATTAGCCTAGTGGTAAATTACGACATCCCCATGGACTCCGAATCTTACGTTCATCGCATTGGTCGTACTGGTCGAGCAGGTCGAGCAGGTCGAGCATTGCTATTTGTAGAAAACCGTGAACGTCGTTTGCTGCGTAATATAGAGCGCACCATAAAGCTTACTATCCCAGAAGTAGCTCTACCTAAAATAGAGCTTTTGAGCGAGCAACGCCTTGCTAAATTCGCAGCTAAAGTACAGAAACAATTAGAAAGTCACGATCTAAACATGTACCGGGCTCTCTTACCTAAACTTCAGACAGAAGAAAAACTAGACATAGAAATTCTAGCGGCTGCATTGCTAAAAATGGCTCAAGGAGAGCGTCCTCTAGTTATTCCCCCGGATCCGACACACGGATTGCGTCCACATCGAGAAATAAGTAACCGTCAGGATCGCAGTAGCATCTACCGACGAAATAATAATATGCGCCCAGACATCCGCGATGGAAACCGACCCAGCCAAGCCCGCAGTGCCGACGCTGGAGGTATGCACCTTTACCGAATTGAGGTGGGGCGCGACGACGGCGTGGAAGTACGTCATATTGTTGGAGCTATTGCTAACGAAGGCAATATCAGTAGCCGTTACATTGGTAATATCAAGCTATTTGCCTCCCATGCTACTATTGAGTTACCTAAAGGTATGTCAAAGGAGATACTGAACCACTTTACTCGAACCCGTATCTTGAATAAGCCGATACGCATGAAACTTCTTGGTGATACGCAGTTAAATGAAAGGAGGGGGGGTCGATACCACATACGCCAATTAAACGGTGAGTATCGCGAGGTGACATCGAGTCGATCTATTACTAGTTAGCAACCTAACGCATCGTCAGCCTTAGATATGTCTTAGCCGCTGCAACCCACAGTTCCCGCTTCATCTTTTGGCGACCCAAAATCGTCGTCCCGATGATCTGTGGCGGGGACGTCTAAAATTCAGATCACCATTTTTTATAAAACTATAAAAGGCAATCATTTAAAAGACTGGATCTTATTGTTTATAAAAAGAATCTATCACTAAGTTAATAATGCTAATACACATAGACTAAAGTTTAACTTTCGAATTACTTCCGATATTTTGAATCTGATGTAAAGCTAATTACTGTAATCAGGCACAATCAAATCAAGCCAATTTAATTTTTAGATAAAAACCCCCTGTCCATGATTGTATCAATTTTACTCAGAAAATTATTCTTTCTATAATTAAGTAAAATATAATTTATGATATCGAAATTATGTAAGAAAGAGAAAGGCCTGATTGGCACATTAACTGATGAGACCTATTGCTTAATTCTAAATCTCTTTAGAGCGTTCTCTTGTCGCCGATATCCCTCGCTTTTAAGCTATAAATTTTATTTGTCATTAGCGATGTGATTTTTAATAAAGTTTTTCAAACCATGACGCTTAGCGTGTGTTGCCGACGTTATATCGTGTGTGATTTACATTATTTTAGTGTAGCATCGAAGGGATCGGGTAAAGGCAATATTGATTACTCCGATGCTCTTTGCTATACTTCTAATAAATTTATCTACTGATATCCAAGTACACCTCAAACGGGGCCCACACACTAAGTGTGGGTACTATTTATTTATAAATAGAGGAAAATTTTAGCTTCATTAGTAAATTTTATTTGCTAAATAAAGCCCCTATTTTGTATAAATTGATCAGTATAAATTACAGAATAAATTTATTCATCGCCCTTAAATTCGTGATCTTTAGTGGCATGATCCGCTTCTCAAAGAGAAGCGGATCATGCCACTAAAGATCACGCCACTAGATAGTTACTCATGCGACAATTCATAATATATCAAGCACCATAATTTTATGCGCACCTTATCTTAGCTCACTTTCTAAGCATTAAAGCATACTTTATTTAAGATAAAGAGCATCAACAGAGTGAGTATTTGTCGGGATAAATATTTAAAATAATTACTTGATATCTCTCCGAGATATCTCCTCAAATTTTATCCATACGCAGTAGTACTTTGGTCCAAAAACAATACAGGACCTCTTCGTACTTCTCGACATATAACCTAGTCGTATAAAGGCTCTGGACATAGCATGTAGAGTATTATCTGACTTAAAATATTATAAGTGATGCTAATTTATTCCCCCAAAGACAATCCGCCCTGCTATTATTAAATGCTGTAATAAAAAGTGTTTAACGCGGAAGCCGACAAAGCATAGACTCTGCTAATACAATCAAAGTAAATCTAGACTTATATTACACGCGAGTACGTCATAAGGACCGCAAGGTAAGCCGCACAATGCAATGTCGTTTTTTAAAGAGTCGATTTTTAAATGACCTTCAACATTGCGAAAGTGGAAGGAATAGGCTACAAGATCCCATACTTTCGTTAAATATTTAAGCTTACACGGGGTGATATTATGTCATCAATTCCGAGAGAATCATACCAACCTTTTCTCCATTTTGCTGAACAAATTCTTCCTCAGTCGAGGATGCGTACCCCTATTACTACTGCTTACCGTCGACCAGAAACAGAAGCTATTTCCGCACTAATAGATAAAGTGCCCTTACTACCTGATGATGCAATTACGGCGACTAATAAGATGGCGCATAAGATTGCTGAGAAACTTAGAAGTCAAAAGAATTCGCGGATCTTTTCTGGCTTCGTTCAGGGGTTACTACAGGAATTTTCTCTTTCTTCAAGGGAAGGGGTGGCATTAATGTGTCTAGCGGAAGCGCTACTGCGCATTCCCGATCAATCGACCCGAGATGCCCTTATTCGAGATAAAATTATCAGAGGCAACTGGGATTGTCATTTGGGAAACAGTCCCTCAATATTTGTAAACGCCGCCGCTTGGGGTCTTATATTTACTAGAAAAGTGCTATCGATACACAGCGAACGCCAATTATCAAACTCCTTAAACCGTATTATTTCTAAAAGCGGTAAATCTTTGATAGGCAAAGTCATGAATATGACTATGCGCTTTATGGGCGCACAATTTGTTGCCGGTGAAACCATATTGGCCGCTTTAGCCAAAGCACGTAAACTAGAGCATAAAGGTTTTTGCTATTCTTACGACATCTTGGGAGAAGCGGCCCTTACTGAATATGACGCTCAAGTCTATTTGCTATCTTATCAGAACGCAATACACGCTATTGGTAAGGCTTCTGGTCATCTGGGGATCTATAAAGGGCCAGGAATTTCTATCAAACTCTCAGCATTGCATCCTCGGTATAGCCGTGCGCAATATTCTTCCGTAATGCAAGAACTTTACCCCAGACTATTGGAGCTGACCTTACAAGCGCGCCAATATGACATTGGTATCAATATCGATGCAGAAGAGTCAGATCGTCTAGATATCTCGCTCGATTTGCTAGAGAAACTATGTTTCGAATCCCATTTATCAGGATGGAATGGTATCGGATTTGTAGTCCAGGCCTATCAAAAACGCTGTCCATTCGTCATTGATGCCCTAATCGACATGGCACAGCGCAGCCGACGACGGTTAATGATTCGCTTAGTAAAAGGAGCATACTGGGATGGGGAGATCAAAAGCGCTCAGATCAATGGATTAGATAGTTATCCTGTTTATACTCGTAAAGTTTACACTGATCTTTCATACTTAGTCTGCGCACGCAAGCTCCTGGAGGAACCGCATCTTATTTATCCTCAATTTGCCACTCATAACGCCCATACATTGAGCGCCATTTATTACATGGCAGGTAATAACTACTATCCGGGTCAGTACGAATTTCAATGTCTATACGGGATGGGCGAACTGCTATACCAACAGGTAGTTGGAAAAGTTACGAAGGGTAAATTAAATCGATCATGTCGAATTTATGCACCCGTGGGAAGTTACGAAACCTTGCTGGCGTATCTAGTCCGTCGTCTTCTTGAGAACGGCGCCAATACTTCATTCGTCAACCAGATTGCTGATACCACTATATCACTCGATGAACTACTAACAGATCCTATCAGCCTAGTCGAGTCTATGGCAGTTAGCGAAGGCCAAATCGGCTTACCTCATCCACGGATTGCGCTTCCTAGGGCATTGTATGGTCAAAAACGCCTTAATTCTAAAGGTCTAGACTTATCTAGCGAACAGGAGTTAGCCTCACTCTCTAGATCTATAATAGTCAGTTCGGCCCATCCATGGCGCGCAGAACCGATCATCAATGGTATGCGAGACCAGGGGTTAGAGAGGCCGGTAATTAATCCGGCCGAATCGGATGATATTGTAGGTTACGTACGTGAATCGACGGTAAATGAAGTCGAGCGCGCATTCAGTGCGGCCATTATCGCTGGACCATTTTGGGATTCCACTTCGCCTAAAGAGCGCGCTAGTATACTTGAATGCGCCGCTACATTGATGGAAGATCGATTACCGAATCTACTAAGTATTCTTATACGTGAAGCCGGAAAAACCTTCAAGAATGCTATTTCTGAGGTACGAGAAGCAATTGATTTTTTATACTACTATGCGAGCCAAATACGTCATGCTTTCATATACGGTTACCAAAAACCACTGGGTCCGGTTGTATGCATCAGTCCATGGAACTTCCCACTCGCGATCTTTGTCGGACAAATCGCCGCCGCATTAGCAGCGGGCAACAGCGTTCTAGCCAAGCCAGCTGAGCAAGCTCCACTCATAGCCATGCAGGCAGTACGTATTCTGATAGAAGCCGGAATTCCCCAGGGTGTCTTGCAATTACTTCCAGGAAATGGAGAAATAGTAGGAGCTGCGTTAGTCGGCGATGCACGTGTACGCGGGGTGATATTCACTGGATCTACGGAAGTGGCGCGCATCTTAAAAAGATCTATTGCTGGGCGCCTAGATGCTCATAATCGGCCAATACCATTTATTGCTGAGACAGGCGGCCTCAATGCAATGATCGTCGATTCTTCTGCTTTGCCAGAGCAAGTAATTACTGATGTAGTCGCTTCAGCTTTTGATAGTGCTGGGCAACGTTGTTCTTCACTTAGAATTCTATGCATTCAAGAAGAAATTGCTGATTACACGCTAAAAATGTTACGTGGTGCTATGGACGAGTGCCGAATGGGCAACCCAGGACGCTTGTCTAGCGATATCGGCCCGGTTATTGACATTCAAGCTAAAAATGCTATTGAAGACCACATTCAGGTGATGCGCGCTAATCAACGTACCGTTTATCAAGCGGCTAAAATTGATGATCAATATGAAAAAGAGTGGACGAAAGGTACCTTTGTTAAACCAACTCTAATCGAGATACGTAGTATCGCAGAGCTAAAAAAAGAGACTTTCGGTCCAGTTCTACATGCCATTCGATTTCATCGTGCCAACTTAGCAGTGCTGATCGATCAGATCAACGCTTCTGGATACGGTTTAACGCTAGGTATACACAGTCGTATTGATGAAACTATCGATGAAATAATAGAGCGCGCTAAAGTCGGTAACTTTTATGTTAATCGTAATATGATTGGTGCAGTTGTAGGCGTACAGCCATTTGGAGGTAAAGGTCTTTCTGGTACTGGCCCAAAATCAGGAGGTCCTCTGTATCTCTATCACCTTTTGTCCAATAGGACAGAGGCCGGAATATCACGAGCCTTTTCCTTGCACGGCCCACAGCAGTCCCTAAAAACCAGTATCCTCAGGTCACTTCTAGAAGCTCATCGAGCCCTAAAAAAGTGGGCTCGAGATGAGCAGAAAAATGAATTACTAGCATTAGTACGTCACTATGGCACACTAAGCCATGTGGGCAAGATAAGCATTCTGAATGGACCTACAGGAGAACGCAATACCTATACACTATTACCTAGGGAGCGCATTCTTTGCTTAGCAGAAAAAGAGGGTGATGTGCTGATACAATTAGCGGCGGTTTTGGCTGTTGGAAGTCGCGCACTTTGGCCAGAAGACGATGTTCAGCGTAGTCTGTACCTTAGGCTACCAGACGAAGTGCGGGCGCGCATTACTTTTACTAAAGACTGGATCCACGATAAAGCAAGCTTTGACGCAGCCATTTACCATGGTGAAAGCTATAGACTTTCTGATTTATGTCAGAAAATGGCACAGCGCGAGGGGGCTATCGTTTCAGTACAGGCTTTCGCTAGCGGAGAAACACAGCTACCACTAGAGCGACTGATCGTCGAACGCTCTGTGAGCGTCAATACCGCGGCCTCAGGAGGAGATACTAGTCTAGTTACAATCTGCTAAATTCATCCGTTCATATTCTCCCAGGAGTCCGTGCAAAGATCGGTAAAGATGAGAACTAAAAATGGAAGAATCGGGTAGAGCCCCATCTCTACGTCGCTAGATACATACTTTATACTGTCAAAATGATTGGGACTTTGATGTCCTCGGGAAATTGGCATAGTATATACTTAAAAATTAGGCTTCTGTTTATGTCTGTCTATAACATAAAGCTCAAAAAATTAAAATTTATAAAATCAATGTGGCGCAATTTCTGCATGAGACTTCCCGTCTATAAAAATATAGTTCCTCGGAGCGAACAATAGAATTTTTATTGATAGAATTTTCGATAAAAATTTCTGTTATGCGATTTAGAAGCCTACATAAATTCACCATATATTTCGTGATAGTTCTTTTAGTATATTTCCCTGGTGAGATATATCTTGGGGTATTATGTACTCACTAAAATGCGTAGAGAGTTTTTAATATCATATCTTATCCTAAAAGGGTGTTGAACATAATAGGTGATACATACATAAAGTGCCCCCGTAAGTAGATCTTAAGCGCCTGAAAGAATTAATGCGCTCGATGATTTCGCTCCGGAATAAATTGCGGGTGCTAGTATGGTATGGTCTATCTAATTGTAGGTTTAATAAATGATAATGAATCGGGGTATAGGTGCGATAGAGCGACCGGGGAATTATTATAGGAACATACAGACCGTTCGTAAGAGTAAGGCACATCATTCTGAAGTCAATAATTTGAAGACTATTTCGGATAGCATTGGCGCGATCACTGTCGTGCTTATCCTCGATAAGGTGCGTTTTAAAGGTACAAGAAAATAAAAAAAGTTAAATCTGTCTTCTATTGATACATAAGATAAAATTTTCTAAAAAACTATTACCAGAAGTAGATCCAAATCTAACTGAAAGACATATGTATTGTTTAGATGCTACACTTTCCCAATCATTAAGAAAGTGCGTAACCATTGTACGCATGATACGAAAAATATTTCATTATCTCATGCATAATATTACAAATGATAACAAATAATCGAAAATGAGTATTATTTAATATGATAGGCGCTCATAGTAATATGCTGAGTGCTCATCGTAATTAAGATTTTTAGAAAAACTTCTTTGCGGACCCATACGGATAAAAACCCAGTTTAACTCTATATATTATCATCAGTTCTAGCTATTGCACAATAGTTTCGATCTTAAGATATCAGATAGCACTAATCAGGTCGTTCTTGTCTAAATAAAAATGTCAACTTATTAATTCTACCTAGTGAGATAGACGGGGCCATGAATGCCCGATAGATATTTTGACTTCTTTCAACGACTAAATCGAGTGTGTTTTTAAGGTTGAACCGCATCGATGAGAAAAAAAATCTATGAGTAGTACGAAAATCATAGAAAATCTAGATAGTTCACACCAAATCAACCGCATATTATCGATCTGATAATACCAAATCTCGTCAAGTGGAATCCGATTCTGTAATTAAATATCGATTTTATCAGTGTGTTTAGACGGTGCCTGATATACGCTATTGAATAGTTCAATTTATTTTAAAATTAAAGATAAGCATCAGATTAATTCAATAATAGAAATCTCGAATTAATCTGATGCTTATAGTCAATACACCTAAATTTACTAAGAAAAATTTATAAATTAATCTCTTTTATGATATTTAGTATAAAACAGAGCATTTTTAAAAATTAGTTTGTTTTTAGAAGTGTTGCATCTACTATTTATTTAGTAACAACAGATAATGCATTTGTCTGTTATGCTCTTCCTAAATTGTATTATAAATTCGCCTAAAGATGTATTTAGATACAAAAGCTCTTTTCATGATATTTATTTTTATTGATATTTGTCTGTTTATATATAAATATTTATTTATCTACCGATATTTATTTAAAAAATTACTATGAAAGAATGCTTTTAATGCAACTATTGCCCCTCTAAGTCTGGTCAAAAATAATATGGTGAATCTATCAGAAAAATCTAAATGCTTCACTCTTAGTACACTTCCATATATTGAACGTGGCACACCGAAATTTATACGGGCTACTCAGGCGCTTTTCTCATCTGGGCTGGCAACCTTTGCCCTGCTATATTGCGTTCAGCCTATACTTCCAGTACTATCGTATGATTTCGGAATTTCCCCAGCACAAAGTAGTCTCGCGCTTTCTGTGTCCACAGGACTTTTAGCCATTGGTCTAATATTTACTGGTCCATTATCTGACGCAATTGGTCGTAAGTCGGTTATGCTGGCAGCATTGCTGCTAGCAGCAATCTGTACTTTGATTTGCACTGTTATCACTAGCTGGAGTGGTATTTTGATAATGCGTGCGGTGATAGGTTTATCACTAAGCGGCGTAGTCGCAGCCGGAATGACTTACTTGAGCGAAGAAATTCATCCAAATTTTATTACCTTCTCGATGGGCTTATACATTAGCGGTAACGCGATTGGGGGTATGAGCGGTCGTTTGGTTACCGGACTACTAGCTGATTTCGCCTCCTGGCGTATTGGTCTAACGGTTATCGGGGTGTTTGCGCTACTCGCCGTCGGTTTATTATGGCGCATTTTACCTTCTTCTAAGCATTTCTGCGCAACTTCCCCGAGAATCCGTACCCTTATATTTAATTTCAAACTACATTGGCGCGATCGGGGTATGCTATTACTATTTTTAGAGGGATTCTTACTAATGGGAAGCCTGGTTACTATATATAACTATATAGGTTACCGCCTTCTGATTGCTCCCTATCACTTCAATCAGGCTATGATTAGCTTCTTGCTATCGGCAGTATATGTCACCGGCACCTATAGCTCATCTAAAGCCGGCTTATTAGCTATGCGCTTTGGGCTTGGCTCAGTGCTATATTTTTCGATTAGCATGATGCTAGCTGGAATTTTAATTACTGACTTTACATCTATAGGTATAATATTTTTTGGATTAATGCTATTCACTTCTGGTTTCTTTGCAGCTCATGCAGTAGCAAGCAGTTGGCTAAGCATGCGTGCGCATCACGCGAAAGGTCAGGCGTCTTCGCTCTACTTGTTTTTTTATTATCTTGGATCAAGTCTGGCTGGAACGATTGGCGGCATGCTCTGGAATCGCTACAGTTGGCATGCCGTAGTAGTATTTATTACTGCTATGCTACTAATTGCTCTGCTAGCGGCGTATCACCTAAAGCGTATCCCAGAAGCCGAGCACGTTTAAGGGGCCGCACTCTATCGTGCTCATACGCTAGAGTGTTTACAAAAGCATCTCTAGGTATCGATGTCAAGTTGACTGGGAATGCTAGCCGTAGTTACTAGTACACTAATCACATTAGATATACGATAAATGAAGTATCACTCTCTTGTGTGCGCCCTTAAATTGCTATGTGCCGTCTTTAAATATAGTATACGACCTCGATGCTTATGTGATAAACTAAGGCGCTACAAACATTAGAACGAGTACTAATGATAGGAAGTCGATCTACGGATTCTAGTTCGACAAACCATCTAGCCTCCTAAAATAGATTAAGACCGATAAAAGTTAAATAGCAAGACTAGTGTGTGCCTGACCCGAGACGCAATCTTCATAGTTCTTATTTTAAAGATAGTTTCAATAAAGTTCGGTTGCGACGAGAACTGAATATAATCTAAGACTTTCGGTTTATCCTGTTATCTCTATGAATTTTATATATTCAATAGTGCCGATTACTATCATCTAAAAAGTAAGGACTCATTGCCGAGATAGTACGAATGATACGTATTAATTCGAATAACTGATTGAATAAAACTACATTAAACTCACTATTCCTCCTCTTGTTGTATCTTAATAACTTTTCGACAAGATGCTTGAAATAATATCTCTGCTTATTGCTTTTTTCTAAAACGATGCAACCGGCTCTGATCAGTGATCGTAGCACATTGGTCGGCTAGACTAGTATACGTCTACCTACTACTTATACATCCCATCAGGACTACACTGATATCCTCCGTAATAATATGACAATTTCGCTTGATCTAGTCAGTAATAATCTTTTAGAAATATTCTGAATGCTATAGTTAGGAATGTAAAAAATGAGACATAGTATGGTTTTAAAAATCCATATAATCTAGTCAACTATGCTGAATATAAAACACATCTTACGGTAACATGCTGATAATAAATGGTGTATAAATATGTATAGCGCCTCTGGTACCACGAATTTTTGAAAGCCTATCGGTAATTTGCGTGATATACCAGAAAATTTTCCCATGTATTAATGTCCTCTACCCACCTAGTCACTCCATGGAGCTAGCAGATTTTTTCTAAAAAATCGCAGATCTTAAATACACTAATCATTACTTATTTGAACAGCCAGTCCGACGCTATCTTTGTTTCGGTCCCCTTAATAATATAAATACTTCAGATTTTTCCGTATAATTATACGGCGTATTCTTTACTTTCGCTTATGAATTACATACGGTTTGATTCAATTATATTTTTGATATTCTGCTTTAACCCTCTTTCCTGCTATGATCGTATCATAATTACCACTTATACCTTCTAATGTTAGAGATACCGTATTATTAATGATATACACCTACAAGTTATTAATAACGATCTCGGACAGGTTTAAACTATACTTATTTCATGTCCTTCTAATTTTTAAATTAATTTCATTAGCTATCCGGTATAGAGGTACGAGCTAGCATCCTCATAGTTAATTGATAGCCCACCTCTACATGCATTCTGAGAAATTAATTCTAGAGTCGAAGGAATTCCGCTGCCTAATATCTTTAGTACCACAATTGAGCTTATGATATCTCGTAGACTGATAAAGGCGGCTGATTGGTAGACTGATAAAGGCGGCTGATTATAGCAATATCATATTATATGAAAGTGAAATACGTAGCTTTACACTAAGTCCGGACTAATAAAAAGATCGAATCTTAAGTCTATATTTAGAGAAAAAGATAACTGTCGTATTACTTGGGATAGCCTATATTAATATTTCTAAAAGCATAAGTAATAGGATGGGAAGGTTAAACCCCATTTATATCCAATAAATACTGGTGGGGCGGCTCTAACGATCATAGTCAGACCCTCATTGTGGGCTAAAACGCCGTGTCGGTACCAGAGAATAGAAAGATATTATAAGGGGTTTCCTATACGCTTTGAGTAAACATGGCGGGGTAAAGTTTATAATTAAGATGGTACTGGCTTACCGCTAACGTCTATTAATAGCTAATGTGCTCTATGCATTATGCAATTAATTATTCGAAGAATAAATTTTTATCCTCTTTGAGCGTTTTGATTAAGATAAAAGTGCTACTTTTTCCTGAAAGGAAAAGCACGTTAGCATACTGTATGTGTTCGGGTCGTTGGAAGGTGCATAAGGTGGCGGGTCTTATGAATAGCCCTCAATGTTGCATTCAGAAATCGATACGTACTGCCCCAAACTTATATCATGCACTAACTCATAAAAATTGAATAATTACTTTCCGAATGCTATTTCTTGATTAGAAGGCCCACTGACTAGCTACCATACGGGGGTTCCATTTCCTTTCTTATTCAAAAAAGAGGAAAGAGTCTTATTCCTGTTCCAGTTTGGAGCTCTAGATAAATAGCTGCGCGCGAATATCTTATTAGGATTTTTTGATTTGAATTCAGCATATTGAAGCGCCAAAGCCCATTAATTATATCGAAGATGAAGAGTGTATTCTATTGCTTATCGTATAAGTAGATTGAATCAACTAATAGTGCTTAAAATATTAGTTAATACGGAAGCAATCCTCTTATTTTTTCAAATTTATGACAAGTAAGCACTTATTAAAAATATAGCAACAATGATTACTTTTAATAGTGCATAAGCCACATTCAGATAATTTATCAAAATTTAAGCATCTTAGGCACTTCATAGAGGTATGTCAGTGACACTGATGCGCAGTATGGCTGACATGCCAATCAAAAATTCTTGAGAATTAGTAGCGTCACTAATAAAAATTAATATCTAAATCTGATAATATGACGTGTAATTTATAGAGAATATTCTGATTTATAAGCTGATTTATCCTGATTAAGGATCTAGATCGGTAAATACAATGCGTACAGCGTTAAATGTAAGCTTAGTAAAGTCAGCGATTCCAACTAGACGAGTTATGCCTGGGCCAAGCATTCAGACCCAAGCTCACGTGATCTAGATACCATCTTATTAGGGCACTATATAATATGTAGATATGCTGCATAATCAAATTAAAGCGAGCCTATTAGATGTAATCTTCATGGAGCGGCTTTAATCTTAGTTAAATTTCATAAGGTGAAGAGGCCATACTCTCGAGTAGCAGAGGATATTAAGTCTAGAAATCAAGAGGTATACCTGCGCGCTCGAATCAAATTAATAAAAATAGGGTAGTTAATTTCTATTTAACCGTTAAAATGCTTGCCATCGAAAACCAAGAAATTAATACTGCAACTTACTATAGTAAAACTCTGATGCTAATATTTTCTACAGTAGATAATGCGCGTAACATTATTTAATATATCTACTGTAAATATTGCCATTCAAAACTGATTAATTGGACGTTATGCTTCAAGATAATCCGCTTCTAGCACAACTTAAACAGCAACTAAATGCTCAGATCCCCCGCGTGAAAGGCATAGTAAAAGGCACCGAAAAAGGCTACGGATTTCTTGAAGTCCACAGTCAAAAGAGCTATTTCATTCCTCCTTCTTATATGAAGAAAGTCATGAAGGGCGATCGCGTCATTGCAACCCTACATACTGAGAAAAATCGAGAAATCGCTAAACCGGAGGCTCTTTTAGAGCCATTTCTATCGCGCTTTATTGGAAGAGTACAGAAAAATGACCACCATCTATTTATCACACCTATCTATCCTTTTATAAAAGAGGGGATTCAGTGTCATGATGGTACTAACTTAACCCACAACTTTAATCCCGGTGATTGGGCAATCGCAGAAGTATGTCGTCACCCGCTGAACGGTGATCGCGGATTTTGTGCTAAATTAACTCATTTAATTTCCGAATCCGGAGATCCTTTCACGCCTTGGTGGGTGACTTTAGCACGTCACAACTTAGAAAAATCGGCGCCGCAGATGGTAAGAATGGGCGATCCGGAAACTATGCTGAAATGTGAAGACCTAACTGATTTAGACTTTATCACTATTGATAGTGCTAGTACGCAAGATATCGACGATGCGCTATTTGTAATAGATAACGGTGACGGTTCGCTACAGCTGACTATTGCTATTGCTGATCCGACCACCTATATTAAACAGGGTAGTTTACTTGATAATATCGCTAGAGCACGCTCTTTTACCAATTATCTTCCAAGCTTTAACATTCCAATGCTGCCACGTGAGCTGTCCGATAAGTTATGCTCACTACATCCGAATGAAGGCCGACAGGTCCTCGCTTGCCGCGTAACTATCAGCACTGACGGAGCGTTAAGCAACAATATTCAGTTCTTTGTCGCCAAGATTGAATCGAAAGCTAAGCTAGTGTATCACGAAGTTTCTGATTGGTTGGAAGGGATAACAGGATGGAGCCCTCCCAGCGAAGCTATCGCGCAGCAGATCACTTTACTGAAACGAGTTCAAGAAGTACGTAATAGGTGGCGTCATCAATACGCTCTAGTTTTTAAAGATCGCCCCAATTATAGATTTGTTCTCGGTAAAAAAGGTAATGTGATAAAAATCATTACCGAATATCCCCGAACTGCCAATCATATCGTTGAAGAATGCATGATCGCTGCTAACGTTTGCGCCGCAAAGGTATTACGCGATCATTTTGGATTTGGCGTATATAACGTACATACTGGTTTTGATCCCCTATTGATCGACCAGGTAGTTAGGGTGTTACAGGACAATGGCGTTGAAACTAGCGCCGATAAACTGTTAAGACTTGAAGGCTTCTGTGAGTTACGACGTTACCTAGATTCACAACCCACCCAATTTTTAGATAGCCGTATTCGGCGCTTTCAAACTTGTACGGCAATTAGAGCGACTCCGGGTCCGCATTTTGGTTTAGGTTTAGATGCCTATGCTACCTGGACCTCACCGCTTCGTAAGTATGGAGATATGATTAATCACCGCCTTCTGAAAGCGATCATTACAAAACAGACTGCAGAAAAACCAAAAGAAGCGCTTATGATGCAGATAAGTGAACGCCGACGCTTAAATCGCATAGCAGAACGTGATGTCGGAGACTGGTTATATGCACTTTATCTTCAAGATCACGTAGGCACAAAGAAGCGTTTCACTGCAGAAATTATCGATATTATGCGCAGAGGCATGCGCGTGCGTCTTCTAGACAATGGTGCCACTGCATTTATTCCTAATCCACTTATTCATACAGAATTTGGTGGGATACAGTACACACAAAACGACGGCTCCGCACAATTAAAAAGTAAGGCGACTTATCAGTTATACGATACTATTAAGGTGATTATCTCCGAGGTATCTATAGATACCCGAAGTGTCATCGTCCATGCGGTAGTGGATTAATATTAACCATTGATCAGGCCATAAACCTATCTCTGACTTTCTTATTGGTTTAAAAATTATGAAAAATTCACCATAGTCTCTTATCACATTAATAAGTAAAAATGCGCCTTACCTTCTGAAACAATCAGAAGGTAAGGCGCATTTTTACTTACAGGCAATACACTTTCATGTAATCGCCGAAATCTACTGTTTTGAACAATATACATGTAAGCGCTTAGAAGAAGTATTTTGAATAAAAATGAAATTTTTATTTTTTTAAAAAATTAGATTATATATCTAATTAATCGATCATTCTATACCTAATAAGTAAGCAATAATCCTCATTATAGATTTTATAATTAAATAATATTTGTTATTTTATTAAGTTATTTAACGATGACAGCATTTTCTGTATAAAATTTTTTAGAAATTAGATCTATATTTTAAAAATTAATAAAATTAAAGTAAAAAATTTTTTATAAAACCAATTATAATAAGAATTATGCCTAGCTAGGTCTAATTGTTTTAGAACACTTAATCAGATGTTAATAGGACTTCTAATCATAGATAAAAACTATAAGTTATAAATAAAATTAAAAAAATGAGTGAAACCGAGATGAAAATTTCGTATCTAAAAAAGCTTATTTTTAAATTAAAATGAATGCGGTCAAATAAACAGAAATTTGCTAATATTAAACTCAAGAAATGCATACGTGGGATAGTTTATCTATAAACGAGTTTTATAGATAAAACTAGGTAAGGTTTTATTTAGTAGACTAAATAGAGTATAAGCAGTTAACGCGCTAGATGTATGCAGAAATTATGGTGTGCAATGTGGCATGGAATCTGACTTTGAGTACGGCTCTGTGCGTTGATCATGAATCTATTAGCGCCGTTAAATAATAAAAAAATTAAAATTTTTACTTCAGATTATTTTTAAGAGCTATTTTTAATTAAAAAAATAATTTACTAAAACTTTTCCTAATCCGACACTTTTCTTATTTTTACTTAAAATAGAGAGATATTCCTCGAGTGCGCGGTATCTGGAACGAAAGTGCTTGATGTGTAGGCCTATAGAATTGGTGGGTCGTGCAGGATTCGAACCTGCGACCAATTGATTAAAAGTCAACTGCTCTACCAACTGAGCTAACGACCCGAAGAAAGTGATGAGGTCTACCTTATTAGGTGGTCTGGATGCTTACTCATGGGGTTTTTTATGATATATCAAATAGTCTTCGGTGAAGTATATTTTTAAATCGACTGATCCCTGATTTTTTATCTAAACGTACATTGTAGTTGTGAAAGCACGCAACTTTTATGGACTGTATACTTTTTATTGCTTTACTAGGTTGGTGGGCGATGACGGATTTGAACCGCCGACCCCCTCCGTGTAAAGGAGGTGCTCTACCTACTGAGCTAATCGCCCCTTGGCTTACTTGCATGAAGCATTATAAGGACGCTTCACATTGAGTCAATAGTTTTTAAAATGATTTTAATTTTTCTCCTTAAAATTATACCATATTTATTTATTATCAGGAGTAAGGGTGGACTACATTCTCGTTGATTCAATAAGGTCAACGGAGGCTGGAGATTGATACATCAGAGCGATATCTTTTTAGATTTTATAATTTAGTTTTAATAGTACATTACTATCTATTTTTAAAGTCTGATCAACTGTTACTAAATATTTATCTCTACATATTATGTAGTAAGGCGATGAATACAATGAAAATAAAAACCCGTTTTGCGCCAAGCCCCACCGGACAGCTACATCTAGGCGGAGCGCGTACCGCTCTTTATTCTTGGCTTTTTAGCCGTCACGCAGGTGGAGAATTCTTTCTACGCATCGAAGATACTGACTTTGAGCGTTCTACTACAGAAGCAATTGACGCAATTATAGATAGCATGAACTGGTTAGGTTTAGAGTGGGATAAAGGCCCCTATTTCCAAAGTAAGCGTTTTGACCGTTATAACTCCGTAATTAACCATATGCTACTAGAGAATACGGTCTATAAGTGTTATTGCTCTAAAGCACGTTTGGATGCACTTCGAGAAAAACAGATTAAAAATGGTAAAAAACCACGCTATGACGGTTATTGTCGCGAAGGTAATCATAGACATGATGATAATCAGGCCCATGTAATACGTTTTCGTAATCCAAAAGAAGGCTCGGTGATCTTTGAAGATCACATCCGAGGCTCAATTGAATTCAGTAATCAGGAACTTGAGGATTTAATTATCCGACGCACTGACGGCTCCCCCACTTATAATTTTTGTGTAGTAGTAGATGACTGGGATATGGAAATCACTCATGTCATTCGTGGTGAAGACCACATTAACAACACACCACGTCAGATCAATATACTGAAAGCATTGGGGGCACCTATACCGGAATATGCGCATGTTTCAATGATTCTCGATACTGATGGAAAAAAACTGTCTAAGCGATACGGAGCGATGGGAGTGATCCAGTATCGTGATGATGGGTATCTACCACAGGCATTACTGAATTATTTAGTACGCCTAGGCTGGTCACATGGCGACCAAGAAATCTTTTCCCTCGATGAAATGAAAAGTCTCTTTACTCTAAATGCGATTAATAAATCAGCAAGCGCCTTCAATTATGAGAAGCTGCAATGGCTGAACCAGCACTATATCAAGAATATGCCTATAAAAGAGGTGGCTGCACATCTGACGTGGCATCTCAGTAAGATGGGGATTGAAACCCAAAATGGTCCTGAATTGAAAGATATAGTTAAGCTTTTTAGAGCACGCTGTAAAACTTTGAAAATAATGGCCGAGGCATGCCGGTGCTTTTATGAAGATTTCGATAAATTCGATAGTCATACTGCTGAGAAATACCTACGTTCAAGCGCTCGTGCAACATTAGAAATGACGTACGAGAATCTCGAAAAGCTTACTGTATGGACACTAAAAAATGTGCGTAGTGCTATTCAGTGCATGGCAGATGATCTGAATTTAGAGATGTGTTCATTTGGAATGCCGTTACGTGTAGCGTTGACCGGATCTCAGAAGTCTCCTAGCATCGACGTTACTGCGTACATGATCGGACGAGTACGTTCTCTAAATCGTATTCGTATGGCTCTAGAGTATATCAACGAGCATGAAAAATAGGATTGATTTCTTAATCAGCAATACTAAATTAGTTATTTTTAGACAATGATTTAAGGTAATACCATGCTGCTTACTAACATCTTTATGCAGTATCAGATCGACCCAGCAACTTTTTAAACAGTGACAAGTTAGTTACGACTTAATGATTGACAGTTCGCACGAAACTACATATAGTATATTTTAATAAATATATAAGATAGTAATGAGATGGGGCTATAGCTCAGACGGGAGAGCGCTTGCATGGCATGCAAGAGGTCGACGGTTCGATTCCGCCTAGCTCCATAAAAACAGAAGCATATCCCACACCCATTCTCCATGTCCCAAACTATCCGCACCTCGTTTCATAACTACTACCTAACATAGTACCTATCTCTATCTAGGCGCAAATATCACGACTATTCTGATGAATAAATGCGCTCTTTAAAGCATGGAGAGTGAATTGCATTTTTTCGTTTTTGTTCTGGACTCTCGGTCTCGTTCTAGTTTATAATGAAGCCTGCCATAGATGCAGAAAGCATACTGACTAACGTTGAGCCGTATACTAGCCTTAAACCAAATCGTGATACAACATTGCCCTGATGTTCACTTAGACCCTTCAACGCTCCTGAAATTATTCCAATAGAAGAAAAATTCGAAAAAGAAACTAGAAACACAGATAATATGGCTATGCTGTGCGATGAAAGTTCTCGAGATATTTTATGCAATTCCATCATCGCCAAAAATTCGTTAGAAACCAACTTAATTGCCATGATACTAGAAACTCGTAAGGCCTCCTGCTTGGGGACACCAATAATCCAAGCAAACGGATAGAAGAAATAACCGAGGACATGTTGAAAGCTTAGGCCAAAAATAGCGCCAAATAAACCATTTAACGCAGCGAGAAGTGAGATAAAACCAATTAGCATTGCGGCAACAATAATTGCTACTTTAAAACCAGTCAGGATGTACTCAGTTAGCATTTCGAAGAAACTATGCGCCCGATTTAATTCGCCTAAGCACAAATCTTCCTCTTGACTGATATCATACGGATTAATTAATGACAGAACGATGAAAGTGCTAAACATGTTCAAAATCAATGCTGCTATCACAAACTTAGGATCCAGTATAACCATGTAGGCCCCGATAGTAGACACGGACACCGTGGACATTGCGGTTGCCGCCATATTGTACATGCGCTTTTCTGACAATTTATTCAAAATATCCTTATAGGCAATAAAATTTTCAGATTGGCCAAGAATAAGTGTACTCACGGCATTGAACGACTCTAGTTTACCCATACCGTTAAATTTTGATAGTGCAACCCCAACAGTCTGGATAATAAATGGCAATACTTTGATATATTGTAAAACACCGATAAGTGCAGATATAAAAACGATAGGACAGAGTACTTTAAGGAAAAAAAATGCTAAGTTTTGTTCGGCCATGCCACCAAATACAAAAGAAGTCCCCGATTCAGCAAATTTAAGCAGATGATCAAATAATGCTGCGCATTCCCCTAAAAAGTCTAAACCCGTTTCCTCATTTAGGAGAAAATAGGCTAATAGTATTTCAAAGACTATTAGCCTAATGATATAGCTTATATTGATATTTTTACGATCTTGGCATACTAATAAGGCTAAAAGTATCACAACTATCAAAGATAAAAAAAAATGTAAAAATCGGGACATCTTTACTCCAAAAATAAGGCTAGCTAGATTGCTTCTATCATTATTTGAATGATAGAACACTAAAAATATATAAATTTCTGGCGAATATGCTCTTAATAAAAAATGTTTAAACTATCAGATTGATTCGATTATCTAAAATCTATATTCTTATACTGGAGTTATTTTTTGAAACTGAGAAACACAGACACTTTAAAAATTTTATACTACAACATAGATGAGCATCTCTACTATAGCATGTAGAGACTTCAGATGGAGTCATCTAGACATATAAAGAGAAACAAGCGACAAATTAAATCCTAACCTTATTGTTATTTTTAATCTTGCAATAATCGATTCACTATTAGCTTTAATTAAAATCGAACAGCTTTTATAAAACTAATAAAAATTGAGGCACTAAAGAAAAAGATAAAGTATCTAAAATAATCAAGGATTATATTTTACTGCTACACTACACCCCACCTCATTACAACTAAAATTCTGAAATTTGATGGTGTTATCATAAAAACATAAACTTATAAAAAAATAAACTGGTTGAAGTACGGGTAAATTAACACTGCAGACACGCTACTGCCAACCATCGCATGCACCACTAACACCTTATTCTAAGACTCGAATCCTCACAAGGAAGCCAACCAGAATTTTATTCTATTACTATCAAGTTAAAATAATTCTTTTACAGAACGGTCATAAAATACGGCACAACTCCCTTCTAGGGCACCTCAACTCATCAATTTACTACTACTCCATTTCATCATGTAACGCGGTTACCCTCCCTGATATTCCTAAACCCGAGTTTTAACATCCTTAGAATTGCGTATACTCATAGTTGATCCTTGGCTACACCTATTTCTGATCTATTTAAAAGTCTCATATGTTATTTTTAATAAAAAACAAAATTTTTTAAAATTTACATAGCACTACCCCACCCTTCCATGCGTACCGAGTTTGTTTTCACCAGGCTTGCACACATGAACGCGATTCTACGTGCTCTATCCGGATTCAGAACTAGAAGAAACGTGTATGTCGGGCGCGGGTGATATCGGTTTGGGTTTGACTATGTATCTTAAAAGTGCTAACTAAAGCGACGTTTCACGATGACTTTTGAAATAATTCGAGCTTTTTGAGAAACCATCTATCTGCTCTTATTTATTTAATTATCTTAGAAATAGTAAATTTAAATTTGTAAAGGTGATTGAACCATAAAAATAGTATTAAACGGTTGAGTTTTTCTGATCATATGCCTATAGGTATTACTGCAGTTGCTTCAAATAATTATGTTTTTTAATTTATTTTTTATAGAGATTTTTGATGGAAAATACTACCCTCTCTTTTTAATTACTAAAAATTGTACTAGTAAATGTTGTTGCTTAGACCTTTCACCACACCTATTCGGCTTTATCGATCAATCAATAAAGCTTGTTTTACGATCGGCACGGTATCGTAAGTTGTCATATCAGATTAAGATCGCACGAATAGAATGTCAGATAAGGTGTTAGGACTAAGATGAAAGTTCACATTTAGTTATTATGTGATGACATCTTAAATATTTAATCGATAGATTTGTCATGTGCTATAGATCGTAATATTTATTAACATATTTAATAGTAGATTTTAGTTAATGACACAGATTTCCCCTCCTTATTCAATAAAGTCATGCACAAAAGAGAGTCAACGGGATATTTATTTTATACTAGAAAGAAATAGATAAAGTTGAGCACTATCTTATTTTATTAATCGGCTAATATTTGATGCTAATCGGCGATATTGTGCTACTCTCGTATATAGCTTTCATGTGGTCTAACGCGTGAATCGACGCCGAGCATTATTTTTTTTGAACCCGCCACTATAATCGCATCTTAATGACTCAGAATCTTATAGACGATCGGGGCTACCTCTGAAAGGAACCGTTTAAAGGTTTTAAACACACTAATGACAGATAAACTTTTAGACTATCACTAAGATTCGTGGCTAACAAAATCAATAGCAATAAGTAAAGCAGCAGTAACAGTCGTATTTTTAATTACTAATCGATCTGCATTTTATACACTAATCCGGCCGTATTATTGACGAGATCGATACTACTAGTGCTAAATGTCTATAGCTATCCACATAAATTTGGTTTTATAAGAGTCGCTGATCGAGGGGGTTATCTCTCTATCTAGATCGTTAATAACTCTCATAAAATCTTCCGAGGCGTCTTTTATTTTTTATTCTAATATGCACCTATTGATTATTAAATCTTTTAAGCGAATTACATTAAGTAAAATGTGATCACTACGGGGAACGCTGTTATAGTTGAATCAGATTTATGGGTTACAAGATTCATGACTTAGGAGAAGGACGTCCGAAATCGAAGACGGGTACGATTCTAGATCAAAAAGAAATGCCCCTAAGATACAGGATAAAGTACAAGTATCAATGAAAATAAGACTGAGTACTTCATGCGTAGTTTAATAACCTCGTTTTAATTGATAGAGCACTAACGAGTCTCGATTCTTTTTAGGACAGATCTTACATTTACCTCTCGGGCAGGAGGTACTTTGCTCGACACAGATTACTTTGTCCATAGCCATTAAGCGTTCTAAAATCGCCTCGATTAAAGGAGTGGGTGCGTCCAGCATGCGGCTAAGCTGCTGAGTCTGCATACTTCCGTATAGCTCTAGCGCATCACGCACCCGAAGAAGATCAGCCATCAAAGGCGCCCCTTTTCAGAATAAGGCTTCTTACAGTAGGGCGCGCTTATAACGTTTCCCATAAGTATCGCAATCCCGTCACGTGCATACCGTAATATACATAATATAAAAATATTAGCTATGCTCACTATGAGGATAATCTTTTGGCTGTATTCAGGATGTTCTACGAAAGTTATGGTTTGATAGAATAGCGCAGCCAAGGAATAAGCTACATTTAGTCCCCAAAGAATAGAAAATATCATCCATGCACGGTTTGACTCGCGAGCAATCGCGCCCATTACTGAGGCGCAAGGTGTATAAAGAAGCACAAAAATTAAATAACTATAAGCAGAGACATCCGAACCAAATTTGCTTTTCATCACCCTCATTGCACTGATCTCCATTCCCCCCTCGCCTTTATTAGATCTAATAGGATTGGAAAGTACGCTAGGGCTAAAAGCATGTAACGTACCTTCCCAAGTTTTTCGTAACGCCCGACTTGTTTGATCTAATAGATTAAAACTAGACTCATTAAGTTCCTTCGCACTAATCCATTCGTCAGCGTAGAGGGTATTTAGAGTACCAACTACCACTTCTTTTGCCATAGCCCCGGAGACTAATCCAACAGTAGCCTGCCAATTATCATCACGCACGCCTATCGGATTGAGAAAAGGGGTTATCACTTTTGATATTGATGCAAGAGCAGAATCATTGATGTTATCGACTGGTTTACCGCTGAAGGTGAAGCTATTTAAGCCACTAATAACAGCACTAGCGATCACGACTATCTTGCCTCCACGTAAGATAAAATCTTTCAGCTGTTGCCAGGTTTGAAGTAGCAAGATTTTTACGTTTGGTGTGTGGTAAGGAGGTAACTCCACCAAAAAGGGTAACGTTTCACCCCCAATGATAGTATATTTTAGCACCAATCCAGTAAAGATCGCGACTAGAATGCCGAGGATGTATAGCGAGAATATAACCCCTACGCCGCTTTTTCCGAAAAAGACGGACGAAAATACCACAAATATTGCCAGACGGGCACCACAAGACATAAAAGGCGCCATCATGATCGTCATGATACGTTCACGCTTCGCGTCTAGCGTACGGGCGCTCATAATGGAGGGTACATTGCAACCTAATCCAATAATAAGGGACACAAAGGATTTTCCTGGTAGCCCAAGTACCCGCATTAAACGATCTATGACAAATACCGCACGAGCCATATAGCCGGAGTCTTCAAGGAAAGAAAGAAACAGATACATCATGCCGATCTGCGGCACTAGCGGTAAAAGGGTGTGAATACCTCCACCGATCCCTTGTACTAGGAATAGAGTTAACCATTTAGGGAGATCTAGGTTAGATCCAATCCAGTGAATCCCTTGAATAAAAATAGCTTCCGACATAATATCAAAAATCGGTTGCAGTGCCCCTCCAATATTAATCGCCATCAAAAACATTAGATACATTACTAAAAGAAAAATTGGTATCCCCATCCAACGATTAAGAATGACTTTATCCAGAATCTCAGTCGGGCGATTCGGCAACGCCTCCTGAGAGTTACCAACTTCATTGCATAGAATAGCGATCGACTGGTAGCGAGCATCAGCGATTATTAGCGCTGGATCTTCCTGATTTTGTAGAGCTCGTTTAGCTATCGGAAGCAACGCAGTGGCGGAGTCAGCCTGATTAGTACTATAGATATCACCTTCCAGCATCTGCAGGGCTAGCCACCTCCGTCTCTCAGTCGGGATCTTGTCGGACATAGCGTCGCTAAGCGCGGCGACCTCTTTCAGCAATAGCGGTGGGTAACTCACTAAAACCCTCAGGTCATTGACATAATGATTGTCAATCATCTGATGAAGCATGTCGATGCCGATAGCTTTAGTGGAAATCATTGGCACAACCGGACACCCTATGCGTTTTGAAAATAAGGCGATATCTATATTGATATTTTGACTTCTAGCGATATCCTGCATGTTAAGTACGACGATACACGGGACGCGTAGCTCTAATAATTGAAGTGTCAGATAGAGATTACGCTCTAGCTTAGAGGCATCAATCACGTTGATTATTAGATCAGAATCGCCGTTAAGAATGTAGTTACAAGCGATTTTTTCGTCGAGCGACGCTTGCTCCGAGATAGTTGTTAGGGAATATGTACCTGGAAGATCAAGTAGTTTAACTTTAGACCGTGAAGTAGTGAATTGACCTTCCTTGCGTTCGACAGTAACACCCGACCAGTTACCAACTCTCTGATTAGATCCCGTGAGTTGATTGAACAGAGTAGTTTTACCGGAATTTGGATTTCCCGCTAAGGCGATAATAAGTTTTTTCATAAATTAGAGATAGTACTGCAGTTAAGAGTTATATCAGTTGGTGCAAACAATGCTGACGTAATAGAACTCTCGCCATTAGAGTCAATAGCGACATCTGGAGGCTTATCGTCGATCAGTAATAGAAGAGCTAAATCTTTTCTCCGTAGTATTAGGCTCACTCTTCTAGTTTTAATTGCTATCGGATCGCCGAATGGCGCAATACCTATTACTTCGAACAGGGAGCCAGGAACCATACCGAATGATAGTAATTTTTGTCGATAGGCTAACCCAATTTCATTAGAAAAACCGGCAATCTTATAAGCATGTTTAAGTAGAAGATGCATGTTATTAACCTTATATAGGGTCTAGATAAATTAGGAAGATCATTATTATGTGTTGAAAGCGCACAAGATAGGTCGACGAAATCGTGCGTCTATTACCTGATGTACGAAATAAAAAAAGCAATAATAGTAAGAATCATTTTTTTTTTCAAGAAAGAATAGGGCTCTTGTAGCTAATTGTTATTAATAATTACTACACATCGACAGCGGCACTACTTTGATATAAACTTCGCGATTAAGAGGGTGCTAGATGAGAGCGATGAGAAATTAACTGCATATTTTTAATTAAATATTGCATATATAAAGCTAGTACGAGCAGTCTTATCTGCTAGTAGCAGACTCATCGCTTTATCTAATTTAGAATCTAGCTTCTATAAGATACGGACAGAGCGGACTTTCGGGGCTACCTTAGCCGTGATGAAAGATAAAAGATAAAGTGACTGCTAAAAGCCTAAAGCCCACAAAAACTTTTATACTTAATATATCCTTTGAATAATTTCATAAGCATTACTTTTAGTATATTGTAAAAATACATTTGATAAATAAAATTAAATACATTACTAATTACCTTTTATACGTACAGCGATCCATTTAAAATTAAAAAGATCAATATTATTTAGACTATCGAGATAGCAACTAATTTATATAGCTACTATTTGTTTGTTAATAACTGTCTATAGCTTTACGCTAAGGAATTTATATCGTTAGATATCTTAATAGTGAAGCAATGAATACCTATAGTAAATTAATGAATACTCATGCGAGTCTCTGATTTTTCTTTTGAGCTTCCAGACGATCTAATTGCTCACCATCCGAAATCTGACCGTAGTAGCTGCCGTTTGCTAGAATTAGATGGATTAAGCGGAGCAATAACACACAGCGTATTTACTAATATTCTCAATAAACTAGAGGCAGGTGACTTACTGGTATTTAACAATACCCGCGTGATGCCCGCGCGTATTTTTGGTCGAAAAGTCAGTGGCGGAAAAGTGGAGGTTCTGGTAGAACGCGTTCTTGATGATCATAGAGCTCTAGCACACGTTCACGGATCCAAAGCAACAAAGCTAGGTACCACATTAATTTTGGGTGACGATCAAAGTGTTTCTGCTACTGTAACAGCACGTAGAAATACATTCTATGAATTATGTTTTAATGATAATCGCAATGTATTTACTATTCTTGATACCGTCGGCCATATTCCACTACCACCATATATAAATCGCCCTGATGAAAAGATTGATCGCGAACTTTATCAAACAGTTTACAGCGAGAAATTAGGCGCAGCAGCCGCGCCCACCGCCGGCTTACATTTCGATCAATCTCTTTTGTCCAAACTACGCGCAAAAGGTATTGAGATGGCTTTTATTACCTTACATATTGGTTCTGGCACCTTTCAAAAAATTCGGGCTCAGACTATTGAAGAACACGTAATGCATGCCGAATATACGGAAGTATCAAAATCAGTTGTAGATGCAGTGCTGAACTGTAAGGCGCGAGGGAAGCGCGTGGTAGCAGTAGGAACCACTGCGGCGCGTTCTTTGGAGAGCGCGGCTAACATTAGAGATTCCGAGCTAATTACTCCATTTTTCGGTGACACTCGAATTTTCATCACCCCGGGCTATCAGTATCAGGTAGTTGACGCATTAGTGACTAATTTTCACCTACCAGAATCAACATTAATCATTTTAGTTGCCGCGTTTGCTGGCTATAAAAATATAATGAGCGCTTATCGTCAAGCTGTGCTGAAACGGTACCTGTTTTTCAGTTATGGCGATGCCATGCTAATCAGTCGTAATCCGAAGGCAGAACAAGAATTTATTCATTTAAAAACGTAATAAATTATCAAACGCAAAAGCATACATTAGGCTCTCTAGTCGTTTAATCAAATTGGTAACTAGGGAAACTAAGTTTTGTCATATATCATGGTGCGGAAAATAAAGGACGTCGTTTCTGCAGTATCAAGAAAACACGGAACTCTCTTAAGAAAGAGATAAATTATTATATATTGATAATTAAAAAGACTACTTACCGCTATTATATAATAGTCTATAGCACTTAATCATATAATAGTTCATAGCACTTAAAGAAAACTTTTTAATTCATCTTTAGAATTTTTTTTAAAAATTGGAAATACATTGAAAATAATTCAGGCGTTTAATACTTAAATTAACTAGACAAAATTTTTCGGCATATCCTTAAGCACTACTGTCAGTGCCTTTATGCTGAATCTAATAATTAATTTTATCCGTAATACTAACCGTTAAGGTAAAAATAAGTAGCTTCTAGTTTTGAGTTTTTATAAAAATATTAACCATAAGTCTATTTTCTAATTAATGTTTAAATATAAAAGAGTCGCTAGATTTCTATAGAAAATTAGTAACTATATTCGTTTCTTCATCATTAACTATGAATTAGCTTTTCATCTTTAAAACTAATTACTAATATCTTAGAGATAGAATATATACTATTATCCTATGCACGCTATCCCGCACTCTTTTGTACACTAATGCACAGTACTGACAATAGCACTTAGTTTATCTATGTATTTTTTAGATTGAAGTGTAATAGTTTATAAAATCGACACCAAATAATAGTGTTATTTTTGTATGGACAATAGAAAAAATATAGAGCTACTAAGCTCTTAAAATAACTGCAGGGGGCTTATTAAAATAATAAAGTGTTACTATATGTCAACGACATTAAAGATCTCAGTATCACATGTGAAATCTAGATTACTAAATACAATTTAACACTTTTCTATGAGGTTGCTAATATGGCGATACGTAATTTTTTATGTGGAATACAATTAAATATTACTAAATTTCCGATCTAGCAACAGATTAAAATAATAAAAATCTATAAAGATATAACAGGTATTAAATAGTTAATAACATTACTAATTTTTATTTTAAATATACGCTATAGTAGATTAATCAGTCATTTTATGATGACTAGTAAATAGCGTCTATAGAATAAGCGACTAACCGACAAGATAGAGATCTATTTAAAAAATAGATGTTGCTAAATTAATACTATTAGTAGATAATGTAATCTATTTAAATTAAAATTTAATATAAAAACCATAATATATCAAATAGTTATATAAAATAGAGGACAATATCACCTTCTAAATGTACTAACGTCATCCACTTCAGATTTAAATTAAAAAATACACAAAATTAAGGCGCGTTAACAAAGCGGCTATGTGGCGGACTGCAAATCCGCTTAGTCCGGTTCGACTCCGGAACGCGCCTCCATTCTCACAGCCCGGGTGGTGAAATCGGTAGACACAAGGGATTTAAAATCCCTCGGCTCATGGCTTTGCGGGTTCAAGTCCCGCCCCGGGTACAATGCTTACTTATAAGCAGTATCAAAAAAAGACAGTAGTTCTAAAATTAGATCAAATCTAATGGTGAGCATAGGTTTACTTTCGGCTAAACCAGGCCTTCATTCTCTTACCGCTCCAATATATTACTTTTAAAATTTAAAGCCATGGACTCATTTATGTAATCTGCGACCCCTAAGCCGATCTACTATTATAGCGAATGGAAAATAATAGCCCCCCTAAGACTCGACTCTAATCGGTCGACCGACGGCCTCGTAGGATGAATATCAATAGAGGATGCTTCATTTTGTTGTGCTCCAGAAGATTTTATATAAGCACTTTTTCTCTGTAAAACACTATTTTCCCCATTCTTGCTCTTTATTTTCTCCACCTCCTTTGATTTTTTAAAGAGCAGGTCTACCCTTAATCGAGTTTTACTTTTCTGTGAGAGCTTTAAAGGTTAACCAAGATACCGAAGTGTCAATATAATACACTCAACTAAAGTGATTGATACTCATCAATCAATGAATTAAGTTTTATTATTTTTATGTAAGCAAAAGATCTGGAGTTCAGTCTATCCTAATTTTTATATGAGACTATATGTGTTCGGACCGTTTTACTTGAGAATCTTTTGAATACCTGATTTTTTAACTAACAGGTTCTAGATAATCTTTTGAGAGTCACTGCAAAACATTGGTTATCTTAATGTACAACCCGAATCATTATAAATCTTCATCCGAATATATTGCATAGTTATTCTTTAGAAGTTATTCTAAATAACCAAAGTCAACTCAACATTTGTGCATGCACATTCAACTTAACGCTATCAGCTGCCATTATGGTCCCCACCAAGCTCTATTTGAAATTACGCTAAATTGTAAATCTGGAGAAACCTTGGTACTACTTGGACCGAGCGGTTCCGGGAAAAGCTCCTTATTGCGAGTACTGAACTTACTAAAAATTCCGTCTTCAGGAGCCCTATACATTGACGAGCATCAGTTTAATTTTATACGCGCGCCAAGCGACCAGTCTATCCGCAATTTAAGGAAGAAAGTAGGTATAGTATTTCAGCAATACAATTTGTGGCCCCACTTTACAGTGCTGAAAAATTTGATTGAAGCGCCCATACGCGTACTAGGCTTAACTAAAGCTAAAGCGTTGAAGCGTGCAGACGGACTGATGCGGCGTCTGCACCTGACTGACTTCACCGATCGTTTTCCACTTTACTTATCTAGTGGTCAACAGCAACGCGTAGCAATCGCTAGAGCACTCATGATGAAGCCGAAGGTCATGCTATTTGATGAGCCTACGTCGGCTTTAGATCCAGGGAGTGCTGCCCAAATCCTTAATATAATTCAAGAGCTTGCTAATTCTGGCATCACACAGGTTGTTGTGACTCATCAAATAGAGGTGGCGCGCAAGATCGCTAGTCACATAATCTATATGGAAAATGGACGAATAGTAGAACAAGGTGATAGGAACCACTTTACAAGACCACAAACTATGGAGTTTGCAAATTATTTATCATACTAACACTGCAATTTTTATTTAGGAAGCTTACCATGAAAAAGCACCTAATCGTCCTCGCTCTCATAGGTACTCACTCCCTCGCTTCAGCCGCTAAAATAGTTCATTTCGGAACCGCAGCCTCTTACCCTCCATTTGAATTTATTGATTCTAGAAATAGAATACAAGGTTTTGACATTGATATAGCCGAAGCATTATGTCAAGAGATACAGGCAAAGTGTACTTTTACCAGCTACGCCTTCGATAGCTTAATTCCAGGATTAAGGATCAGACGATTTGATGCAGTCATAGCCGGAATCGACATCACATCCGACCGTACAAATCAGGTGCTATTCACTGAGCCTTATTATAGCAACTCAGGGTTATTTATCGCTTTGAAAAGCAACTTAATTAATATAGCAGATCTGAGATATAAGAAAGTCGGCGTACAAAATGGCACGACCCAACAAACATATCTAACTAATAAACATCCAGAAACTGTTGTTGCATCCTACGATAGCTACCAGAACGCAATTCTAGATTTGAAAAATGGTCGGTTGGATTTGGTCTTCGGAGATACAGCAGTAGCTTCCGAGTGGCTAAATCAAGATGTGCGGCTTGATGTGGTCGGCGATAGAATCACCGATAAGGAGTACTTTAGACTAGGATTAGGTATTGCCGTCAGTCAGAACAATACCGATCTACGGGGAGAACTCAATGCTGCTTTGAAAAAGATAAAACAAGATCATACTTATGCTACTCTATATAAAAAATGGTTTCAAAAGTAATGGACAGACATGAATAATTTGCTATACCTAATAAAAGCAACCTCTACAACCCTCGCTCTTGCCATAGCTGCCACGAGCCTCGGTCTTATTATGGCGATACTATTTTCTTTTTGGGAATCTTCACGAATAAAGGTCGTTAGATGGCCTAGCATTCTTTTTATGAGTTTAGTACGAGGTCTTCCAGAAATCTTGGTGGTGCTGCTTATTTATTTTGGCTCGTCGCAATTACTTCTATTATTATCAAATGGTTACACCATCAGTCTAGGCTTATGGAAATTACCGATTCAACTGAATATCGATCGACCTACGGCTAGCCCGTTCCTATGCGGCACGATCGCCTTAGCATTACTCTATGCTTCCTATGCATCACAAACGTTAAGAGGAGCAATGAAATCGGTGTCTCAGGGGCAGTGGGAATCTGGTCAAGCACTGGGAATAAGTAAAATTACAGTCTTCTTCCGACTAATTCTACCGCAGATGTGGACTCATGCACTTCCCGGACTGGGAAACCATTGGTTGGTTCTACTTAAAGATACAGCACTAGTTTCTTTGATCAGCATAAACGACCTAATGTCGTATACCAAAAACCTCGTAGCCCGTACCCACGAACCCTTTTCTGCGTACATGACTGCAGCCGCTATCTATCTGTTGATCACATTAATTAGTAAGTACGTTATTAAACGTATACGACTCCGCCCCACGCGCTTTGAAGGGGTGGCGCCTTAATGCTTCAATACTTTCCAGATATTATTAAAGGGCTTTACAACACTTTAGCACTAACCTTTTCTGTACTGATTTTAGCATTAGTACTCTCGCTATTTTTTACAGTGATCCTGACGTTAAAAACGCCCTTATTGGCACCGATGCTCAAAATCTATATCACGCTATTTACTGGCACGCCATTACTGGTACAGATTTTCTTAATCTACTATGGGCCAGGCGAGTTTTCAGTAATCCGAGAATGGACTTGGTTGTGGAAATTACTGTCGGAGCCATGGCTATGCGCCATGGTAGCACTGACGCTGAATAGCGCGGCTTACACTAGTCAGCTATTCTATGGTGCGGTTCGGGCAATCCCTGTTAGTCAGTGGCAATCGTGCTACGTACTGGGTTTATCATACAAACAGGCGCTGCATATTCTTCTGCCTCTTGCCTTTAAGCGTGCACTAACTTCTTACTCTAATGAAGTTATTTTAATTCTAAAAAGTACGTCTCTGGCCTCCACTATTACGATAATGGAAGTAATGGGATACAGTCAATTAATATACGGATGCACTTATGACGTTAAAGTACTTTTAGTATCTAGCCTGATCTATCTGTGTATCAATGGTTTTTTAACCTTATTAATGCATTTAATTGAGCGGCGTGCGCTGATATTCGCACGTGGTCACTAATCATTCCTTGTTCTAGTACAAAAGAGTTCTAGTATTTTTATTTACCATACTTTATTAACTCATTTAGACAGATGTTTCTCGTTAAATTGGCAGTAATAATTACTAAATTCGAGTGCTAGAACAATAACAATATATTAATAGTTTTTTAAATTAATTAATTTAGTATTTTTAGAAGAATGGTTTTCTAGATAAAGCTGTGTGGATTATAATTTTTTATAAAAGAAACGGTATTTTGTCTTGAAAATCTTAAGGGTAAAAATAGGCAGAATTGTTATCGATCCGATTGCCACCTTTAACGTAGCGCTATTTTTATCTAAAAGTAGCATGCTCTTATTAATAGTACTCTTTTCTATGTGCGAGGGACTTACTGCGTAAATATACGATGATTTAACCCGGTGATTACTGTCTTCTTTCAAATATTAAATCCCAAATACTGTGCCCTAATCGTTGACCTCGTAATTCAAATTTTGTCACTGGGCGTGCAGGTGGGCGTAGTAGGTAATCATTATTACTAGAAAGGTTCTGATATCCAGATACCTCATTTACAATCCTTAACATATGTATTGCATAGGGCCTCCAATCTGTAGCCATATGGAAAATGCCACCTATTTTTAGTTTTTTTCGTACCAACTCAACAAAGGGAGGCTGAACTATCCGGCGTTTATTGTGACGCGTTTTATGCCAGGGATCAGGGAAAAATAAATGCAGCGCATCCAGAGAATTATTCTCTATCATATTCTGTAACACTTCAATAGCGTCATGACATATTAGTCTTAGATTACTCAATCTAGAGGCGTAGGCGCTTGCTAGGCAGGCGCCTACGCCTGGCAAATAAACCTCTATGCCCAAAAAATTTTTTTTCGGGTTATCCTCCGCCGTGCTTACTAGTGAACCGCCCATACCAAATCCAATCTCTAATACTATTGGGCCGAACTGGTCAAATAGTTTAGTGATATTTATAAATTCACTTTGATACTCTACGCCTATTACTGGCCAATAGATCTTTAATGCTTGTCTCTGACCTTTTGTTAGACGACCCTGACGGCGGACAAAAGTGCGAGCGACACGTATCGGGCAGTTATTCCGATGAAAATTTGAAGGGATGACATTATCGATCATAGTGCTTTTATTTATTAGTCTGAATAAATAAGCTATCAGACAGAGTTAATTTTAGGAATAAACTATTTAGGAATAAACTATTCATTGTAATACTTGACATGCGGAATTAGAAACTTTTTAGTTTATCGCGGCTTGGCTCTATTCCGAAATCTTATTTTTACGAAAATTAAATTTTTATATGATACAGGCACAACAGTTCGCATCGGCAGTACTTAGCTGGTACCGACGCTATGGTCGAAAAACTCTTCCGTGGCAACTTAATAAAAATCCTTATCGAATATGGCTTTCTGAGGTGATGTTGCAACAGACTCAAGTCATCACCGTCATTCCATATTTTCAGAAATTTATAAAGCGCTTTCCTAATGTACAGACGTTAGCCGAGGCTTCTTTAGATGAGGTGCTGTACCTATGGACTGGTCTAGGTTATTATAAAAGAGCACATAATTTACATAAAGCCGCGAAAACTATTATTGTGCAATATAATGGAGACTTTCCAACTAATTTTGAAGAAATTGCAACCTTACCTGGTATTGGACGATCTACTGCAGGAGCACTTTTATCACTATCATTCGAACAGCAATATCCGATCCTTGATGGTAATGTAAAGCGAGTTTTGGCCCGCCACTATGCTGTCGAAGGTTGGCCTGGTAAAAAAACAGTTGAGCGTAGACTTTGGGCGATCAGTTCAGAAGTCACACCTGAAAAAAATCCTGGGCAGTTTAATCAGGGAATCATGGATTTAGGAGCTACGGTATGCACTCGAACTAAACCTAGGTGCGATACTTGTCCACTAAAAAACACCTGTATCGCCTACATTAATCAGGAGTGGATAAACTATCCAGGTAAGAGAACTAAAAAAGCACTATTGGAAAAAACTTTTTACCTCCTATTGCTAAAAGATGGCGAAAATCTATGGATGGAACAATGTCCATCATCCGGATTATGGGGAAATCTATTCTGCTTTCCAAAGTTTACTAAAAAGTATACCGTAGACTCTTGGCTACAGCAAAGGGGGCTTCAGAGTAAGTACATAGAATATTTAACTACATTTCGCCATAAACTTAGTCACTTATATCTTAATATCGTTCCGATACGATTAGAATCGAGTTCGCTAGGAATTGCGATGTCTAAAGACGTAGGTATTTGGTACAACCTTGTACATCCACCCTCTGTAGGTGTGCCAGCACCGGTTAGTCGCCTTCTTAAAATTCTAGCTAAATAGCCCTTAGCACTACAATACTACCCGCCACAATTCACTATTAATGAGGAGCTGGAATGAGCCACACAATTTTTTGCACTTTTCTACAGCGTATCGGAGAAAAGCAAGATATTCAGACTTATCCGGGTGAAATCGGAAGACGTATATACGAGGAAATATCTAAAGAGGCATGGCAAGCATGGATGAATAAGCAGACGATTCTAATTAACGAGAAAAAATTAAATATGATGAATTCTCATGATCGTAATTTTTTAGAAAAAAAGATGATTCAATTTCTATTTGAGGGACATGATTTTCGTGTCATGGGCCATATGTCCCTTAAACAATAATAGTTTTAAGATAACCTATTATATATCTTATATTTTTATCTTTATATGGCACTCTCCACATGCCATGGAGTAATGCTCCCAACGGATTCGTCTTCAGAAAAATCATTCGTAGCCTAAGAAGGTATAGTAAACCTGCCCGCAGCTAAGAGGTGGCACTAAGCCTCTATCGCTTTGTCCGATCAGGATACTGCACCTCGCAGTAGATCGACCTAGTGTCTCAGGGAATAATCGGACTCATCAATCTACTTTGGCGTCATCGGGGGTTGAAGTCTACCACCTAATTCCTATTTTGGTACTAATTAGTTCGGCAATCATTTTTTGATTAATGTCTTCATCAAGAAAACGACGTATATGCTTCGCTACTATCTCTCCAATATCTGGTATCGTCTGTAATGTTTTTATATCGGCGGCGTACAGGCCCTCCATCGATCCGAAATGTTCAGATAGCTTAGTAGAAGTTGCTTGCCCGACCTTAGGGATACCTAAAGCATACAGGAAGCGAGCGAAAGTGGTTTTTTTAGATTTATCTAAAGCCTCAATAAGATTCTTCGCTGATTTTTTCCCAAAACGATCTAGCGCATATAAGACTTCAGATGATAGACGAAATAAGTCGGCCGGATTTTTTACATATCCTTTTTTGATTAACTGGTCAATGACTTTATCTCCCATTCCTTCTACATTCATAGCGCGCCGTGAGACGAAGTGCTTTAGGGCCTCTTTGCGTTGAGCTGCGCAGATCAGCCTACCGGTACAGCGCACTACGACAGTGCCTTCTAATCTCTCAATATTAGAACGGCAGACTGGACAATACTGGGGGAATACCACTGCCGAGGCATCTGATGGGCGACGATCTTCTAATACGCCCACTACTTTCGGAATTACATCTCCGGCACGACGTACAATCACTGTGTCTCCAATACACAATCCTAACCGCTCGATCTCGGCCGCATTATGCAGTGTGGCACTAGTAATAGTAACACCAGCCACGAGCACAGGCTTTAGCCTCGCCACCGGAGTAATGGCACCGGTGCGTCCTACTTGAAATTTAATTTTGATGAGTAAGGTGATCTGCTCCTGAGCCGGAAATTTAATCGCTATAGCCCACCGGGGCGCCCGTGTTACGAATCCTAGCTTTTCTTGTAAATCGATATCATCGATCTTTACCACGATACCGTCGATATCGAAATTAACCTGCGCCCGATTTTTTTGCACCCTTTGGTAGAAGGAAAACACTGCCTCGCTACTAGTGCAGCACTGAATATAATTAGTAACTGGGAGTCCCCAAGACTTAAGCTGCATCAATCGCTCAAAATGACTACGCGGTAATGTGCCGCCCTTCACTAAACTTACGCCGTAGCAGAAGAAAGTCAGCGGGCGACTAGCGGTAATGCATGGATCAAGTTGACGAATTGAGCCTGAAGCAGCGTTGCGTGAATTCGAAAAAACTTTTCCATTCTTGCGCCTTGCCTCTGCATTCATTTGTTCAAATTCGGCTTTCGGTATCAGTGCTTCGCCACGTATCTCTAATCGGTTCGGGACATTGATTCCTTTTAATCTTATCGGAACGGCTTGAATTGTACGCACATTAGAAGTAATATTTTCTCCAGTAGTACCATCACCTCGTGTGGCGGCGTGCACCAACTCTCCGTCTTCATACAACAGACTTAATGCCAAGCCGTCTAGCTTTAATTCACAGCAGAAAGTGAATGGATCGCGCGTTTTTATGCGATTCCGTACGCGATTATAGAAAGTTATGAAGCCTTTTTCATCGAATACGCTATCTAGCGATAGCATCAGAGCTTCATGACGTATCTGCTCGAATATTTCTAAAGGCCTCCCTCCGATACGCTGAGTCGGAGAGTTTTCAGTTGTCAGTTCGGGGTGCGAACGTTCTAAAGTAAGTAGTTCGTGCATCAAGCGATCATATTCTGAATCTGGTACTTTGGGCGTATCAAGCACGTGATATTGGTGCGCGTAATGGGCCAATAAGATTCTTAATTGATTAATTTGTGTGGCTATTGATTTCATTTTTATTATAAAAATATGAAGCCTTATCAAATTGATAAAGCACAGATCTCTTGTGGATGCTCAGATTTAGATGTTCAGATTTTCCGTAATTAATTTCTAGGAACGGGCTGATGACGTTGCGATTAATATTATCTCGCCAACGTATCACTTAATCATGCAATATAAATTTTTATTTAGATTATATTATTTTATAATAAATTGATTTAATAATATTTTCCATAAAATTAAGATGTACAATCGAGTTGTTTGTGCGAAGACGAAAGCTCGCATTTATCTAGCGATATTCTGTTAGGCGTCGGTCGATATACGAAAGTGCTGCCTGATTAGGCCTCTCGGAACTAACGTGTGCCTATTTATGGCACTAAAGTGATGCATGACACCAAAATATTTCAACAGGTTTTACCCCTCACCAGAGAGCGTCGCATACATACACTGCTCTCTGGTATATCTGATTCGTATCTTCATTTGAAGTGTATTTTTTATTCTTTAGCTGGCATTTTAAATTTACTGATTCAGAAAACCAATGCGTTAAGATTTTCTTAATGCCGGGACTGCTAAATTGCACGTCTATAGAAGACTGCAATAAAAAGTGTTAAAAGACTGCAATAAAAAGCGCCGATGTTGGATCTAAGTGTGGCGTCAAATAATATAAGCTTTGTATTATTTCTATGTCTTTTTTATTAAAAACCTATTGTAACGGCAAGTACCCGCTAGGCTAGCGAACTACATTTTTTCCCATAAATAAATCTGAATTTGATTAAAATTTTTATTTTAATGATAACGAAGACTAATTTTTTATTTTTTTAATCTAAAAATATTTCGTCATTGCAATTCTTAATAAAATAGTTATTTCTATCTAAAATACGAAATAGTTTTAAATATACTTCGCGCGTCACCCCCTAAAAACTTATCCGCAGCACTCTTATTAGAGCGAATATCAGTGTTTAGAGATAAGAGTTAAGCGCTGCTTAAAATAAAGCATCAAGTTTTAGAAACTATCTCGCGTTTTAGTTAAAATGATATTAGTAGAGTCTAGTTGGGATCTCTAATAGAGTATGCAGACCAAAAGCATCGCTAATAGTTCTTATTAAACTAGATCTTTATAATTTTAGACTACATTTTTAATTAACTAAATAAGTTAAGTGATCTAGCTATTTAATGGATTTTTAGCTCCAAAAATATTGGAAATATTTTTTAGCATAATAGATTTAATTTAACTACGCTGATTCATCAATGATTTATGAATAATCAATTTAACATATTAGCGGTCGATGGATATCAGGATTGATCTATTGCATCTTCTTCCTGTCTTTGACTAGAGTCAAAAATAAGTACTTCGGCATCTTAGTTAAGATATTGACTATTATCGCTATTTTCAACTCAATGATTCTTGTAATTGCCGTTTTTACAGAAGGTACAATAACTGACAGAAGGTACAATAACTGATTTACATTATTATGCTTAGAACGCACTTTTTAAGTTAAAATTCTAGAAGAGTGTAGATTTTTCCCTCTACCACATTTTCTTAGAAATTATTCTTTAATAAAATATATATATACTAATTACTTATTTTTTTTTTGATTTATTAGCATGTAGTATAAATACTTACTGAATTTCATAAAGTTAAGTAAAAATTTTATAAAAATACATGAAAATATATAATGATAACTCTTTAACCATCGGGCACACACCTCTAGTACGCTTGAATCGTATCGGGAACAAACGCATTCTGGCTAAGATCGAATCACGTAATCCAAGCTGTAGTGTCAAGTGCCGTATTGGCGCCAGCATGATTTGGGACGCCGAAAAAAACGGTCGATTAACTACTCGACAAGAATTAATAGAACCGACCAGCGGGAACACAGGCATTGCACTCGCCTTTGTTGCTGCGGCACGTGGATATAAACTAACCCTAACCATGCCCGAAACCATGAGTATTGAGCGCAGAAAACTACTAAAAGCACTTAACGCCAAAACTGTGCTCACAGAAGGTCCCAAAGGTATGAAAGGCGCTATTACTAAAGCAGAGGAAATAGCTAATTCCGATCCGGACCGCTACATCATGTTGCAGCAGTTCAGTAATCCCGCTAATCCGAAAATCCACGAGAAAACAACTGGTCCAGAAATTTGGGAAGATACTTCTGGAACAATAGATGCATTTATCTCAGGAGTAGGAACCGGAGGCTCCCTAACAGGAGTCAGCAGATATATAAAACACACAAAAGGAAAAGCAATCACCACAGTAGCGGTTGAACCAAGCGATTCCCCCGTAATCACTCAAACGCTAGCCGGAGAAGAACTCAATCCAGGTCCGCACCAGATCCAAGGTATTGGAGCAGGATTTATTCCAGGAAACCTAGATCTAAGCCTGGTGGATCGTGTTGAGCAAGTCAGCAACGAAGAAGCAATAAGCATGGCACGACGCTTGATGCGCGAAGAGGGTATTCTTGCGGGAATCTCTTCTGGAGCGGCTGTCGTAGCGGCAGTCAGATTGGCGGAGACAGCCGGATTTGAAGATAAAACTATCGTAGTCATTCTGCCATCTTCAGGGGAGCGTTATCTTAGTACTGCTTTATTCTCTGGTTTATTTACTAATCAAGAATTGCAGCAATAAAGAGTCGGTAAAAAAACACTCGAAAACCTCCTTTTAGGACAAATCTACCATGTATATAATATTCTAGATAAAAACAAGGGCTTAGAACCTCCCATTTAGCGCTTAGTAGTGGCTCAGAATGATTTTAATAAAAATTTTGGTTCGAAAAACCAACCGATCTTACTTCATTATCACTTAAGCACCCTACTCGTCTATTTTAGATAAATCACAATTAGGCTCGGCAAAATGGCTCACAAACGAGATACTAAGCCCACTCTCATAAACCAGATCTGAGCACCACAATATGATTTTAATCATTTAGGAACATCCCAATTTTTCAAAAACTACTACTACTCAGAGTAGTACGCAGCCACTCCGGACGATCATCAATGAGCAAAAATAAACCAAAGCCTTCATCTCCGATATCACGCGTTTTTTATCAGGAGAAAAGAGCACTAGCGACACAAACTTGCTTAAATTAAAAATCTGGAAGCAGACTTTGCTGGAACCTCAAAAATACCCGAAGGGGCGTCGAATAAAGCGAGAAGAAGCGCCCGAGTATTTAGTAAAAGCCATAGCAAAACTTCAGCGGTCAGCGCTATTTTTCTACTGAACACCCATCAAGAGTAAGGTAGGGGTATGATTTCAGGCGTTTTAGTATCACCGGGCATCGCCTTTGGTAAAGCCCTCCTTCTAAAAGAAGATCCAATTACCGTCAGTCGTAAAAAAATCTCTGCAGATCTCGTAGAAAAAGAAATCGCGCGCTTTTTTTCTGGCCGAGCCAGATCCTCTGAACAGTTAGCAGCGATTCGGGCCAAAGCAAGCGAAACCCTCGGTGCAGATAAAGCAGCAATCTTCGAAGGTCACATTATGCTTCTAGAAGACGAAGAGCTTGAACGGGAAATTATAGACCTAATTAAAGATCGGCGCTCCTCTGCCGATTCAGCAACACATACCGTTATCGAAAGTCAAGCCCGTGCTCTGGAGGAATTAGAAGACGAATACCTAAAAGAAAGAGCGTCTGATATACGGGATATTGGTAAACGCTTATTACGCAATATAATTGGCACACCCATAGTGGATCTAAGCACTATTCAGGACGAGGTGATACTAGTAGCTACCGACCTAACTCCATCTGAAACTACACAGTTGAATCTAAATAAAATATTGGGTCTGATCACCGATCTAGGCGGTCGTACGTCCCACACGTCCATCATGGCACGATCCTTGGAGTTGCCCGCCATTGTAGGAACTATCAACATAACTACACAAGTAGAAAATGGCGATTTTCTTATTCTCGACGCTATTAATAACAGGATTTATGTTAACCCAAGTTATGAAGTTGTTGATCAATTAAAAATCATACAGAGTCAATATATTAAGGAGAAAAATAATCTAGCAAAGTTAAAAGACTTACCAGCGATCACACTAGATGGCCATAAAGTTGAAGTTTGTGCCAATATCGGGAGCGTAAAGGACGTCGCCAATGCCGAACATAATGGCGCTGAAGGAATTGGTCTATATCGCACTGAATTTTTATTTATGGATCGAGATATTCTTCCAACTGAAGAAGAGCAACTCCGGGCCTACAGATCGGTCGTGGAGGCCATGTATTCTCGTTCGGTCATCATCCGAACTATGGATATTGGAGGAGATAAAGAGCTTCCATATATGAACCTTCCTAAGGAAGAGAACCCTTTTCTTGGTTGGCGCGCAATTCGTATTGCAATGGATTGTAGAGAAATATTACACACTCAAATTCGTGCTATTCTACGTGCTTCAGCGTTCGGTAAACTTCGCATCATGTTCCCGATGATTATTTCTGTGGAAGAGGTACGTGACCTAAAAAATGAAATTAACAGATTAAAAATACAATTACGCGAGGAAGGAAAAGCATTTGATGAAACTATCGAAGTAGGCGTGATGGTAGAAACTCCTGCTGCAGCATCTATTGCTTCCCACTTAGCAAAAGAAGTTGATTTCTTTAGTATCGGAACCAATGATCTAACACAATATACACTGGCAGTAGATCGGGGAAACGAGATTATTTCTCATCTTTATAATCCACTATCTCCTCCGGTACTTAGCTTAATTAAACAAGTCATCGATGCATCGCACTCTGCGGGTAAATGGACTGGTATGTGCGGGGAGCTTGCCTCAGACGAGAATGCTGTAGAACTACTTTTAGGTATGGGTTTAGATGAATTCAGTATAAGCGCGGGCTCGATCCCGCGCATTAAGAAAATCATTCGCAATACTAACTTCTTAGAAGCACAAGAGCTAGCCAGTCAAGCATTGACTCAACCAACAGTAAAGGACTTAATGACCTGTATAGATCGGTTTATCAAAGATAAAACTACTCGACAGGTCTCTACAACATTAGAACGTACGAGGGTTCCTCAATTAATGCTTAAGAAAAAATTATGAGGCCTCCTGATAGGCCAAAATTATTAATATCTTAAGAAAAAAGATAGAGTTTCCGTCGATATAGAGTCATCCCCTTAAGATATGATATACTCAAAATCTAACTCTATCTTCTAAGAGCTAAACAACTAAGAATTTTTATTTATCGAGTGCCGATAGCGATATCGAAAAATTTTAGGATAAAAAGATGTGGTACGCCCATCACATACAGGTTGACTTATGAGAGCACAGAAGCCCTAGTAAAATTTTGATTGATCATCTATCTACATACTTGAATACTTTGAGCGACTAGAAGCCATGAATTTTTTACTGGTTCATAATTGAACCGAGCATGACTAAAAGATTGAGAAGTTCCACAACAATAGCTTGTCTGGGATGGGCAATAAACTAAAGTTTTAGAAAGCTTACCCCCCATTGTTATCCCACACTTAATGTGTGCGTGGAGGTATTATTGAGAAAGCATGCAGATGGGTTTCTGGCTCCTCCGACTGGGCTCGAACCAGTGACATACGGATTAACAGTCCGCCGTTCTACCGACTGAACTACAGAGGAATTATTTGAACGATAGGCATCATATCCATCAGTTTTAAAAGTGTCAACGCTAAAT
Source organism: Serratia symbiotica (assembly GCA_964059975.1). Classification (GTDB taxonomy): domain Bacteria; phylum Pseudomonadota; class Gammaproteobacteria; order Enterobacterales; family Enterobacteriaceae; genus CAXKXX01. Next base: position 105,838 of record CAXKXX010000003.1, read on the forward strand.
TTTTTAATTGGGTTGGATTACTTACTATCTAAGTAATAAAACTTTATAATTTTATAGTTATTTCTAATAATTTTATAGTCATTCCTATAACAACGATTTATTGCAGCACGAAGGCCATCGAAAGATACAAAGCTTATCGAACCATTGGGAATCTAAAGGTATTTTCTAAAATATTCGCATTTATCGACCTATCATCATCACAATAGTCATTGTACAGAAAAATAATCCTCCATATTTCAACTAAAGTAGCTCTCATCAAGACGGTTATATTTTCCAGTGACAATAGTAATCCGGACATATTAATTAAATGTAAGCACGGGAGGACGCCATAAACGTAAGCCCTCTATTTTGAATAAATTACACACTAAATTTTTATCTTATTGAACTAAGAATGTTTTAAATAGAGGCGTCATTAGCGTAATAATGTCATCATTAGTCTTGCTAATCAAATATACGGCTAGCCCTTTTTCTTGAGCCAGACTTAATGCCTTTTCGGCACCTAATACCATCAAGCCAGTATCCCAACCATCTGCTTCTAATGCAGTCGGAGCGATTACGGTCACGGAGAGTAAGTCATGCTTAATTGGCGCCCCAGTTCGTGGATCAATGACGTGTGAATAATGCTGAGTGCCTTGCTCAAAATAGTTTCGATAGCTTCCCGCGGTACTGATGCTATATCCTTTTAAATCGACCAGAATCTGTGGTACATTCTCGCGATCAGTAGGCTTTTGAACCGCTACTCTCCAGGGTCTTCCTAGAGGATTAAGGCCATGTGAAGATATCGCACCTCCTACAGAAACTAAATAGTTAATAATACCGTTGCGTGTCATAAGACGCGCCAGTTCGTCGGCACCATAGCCTTCGCCTAGAGTTGAAAGATCGAGATATATATCAGGTTTATTTTTTTGTAGCCACTCGCCTCGGCTGTCAATGAATAGCTTGAGGTGCTGCAAACCAATTTTTTTCTTAGCAATTTCTATTTGTTTCGGAGTTGGAACCATACCCTCGGATTTATATGGACCAAATCCCCACAAGTTTACTAGAGAGCCAATAGTAATATCCATACCTCCATCGGTTTCGCAACCAATTCTTTGAGCCATAAGTATGATATTTGTCATACTACGCGGAATAGGCTGTTCTTTAACGCTACGAGAATGATTAAACCGAGACAACACTGAGTTAGTACGATAGGTAGAAATATCGTTATTAACTTGTTCGAGTATCATATCAATTTGCTTCTGTAGCTGATTTTTACTAATAGCTATATTTCCGCTCACTTTTACACTGTAAAAAGTACCCATTGTTTTTCCGGTTATATCAATCTGGGCACTAGATTGCGGCTTCTTACATCCTGCAAGAAAGCTAATTATCATACTGAGTAATAGTAATTTTTTTCTAGAGGTATAAGTCATTAAATCTCCTTTTATTATTTTTAAAATACATAATGCAATATATGAGTGCGTAGAAAAAAGAGAAAGAAAGATAAATAAAATGACATGTTTAGGATGGAGAAGTAACAGTTAACTTAGTTCTGTGGTTTGGGGGTATGTTTCACAGAAATCTTAATCCCTTTATAAGATATCCTTGACGCACTGGAGCCAAATATTATCGTTGCATGAGATTTTCGGGATATAAGATCAAATTACTTCGAGCGGCATAGCACTATTCCACTAAATACATAGCAGCCATAATATTATTTATGTAATAGCGGCACTGCTACTATGGCAGAGAACGAGTGCAGACATTAACTGAAAAAGTCAAGATATATTCTTACTACGAATATGCATATGCTTTTGATTTTGTTATAGCTCAATAGGTAAGTGGGCTTAGTAGCTAGTAGTGTCAACAAGAGGAGCTATCTTCTGCTGATCTAGATAAATCAATATTAATCTAATAAATAACATCATGCTTCTGAGGATCATGTCGAACGTAAGACGAGCATTTTAGGTATTAGCCAATATTGTATGATATGCTTTTTTAATGATTTTAGGTTACAAAGACCAGTTTAATAGTAGATATAACATGGGCGATAGTGTGATCTTAGAGCTCTGAAGTGCGAGTCATAGCTAATACTTTTGTCTTTAGGAAAAATTGTGAAGATATATCTCTATCATAAGCAAAAATTTATTTTAATTAAAATAATTATTACGTAGATAAGATGACAAATCTATTTATTTTAAAAAATAAAATTACATGAATTTTAATCAAGACATCGCTTTCTCCTTTTCCATATAAAAATTATATGCCAGCAGACGAGTATAGTCCATAGTCTTAAAACTCTACCCTCTAGCACCTTAGCGTATAATGTAGAAGCGCTTGATTGCAGAGAAAGATATAGTAATTCTTTGGAGAAAGTAGTGAAGATTCTATTTGATGAAAATATGCCCTATGCAGCCTCACTATTCAGCAGATTAGGTGCCGCACAGGGCATATCGGCTCGTAAGATTCCACACGACTTACTAATGAATGCAAAGGCGCTACTGGTACGTTCGATTACCCAAGTAAATGCAGCATTGCTTTCTAGAAGCAATGTTAACTTTGTGGGAACTGCCACATCTGGTACTGACCATGTCGACCAAGTTTGGCTTCAAAAACAAGGCATTGTTTTTTCTTCTGCACCTGGCTGTAATGCTATATCTGTAGTTGAGTATGTGTTTTCTGCCTTATTAGTACTTTCTGAACGGGATGGCTTCCAGCTTCGGGATAAAAGTATCGGTATCGTAGGTGTGGGTAACATCGGATCTTGCCTAAATGCGCGCCTGAAAGCATTAGGAGTTCGTACGCTACTATGCGATCCACCGAGGGCCAAGCGCGGCGATAAAGAAGAATTTTGGCCTTTAGAGAAGCTGGTAGCAGAAGCCGACGTACTAACTTTTCATATACCTCTAAATAAGTCTGGGAAATATGCTTCTTTGCACTTAGTTGACGAAGATTTACTGGCATCATTGCCAGATAATCGTATTCTATTAAATACTTGCCGAGGTCCAGTAGTTGATAGCACGGCGTTGCTTAAAGCATTAGCAAAGGGGAAAAAACTGAGAACGGTACTCGATGTATGGGATCCGGAGCCAGACTTTTCTACGGCGCTTCTAGAACGAGTAGACATCGGGACAGCACATATCGCTGGATATTCTCTAGAAGGGAAAGCCCGAGGTACCATAGCAGTATTTGAGGCATATGGACACTATATCGAACATCCACAAAAGATTGCATTGACTTCTCTTCTTCCGATCGCAGAATTTAGCCATATCCAGCTTAATGGGCGCCTAGATCAAGAAAAGTTAAAGCGATTAATTCATTTAGTATATGACGTACGGCGCGATGATGCGTTAATGCGTGGCATCGTTAACACATCAAGTGAGTTTGATCGACTACGCAAATATTATCAGGATCGGCGTGAATGGTCTTCACTACGCGTTCAATGCGACAACAGTTCTAGTGCTGAAGTACTGCTTAATCTAGGTTTTAACGTATTATAAAGGTCGCATATACTAGTGCAGATACTCTAGATCAGTCATTTAATGACCTGCATTATAAAAGATCTCTAAACATTAAATGCATTTAATTTTGATTATGATTTTAGTATCAAGCTAAATTGTAATCGAGTGCAAGTAAGATAAAGTCATGAATATTTCTTCGAATAGTTAATGGGTCAATTAGTCTTTAAGTTCTAATCAAGTCCTTTATTAAAGATACAGCTCTGAATATAAGGCTTAGGCCTCTGCCTCCACCTCCTGCAGTTTTATTCTAAAGTCTCAATGGGTACAGGATCAAAATAGGACCATGTAATAAAAGTTGAAGACAAATCATGAGAATATGGCATCTGCACATGTGAAGATGAATTCATTATTACTTTAATCGAATTTTTAGAAAAAAGTAATCTCTAAAAATCAGAATACGAGCTACTATTTACAATAGTAGCGGATATTAAATACGACGTTTTCGTAAAAAAGATTAAATTGCCTATTAGGCATATAAAATATTGCATCAGACAGGGCTAAAATTTTTGGTAAACGAAACGCAATCTCCATCACTGAAAACGATTTATAATCGGCTCATGCATAATAGTACTATTACGGCCGACATTTCATCATTCCGAAGAAACAATGTATGATTCCTCTAAGATTATTAAAATTTTAAGTAAATAATGAAAAATTTAATTTTTTGAAAAAAATTTTCCGGCATCGTATTAAATAGTAACCATTCTCTAAACAATTATTAGACTCAAGTATTGTTGTGACTTATTCTATAGCAAATAATATCTATTTTGGAAGGTCACCCTAATTAATATCAAAATCGCAAGATATCTTCTCATTCAAAATCAAATGTACTGATGCATAAGTGTAATTGTCTTTCCATTCAGAGATCCCAAAAGATCGCTCTAGGTATCGAATACAACGGTAATCGCTATCATGGTTGGCAGAAACAACAGGGAAACATTAGCGTACAAAAATGTCTTGAACAAGCATTAAGTAAAGTGGCAGACGCACCAATTAGAGTGTTATGTGCTGGTCGTACTGATTCTGGAGTACACGCTACAGGTCAGGTGGTGCATTTTGAAACCAATATACAACGTAAAAATCTAGCCTGGACCATGGGAACAAACAGATATCTGCCACGGGATATCTCTGTACGCTGGATGCGCAACGTTGCCCATGACTTTCATGCCCGATTTAGTGCTACCGCGCGTCGATATCGATATATAATTTATAATTATCCTAATCGTCCAGCCTTATTGCATGAAGGAGTAACCTATTTCTCTAATGCATTAGATGCTAATCTAATGCATATCGCAGCGCAAGTATTGCTGGGAGAGCAAGATTTCACTTCATTTCGTTCAGCCCAGTGCCAATCCCATACTCCGTGGCGTAATGTAAAGCATGTCAGAGTCAAACGACAAGGCACATATATTATAGTTGATATCAAGGCTAACGCCTTCGTGCATCGTATGGTACGCAATATTGTTGGTAGCTTAATAGAAATTGGCTGCGGCAATCGGGATAAAAACTGGTTGTCCGAACTATTATTTCTAAAAGATCGTAAGATAGCAGCAGCAACGGCAAGATCAGAAGGTTTATACTTAGTCTCGGTCGATTATCCCGAACGCTTTGCTCTCCCAAGCGCGCCAATAGGGCCGTTATTTTTACCTGACGATTAGGTACTAACGACCCTAAGCGCGCTTCTACCGTTTTTCCGGTAGAAAAAAGAATACGGCATTTTCAAGTGCATCACAGATACTTAATATTTTTTGATAATAGGGAGGGTTAATTAAAAATAACTTTTTATAGCAGTGAGTCGTATAACTTGAGAAGACACTTTCCGTTAGCATAGAAGGTCGTAAGTCAAATCCCAAAGAAAAGCATCTTATATAAAAATTATATGCGCAGGAGGAGGAACTTGCTGTTATGACTTATTATAGTAGTAGTGTGAGCCACAAATATTATTGATCGCAATACATCAGAGATGCCAGTGAAAAGGTTCAAATCGTCATAATTGCTTTTCTAGACACCCCGTGTCCGGTGCCAAAAACGCACAGTAACAATTATATATTTAATACATACATATGAAAAACATGTATCTGCTATCCAAATATAAAGAGTCCTTCATATGACTTTAAGACTTATTTAAAGTCAAGAGACTTTAGCGATATTTCAAAATAAGCGACTGGAGGACGGGTCTATTAAAAAATGGGGTGTAGAAAGCGTAGTCTAAGCTCCAGGCCTCACTATCCTAGCTATCTGAGTAAAGTAACGACGATCCTCCCAGCGGAGCATAGTTAACTTTCCGCCCCAACAGCAACCGGTATCAAGCCCTATGATACCCAAAGGAGTCCTTGTGCCCTCCAACGATGCCCAGTGACCAAAGATAACAGTATATGCGGAGTCTACTAGACGGGGAAAATCAAACCAAGGTTTTAATCGAGAATCAACTGCTTCTGAGGGATTCTTATAAGTCATGTCAAGTCGACCATCTGAGTAGCAGTAACGCATGCGCGTCAATGCGTTAATGCTGAATCGTAATCGTGGTAATCCACTTAATTTTGGAGACCATGCGCTCGGCATATCGCCATACATAATGTCAAAAAGCGGCAGATTAGTGTTGTTACGCAATACTGACTCTACTTCTCGCGCACAGATTTTTGCGGTATCAAGGTCCCATTGTGGTGTAATACCGGCATGCGCCATTACTAGTTTTAACTCGTCATCTACTTGAAGCATGGGCTGAAGACGAAGCCAGCTAATCAACTCGTCCGAATCTGGCGCCTCCAGTAGTGTTCTCATGCAGCTTTTGGATGTTTGTAGGTTAGAATTACCGTAGATACTTATTAGATTTAGATCGTGATTACCTAGTACTAGGCGAGCCGCTGGGCCGAGTGACCGAATAAGGCGCAGTACCTCCAATGAATTAGGGCCACGAGCAACTAGATCTCCGGTTAGCCACAAGCGATCGATTTGTGGTCTAAAAGATACTTGGGCTAGCAAAGATTGCAACTCAGTGAAGCAGCCATGAATGTCTCCGACAAGATAAGTGGGCATCGTTAATAAGTCACTATTAGATTGATTAAGAGGGTGCCAGATTCGTCTGGCATAAAAAGATTTACTTTGATGATGAATACAACTATCGAATGGTGGTCTTTTTAAGCATCGAATAAAGCTTTAATAGTTTTAACGTTAGTATATTTTAGAACCACGCCCGACGCCTATAAAATTACAAATTATTTTCCGATGATGCGGATATCTTATATTGTGGCCCGATATTTATAGATATAAATAATCGGCTAATAATAGTGTATGAAGACTACATATTTTCTAAATCAGTAGCCACCTATTAATCACTCAATAAGGTGTAGCGAGGAAGTAGAAAATGAAAATGAATATGCAGTGCTTGTCTTAAAGTATCATGATACTCATTCAGAGTCGATACTGTTGTAAGTCTAAAGTAAACATGCGGAGCGTACGGATCGTCGAAATGGCGCTTTTATTGTTTCTTAGGAGGATGATCTATAAGCCAATTGGCTAGCTTGCAGTACTGTGCGATAGAAAGATTTTCTGCTCTGAGCGAAGTATCAATACGTAACTCCATGAGCTGTATTGACGTAAATAGATCGCCTAAACTATTACCGATCGTCTTCCTCCTCTGATTAAATGCTCGGGTAATTATGTAATTTAACTTACACACATCACTCACGGAATTTGGCATCACCCTATGCGGCTGCAAACGTATTACAGCGGAGTCCACTTTCGGTGTTGGTGTAAATGAGAGCGGCGGAACCTCCAGTATTGGTGTGACGTCGCAATAATACTGCGCCATTAGGCTTAGGCGCCCATAGGTTTTAGTATTTGGGGGGGAAATTAGTCGGTTAAACACTTCTTTCTGTAACATGAAGTGCATGTCATGAATTGCATGGAGATAAGGGAATAGGTGAAATATTAATGATATCGAAATGTTATACGGTAAGTTACCAAATATGCGCAAGGGCTTTCCTGTGCGCTTGGCTATTTTATCGAAATTTACCTTCGTAGCATCTTTCTGATAAATAGTAAGCTTGTTTTTGAACAATGAAATATTAGCTAGCCGATATGCCAGATCCCTATCTAATTCGATAACTGTCATATGATTTATTTGAGCGCAAACTGGTTCGGTGAGTGCGCCGAGACCGGGACCAATCTCAACAATTGCTTGGTCGGGTTGAGGTTGAATAGCAGAAACAATACGATCGATAATTATTTGATCCGTTAAAAAATTTTGACCAAAACGTTTTCGGATGTGGTGCCCCCGATAAATTTTACTATTCATTTATTGTGCATTACAATTAATTAACATTTTAATGGCGAGATCCAGAGCCATTCTGAGACTACCGGCATTAGCATTACCAGTACCTGCTAGATCTAGAGCGGTTCCGTGATCAACTGAAGTACGGATAAAAGGCAATCCAAGAGTAATATTTACTGCCTGTCCAAATCCCTGGTACTTAAGTACCGGCAAACCCTGATCGTGATACATTGCCAATACTGCATCGGCATGTTTTAGATGCTTGAATTGAAACACAGTATCCGCAGGAAGTGGACCGGTCAGTCGGATGCGTTCATTACGCAAAGATTCAAGAGCTGGAAGAATAATGTCTATCTCCTCTCTCCCTATATGGCCACTTTCCCCGGCGTGTGGGTTCAGGCCACAAACGTAGATATGCGGCTCCGGCAACCCAAATTTTATTTTCAAATCCTGATCGAGAGTGCGAATAACGTCGATTAGACTTTTTTGAGTGATAGCACCTGGTACTGATATCAGTGGTAAATGAGTCGTTGCTAAGGCTACCCGTAGTTTTTCGGTGGCCAGCATCATCACTACTTGATTGCAGTGGCTCCGCTTAGCAAAGAATTCGGTGTGCCCCGTAAAAGGCACCCCGGCGTCGTTAATTACGCCTTTATTCACTGGTCCGGTGACCAGCGCGGAAAATTCACCGCTTAAACAGCCATCGCAGGCGATCGTTAAGGTTTTAATTACATAAGAGCTATTCTTACTATTTAGTTTACCTGACTTGACCGGATGGTTGATGGTTACTGGAAGTATAGTCAGTGTACCAGACGCTTGAGGCCGAGGGGGATGTTTTCTCTGGTAACCCCATAGCGTCAAAGGTAAGTTTATCTGATGGGCGCGATCAAGCAGCACCGACGGTTCGGCGCATACTACCACTTCAATTGGCCAATCTTTTTGGGCCAGCATTACTACTAAATCAGGCCCTATCCCGGAGGGTTCACCAGGAGTTATGACGATACGTTTATTACTAAGCATGACTATAAAGGATTCTCACATAGGCCTGTGCGCGTAATTCTTGTAGTACAATCTGCATTTCTTCGGCAAATTTTCTACTGAAAAGTACGTGATAAGCCCGATTTTTATTAGTGACATCACTTTTATCTGATTTCCGTGTATCTAGTAATTCAATGAGGTGCCATCCGAACGCAGATTTTAGGGGTACGCTGATTTCACCTTTATTAAGATTAAGCAAGATATCTCGGAAGACGGAATCGTAGGTATCTAGAGGTATCCAGCCGAGATCGCCACCTTGCAAGGCAGAGGCCTCATCTTGAGATAGTTCTTTAGCTTCATCGGCAAACTTAGTACGACCTCTTTTGATATCTTCTGCTAAGCTTGCTAGCTTAGCAGAAGCCTGATCATCTGTCATCATCATTGAAGGTTTTAGCAGGATATGGCGAACATGCACTTCAGTTTCGGATACTGACTGAGTAGTTTTTCGGATATCATTCACTTTAAGAATATGAAATCCAAATCTGGAACGAATTGGTCCTACGATATAATTTTTTTTATCATTAATCAGGTAGTTAGAAAAAAATTTTGGGATCTCTTGCGATTTATACCAGCCCGTAGTCCAGGACTGTATCGATTTAAAATCTCTAGTATGGGCGATCGCTAGTGTTCTAAAATCCGCACCGTTGTGCAATTCTCCGATCAGTTTTTTCACCAGTAGTTCTGCAGTCTCTAGTTGTTCCCTTGATGGGTTTTCCGAAAGGGGGAGCAAGATATGGCTGATATTTATTTCTATATCGCTGTCGTTTTGGGCACGCATTATCTTAGATAAAACTTCAACCTCTTCAGGAAGAATAGTTACACGGCGGCGTACTTCGTTATTAAGTGCCGCTGCAATTAGCATCTCCTTACGTATTTGGGAGCGATAAGTATTATAATTTAATCCTTCATAAGACAAGTAGTTGCGAAGTTGATTCGTATTCATCTTATTTTGCGCAGCGATATTAGCAATCGCGCTATCTAAATCGGAATCAGATACGGAAACACCCGTTTTTTGAATCATTTGTGTCTGAATTCTGTCTGAAATAAGACGTTCGATGCTCTGATCACGAAGTAGGTTATTATCTGATATTGACCGTACGTCGTGCCGTAGATGCAGATTCATCGATTCTATTAAGTCCTTGATATCGCTCTCTAGAATGATACTATCATTTACAATGACAGCGACTTTATCTATCTCGCTCGGTATTGCGAAGGTTGTATTAACGTAAATTAGTGACCCGAAAAGAATTATTATTCTCCACGTATTCATATATTTTCTATTTCTAATCCGAAAATTTTTATTAAAGATTTTTTCAAAGTTGCATTCATATCATAGCCCATATTGATATGGTGGTATTCCGGGGCGTTTCATGTCTGAAGCGCCCAAATTGTAATCACTGCGGAGGCCACGTAGCTCTATGTTGAAGGAGACTTTATCGTCATAAATACTTGTATTATTCCCAGTATTCCAATCGGTAATCTTGCGCTCGTAGCCTAGTGTTAACGCCCAGCAGCAGGTTTTGTAGTTAATCCCAAGCAACTGATCCGCGACCTTCCTTGCGCGAGCGTCATAGTAATAAGCCCATACCATGTCCCAGCTATTAGTGATTGGCAACTTGGTTGTCATGCCTATCTGATCAATGCTTCTATTAACACCTTTATTATAGTTAAAAGTTTGAGTTATATTTAGGGCTTCTCGGACATATTCTGGTGCAGCATAACGGTAATTTAATTGAAGGATGCGATCTGGACCCTGACGGTATTCCAGAACACTGTTACCTCGAGAGACACTGTTCAAGTGGGTATCATACTGAAGGCTGCCATGCAAAATCCAACGATCGTCAATATTCCAGTAGATATTACCAATCCATACTGCATTACCCGTATAATCTTTATTATCATAAATTCTTCTGCCATCACCGCTATTTGAAGGCCCGAAATAATAGATTTGACCAGCTGAGGCATTAAAACGTTCTACTAATGCAGCATCATAGATACGTGTAGTGAAACCACTGGAGACGCGATTTTGTGAGGAAATGCGATCTAAACCACTATATATGCGGTCACGAAATAAACCATAATAGTCTGATTGTAGAAGAGTAGTATCGTAGGTATAAATATTTTTTTGATCGCGATATGGCACGTAAAGATATTGAGTTCGCGCTTCTAAAATCTGATCGGCGCCTTTTGACCAGCTTATCGGGCGCTCAAAAATTAATTTAATATCAGCCTTAATCTGAGGCAGTATACGATTGACTGAATTGTCAAGATTTGGAATCAGATTTTTAGAGTGATTCACTCTATTACGGCTAGCGTAATGTTTAGAAAACTGGCTAGGAACGCTTTGCTGGTAATGAGACGCTAGGATCTTTCCCTCTGTACTCAATGCTACCCAGCTATTGGTTAGTGATAAATTAAGTGTGGGTTCTAGATGCCAACGCGTAGCATCTGGGTTATACGGATTAATGCTGTTAAATTTAGCTATCTGGCTAAATAAATTGAAATCAAACGGGCCGAGATGTTTTTTGTAATAGTTTATATCTACTTGTGGTTGTATTTTATAAGAATTAGACTCGAAACGGTCTGTGTTATCAAAGATCTGAAATTTCTTAGAGCTTAAAGTAGCATTCAGGTATTCATTATCATAACTAAAGCTAAGCTTTTGAGCAGCATAGCTATCGGACGTAGATCCATGCCTTGAATCTAAGTCGGTAAAGTATTTAGTATCACTAACCTTAATAAAATCGATATTGAAACGCCATGCCCGATCTATGAGACCACTGTGCTTCCAGTAAAAAAGCCACCGAGTATTGTTATCAGCGCTATCTCTTTTGTATGCTTTGTCCTTTGGTAACCAGTCTACCTCCATCGATCCGGAGCCATGATGTGTCAGATATCGGAATTCGTTTTGCCACTGTAATCCGTGTCTCGACATATAATGTGGGGTCAGAGTAGCATCATAATTTGGCGCAATATTCCAGTAGTAGGGCAATATAAATTCAATACCATGATTATTACTTCCGTATTTAAAATTTGGTATTAGAAAACCTGAACGGCGTTTGTCTCCGATTGGAAACTGAATGTAGGGACTATAGAACACTGGAATGCCACGAATACGCAATCGGGCATTCCAGATCTCTACGAGCCCACCTATATGATTATGAATCACTTTTGAACCTATAATAGTCCAGCTATCATCTCCGGGTAAGCAAGAAGTAAAAGTAGCATCCTCCATAATAGCCAAGCAGTTTACACCGAAAATCTGCATCTTGTTAGCTGAACCGCGCCCCTGGTGCCCGACGGCCTGATAAGTGCCCTTATAGATGATAACATCTCTAGTGTTTAGGTTTAACCAGCCCCGGAGGCCTGATAATCTAAGTAGCGTATCAACATAATGCACGTCACCAGTTGCAGTCACAGTTCGAACTGCATCCGGATGTCCCGATCGCATCTGGTTAAGTTCTACCTGATTAGCATCGAGGGCGCTTCTGCCTTGCTTGATGTTGACATTGCCACTAAACAGCACACTCTCTGGATAATTAGCATATGCCTTATTGGAATTGATAATGATAGAGTTACTGTCAAAGTTATCTCTAGTATCAGGATGATTATAAATAGAGGCGTCGGGCATGTATTTATGAGGAATTTCCGCTAGAACATGCTGACCGCAAAGTGCCGCCCAGATCATCATGGTCAGCGGTATCACGAATTTTTTTTTCATACTTGGTTGTGTAGTATTTAATCGTAAGTAGCATCACATCTAATAAATAGATGCAAGCCATGTTACTTATTTGAATTTTTTATAGGCAAATTTTACTGCCTGACTGCATATTTAGATATGATAAGTGATAGGTATCATAATGCAAATGATAGTAAAAATCGCTAATCCCTGACTAACACAGGTCAAATATTATGCCACTTTTAGAATAATCATTGAGGAGCATATGCAGTATTGGGGAAAACTAGCCGGGGTAATTATAGCCATTTGGTTTAGCGCGGGCTTCTTGGGCATAGTCTTAGGATTAGTGATCGGCCATATACTTGATACTATAGGCAGTAATAATCATAACCCAGGTTTTTTTACCGACCAGCACACAAGGCAAAAGCTGTTCTTCCGCGCTACTTTTCAGGTGATGGGTCACCTTAGCAAATCCAAAGGTCGCGTAACCGAAATAGATATTCAAGTTGCCCGCTTGTTTATGGATCGCCTACAACTTCAGGGCGAAGCTCGTATTGATGCAAAGCAAGCGTTTCGTGAAGGTAAAAAAGACCAATTTCCCCTTCGTGAAACGATTCAACAGTTTCGGAGTATCTGCTTCGGACGCTCCGATTTAATTCGCATGTTTCTAGAAACTCAACTTCAGGCCGCCTTTGCGGACGGTGCGCTACACCCGAATGAGCGAGAGGTATTGTATGTTATTGCAGAAGAGCTAGGCATCTCGCATTTACAATTTGATCAATTTCTTAGGATGATTGAAGGAGGGCGGCGCTTCGATAAAGATCAACAAAGCGATTTTGAGGAAGGGCGGGATAAACCAACTCTAGAAGATGCATGTAAAGTTCTTGGGGTCAGAAAAAATGATGACGCCGCTACTATAAAACGCGCTTATCGTAAACTAATGAGTGAACATCATCCAGATAAGCTAGTGGCAAAGGGATTACCTCCGCAGATGATGGAAGTGGCTAAAGAAAAAGCACAGAAGATCCAGGCTGCATATGACCTGATAAAAACTGAGAGATCTTTTAGATAATCATACAAATCTTACACTCAAAGTAGCGCTCTATCTGATATAAGATAAAAAATGTATGGTGCAGCGCTTTATTAATTATGGAGTTTTACTGGGCTTAGCGAAGCTCCGAAGTCATCTCTATTATTAGAACGCGCCTTCCGTCTCCGCCTACGATTTTCATTCAACCCGAAGAAGATATTGTCTGATAGACCATATTCTTTCCAAGCGTGTATGACCGCCTATATCTCGCGATAATATTTACGATTTTAGAATCTTAAAATTAATTGCTATGCTAATCGCATGAATGTTATTGACTAGCAATGAATATTTTTGACTATTTTCTAGGATATTTTACTGCGTCTGAGCGATAACAGTAATGAACGCTCTACTTATTTATTAAAAACCATAATTATTCTATATTGAATCTAGAAAGAGATGAGTGTTTTAAATAAACGAGCTATTTTATAGATAAAAAAGAAGAGCTTGTGTTTTAATGGTTCTACTTATGAATGAGAAATGTTGGAGATTTTTTATAAATACAGGGTGTTTTGTTAATCTAAAATAGACTCTTAAATTTAACTTTAAGAGTAAACGTTTTAGTAATTTGTAGTATATCAAGTATTATCGTTCTATTAAATATTTATAAGAAAAATACATATAAAGTTGTACCAAAAAATTGTCTTTCGGGACTACCAGAAAAATCTTCTATCAGAATAAGGGCCATGGCGCCCATGTATAACCTACGCGCATGCCCCTTTTCTTTTTCAGGCGGGATGGCCTGTTATCCATAATGCTGGAGCTGCACTAAGTGGTTGCTCCAAAAATATATTGCGCATATAATGATGGAGCCAAGGCACACTTAAATGTCTATAGCGCCACACTTCAAAGACAATTCTTTTTATTTAGAACTGTACGACGCCTATAGTCCTGACCTATGGTTTTTATGAGTACTGAAAAGCTGAAATTTGAGCAGAGAATGCACTATTAAAATCCTGTCAAGGCTAGACGATCATCTGTACTAACGTGATAGATACTAGCTTTATTATAATTATAACCATAGTTTAACTATTAAAATTATCGCCCCATTCATTGTACTGAATGGGGTACTACGTCTTCTCGGGGATACTGCGAATAGTGCCGCCTACTTATTCTAGAATAAGTAATTATGCGATTTACTGTAAGATTGAAATTATTTTAGATCGCAATGTTGCCCCCATCTCTTATGAGAGCATTCCTCGCTTCATTATTATTAATTGCTTTAATCTGAATCCCCTGGAGATATTCGTGGGAACCTATTTCTGTTTCACTTGCACTGACCATATGGCTTAGCCTGAACCCGGTTATATGCTCCCCTATTTTTTAGTTGTTTTTTAGTCGCCACATTTAGCCAAAATAAGTTTGGCCCTTAGTAGCATTTTAAAATTTATATCTCTCCTGGAGATTCCGCACACTTCCTACTAAAAACAGTAAGTGTATCACTCGAGTACAATCGTATTGTAGACACGTAAAATATTACATTTTAATTACATATGAGATGGCATAAAGTGTTCACTTAAAGATTAATAATTATACGTAGTCCCTGGAATGCTCAGTACCTCAGGCACCTGTTTATTAGTCCAAGTTATCCGCTTATTAGCGTTCGATCGCCTTTGGTCTCTATGAAAAATTATTGAAGATAATTATAGATCTATTATTAGTAGCAGCTTAAATAAAAGCAGAGGGGTGGAGTAATAAGACTCCCAGACTGGACTTTATTCGAGCAACTAATTCAGGTATTCGGAGCGGCGTAGCGCTTCAATACGTTTATCCAGAGGCGGGTGTGACATTAGTAATTCGCTAAATGACTTGGCTTTGCCGTTGATACAAAATGCTAGTAGACTACTTGTTTCTTGAGGTTCATAGCTTGTTTTCAGGCGCTGTAGCGCCGCAATCATTTTTTCTCGACCCACTAGTTTAGCCGACCCAGCATCAGCGTGAAACTCACGCTGGCGCGAGAACCACATGGTGATCATGCTAGCAAAAATTCCGAATACTAGTTCTAATATCATCGATAAGGCAATATAGATTGGTGAGTCTTCGTTGTTTTCTTCTTCAGTGTCGCGATGATTTATCAAGCTTGCCACTAGTTTCGACACCAGCCGCGACAAAAAGATAACAAAGGTGTTCACAATACCTTGAATCAGTGCCATTGTCACCATATCGCCATTGGCGATATGGCTGATTTCGTGTGCTACGACCGCTTCTGCTTCGTCGCTACTCATGCTTTGTAGTAAACCAGTGCTAACGGCAACAAGGGCCGCGTTCCGACGGGCTCCTGTAGCGAATGCGTTGATATCATGCGCCTGATAAATAGCAACTTGGGGCATAACGATGCCTACCTTCTGTGAATGACGTCGCACCGTTTCTAGCAACCAGCTTTCAGTTGCGTGGCGTGGATTTTTAATCACTTCTCCGTCTACAGTGCGTAGCGCCATCCATTTAGAGATAAATAAAGATACAAAAGCGCCGCCAAATCCGAATAAACCAGCTGTAATTATGAGACCTTGAATACTGCTGGACTTAACCCCTGTTAGGGTAAGTATTAAGCCAAAAACTAGCATTACTGAAAGGTTGGTAAGCAAAAAAAGAGCTATCCGCATCATAAAGTATTTTCCTCATAAATTTTAAAAATTATTGCTTACACGATTTTTAGGTGTATCGCTGTTTATCACAGTTTTAGGTATTGCGCACTATTAACTCATTAATAACTCAATAAAGTAAGTAAATTTACATTTATATCGGCGATATATCGCGTGTGCTTAAAAAAATAAATAATTTTTATATCAGGTTTCGTTTTATAAAAGTCGGAGCTACCACATTCATGGATGTGATGGGCTGTATTAATAGACCCACTTGTTAGTCAGTAACGAATGAACTTAATTCGATACTTTTTAAGATGTGCTAAATCTAAGCGATGCGGAGAGGTATCATCTAGATACGGATCAAGTTTTGATAATCATTCATTAGATCGTCGAGAGACTTCAATGGTTTATTACCAACACTGGCAGCTCAATTATTAAACTTTATGAGGCGGGGCGCATTATCGTCATAACTCTCTTTCTGACGTATCGCTAGATTTAAAGAGGTTGTATTGGCGCCTATATCTAGCTATTTTTTATTTAATAGATGCTCCTTGAACATTATTGTGTCGTTTTATTTTCTGTAACGTGCACTTTTAATTCCGTCCCACGACATTATGTTATCTTCGAAGGCTTCACTAATTTCTAGAGACTCGGCGCTGGTCGGCATCAGAATATCTTGTATCACTCTTTACTCGAAGTGATCGTGCTTTGATGCGGTAAAGTTTCTGGAAAGAATACTGCGCTGATCCTAGTTTTGATCATTCGGGACTCGGAGTATGATTGTAAGTACGGTTTATTGGCTGATGCTGATGAACTGTGTTTTTAGTAGCGAAAGTTATTTATCGGACGGTAAGATTGTAGTCATGATCCTGTGTCGCTGCTTTAGATATCTCGGAGGTAGACATGCTAAAATAATTTATTACTATAAATAATTTACTACTATAGTGTACCTTGATAGTAGGCTATTGCATCAGTATCGGAGTCTTTACGGAGTTCCCCGTTATTATCTGGTTCTTGTGCTACTAGACGACTCAGAATGAACGGCCTAGACGACTATACTTCTGCGTTTAATGCCCCACCCCTCTATTCCGCGACGATCGATAGTCATATTTTTTAGATTCTGAGTTGTACTTTTACACTATTGGTTAATCCTACATAAAATCTGGGGGTATCGAGTGCTATCGATTTCTCATTTTTAATAGTTTTAATGCTTATCTTTACCTCGCGCTTTTCGAGATAAAATCGGGCGCGCGTCTTTAGCAAGTAGACGAAACCTTTTAACTAATCAATTGCGTCTACCGTATTGTAAGAGCCTTGACTGATTTCCACAATACAGTCACCCACCGTGATTGCTTTCATCTACTCTCTTGAACTATCTGGAAGTTGAACTATCCGTAATTATAGAGTAAATCAAAGTATAATCATCCTCATATTTACAACATTACGTCAATAACTATCTAGTAAGAGCTCATTTCCATTAAGCTCTGCAGTAATTGCGCGGGGAAAGGTAGTTTCTGTGGTCAATTTTATATGCAAAAGCATTCGTCGTTAACTGAAGTACATCCTCGCTGTTATTTTAGGTCAGGCGCTTAATGACAAACTGATAACGTTTAGTATGATAACGTTTAGTAAGTGCGTTATAGATCTGTTTATCGGTCTTTCTGGCTAGCTTAAGATTCAACTGATTGTGGATAAGTTTCGCATCCCATAAACGAGTCAACTCAGATTTATCTCTAGGCTATGATCTTTTCCTTCGATCAAGATCGATAGTGGCCCTCCCCCACGAAATTATTGGTTTTTTTAGCACCGAAGCGCATGTGTATGGCGTTCAAAAACGCCATTTCGGTGTCAAATTATATACAGCAGGTCATGATTATAGTCCAGCGCATTGAGGTAGCCATCAAGGAGCGTGCTTGAAAATTCTAGATCAAGAGTGCACTGACGATAATAAGAAAAAGTGAAACATGAAACTAACCTTCCGCTGAGTAGCTATAGCGTGCTATTTGAGATATTTGATCAATAGTAATGTTGTCTGTCTCTCTTCCACAGGTGACCTCCCCATGCATAAAATTAATAATACGGGTGTTAATTTAACAAATTTATTCATTTGTTAGTCGTCCCCATATCAGAATATTAGGTGTTCCGAAGTTAAAATCATCGCTAGACCAGAAAAGAATTGCATACGTATACTTTTTGTTACTTTAAGTATAGTTTCAGTCATCAGGATCTTACTTTCCTTAACTTTAATTTCTTGAATAATATTGATTTTAAAGATATCCGTTACAATAAGCGGATAGACTAGCTGTCTACTTGTGTACCGATTTAGATTGAGAGATTTCTGCAAGTATAAA
Source organism: Serratia symbiotica (assembly GCA_964059975.1). GTDB lineage: Bacteria > Pseudomonadota > Gammaproteobacteria > Enterobacterales > Enterobacteriaceae > CAXKXX01. The sequence goes on from CAXKXX010000003.1 coordinate 124,351, forward strand.
GCGTAACTTTTGACTCGCCGTATACCTTTACTTCGTAAAGTACATTTTTTAATTTTATGGCGGGAAGGAAAGAGATTCGGAGCACAATCTACATGCTTTTTAGTACTTTTTACAACACGCTTCGATTGAAGACGCACTTTGGCTTCTTCAAGTTTTTCAAGTGTAATCGACGTGCTTCATCTCTAGCTTGCCACGTGGATTTCCCTTCTAGATCAATACGTTTATTTCCAACTTTGACACTGTACAGATATCGTCAACTTAGCGTATAAAGGCGCAAATAATCGCGCAGCTGTGTTTTCTGACCTTTACTTCCCCTCGTTTATTCAATCAAATTCATTCCTGAAAATACTAATTTTTAATGGGTGCATGTCACCCTCAGAACCAAAAAAGAGCGGAAAACGCTGGATAAGAAAGGAAATAACTTCTTTATAAGAAAGGCAATAGCTTCTTTAATAAGAAAGGAAATAGCTTCTTTATTAGAGTTCAAGTTGAGTTCATTTTCCATGAAACTCTCTAATTATAAAGGATTTTCTAACGCACTCCGACCTAAGCAGGAATAATTATACTGACGCAGCCGAAAGGTTCCGAGCTAACCTTAGATTCGCTAAAAGAAATAATAATTTATTTTTCGGTATCACACTGTTGCAGGTACATACACTCTCGAGAGCGTTGATTTTAAGTCTTCTATATTTTCTTATGAAAACTGAAATTTTTCGTATGGTTAAATTTATTTTTGTTTTCTTGCTCTTTTTCTGCATAAATTAAACGGTTATATACAGCAGATCTTTTGGGTTAATCTAAAGGTTTCTTCCGGATTTCCCATATCTAGCACTCTCTGAATGAAGATTCTTCGAATCATCAGACTCAATCTTTTTACGCTTCTGTAAGCTTAGAGCTGACGATTAAAAACACTCTCTTTCTATCTCAAAGATTTCTGGATAGAGTTTTAAAAAAGTACTTAACTAGAAAGCATATATAAACGTTTAAGCGATCTATCCTAGAGTTAATAATCTAATTTCGCATTACTATCTAATTCCGTATTACTCTTTATTTCTTTATTTTTCTAACATATAAGGATCGATTTAACACTAGATATCGAGGTTAAATTCCGGTGATAAAATTACCTAACGTCATGCTCTTTTTAATCGATCAAAGTAGTATTTATTTGATCTAAGTATTCCTCGCCGCTCACACCCGATGTGGCATGAAATGTCGACTAACCTATTTTATAGCAAGGCGCTCGTTGTGATGATATATTAAATTTTAATGCTTTTTTTTAAAAATAGCTTATATAATGAAATATTTAACGTGGGAAATGACTACTCGACGCGCATTTTTTTATTCATTAAAAACGCTACTGAGCTCGCCAGGATCTAACGTTAATGAGCTGAAAACCATTTTCAGGATCTAATGCCGGAGTGTTAAGTATTCCGATTCCCTTTTTAATTTAGCTATGAAAGAACCTTCCTTGAAGAGGTAATTTTAGTTGACTTAAGAGTCAACTAAAATTTTTAACGGACTTTTTGAATTGCTCGGAATAGAGCTAGCTAGAATTGAAAACGGGATCAAGATCTTAATTTTACTAAAACTGCTAATATTTGTTAAAGAATTTTACTCCGAGTATTGAATATCAATCTCTAAGATATTGCACTAACCTTAGTGATCTGTACTTCATATGATGAAGTAAATCTTTATTTTTAAAGTAATTTAAAACTAATTTAAAAATCTAGTTCGATCAGATTGCTATGGGCCGTGCGGATTAATATTTTTGCTATTCAGCAACAGTGGGATCATTAAGATAATCGGTAAAAGTTACATTAATTTATATTTAATTCTTATTACTTTTCATGATTTAACTTTTGTTATAAGTCAAAGGGACTCTTCATGCATAAACTACGAGTTTTAATAAAAAATGAATAAAAAACTACGCTACACACTCTTGGTAGTTTTGCTTATGATCACTACAAGCTGTGGCCTAAGAGGTTCGCTATACTTTCCACAAAATAGTTTTATTAAATAAAATAGTATTATTAAATAAAGACCAAGCACATGATAACCAGTCAGACGACTGATAATCGGATGCAAAAATTAGCAGAAAATCCCTATTTCTAGTTTTGAGAAAAACATTCATCAGGCAATAAATAGTAGCTTTTTAAAGTTAGAATAAGGTACGATAATACTAGTAAAAAATGGTAGAGCATGATATGCAGTTTGCTAAAATGCACGGTTTGGGCAATGACTTTATGGTAGTCGACGCCATTACTCAGAATGTTTACTTTTCGCCTGAATTGATTCGTAGACTGTCTGATCGGCATCTAGGCGTAGGCTTCGACCAATTACTTCTCGTAGAACCCCCTTATGATCCCGAATTAGATTTTCACTATCGTATTTTTAATCCTGATGGAGCTGAAGCCTTCCACTGCGGAAACGGAGCACGCTGTTTCGCACGATTTGTTCAGCTAAAAAGATTAACTAACAAGCATGAGATCCGCGTTAGCACCCGAAGAGGCTGCATAGTCCTCAGCCTGACTGGTCATGATCAGATATGTGTGAACATGGGAGAGCCTAGTTTTGATCCCTGTACGGTACCATTCCGGGCTAATAAGAGAGAACAGGCCTATATTATTTGTGCTGAAGAGCACACTGTATTGTGTAGCGTAGTATCAATGGGGAATCCACATTGTGTTTTAGAAGTCGATGATATTAACACTGCCAATGTGGCAGTGCTTGGCCCCATTCTAGAAAGACATGAGCGCTTCCCCGAAAAAGTCAATGTTAGCTTTATGCAAATCATCAATCGCGAATATATTAAACTGCGAATCCATGAGCGCGGGCATGCTGAAACGCTGGCTTGTGGCACCGGAGCTTGTGCGGCAGTAGCAGTGGGTATTCAGAAAAAACTTCTTTCTGAGGAAGTTTGTGTGGACATGCCAGGTGGAAAACTAAGTATTTTCTGGAAGGGGCTCGGGACCCCATTATTTATGACCGGTCCAGCAGTTCATGTCTATGATGGGCTTATTCACTTATAAAACATAAAATACGCGATATTTTTAATACTACTTTAAATAAAGACACTTTAATTAGATAATTATGCTATAAGTGGATGCTCTTAGCTTCGTCCTACTAGATAACCTTAAAAGATGTTTTATTAGACGGATCACTAATTCATGCTAGAGAAATTGCTCCCACTCAGACTGTGCAATCTGAGTAGCGCCCTGATTAATATAGCAAGTCCCTTCTAATAATATGCCCGATTTCCTTCGCCCCTTCAGGATCTTTCATTCCTGATTAACGTCGGAACTCGAGCCATGCTCCGATCGCCTAAAGGGCCAATTGAGGTCTATACGCATTCCAGCTGAGGTGCATGCGCATTAATGTTTATAATCATCAAGGCGTCTAGACATTATGGAGTGCAAAAGCCTCCTAGTGCATAAAATAGCGTATCTGCCGTAGGGGCCACAAGCCCAAGGTAGGCTTTAGATCTTAGATCTTATACTTCTAGCAATCTTTATCTCCGGATATTCTAGACACGAATCGAATAGACGGCCTATTGAAATCATTTAGAAGCGCTCTAACATTGCTCCCTCCTAGAAAATACAAATCTTAATACTTCCTTAGAATTCCTTAATCGCTACGCGATTAAGAAAAATACCGCAGATGTTGCTGTTGCTTATGCGAGCGAATTGATCTGAACTATTTATATGTTATCTAGGAGCATTTCGAGATGCCTGGTTGAAAGGTGGGGGCGCTACGTGCAGATTTTAACAGCTATACTGATTCCCTATAATAGAATGTACTATTTTCACGAATCGACGTGATAAACAGGGGCAACTCTAATGCATTTTTACCGCCAGCTTCGCCCGCTATCTGCCCTAACCTTCGATCTAGATGATACGTTGTATGACAACGGTCCGGTCATTAGGAACGCTGAAAAGCAGTCTGTAGCTTTTCTACAAGAGTATCATCCTCGCCTAAATAAATTTCAGTCGGAAGACTTCGATCGGCTACGTAAAGAACTGTGTGAACAGGAACCAAATATTTACCACGATGTTACTCACTGGAGATGGCGCACTATTCACTTAGCGCTGACTCAAGAGGGATTTAGCGACAGTCTCTCTAAAATAGGCGCTGATTTAGCAATACAAAATTTCGCTCTCTGGAGGAGTCGCATTAAGGTGCCAGAGTCGACTCACACTATACTTAAAGCCTTAAGAGAGCGATATCTTCTAGTAGCGATCAGTAATGGGAATGCTGATCCTAAGCTATTCGGGTTAGATGGTTACTTTGAATTTTTTCTGCGTGCAGGTCCAGATGGACGCGCTAAGCCTTATCAAGACATGTACTGCTTAGCTAGTGAACGTTTGGGTGTATCTGCGGGGAAAATCCTCCATGTGGGCGACGATTTAAATACCGACATAGCCGGAGCCTTACGGGCAGGTTTTCAGGCCTGTTGGATCAACTATCAGAATCGTTGTCTAAATCGAATTAAATCAGAGATCTTGTTACCACATATTGAAATTTCAAGATTGGCATCGTTAACAGTATTGCTATAATTTTTAACAGGAATTTTATATATTCCCCCTTAGTAAAATCTCTCTTTTCAAGCTTTATTTAAATAATATTAATGGTTCCGATGGATACTTTCGATCTCTTTAATGGCCTTAATGAAAAACAGCGTGAAGCTGTGACGGCCCCACGATCTAATTTGTTAATTCTAGCCGGTGCAGGTAGTGGTAAAACAAGAGTATTAGTGCATCGTATCGCTTGGCTTCTCTCAGTAGAGAACTGCTCTCCAGATTCGATTATGGCGGTAACGTTTACCAAAAAAGCCGCAGAAGAAATGCGGCAGCGTATAAAATACTTAATCGGCACCGGACAGGGAGATATGTGGATCGGGACTTTTCATGGTCTTGCGCATCGCCTCCTGCGCACACACTATATAGAAGCTAATCTAAAACGGGATTTTCATATACTTGATAGTGACGATCAAATGCGCTTAATCAAGCGCATTATTAAGGCACTGAATATCGACGAGAAACAATGGCCAGCACATCAAGCAATGTGGTATATCAATGGGAAGAAAGATGAAGGTCTAAAACCAAAACAAATCGAGACTTGTAGCAATTCTAAGGAAATTACTTGGCTGCGCATTTATCAAGCTTACCAGGAATCGTGCGACCGGTCCGGATTACTGGACTTCGCCGAGCTGCTAGTTCGCGCCCATGCATTATTCCTAAACACACCTCATGTCTTTAACTACTATCACGCACGCTTCTCTAACGTATTAGTCGACGAATTTCAGGATACCAATAGCATTCAATACGCCTGGATACGCCTTATGGTGGGCACCAATAATAACATAATGATCGTTGGTGATGATGACCAGTCAATCTATGGATGGCGTGGTGCACAGGTAGAAAATATTCAGCGTTTTTTAAAAGATTTTCCCAAAGTAAAAACCCTGCGTTTGGAGCAGAATTATCGTTCTACCAGCAATATTTTAGAGGCAGCTAATACTCTGATCGCCCACAACAACGATCGAATGAAAAAAAGTCTGTGGACCGAGGGGGAGCGAGGCACCCCAATTGCGATCTACTGCGCCTTAACCGATCTTGAAGAGGCCCGGTTCGTAATCGCTCGAATTAAAAATTGGCAGGATAATGGTGGCGAGCTAAGTGATTGCGCGATTCTTTACCGTAGTAATGCACAATCGCGGGTATTAGAAGAAACACTTCTTCAGTCCGCCACACCGTATCGTATTTATGGAGGTCAACGTTTTTTTGAGCGTCAAGAGATTAAAGATACATTAGCTTACATGCGTTTGATTTCTAACCGGAATGATGATACAGCGTTTGAGCGCGTGGTTAATACACCAACACGCGGCATTGGTGAGCGTACTATTGAGTTAGTACGCAAGGAAGCGCGTCATCGCCAACTGACGCTATGGGAAACAACGAGGGCACTGCTAGACGAACAAGCCTTCCCTTGTCGCGCAGCGTCTGCGCTTAAATTTTTTATTAAATTAGTCGATTTATTATCATATGAAACTAGAGATATGCCACTATATATTCAGACTAAACAAGTGATTTGTGATTCTGGATTATTTGTTATGTATCAGCAGGATAATACTGAAAAAGGTAGGATACGCATTGAAAATCTAAAAGAATTAGTAACAGCCACACGTCAGTATAACTATCAAGACGCAGACCAGGGCCTAACGCCTCTTCAGGCGTTTCTATCCCATGTGGCGCTAGAGTCAGTAGAGGATACCGGCGATGCCTACCAGGGCGCAGTGCAGCTGATGACTTTGCATGCAGCCAAAGGATTAGAGTTTCCACTAGTGTTTATTGTTGGTATGGAAGAGGGGATGTTCCCGACTCAGATGTCACTAAACGCATCCGAGCGTTTAGAGGAGGAGCGTCGTCTAGCCTACGTAGGGGTTACTCGCGCTATGAAGCAATTGACTTTGAGTTACGCAGAAAAGCGCCGCTTATACGGTAAACAAGTGTGTCATCAGCCTTCACGTTTTATTGATGAATTACCGAAGTATTGTGTAGAAAAAATACAGTTTCGAACCGTCGCATCAAGCCTGATGCGCCGACAACCTATACGGACGTCAATTATTGAAAATAACATAGGATATAAATTAGGTCAACGTGTGAGGCACCATAAGTTTGGTGAAGGTACCATTGTCAACCTCGAAGGCAATCATGGGCAGGAGCGCCTACAGATTGCTTTCCCTAGGTCAGGCATAAAATGGCTGGTGGTAGCTTATGCCCGACTCGAAATGGTGCGGATCGGAAAGTGCGTAAAATGAGCAATTTTGTTGTATATGTGCCGCTCTGCGCTAAGCGGAGCTATCACTACGGGAAGGCGTTATTCTCTGAAAAATAGCGAATGCGCTTTTGCATACTATACCAAGTTGATCTCGCCAGTTCATGAGTAAACGCCGGATAAGTAAAGAAATTAATGCTCTTCTTTTATCTCGGCCATTTTTACATTAATTATAAAATCTCGAGGATAAGCAACACTAGCAATATTCACGTAATTTGGAGATCTGATCTGATTATCTTAACTGATCATTTCGCTAAAAAATAATTTCTAGAAACGAAAGTAACTAAAGAAGACCCAAGAGCATGATCTATTGTAAATAAGAATAGGAATTAGTGATAGCAGGAAAAGAATGGCGTTGACGCTTTCATAAAAGAACCTTCTATCGGTATAAACAGATAGTTAGTCATATCTCTACCACTAAGAATATAAAGCATAAGCCTTTAAAGTATAGAACCGCTAAGATAGGACCACCGTGAGAGCTCCAATCTGAATACGGAGTGATAGTCCGAATGCTGCTGAGTCTACTACTTATTAGTAGGCCGCAGCTTAGTGTGAGAGGAAGATCGGTATAGGGGCAGATAAGATCCGTCCCTATGTGCGGGATTCAATAGAAAAGATTTCTGAAAAATGGGATCCTTAAAGGCATGCTAGATTGTAGTTGAATTCAAATACTCTTTGAATGCAGATCAAAGATATATTTATCATACGGCACCTAGAGATAAAAGCCAACTTCTGTATAGCACAGAGCGCCATGATCGCAGGTGTGAGCAATTATTTTTAATCTTGCTTCGATGACGTATTTGGTCATAGTAAGTGTTCAAAATAAATTAATAGAACAACGAAAATGACTAGATTACTCTATCGACGTAAGGATATAATTGTATTCGCAACACCTACCGCATTATTTTCATCAGGTCGGATTAATATCTCAAATCATAGAGTCTAATATAAAAACAGATACGCTACTCTTATTTCTAAGAGATCTCATTGCTTCAATATTAAAACAATGTTTAAGAATATGCTCAATCAAGCAATAGAATAGACCACATATCATCTGCGATCTGATGCAACTAAATATAGATTTTAGAAGAATATCTATTGGAGATAATATGGTGCTTCCATATCGATTAAGTCAAAGGTTTGTATTTGTACATGATCTTAACAACACTAATTGTAAATCAGTCTATTGATATATTTTATCATTTACTAATACTGATTTTAGTCTGAGCACTCTTGAAGGCGCACCTTATAGACCTCCTCGGAGCGCCGCTGTTCTCCAAGGAACCCTTCCTATTAATTGAAATAGAGACAGATTTCTCGGTAACACGCCTTCCTGACGACTAATGCCGAATGTTCAGCCTATAACGCAATATCACCATGGTATACGCCTTTTGATTTTTAGAAATTGAGCATGAACGTCAGTAGTAGTTTGAATTGCTCGAATAGAGCTTTACTTTTAGTAAACTAGCAATGCTTGTGGCTAATAAAATATTATATAAATCTCTATCTCTTTAACATGCCTCGGATACAGATTAATGATCAGCCATGCCTTGCATGAATGGAAGCTTTTGAATAGAGCAGTGAGCTGTTGAACCAAACACATTGAAAGCGATAGAGAAGTCTCCTAAGTAAAAATTTTTCGGTGCCATTTTCTGCTGAATCACCTAGGCCATATTAGGCACGACGGTTCCCTTATCTTTTCAATTCTTAAGATAAAATCTAGTGACAAGTATTATGCGCTACGCGATTTTATGCATACTAACTTGAGGTCGATTTTATACTTAAACTGCATCGTTAAGAGGCTGCACGTTGCCCCCACATAGATCTTTAGGGCATAAAAAAGCAGCGTCCTTCGACTAAGTATCTTTTTGCGGAGATGCGAGCTACGCATTGTTTAAGAAACCATAAAATCCATGCAAATCAATTGCAATAGAAAAGGGCAGTGTTTCGACGAAATATTATTTATATAGCTATGTTCTGATGCAGAAAACATGCACCTTTCAGAAATTATGACGACCGTTTGAATAGATTAAAAACTTACCACATAAAATATGAAGGGGGCAAGAGACGCGGTCCCAATAAGGATTAAGTAATTTTACCTCTTCAGGGGGTTTCTCAATAGTCAATATATTTCATATATTTTATCTATTTCAGACCCGCGACATAGGGTGTAGACTTTTGCTTTTTACTGTTGGCTTTTAGATCCATAACACCGCCATAATTAATGATGCAATATAACTTAAGGATAATCAACCATGCTGTTTCTGACTTTGGCGCTCGTGCATCTAATTGCGCTGATAAGTCCTGGTCCGGACTTCTTTTTTGTATCACAAATTGCTATAAGTCGTTCGCGCCGAGAGGCAATGATGGCCATGATTGGCATTTCGCTCGGAATCGTATTATGGGCTGGGATAGTACTTATGGGACTACACCTCATGCTAAAGAAAGTGACTTGGTTGCATCAGGCAATTATAATCGGCGGGGGGATCTATCTATGTTGTATGGGGCTTCAACTACTTTTTTCTCCTCGGATACAGAATATGCATCTAGAATTAGAAACAGTCCCTCAAATAGCGTTGCGGCAAGCCCGGCATAGCTTTCTCCGAGGTTTAGTGACTAACCTCTCAAATCCTAAGTCAGTGATATACTTCGGCAGCGTATTTTCACTATTTATCAGCGACAATATCAGCACCGGAACACGCTGGGGATTATTGCTGATGATCGTCACTGAGACCGTCGCTTGGTTCAGCCTAGTGGCGATTATTTTCTCTCTTCCGGTGATGCGTCGTAGCTATCAGCGCCTTTCTGCATGGATCGATAGAATGGCAGGCGTCTTATTTATTGGTTTCGGATTGCATATAATGTTTGCGCGATAAGCAGAAATATTACCCCTTTTGCTTTAAAAAGAATGCACTTTTGTCTTAATTACTTAGTTAATTAATCGGATTATTTCATAGACTAGGCGCTGATAAATTTATTGGATAACCTCCCAGAGGGCTGATCCTTAAGACAACAGTAACAATAATGGCCTCTACTAAATCGAATGATCTATTGATCGCAGTATCTTAAAAAGCTAAACAGCTTATTTAGCTGAGTCTAAAAGAACTAGGGATCTAAGCTCACCATGACACCGACTATCCTTGCTATCAACCTATTAGATTTTATTAAATCGATTCGCGGTGACTCTATGACAATGTAAACATAAAGATCCCCTAAAATCGCTTCTAATAGCGGCATAGTAATGCAATGCATATTAAATATAAAGTAATAGATATGCAGGAATAACCAGTATCGGATTTGCCCTAATTTTATATTGACTGAAATACATAAAATAAATCTAAAGTGTCGACTATGTATCAGAGAAAAATGGATAAATCCGAATTTATAAAAAATAGCATACAAAGCGTATGACGCTTTATCATAAAAGGAGAATATTAGTATATTTGTGCATCTAAATTATTAGATATAAGTTTTAAAATAGGATAAGTTAAAAGCTTTTATTATTTGAGAATCAAAATAGTATTATTAAATTCTTTTAAAAAAGACCAACGGCATTTTTCCCCTAAGCGATTTGCAGTTATAATTTTAGAAAATACAGAGTATAGAGTATAATTAATCATCTTCGATACAAGGTATTTATTAAAGATTTATATATGCTAATTAGTTATTAAGCTCATAAGACATCAATATGAATAAAAAGTAACAGTAAAAAAACAAGGTTTGGTAGAAAGTTAAAGCCTATCAAATATAAATATATATGTTGTATTAAAATTTGAATCCCTGGATATATTTTTTAATAAATTGATCTATTTAAAAAATAAATAAAATAACTCACTAGATATCATTACAATATTCATCATTCGGATGTACTGATTCTTATAAAGAATATTATTTTAAGTCTAATAGTATAATCAAATATTTACTTCTTACCTCCACTAGAACTCAAATAAAAAATTGAGTGAAAACATGTAAATAAATAATTTTTAATTTGAATGAACGCAAATCATTTAATTTGTAATTCTGTATATAAGGGATATAGAAATAATATTTGCTTTAGATCTAGCCTGATCCACAATAAAATTTTCTTCAAAACTGATACACGTCTTTATAGGGATAAACATCTTGATGGGTAAGAAAAACAACGTAGTTAGATTTTAGGTAATAGCAGCAACTATGAAGTTAGTTTAGAATATACAAACCTTAATTATATCAGGCTATTTTCTGATTCTGGAGACTTCGTGCAGTATCAATTACAGAAAACCGATGGGTGTGCACGACGGGGACGCCTTATTTTTAAACGCGGGGTGGTGGAGACCCCAGCATTTATGCCAGTTGGAACCTATGGAGCGGTTAAGACTATGACGTCAGAAGAGCTGAAAGAAACAGGTGCTCAGATTTTATTAAGTAATACTTTCCATCTTTACCTTCGTCCAGGTCCGTCGACCGTGCAGTTGCACGGAGGTCTGCACGATTTCATGCATTGGAAAAGCCCAATTCTCACCGACTCCGGTGGCTTCCAAGTGTTTAGTTTGGGGAAACTACTAAAGATTAAAGAGGAGGGCGTGCATTTTCGTAGCCCCATAAATGGCGATAAGATACTTCTTAGTCCAGAAAAATCGATTGAAATTCAAAACGCTCTAGGCTCCGATATTGTAATGATATTCGATGAATGCACACCGTATCCGGTCGATTGGAATTATGCCAATCATTCGATGAGACTGTCCTTACAATGGGCGCAACGTAGTCGTCGGCGCTTTAATGAATTATATAACAACAATGCTTTATTCGGAATTATTCAAGGTAGCGTTTACAAAGATTTACGTGATTTTTCAATAAAAAAGTTACTAGATATTTGTTTTGATGGTTACGCGGTCGGCGGATTAGCAGTTGGAGAAAAAAAAGATGAAATGTACCGAATTCTAGAGCACGTTTGCCCTCAAATACCACAGGATAAACCTCGCTATTTGATGGGAGTGGGTAAACCTGAAGATGTAGTGGAAAGCGTTTGCCGCGGTATCGATATGTTTGATTGCGTAATTCCTACACGTAACGCCCGCAACGGTCATCTATTCGTTACCGATGGCATAGTAAGGATTCGTAATACTAAATATAAAAATGATACTGATCCACTAGACAAGTACTGTGACTGCTACACATGTCTCCATTATACTCGTGCCTATTTGCATCATCTTGATCGCTGCAACGAAATTTTAGGAGCTAGATTAAACACTATGCATAACTTACGGTATTACCAGCGCCTAATGGTAAATTTACGTGGGGCTATTGAGGAGGGTACATTAGAAGCCTTTACTAAGGACTTTTATCTTCGAATCGGTAAGCTAAGGCCATTCTTAAATACTAAATAAAGATCAGCACTCGATAAGTCTATTATAAAGTAAACCGTCATATCTGAGAGCAATCTAGGAAATAAATTCTCTATACTTTAGACGGGGCAAGATAAAACTTTTGCTCTCTAAACTAAAAAATTCGAGTATCAAGAAAGTATTAAATCCGTAGCTTTATATTTAATTATCCCAGCACATTTTCTATAAATAATTGTTTATTTTTAGTTAAGATTTTAGTGATTAAAACATCAAATCGTAGCGTCTATCATCTAATCGTAACAGTAAGGATTGCAATCTGGAGACAAAATCAAACATTAGCTTAATGGGATATACATCTCAACTAGTTAGCCTAAACTAGTAGGCCCCATCATAATAGGCGCGAAACATGGCGGCATAGTAGCTGATAACTCAATGAGGTAATTTGAATGAGCTTTTTGATATCTGATACCGCTACATCTCCAGGAGGCGAAGCTCCAGGAGGCCAGTACTCTCTGATGATCATGCTAGTAATATTCGGCCTGATTTTTTATTTTATGATTTTGCGTCCGCAGCAGAAGCGCGCTAAAGATCATAAAAAATTAATGGATTCTATCGATAAGGGCGATGAAATTATGACTAGCTGTGGTTTAATTGGTCGGGTAAGCAAGGTCGGAGACACTGGTATTATAACGATTGCTTTAAATGATACAACAGAAGTGATGATCAAACGAGACTTCGTCGCGGCCATCCTTCCTCGAGGTACCATAAAAGCGCTATAATGTGCTTTTCAAGAGAATTTCCGTGCTAAACCGTTATCCTTTTTGGAAGTATTTAATACTACTAATAATAATCCTCGTGGGACTACTATGCTCGCTTCCCAATCTTTATGGCGAAGACGTAGCCCTACAAATTACTAATATAAATGGTAATGTCCCAATTAAAACTACACTAAATCAGATTCATACCGTATTAAAAAAAGATTATATCGTGAGCAAGTCTATAGCGATAGAAAATGGCGCCATCTTAGCACGATTTCATAATCCTGAGGCTCAAATGCGTGCCCGAGAGGCGCTGATAGAAAATCTGGGTACAAACTTTATCGTCGCATTAAACTTAGCTCCCGCCACACCGCCTTGGCTTGCGCGTTTAGGGGCTACACCAATAAAGTTGGGCCTAGATTTACGAGGCGGTGTACACTTCTTAATGGAAGTTGACATGGATACTATACTCTCAAAATTACAGGAAAAAACTATGGATATTTTGAGCGGTGAACTCCAAGAAAAAAGTATTCCTTACGATTCTATTCGTAAATTGAGTAATAATAATCTAGAAGTACACTTCCGAGACGGTACTGTTATCGACAAAGCAATCGCATACTTGGGTCCACGTCATCAAGACTTAATATTTTCAAAAGATGGAAGAAATAGGCTAAAAGTCAATGTGCTATCCTCCCATCTCAGAGAAGCGTGTAAACGCGCAGTGCAGCAAAACATTACTATTCTACGTAACCGCATTAATCATCTTGGAGTCACCGAACCTATTGTGCAACATCAAGGAGTGGACCGCATCATAGTTGAGTTACCCGGTATTCAAGATACCGCACGTGCTAAAGAGATATTAGGTGCGACTACAACACTGGAATTTCGACTAGTCAACACCACTACTGACTTATCTGAAGCAATTAAGGGGCACGTTCCACCTGACTCCGAGTTGCAATACACCCGAGATGGAAACCCGATAGTACTATATAAGCGGGTGATCTTGACTGGCGATCATATCACTGATTCCACCTCAAGTATTGAAGAGTACCAGCAACCTCAAGTTAATATCTCGCTAGATACTGTAGGAGGCATCCTAATGTCTAACTTTACTAAAGATAATATCGGAAAACCCATGTCGGCTTTATCTGTGGAATATAAAGATAGTGGGAAAAGGGGTCCTAATGGACGGGGAATTCTGGTCAAGCAAGTAGAAGTAATCAATGTTGCAAATATTCAGTCGCATCTAGGTAGAAAATTTCGGATTACCGGCATGGGTAGCGCGAACGAAGCTCGTCAACTTGCACTTTTGCTACGTTCAGGCGCATTCATTGCTCCGGTCCGGATTTCCGAAGAGCGTATCATCGGACCAGCTTTAGGGCAAAAAAATATTGTCCAAGGCTTGAGCGCATGCTTACTTGCGCTTCTGGCATCTAGTATTTTCATGGTAATTTGCTATCGCCAGTTTGGGGTGATCGCCGCTACCGCCCTTATCGTTAATCTGCTTCTAATTGTTAGCACGATGTCTATATTACCGGGTGTAACGCTGACTATGCCGGGTATTGCCGGTATCATTTTAACCCTAGCATTGACAGTAGATGCTACTGTACTGATAAACGAACGTATTAAGGAGGAGCTAAAAAACAAATGCTCTGTACAGAAGGCAATTCATGAGGGCTATAAAGGAGCCCTATCCAGTATCGCTGATGCTAATGCCACTACCTTAATCACCGCAATTATTTTATATGTGATGGGCACAGGCGCGATAAAAGGCTTTGCGATCACGACGGCAATCGGAGTGGTGACCTCCATGTTTACCGCCATTATCGGCACTCGTGCTATAGTAAATTTGCTATACGGAGGCAAACGCGCTAGTGGACTACCTATCTGAGGAATGAATTGTGATACAGGATTATAATGTTAAACAGTTCAACTATAGCCGTAAAATCTGTGATTTTCTTCGCTGGGATCTTCTGGCATTCAGTTTATCACTACTGCTCTTGATTACATCAATTATCATCATATCTATACGTGGATTTAACTGGGGGCTAGATTTTACTGGCGGCACTGTAATTGAAATCAACTTGGGAAAACCAGCCAATCTCGACTTGATGCGCGATAGGCTGAAGCAAGCTAAATTTCAAGATCCGATTGTTCAGTATTTTGGAAGTAGTCACGATATAATAGTACGGCTCCCCCTGATAGACGGTATTCCAAGCAGAGAGTTTAGCAAAAAAGTAATTAACGTAATTAGCAGCATAGTAGGCGGCCCTATCATCGTGAAGCGTCTTGAATTAGTGGGACCAAATATAGGAAGCGAGCTAGAGCAAAATGCCGCTACTGCGCTACTAACGGCACTGATTTGTATTCTGATATACGTCGGCCTTCGTTTTGAGTGGCGATTAGCTGCAGGAACAGTTATTGCCTTGGGGCACGATGTCCTCATAACCTTAGGATCATTATCCTTATTTCAGATCGAGCTTGATCTCACTATCGTTGCATCTCTGATGTCAGTTATTAGTTACTCTTTAAATGACAGTATCGTAGTTTCTGACCGTATTCGTGAAAATCTTCGTAATATGGACTGCGGTAATCCTTATAAGATTATTAATATATCTCTGACCCAAACGTTAGGTCGTACTCTTATGACTTCTGCCGCCACGTTACTAGTAGTGCTAACCTTATATGTCTTCGGAGGGGCCATGTTGAATGGCTTCTCGTTAGTAATGTTAATAGGTGTGTCATTTGGGACACTCTCCTCTATTTATATTGTATCCGCGCTGGCATTAAAATTTGGCATCAAACGAGAACACATGCTACAACAAAAAATAGAAAAAGAAGGCGGCGATCGCTTTACAGTCTTACCGTAAATCATATGATATTTGAAGTAAATGATGTAGTAAGTAGCTGTACTAATCAAACACATTCTTGAATGCTACTTCTAATCCTGATTGATTATAAAAAGTAGATAACGACCTTTGTTGACTCTGCCCTATGGCGTTAAACTACCTAAATATAAAATTGTTTATCAGGACCTGTTATGTATTGCTTTTCTGTTCTGATGTTGATACCAAAGTCATTGATTCGCGCTTAGTGATCGGCGGCTCTCAAGTGCGCCGCCGCCGTCAGTGCCCAGTGTGTAAAGAACGCTTGACTACCTCTAAGGTAGCCGCATTAGTGATGCCTTGGGTGATAAAAATAAATAAGAGACGCGACTCCTTTAATGAAAACAAGATGCGGCGTAGAATCCTAAAGGTTTTAGAAAAGCTCTTAGTAAGCGAGAATGACTTTCAAAAGTCTATCAGACATGTCAAATCATAGATACAGGCGAAAGGAGAGCGAGAGTACCAGTAGCACTGATCGAAAAGTTAGTGATGGAGGCGTTAAAAAATTAAATAAGTTAGTCCATATCCACTTTGAATCAGTACACTACGATTTTGAAGACATGCGAAAATTTAGCGAAGAGATTGCCCGCCTGAAAGATTAAAAGAGGTATGGAATGCAAGTTGACGAATTTTATATGGCACACGCGTGTAGATTAGCGCGATTGGGGCGCTTCACTACCCATCCCAATCCTAATGTTGGTTGTCTTATTGTACGAGATAACAAAATCGTAGGTGAAGGATACCATTTACGTGCTGGAGAGCCTCACGCAGAAGTGAAAGCATTGCATATGGCAGGGGAAAAAGCACGGCATGCTACCGTATATGTCACACTAGAACCCTGTAATCATCAGGGACGCACCCCCCCGTGCGTGGATGCGCTAATTGCTTCTGGCGTTAGTCGTGTAGTCACTGCGATGGAGGATCCCAATAAAGAAGTGGCTGGGAACGGGCTACGCCAATTAAAGCAAGCTGGTATTGAAGTTTGTTATGGGTTGATGTTAGCAGAGGCTGAAGCGCTCAATCTAGGGTTTCTGAAACGTATGCGAACTGGATTCCCTTATGTGCAACTTAAACTTGCTACATCTTTGGATGGCCGTACCGCAATGGCTTCAGGAGAGAGTCAATGGATTACTTCACTACAAGCTCGAAAAGATGTGCAGGGTCTTCGAGCCGAATGCGCAGCAATTTTAAGTACTAGTGCTACAGTATTGACAGACGATCCTGCCTTGACCGTGCGGTGGGATGAGTTAGATTCTAAAACACAGAGTGTGTATTCGCGAGAATATCTCCGCCAGCCTAAGCGTATTATCGTTGATAGTCAAAACCGGGTGACACCGCAGCATCGTGTTGCGCAACGACCAAGTATCACCTGGTTGGCACGGCTGCGATTGGATGAGAAAATTTGGCCCAAACATGTCGAGCAGATGATCTTTCCAAAGTACAGCGCTGGAATTAATTTAACGGCAATGATGTTGCAATTAGCGAAATACGAGATAAATTCGATTTTGGTTGAAGCGGGTGCTCGGTTTTCTGGAGCGCTTCTTCGGGCCCACTTAGTAGATGAGCTAATTTTATACCTTGCACCAAAACTACTCGGAGATAATGGAAGAGTACTCTGTCATTTACCGGGCCTCGAACAACTAATTCATGCTCCTGAATTTGTTTTTAAAGAAGTTCGACAAGTCGGACCTGATCTTTGCCTCCGCCTCAATATCAAGCGTTTGTATTATAATAATCAGTATAAAGTGGAATCGGCCGCACAGAAAAGTGCGCCCTGCATGATTACATAACATAAATCTTGGTGGCATATTTATTCGGTAAATAAAGCCTTTACCGAAAAAAGAGCAACGCATGGGGCGCACTCATTTCCGATTAGCGTAAGAATTCGAATCCATCTGATACAAATTTTAATTATTATAATTATAGATATAGCTTAAATTATTTCACATATAGACAATATGGTAAAATACGCCTTCTTACGATTTATTGCGCCTACTTTAAGGGAAAATAGCATGAAAATTATTGAAGGTGTTATTGCGAATCCAAATGCTCACATAGCGATCGCAATTGCACGCTTTAACAATTTTATTAATAACCGTTTACTTCAGGGCGCCTGTGATACACTAAAACGCATTGGCCAAGTTTCTGAGGACAACCTCACTATAATCTGGGTTCCTGGAGCTTACGAATTACCACTAACTATACGCTTATTAGCAAAGACCGGAAAGTATGATGCAGTTATTGCACTAGGTACCGTTATCCGAGGGAATACTACGCATTTTGAATATGTAGCGGGCGAAGCGAGCTCAGGAACGGGTAGTGTGATGTTAAATACAGAAATCCCGATCTCTTTTGGTGTATTGACTACTGAAAGTGTCGAACAAGCTATTGAACGTGCCGGAGCTAAATCGGGTAATAAAGGATCTGAGGCTGCGCTAGCTGCACTTGAAATGATTAATGTTATTAAAGCTATTAAAGCTTAAAATTTAATAAGGGATATTCCGTGAAACCCGCCGCTCGCCGCCGAGCTCGCGAGTGCGCCGTTCAGGCACTCTACTCCTGGCAATTATCCAAAAATGACATATTAGACGTTGAGCATCAGTTTCTAATGGATCTAGAGACTAACGGCGTTGATATTATCTACTTTCGCACGCTGATTTCCGGCGTGGCCACACACGCAGGTGTTCTTGATACGCTCATGGCCCCATACTTGTCGAGGCATCTTGATGACTTAGGTCAAGTAGAGCGCGCGATTTTACGTATTGCACTCTTTGAATTTAAAATGCGCGAAGATATTCCGTATAAAGTAGTCATCAATGAAGCGATAGAGTTAGCAAAAACTTTTGGTGCCGAGGATAGCCACAAATTTGTAAATGGTGTATTAGATAAAGTAGCGCTTACTTTTCGAAAGAACAATAAAAAAATTAATATCGATCTTTAACTTCTGCTACTGGAGCATCGACTCATGTCATGCGGCGAATTCGATTTGATTACTCGCTACTTTAACCGATTTAAATATTCTAGAAAAGACGTACAGCTAGGAATCGGAGATGACTGCGCTCTTCTCTCATTAGAAGAGAAACATCTCTTAGCTGTTAGTACCGACACCCTGGTTTCTGGAATTCATTTTCTACCGGATATTGATCCAGTCGATCTGAGCCATAAGGCACTAGCGGTTAACTTAAGTGATCTAGCAGCGATGGGGGCAGATCCAGCATGGCTTTCATTAGCACTCACGTTACCTACAGTAGACGAATCTTGGGTTCATGCATTCAGTGAAAGCCTGCTCGAACAGCTTAATTATTACGATATGCAGCTGATTGGAGGTGATCTCACACGTGGTCCGATGAGCATAACACTAACTATACAAGGCTTAATCCCGGAAGATCGGGCTCTAGTGCGCAGTGGCGCCGGCATCGACGACCTCATCTATATTACTGGCTCACTAGGCGATAGTGCTGCTGGCCTAGCGATTATTCAGGGGCGACTGCAAGTTGAAAATATTAGAGCCCGTGATTATTTAGTTAAGCGTCATCTCCGTCCGCAGCCTCGTATAGGAGAAGGAAAGCTATTACGCGACCTAGCAAGCTCAGCGATCGATATCTCCGATGGTTTCATCTCTGATCTAAAACACGTCCTTAGATCTAGCAGATGTGGTGCACATATCAGCTTAGATAAATTACCTCTATCGAAGGTTCTAAGCGATCACGTGGATAACGAACGTGCATTATACTGGGCACTAGCGGGTGGAGAAGATTACGAACTATGCTTTACTATTCCGAAGATTAGCCGCGGTAGGCTCGAGGAGGCTCTGAGCCACCAGATCGGAACGGCCTACACTTGCGTAGGTCAGACTTGTCCTTTATCGGAGAGTATAACGTTTTATCACTATAATAAAATAGTTCAATTAAATCAAGAAGGCTTTGACCACTTCAGAGCGTTTCAGGATAAGTTTTATGAATGACGCTAAGCGCCACTTGCGAATGAGTAATCTTTGTCACCTGATGGCCACCGGCTTCGGTATCGGCTTGTCGCCGATCATGCCGGGGACTATAGGATCGTTTTCAGCGATCGTCTTCTGGCTACTGTTACCTCCAGTAATATGGGTTCATAATTTGATACTAGTGATGCTTAGTATCTGTTTTGGAGTGTATTTTTGCCATAAGACCGAAAAAGATATGCAAGTACACGATCACGAAAGTATAGTTTTGGATGAGTTTGTTGGTATGTGGATTGCTCTAATGAGCCTCCCAGTTAATAATTTAGAATGGGTAGTCGTCAGTTTTATCATTTTTCGGCTCTTAGATATAGAAAAGCCCTGGCCTATACATTGGCTCGATCGTAACATGAAGGGTGGTTTAGGAATCATGATAGATGATATCGTAGCAGGGATAGTGTCAGCCACCATTATCTTTTTGATGGGTCGCTATTATTATCGAGCATGAGGGCACGTATGGCGTATAATCACTAGAGGGTTCTAACGAGCCAGCCAACTTTCCATCTGGCGCTGGATACCAGAGGCATCCAGCGCCAGATCAGCACGTAACTCCTCCTGACCACCTTGTGGAACGAAAATATCGGGAAGACCGATATTTAAAACGGGAACTGGTCTCCGGCTAGCCATGAGCAATTCGTTAACCCCGCTTCCGGCTCCACCTAAAATTGCATTTTCTTCTAGTGTTACTAGAACTTCGTGAGTAGCGGCCATTTCTAAAACTAGCTTTCGATCTAATGGCTTGACAAAACGCATGTCTACTAGTGTCGTATCAAGCGCCTCTGCTGCCTGAGCGGCAGCAGGCAGCAGAGTACCGAAATTAAGTATGGCAATCTTTTTCCCGGATCGTCGTATCTTTCCCTTACCAATAGGCAAAAGACTAAGTAAGTCAAGTGTTACCCCGGTTCCGTTACCTCGTGGGTAACGAACCGCCGTTGGGCCAGAATTATAGTGGTAGCCGGTGTATAGCATCTGTCGACACTCGTTCTCATCGCTCGGAGTCATGATAACCATGGTTGGGATACAACGCAGGAACGATAGATCAAATGCGCCTTGGTGAGTCTGTCCATCCGCACCGACGATACCACCTCGATCGATGGCAAACATTACCGGGAGTTGCTGAATTGCTACATCATGAATGAGTTGATCGTAGGCACGCTGTAAGAAGGTAGAGTAGATTGCCACGATTGGCTTGTAGCCGCCTAAAGCTAGCCCGGCGGCAAAAGTTACTGCATGCTGTTCGGCGATCGCTACGTCGAAATACTGACTCGGGTAGTCACGAGAGAATTGAACCATACCTGAACCCTCTCGCATCGCTGGGGTGATAGCCATTAGCGTATCGTCTTTAGCAGCCGTTTCACACAACCAGTCACCAAAAATTTTTGAATAGCTAGGCGCACTGCCAACTTTAGTCGGCAGTGCGCCGCTAGCCGGATCAAACTTTGGTACAGCGTGGAAGCTGATTGGATCTTCCTCGGCTGGAGCATATCCTCGGCCCTTTTTTGTCATTATGTGTAATAGCTGGGGGCCCTTCAGATTGCGCATACTTTTCAATGTAACGATTAGGTTTTTAACATCATGTCCATCAATTGGACCAATATAATTAAAGCCTAGCTCTTTGAAAAGCCTACCAGGGACGGCCATGTCTTTTAGGTGTTTTTCAGTATGCTTTAGCAGTGCCTTAACTGGGGGTAAACTGAATAGAACTTTTTTACCCTGCTCGCGTAGCCTGGTATAGAGTTTTCCGGAGAGTAACTGTGCTAGGTAATTATTGAGTGCGCCGACATTCTCCGAAATTGACATTTCGTTATCATTTAATACGATTAAGATGTCTGGATTAATATCTCCAGCATGATTCATCGCCTCAAACGCCATGCCGGCAGTAATAGCGCCATCTCCAATTACACATAAAGTACGTCGACCTAGTCCCTCGCGCTGCGCTGCTATTGCTATACCAAGTCCAGCACCAATTGAAGTTGAGGAATGGCCGACTGAGAGCACATCATATTCGCTTTCGGCGCGCCAAGGGAAGGGATGCAAACCGTTTTTTTGACGAATAGTAGCGATGCGGTCACGTCGACCTGTTAAAATTTTATGCGGATATGCTTGATGTCCGACGTCCCAAAGTAAACGATCGAAGGGTGTATGGTAGACATAATGTAAAGCTACGGTGAGTTCTATAGCCCCTAGTCCCGAAGCAAAATGACCGCTAGATCGGCTGACACTATCTAGTAAATATTTCCGTAGTTCATCGCATAATCTTGGAAGGCACTCCTGAGGTATCGAGCGGAGTTCCCTGGGATTCTCTGCTAGCGCTAAGATTGGATATTTAGCTATATCAAAACTCATTTGATGCTCGCATAAAAGGAGTGTATCTTTCATCTTTTAAGTTAAGGCAACCTTACCCTCGATTATATAACCCTCTGGGTTTTTCTATCTTATGATAAGTGCTTTCAGAATCTTTTAGATGTAGCCTTGGCCTAATTAGAAAGGCGACCTCGGTAGCTAGATTGGTACTGAGTAGACTGCTAACTACAGATTAAGATGTATTTAGTATAAAGTCACACATTAATTGTCGCGCTTAATAATAAATCTAGCTAATGCTCGCAATAACGCGGTGTCGTAACATTGCTCCGATAAATCATTTAGTGCAGACAATGCTTCACGATAGAGTTCTTGGGTCTTAGTTTTAGCATTTTCGAGCCCCATTAAAGAGGGATAAGTACTCTTACACTGTTTCTGGTCCACTCCTTGTCGTTTACCTGTTTTTTCGGTTTTACCGATAACATCTAAAATATCGTCTTGCACTTGAAATGCGAGGCCAATGATAGTCGCATAACGGTCAAGTAATGGTAAGACGGCTCGTCCGGAACCACCTGCAGAAATAGCTCCAAGACGAATTGCTGCACGGATTAGGGCGCCGGTTTTATAGCTATGGATTTTCTCCAGATCCATTAAATCAATTTTCTTACCTTCAGATTTTAGATCCATTGATTGACCAAAGCACATGCCAGACGCTCCGCTAGAAGCAGCTAATTCAGATACCATGGCTAATCGATCGCTCAGCGTTACACCAAGCATTTCGGAATCAGCTAAGATAGAAAAGGCTAAAGATTGTAGTGCATCTCCGGCAAGAATAGCATTAGCTTCTCCAAATTTAATATGGCAGGTTAGTTGACCACGTCGCAGATCATCGTTGTCCATCGCCGGCAGATCGTCGTGGATTAAAGAGTACGCATGAATGCACTCGACTGCAGCGGCAGGTGCATCGAGGCTATTTAGTGAAATACCAAACATCTGACCGGTAATGTAAACTAAGGCGGGGCGCAAGCGCTTCCCTCCCAGGAGTATGCTATGACGAATAGAGGCGACCAAATCTCCATCATTAAATGGTAACGATGCGATAAAATTTAGCAATATACGATCGGATCTGTGGCGAAATTTCCGAAGCTGATCAGAAAGCATAGCAGATTTACTGTTTTCATATTTACTAACTTTAGACATTTAAATCGCTTGGCCATCCTGATGAGTAGAGAGGAATGTAGTCCCTCGTAGCCGAGGGACTACTACTAATTATAATTTTCACCCATCAATATTTTAAGTATTAGATTATTCTGAATTTGATGCCTTTAATTGAAGGGGGAGCGACTTTTGGTATTGTACTTTATATAAGAAGCAAATGTTAGAGGTGTCACAATATTTTCCGGCTTATGAAGGGTCCTAAAAGGTGAATATTGTGCTTTTTATCAGATAATTTTGTGTGAATTTTTAGTGTAATTTTTACATTATTATGTGAATTAGGAAATTAAAGATTATACTAGAAAGACTTTATTAAAAATAGTGAGGTATGCGTATAGAAATTTATTCAAATGCTAACGATGTAATTTTTAAAAAAATTTTTTCTAATAAATAAAATTTTAAATCACCTTTAATTATATTATGATCGTAAATTATTTAAATAAGATATTCGTATACTTAAGATTCAGTAGGATTTTTTCAAAAAACAATAGGGGCATTCTAAATAATCAATAAAAACTCTTAAAATGGTCGATCATTTAATAGCCTGTTATCGGAATTAAATTAAAAATTTAATCAGTATTAAAAACACGTGTATAATTTTTAGGACTAAAATACGCATTCCCCATATTTACTATACTATACTGATAGTAAAATATCATATCTGTAGTCATTTTCATAATATACTTTATATATACATTATCTCTTTACTAAAAAATTAGAAAGTAAATGCTCTTCTCTCGTATGTACGTCTATATTTCTTAATCGATATAGTACTATTAAAATTTATAATCACGAGGTAATTTTATGAAAAAGATCGGGCAAAGATCAATCACTTATTCTACTATCGCATTCATGCACATATCTCCATTTTTAATCTAAACAGAATGGGTGATCTAGATAAAGAAAATAGACACAATCCGACGGTGTATTTATCTACTAGATCTCGTAAAGTAGATTTTTATAGCATTTATTTTAAACCATTAGTGGGCTAGAAATATTCTAGAGCGCCTGAGATCGCACGATAGGTTTTTTTAAAATATGTGATAAAACGTGCTGACTCAAAGATTTCTAAGACTCATAATTACAAGGGCTTCTTATGACCAGTGCAGTTCATTGAGCCCGGGATTACTAATAATGTAGTGCTAGAACACACTGATAAATTACAAGATTTTTGAATTATCTGGCTATAGCTGACCCCGTCCTACGCGCTGACTTAAGCGATCAGCAAGTAGGGCGAGCTACTGAGACTCGCATAGATTGAATTTCAATTTTTAACTACGACATCAGTAAACAATTAAATCATGCTAAATAGGTGTACGAATACACTTAAAGCACTATCCTGACGTTATGAAAACTGCCCCGTAAGTACTCGCTCTTAATCCACCCAACCAAAATTCATGGTCATAAAAGTATGGATGCATAATTTATTTCCCTTAAAAGATGTTCTTAACCATTTTAATGCCTTAATTTTAGCTATTAAAAATCGTTAACCAGTAGTCTAGGAAGTTGCATTCTGTGGGGGACTAGAATTTGCTACGCTGCATGTTGTATTTATTTGTCACTTCCTAAAAGGAAGCTCTCAGATTTATAACTTGGATTCTAGTGCGGTCTGTTTACCTCCTCATTAGATGAGGGAATCGGACACATCCGTATGCGCCAAACCCCTCCTGATTCACTTTACTCTAAAACTTCCTTTTAAGTCATACCGGAGGATCATATCTTCAATCGAAAAAATAGATTGGGGTGCGCAAAATAACAAAACCTGTGCGTCAGAAATAATTTTATACAATAATGCCATATAAATACGACCTGATAGAGCAATTTATTATAGTGTAAAATAGCTATCAATAGATCCGCGAGGGTCCCTTAAAATTTTTTGTATAGCGTGATAACATAAATTACTATGCAAAAATTCGCTTTTGTACTAGCACATGAATCTTAGTAAATTTTTCGCCCCTATCAAATTATAAAGCTTAAATTAAAAGTGCTAATTACTATTACGGAGGTGGTTACTTTATCTATATAAATCCTCGAAAATATTAATGTGCAATCTATTGATAATAGCACTATTGCTCCCGGTTTCCACGATTATATTAGGTAGTTAATACACTGATTACACAGTTTACTGATAGGTTAATCTAGGTTTTCGATCTGGTATTTTTACCATGAATGATATGATTAAAATCATAATGTAGTATTACAGTTACATGGCTACTAAGCTGCTACATCTCTAGTAATATCAAGCCAATGTATAAGTCAGAAACTGATGAGATGAAATACAGCCAAACATTTAACTTTAATTATTTTATTTAAATAAGTAATTATCTTTCTGATATAAGATCGACGTTCTTATTTAAGAACATTAAGCATTATCGTAATGCTTACAAAGAAATATCTATAGAAAGAGTTGATGACTATTCAAAAAATACTTAGAAAATATTTAAAGATTATCTTAGTTGATGTACGTTACTTGTCATTATAAAACCATAGAAATAATATAGAGTTTTCCTAAAAATTTAATTTTGTTTTATTACTGAGACTAGGAGAGGAGAGCTGAAAAATTATCAATATTTTCTAGATTTTGTGGAAAGCGTCAGTATATTCTAGATTTTATATAAGTAATAACTTTTAAATTATTACCGGTTGAAACGAAGCCTAAAATGCAAAGACAAAAAATATCGATCGCTCTTAATTCTCTTAAGATTGCGCAGATTTTTAGTACTTAGTGATCTGATTAATAGCAAAAGAATTTAACCATATTATATTAATTTTTAATATGAACTAGATTAAAGGCGCATAGAGGGTGCTTCGCAGATCCTAATATTTAATCTACTGACTCATAATAATCGTCTTAAAGAGTATAAAAGCATTAAGTTACATGTCACTTCTACCAGAACATTGCTTAGTATACTGAAGTTGTATTCAAATTTCTTGATGAATGGGATGCAAGTGCCGTACGTGTGCAACAAGTAGCGCCTAAGATATATAGATTCCAGGAAGACATACTTAGCTGTAATTTCATTTTTAGAAAAATAAATTTTCCTATGGTCAGTTATACTATTTTGCTAAAGTTAGGCCACTTTTTACTCATTACTGCGGGGTGAATCAGAGGATATGCGCAGATTGTTAACTATATTAGTCTATCATTATTGATTCGGTCCTGAACCGAAAAATCCGCTAAAAATCTACGCAGCTTCATAATTATCAGCACAGCATCAGGAGTATTGCTTACTTCCTGCTACTCCCCACCACCCAGTCCCACAATGACGTTTTAGGAATACCGGATGGACATTATTAAAGAACTGTTACATGCCTTATGGCAGCAGGATTTTGATACGCTGGGGAATTCTTCACTAGTGTGGGCGCTCTATGCTCTATTATTTATGATCTTATTTTTAGAAAATGGTTTACTGCCCGCCGCTTTCTTACCAGGTGATAGTCTTCTAATTTTTGTTGGTGTTTTGATCGCTAAAGGCATCATGAATCTTCCTCTGACTATTTTAATTTTAAGCGTAGCAGCCAGCTTGGGGTGTTGGATGAGTTACATACAGGGTAGATGGCTCGGAAATACTCGTATAGTACAGGGCTGGTTGTCATATTTGCCAATTCATTATCACCAACAGGCATATCAACTATTTCACCGCTATGGTCTTTCCGCCTTAATAGTGGGGCGCTTCTTAGCATTTATCCGTACACTACTACCTACTATTGCCGGTCTATCTGGACTAAGTAGCAGGCGCTTCCAATTTTTTAATTGGATGAGCGGAGTGCTATGGGTGATGATTCTGACTGCATTCGGTTTTATATTAGGTAGAACTTCGGTGTTTCTAAAATATGAAACTCAATTAATGTTTGTTCTAATGCTCTTACCGTTGTTCTTCGTAGTAATTGGATTAGCTGGATCTCTTATTTTTCTATGGCGCAAAAAACGCGTAGGAGGCGGGCATCCGCCAGGCGCGGGGAGATGATAGGCTGCTATTATGTTCGCATGTGGAGGACCGTAAATTTTTAAGGGAGCTCCTCTGGAGCTTTCGAAAAATAGTATGCCTCCTCCTGATAATATTGCTCTAATGATCTTTCAATGAAAAAAGGGGTTCAAATTAAAATACTACACTATAAAGTGGTAGTTTTATAGTACTTCTCAGTAAAGTTACTCTCAATGACATAAAGTTCTAAAATAAATATGGGGAGTAATATATAAAACGTACTCTCTCTAGTAGGAATGTGCTCTATTTTAAAAAATCGATTCCATAATAAGTAGTATAAAAAATAATGAACAACTTAAATGAAAGCGTTCACAAAGCGTTCACCATGGGACGAACCTATAGATTAAGGTGTCGTGTCTAAGATAAATGCAATATTAGTTAAACATAAATTGTGGGATGCGGATCATCGACGAGATCTTTCGGTCAGGGGCGGCGGAGTAGATTCTGATATCAAAGTACGCACATTTTATAAAATCTATGTTTTATTTCGGATAAAATGCAGAGGATCAGTTTTGAAGCGCAAGATTTGTGGTTAGAAAATCGTGAATAAAAATTTTTTAAATTTATTTTTTTGAAGGAGTTGACCGATAAGCCGGGTTTTGTCTTGGACAGCCATTCCTCTAGGCCAGAAATCGCTTACTGGCTCAAGCAGCCTACCCGGATTCGGTACGGGCCGTACCACGCGAATCCCTATTTGGCCTTGCTCCGGGTGGAGTTTACCGTGCCACGTACTGTTACCAATCGTGCGGTGCGCTCTTACCGCGCCTTTTCACCCTGACCTGATCTCGGTCTTCTGAGCCATCGGCGGTTTACTTTCTGTTGCACTGGTCGTAGACTTGCGCCTCCCAGGCGTTACCTGGCACCCTGCCCTTTGGAGCCCGGACTTTCCTCCCCCTTCATCTTACGTCCCGTGGATACGGAGGCGATAAGGCGGCGACTGTCTAGTCAACTCCATATTTTATGGTACTAGATTTTTTTAATAGGTCAATTAGTTTTAAATCCTTTTCGATCTAGGGCATGCTTATACAGCGCATTTTTATTCGCTCCATAGATTTCCGACACTAACGCCGCCGCTTTTTTAAGCGGTAACTCTTTTTGCAAAAGTGATAGTGTACGCAATGACTCGATCGGGAGTATATTTTTCTGAACTTTATGATTTCCTTCAACGATGACTACTATTTCACCACGTCGTCGCATATTGTCTTCTTGAACCCAATCTAGAAGTGCAGCGACCCGCGAACCATAGATTGACTCCCAAGTTTTAGTTAATTCACGTGCTAAGACCACATACCGCTGAGGCCCCCAAACCATGAGCATATCCTTCAAGCTATCTATGAGGCGATGCGTCGATTCATAAAAAATCATTGTGCGTGCTTCATCTGCTAGCGCTAACAGCATATCTTTACGTTTTTTTCTTTTTGCCGACAAGAACCCTTCATAACAAAAGCGGTTTGAGGCAATACCAGAAGCGCATAGAGCAGTAATTGCTGCACAGGCACCTGGTAAAGGTACTACGCGGACGTCAGCTTCCCGGCAAAGACGTACTAATTGATAACCGGGGTCGCTGATCAGCGGTGTACCTGCATCAGAAACTAACGCTATATTCTGACCGATCTGTAAGTTTGCCAGAAGGCGTTTAGATTTTTTTTGTTCGTTATGTTCGTGCAGAGCAAAGAGTTGCGCATTAATCTTAAAGTGCTGCAGCAACAATCCAGTATTTCGTGTATCTTCTGCAGCAATCAGATCAACGCTTTGTAGTACCTCTAGCGCACGGTAAGTAATATCATTGAAATTTCCTATGGGCGTGGGCACTATGTATAGCGTCGATTCAGAAATAGCTAATGATTGTTTTAGATTCATTTTCATCCTTGTCGCCGATTCTATATAATCTATTTTTTATAAAGTACTAAACAACATTTCTTATTAAAAATTTTTTTAAAACAGCCTGTTTCGGGCACATTTACGCCGCTGAAGTCTAAGACATACGTCTTTCTAGACGTTATTGCTTAAATGCTGGCACCGAAAACATCAACTATTAATTGAATATTTTCTAAATAATTGAATAACCGTCTAAATTTTAAAAAATTAGTCATAGGAGTAAGGATAAGTAAAAAAAATACTTACTACCTCTCCAATTTTTCGTAACGAAAAGTATGCCTAAGTTAGTAAATAGTTGAAAGTACTTTAAAAATATAGCTTAGAAAGCGTGCATATAACATTCTTTAGATTACTCATATGAGCGCCTATTATTAATTCATCATCGAATAATTGAGATTAATTTATTAACCCCGATTATCAATCAGTAAGAATGAGAGGCGCTCATAAAGGTGGATAATTACCCCTCCCCCTTTTTTAACTGACTCTATAATCTTCTGATACCAATAATTCTAATATCGAAAATATTGCGGATTTCTGTTTCGTTTAAAATTTAACTTTTATAAAAATTTTTATAGTAAACATCCCTCATTCTGCGATCTCACAATGCTTAAATTCAGATCTTTTTTTAATGTTATATTTTTGGAGATTGAGGAATATCAAGAGCGACGTCTAATCCTTTAAAGCATAACAGTATCTAGAATAAAACTGTGTAGCTTACTAGGAGGCAGTGAAATTAACTTTGAGGTGAACTCAATACTACTCGTGTCGAGATAAGTCCATCTACCTCTTATAAAAGAAATATTCATTAGACCTTTCCATATGAACTGCTCTAGGTTAATGAGCATACAGCTATATGAAGATATTTAGTAATGATTAAAGATATGTTGTCCCTCGTAATTTTCAGAGAATGTGGAGCGCAATACAGCGTCTCATATTTGAAATCACTAAAAATAGTAACCTCTTTTCTTAAAGCTAATCACTTTATTTTTTATAATCATGTCTCTGAGTTTTTTAATTAAATCCCTTAAATCTAGATAGCTAAGGGGTATTAAAGAAAGCGATTCATTCTAGCTGTATTATTCAGTAAAAGGGGGTCGCTTAGACTTACCGCATATTCATGCGGTCGACTCCAGTACCATCGCGCTACTATTATAAAGATTAGTGTGCGTATAATTTAGGATGCAGGATGTCTCTTTATCGGCTTAGATAGATCGAGATCGATTAGATGTGCATTAAGTTTTTCAGATGCTACTTTCTACTATTATATGATGGGTTTAGCCTTCTATATGATACAGGTTTGGCTATTTGTCCGGGATGCTCAAGTATAGCAATGCACATTCATAAAATTTTATATTTAATTAATTAGAATTCAACGTACTAAATAAAATGATAAAATCCGGTTTATTAAAATCATGTAAATTGGGATAGCAGATACGGAGTTTCTTTCAGCTATTACGTCGCCATATAGAGACATATGCTAGCTCGCTCTTTCATGAGTGTTCACAAAAAGATGTGGCGCTAAGTATTCATTGTGCTTTGATCGTCGAGGCGAAGTACCTGCTTATAATATAGAGCATCATATTGATGATAAGCTTCTTTGCGCCATCAATCGTTTGCAATCATTCCTATCTTCAAATAAGGCACATCGGTCAAATAAGGCACATCAGCATGAATGACATAAACAATTATACATCTTTAATAAAGAGGATCTTACCATAAACAGCTGATCCAAGCTTCTACGAACTGATTGGAGACGTCTTGCTTGAGACCGTTCTACTGCTAAAAATGCCCGTAAGATTGTGTCATTAAATTAAGAAGTCATAAGAAGTACGGCAGAGATCTTTCTGCTGAAAGATCATGATAGAGGGCGTATTTAGTCGATTTATTATTCGAACGGAATACCCAGCTCTGTATTTTTACCTTATTGCAGTGTGCCTATTTAGAATATCAAAATTTTGATAGAAAATAACTCTTATGGCCAGTCTTATGGCTTGGTAGATAGTATCGTATTTCTTCATAATAATGATCAAGGAATGGGAATGAAACTAAGAGCCACATTATTTATAGCGCTTGGGTCCTCCGTACTTCTGCTACAAGGCTGTGTCACTAGTGCGGTAATCAGTGGCGCGGCTGTGGCTACTAAAGTCGCAACTGACCCACGCACTATTGGAAGACAAGTAGACGACGGCACACTAGAAGCTCGTCTTAAAATTTCATTAAGCGCAGATCCGAAGTTAAAAAAACATGCTCAAGTAAAAGTTACCGTCTATCAAGCCAAGGTATTGCTTACAGGACGATCTCCGAATATAGATATGATCCGTCGTGCTAGGCAGATAGCCACAAGAGTTTCAGGTGTTAGAGAGGTATATAATGCGATTCGGAGGCGCAATCCGATTGATCCAAGCAGAGATTTCTTTGATACTTGGATTACTATTAAAGTGTACTCGAAATTACTCACTAAGGATGTAACAGCCTTTACTAACGTAAAGGCTGTTACTGAAAACGGTGAAGTATTCTTATTGGGTCTAGTCACGCGACAAGAGTGTGAGAAAGTTGCGACACTCGCCAGCCAAGTGGCTGGTGTAAAGCATATTACCACTATTTTTAGCTATATAAAGTAGTTTCCGATCTTATGCTATTTCAGGCTTATAGCCTCACATACATACACATTGATAGAAAATACTTAATTCTGATAGAATCCTCCCTGGCTATACCTAGCTAGCGCAATCAGACTAGTACTCTATAGCCGCACAATGAGGTTTATTCTACAACTTTCGTAATTCAGACTCAGTTGGATCGCCACATGTTTCTCGGCGTATCGTTCGTGTACATTTTGCCTTCTTTTATTGAATTACAAACAATAAAATATTTCATTAATTTTAAACCTAAAGCAAAGCGAACGAAACTGTGGGGATAACGCCCTAGGAGTAGTGAAATATTATCAGATAACATTTTCTTTTATTTCATACAAGAGGTTCCCTCAAAGAACACTATGAAGGGGCTCATAGCCCCTATAAAAATTTTAATAGTATTTAAATCTAAATCGTTCAGCATCTAGGTAAAGAGAAGCTATTAAGTTTTTTTATTTAAACTTTAAATGCTACTGTTATGGGTCACATCAATATTCACTAGTAACCTTTTCTGCTTCTAAGTCTTGTACCTCTTATTTCAGGACCCCTATAGAGCGTAATACTTATTGAAAATATATCTTTTTAAAATAGATCTTAGATATACATATCTCACTAGTCAGCATCGGCACGAGGTGTACGTTAGATTTCCTTTCTGCCACACACCTCGTGCTTACTGTCAAGAACACACATAGATATAAAAAAGAGAAGATGATGACGACATAAAGCCAGAAAGATTTTAATCGACACAGTGCAGTAAAATTACGTATCTTGGCTGTTTATTCATATATAAGTAGAATCATTGATGATAGGTAAAAATTTCATTAAAGAAATAAAAGAACGAGGTCTTATCGATCAGATAACGGATGAGAAAGCGTTATCGGAGCGACTAGAACGGGGGCCTATCGTACTGTATTGCGGTTTCGATCCAACTGCGGACAGCTTACATATAGGTCATCTAATTCCTCTATTATGCTTAAAGCGCTTCCAGCTAGCTGGTCATAAACCGTGTGCTTTAGTAGGGGGAGCCACAGGCCTAATCGGAGATCCTAGTTTTAAGGCAACAGAGCGTGCATTAAATAATAAAAAGATAGTTAATCTGTGGACAGAGAATATTTGCCACCAGATTTCTCGCTTCTTGGATTGTGATTGCGGAGGCAACAGCTGTGTTGTTATTAACAACCGCGAGTGGTTTAAGGGAATGAAAGTGCTAACTTTCTTACGTGATATTGGAAAGCACTTCTCCGTCAATAAGATGATAAAAAAAGAGGCCGTCAAGCAACGCCTTAATCGCAACACATCTGGTATCTCTTTCACTGAGTTCTCCTATAGCCTATTACAAAGCTTTGATTTTAGCGAATTATGTCACCGACATCAGGTAGAATTGCAGATTGGAGGCTCTGATCAATGGGGGAATATCATCTCCGGGATCGATCTGACCCGACGCCTTCATAAGAAAACAGTATTCGGTTTGACTTTTCCTCTGATTACTCAATCAGATGGAACTAAATTTGGTAAGACTGAGCGGGGTGCAATCTGGTTATCCGCAGAGAAAACTAGTCCATATACATTCTACCAATTTTGGATGAATACGTCTGATGCAGATGTCTACCAATTTTTAAAGTTTTTTACCTTCCTAAGTCTGGACGATATTAATGCATTAGAAAAAGCAGATCAGAATAGTAGTGGAGCGCCGCGCGCCCAATATGTCCTTGCAGAATTAGTCACTAATATAGTACACGGTTCCGAAAATTTAGCTGCTGCAAAGCGCATCAGTCAGAGCCTATTTTCTGGTATATTGCACGAAATGATAGAGTCAGACTTTGTCCAGTTGACCCGAGAGGGAGTTCCAACTATTAAAATTTCAAAGGGCACTGATCTTCAGCAGGCTTTGGTATATGCTGAATTAGCGCCATCACGCGGACGAGCTCGGAGCATGATCGGTTCTAATGGAATTAGTATTAATGGTAAGAAGCAGGCTAACGTGGCATACATTTTCGGCGACTCTGATCGGATCTTTGGCCGTTATACTTTGCTTCTTCGAGGAAGAAGGCACTATTGTTTAATTGAGTGGAAATAATGATCGTGGACGGTACCGCCCCTCCTGTATTTTACAGGACCATGACGTTCAGACCCTTGCGTAATTAGTAACATGGGACGTCTGAGCGTTATTCTAGAAGGTCTAAAGTTTTCTAATGCGCTGCATAGGTTTTAAATTCTATTAAGTAGGGACTTTAAAATTTTTAGATATAAGCACATAAATCATTTCCATGCGTACAAACTTTTAACCTAAACTGGGATTCATTAATTATTTATTACAAGTGCATATTATTGTAATAATACGACTGAGTCTGAGCTCACAATTAATACCAATAAATTTTATTGTAATTTTTACTATTCAAAAGATTGCTTTTTAATATCATATTTTAATAAAATATTAGTGTGGTTTTTGAAAGACCTATTAAATAAAAGCGAGTCGTATCTAATGATAGATACAACTAAGTTTCGAGATAATTCTTTCTTTTAAATTCGCATAGATCTTCTATGAGGCAAGAAGTACAGCGAGGTCGTCTTGAAAGGCAAATGTGGCGCCCAAGAAAAGTGAGCCAGTTGTGGCAATTTAACTTAAACTCCTCTGGTACCACCTTGATTAATTTTTTCTCGACTAGATTAACATCTTTCCCTGAAGCAAAATATGTACGATTACAGACTCGATATACGTGGGTGTCTACTCCAATAGTGGGCCACTTAAAGACTATATTTAGTACCACATTGGCAGTTTTACGACCCACTCCGGGTAACTCTTCTAGAGCGTTGCGGTCTTCGGGAATCTCACTATTATATCGATCTATCAGTATACTACAAGTTTTAATTAGGTTTTTAGCTTTTATATTAAACAGGCCGATAGTTCTGATA
This sequence comes from Serratia symbiotica, assembly GCA_964059975.1. Lineage (GTDB taxonomy): Bacteria > Pseudomonadota > Gammaproteobacteria > Enterobacterales > Enterobacteriaceae > CAXKXX01. Next base: position 159,072 of record CAXKXX010000003.1, read on the forward strand.
TAATCTCTTACGCCGTCTATGCCTAACCCTAACAACGTTTCTGGAGTGTTGGCCACAGAGTATAACTTCTTTGTGGCTTTGTTAACGCTAGCATCTGTAGCCCGCGCAGACAGCATCACCGCAATAAGTAGCTCAAACGGCGTAGCATAAATTAAGTCAGTAGTTAGAGTGGGGTAACTAAATTTCAGTCGGGTAAGAATTTCGAGTCGTTTTAGTTTGTTCATCGAACTATCTCTCAGATATATTCCACTAATAAATTTCATTGAAAAACGAGCCTAGCGATTATCTACTTTTATATTCTTATTTATCAGATACTTCAGTGCTAGCAAAAAACCTAAACCGACAAAAGCACCCGGTGGCTGCATTGCTAGAAGAAATGGGCTATAGAAATGTATTAGGTCGATGCGTAGCAGCTTAGCCCAGCTCCCTAGAAGCATATCGGCCCCATCAAACAGCGTACCCTTGCTTAGCAGCTCGCGCATCGCCCCCAGTGTCACCATTACGCCAGTCGCTCCTAAACCGATAGCAATACCATCTATTGCCGAAACACTAATAGGTTCCTTAACCGCTATTGTTTCAGCGCGGCCAACTACGATGCAGTTCGTGACAATTAGTGGAATAAAAATTCCCAGGGATTGGTAAAGATTAAAGGCATAGGCATTAATCAACATTTGAACGATACTGACTACTGCTGCGATAATCATCACGTAAATTGGGATACGAATTTCGTTTGGAATCCATAAGCGCACTGTAGAAATAGAAGTGTTAGTTAACGTAAGCACCAGAGTGGTCGCGAGGCCTAATCCAAGGGCGCTGGTAACGGTAGAAGTTACCGCTAATATTGGGCACATCCCCAATAGCTGTACTAACGCTGAATTATTTTTCCATATTCCTCTGATAATCAGATCTTTTATCTTATTCATTTGTTAGCTTCACATACCGGAAGGCTATTGAGTTTAGGTGGGAGTGTTTCCATATATAACGCCGTGCGTCGCACGGCGTTCACGACAGCCCGAGGTGTGATTGTCGCACCTGTAAATTGATCGAATATGCCACCATCTTTCTTTACTGCCCAACGCTGATCGTTTAGTCCGTTTATTTTCTGTCCGCTAAAAACAGTGATCCAATCCGAAATCCGGCGCTCAATTTTATCTCCCAACCCTGGTGTTTCTTGATGCTTAATCACTCGAGCGCCAATTACAGTGCCCTTAAAGTCGGCGCCAATTAAAAGTTTAATAGGGCCCGAATAACCGTCCAGAGCAATGATCTCCAGCACCGCACCGATTGGTTGGCCATTTTTACGGGCTAGATATAGGGGGTGCGAATCCCTGTTACCCAGTGACGAATCGCTAATCAGAAAACACTCGGACTGAATGCTATTGTCATAATTTGATGGGGGTAAAACTTGATCGAGTAATACTTTTTGCTGTTGCTCTTCTTGATGCGTAATGGTTTTTTGTGTTAGGCTATTGACTATAGCAGTTAAGCCCGTAGTGACCGCAGCGAAAACCGCGAGTGTAATTCCGTGCTTTGTCATTAATTTTAGCATCATAGCTCCTTAGCGATGCCCGTAAGCACGCGGCTGCGTGTAATAGTCGATTAATGGTACAGTGCTGTTGGCTAGAAGAACGGCAAAGGCTACGCCGTCCGGATATCCCCCGTAGACTCGTATTACCCACGATAGAACTCCAATTAATCCTCCGTAAATTAACTGTCCTTTTGGCGTAGTCGATGCCGTGACAGGATCTGTAGCAATAAAAAACGCACCGAGCATACTTCCACCGGAAAATAGGTGAACTAAAGGTGATGCTTGGCGGGCGGGATCACATTCCCAGCTAACTATAGAGCAAATAGTGAGTGTTACTAACATGCTAGCTGGGATCTGCCACCGAATCAGTCTGAATGCAAGCATTAAAAGACCACCAGCTAGAAATCCGATATTTACCCATTGCCAGCCAATTCCTGATAGGAAACCACCAAATGGTACTTGTTTTAATAGGTATTCAGCATTGCATCCAGTGCGTAAACCTGTTTTTAGCGCATCTAGAGGGGTAGCTTGACTAACACTATCGAGGTAGCCCGTCTTAAAAAGATGGATGTCAACTTTCTGAGTAATACGATATTCATTAAAAATAAGAAGCCAGCTATCTTGAAACGATGGTACCGAGGCGTGTAGTTCCTGCGGAGCTGGCCAACTAGTCATCTGTACTGGGAAAGAAATCAGCAGTACCACATAGCCAATCATTGCAGGGTTAAATGGATTTTGTCCTAAACCTCCGTATGTTTGTTTAGCGACTACGATAGCCCAAAAAGTACCAATGACAATCATCCACCAGGGGGCTAATGGGGGTATACTAATTCCCAGTAGAAGCGCAGTAAGTAGCGCTGAGTTATCCGCTATACGACGTCGTATTGGAAATTTGCGGATTGCTAGAACGATCGCTTCCGATAGCAATGCAAAGATTATCGCAAGTGAGCTCTGAATGAGCGTTCCGTATCCAAAAAATTTAACCTCCGCTGCAATACCAGGAATGCAGGCCAGGGCTACTTGGAACATGATCGTTCGAGTTTTTTTCGATTGATAGATAAAAGGCGCACTTGCAATACGTAGGTCTTTAACTTCCGATGGGGGTACTGATCTATATTTCATAGAGCCATGCTACCTTTTACTAATTTTGCAGAAGTTCTATCGTACTGAATAAAGGGTTCTGTAAAACGGCTTATACATAATCATTATAGTTAGTTTGTTGCTAGGTTGATAGGTCTTAATTACATGGCTGTCTCATTAGTTTTAGAGGGCAAGGCGCTTCCTTTATTAATTTATTCGATTTATCGTTGGGTCCGATAGATCCTATTAGTATTATGGCTTCCGAATGCGTTTTAGATAGATTAAATGCCAACAATAGGCTAAGTACGAAGAAACCGATATTATCGTTTTGTATAGAGTCTATTCTCTGATATCTTAATTTTTTTGAAGCCGGCGTTTGGACTCCCTTATTTTATACATTTAATGCGAAGAAGTAATCTCATCATTATTTATTTGGTGACTATATGCACTTTTTCTTCAGCGTTTCTGACATTAAAGATGTGTGCGCAAGCTTAGTACTATATTTTTATCGTCGCCAGACAATTTTGCACGCTGCTCGCGTGACAGATTCTCGCGTTTTAAACGTAATAACTTGGCTTGATAGCGCGCTTTAGCTGCAGCATTACGTGCGGCTTCGTGAGCAATAGCTTTAATCTCGTCTTTTTCTTTTCGGTAGTACTCTACTAGAGGAATACTGCTGGGGCATACGAATGCACAAGCTCCGCATTCGATGCAGTCAGACAAATTATGATTTCGAGCTTTTTCGTGCTCTTTTCCTCGGCTGAACCAGTATAACTGTTGCGGTAAAAGGCTTACAGGACAAACCTCCGCACATAACCCGCACCGGATGCAAGCCTCCTCTTCTGGACGAGGCGGAATTTCGTTGAGCGAGGGAGCCAGAACGCAGTTGCTGATTTTAACAATAGGTATATTAAGCTGAGGAAGACTAAATCCCATTAATGGCCCCCCCATTAGCACCATTGGTTGTACTGTTGAATGAAAGCCCGCAGTATTTAATAAGTGTTGCACCGGAGTACCTATGCGCACCCATACATTGCCCGGTTTACTAAGCGAGCCGCCAGTGAGTGTAACTACACGTTCAATCAGTGGCTCACCATTGATTATCGCCCGTTTAATGGCGAACGCTGTGCCAACGTTTTGCATCAATAGACCAATGGAGTCGGAGTGCTTACCGTGCGGAACCTCTTTTCCAGTAAGAATTTTAATTAACTGCTTAGCGCCCCCAGATGGATACTTAGACGGGATAACCTTTAAAATTATACCTGATTGGTCATATAGTGCTTGATTTAGCGCCGTAATAGCCTCTGGTTTATTATCTTCAATCCCGATCAAGGTGACTTGTGGTTGTAATAAATGTCGCAAGATCTGCACACCTTGAATAACTTGGTCGGCGTGCTCCTGTATTAAACGATCGTCAGCGGTGATATAAGGTTCGCATTCCGCGGCATTAAGTATCAATGTTGCTATTCTTTGTATGCCGCCCTGTAATTTCCTAGCCGTAGGAAACCCAGATCCGCTCAGGCCAGAGATACCGGACTCATGAATCCTCTGAATCAGTTTAGAGGCTGAAATCTGTCGATAATCTAGTACAGGATTGAGGTTGCACCATCGGTCTTCACCGTCAGCCTCCATGAATACACATAACTCTTCTGTCGGTCCAGATACCCCGACAGCATTGTGAGTTTTAATAGCAGTGATAGTACCAGAGGTCGGAGCATGAATGGGAAGCATCGGCGCTTGACCGAAAGTTAGGGGTTGACCTTTCATCACTCGATCACCAGGACTGATACACAACTCGCCTTCTATTCCCACATGCTGATGTAGTGGGATGATAAACATCTTTGGCAGAGGAGCTATGCGCAGTGGTACTCTATTAGACTGCGTCTTCATTTCCCGAGGATGAATGCCGCCTTTAAAATTCCACATTTGGTCTTTTTTGCACCAATCAAATAGTTTTAGCATTTGTGTTCCATATGAATCACCCGAACCGGGATAAGCTTAGCGCTCTCCTTCCAATTAGTAGAAGCATGAGCAACTGGTCTCATTTCAATACAGTCCGTTGGGCAGGGAGCAACGCATAGACTGCATCCGGTGCAAATCCCTGGAATCACCGTATGCATGGTACGAGTGGCCCCTACAATGGCATCTACTGGGCAGATCCGAGTGCACTTAGTACAGCCGATACAGTTAGATTCATCGATATAAGCAATTCTTTGTACTGGATCGGCGACAATTCCAGCACCGAGAGGCTGCGGATCTATGTTGAGCAATTCAGCTAGTTTCAGCATTATCTTCTCTCCGCCAGGAACACATTTATTAATCATTTCACCGTTAACTACCGCCTTAGCATAGGGGCGGCAACCGAGGTATCCACACTGACCACATTGACTTTGTGGTAGAATATCATCGATCCGGCTAGACATTGAATCTTCTGCTACTTTAAAGCGCAGTGCAGCGTAGCCTAAAGCGAGTCCGGATAATAATCCAAGTGCACTCAGTACTCCGATAGGAACCCACAGTGTATCCACTAGCTTTTTACCAGACCAGTAAAACCCATAAAAGCCAATGACATCAATCCGGCAGTGATCATGGCTATCGCAGATCCACGGAATGGTGCTGGTATATCAGCAGCGGCTAAACGTTCTCGAATAGCAGCGAATAAAACCATAACTAGAGAAAATCCAGAAGCAGCGCTAAATCCATACACAGCAGACTGTAAGAAATTGTAGCCTAAATTAACGTTAAGTAGCGCTACACCAAGGACCGCACAATTAGTGGTGATAAGAGGAAGGAAGATCCCTAGAAGGGAATACAGTTCTTGGCTGGTTTTATGCACTACTATCTCTGTAAATTGTACGACTACTGCGATCACTAGAATGAATGATAGCGTGCGTAAATATGCTAATTCTAGGGGAATTAGAATAAAGGTATTAATCAGCCAGGCGCTAATAGATGCCAGCGTCATAACAAAGGTCGTGGCTAGCCCCATTCCGATGGCACTTTCTAGATTTTTAGATACACCGAGGAAGGGGCATAGCCCAAGAAACTTGACTAAGACAAAATTATTCACTAGTACGGTACCGATAAATAGAAGTAGGTATTCGGTCATCAAGATGCCTAAAAAAAGAAAATGTACTTATTGTTAATAATCTCTGACGTAACAAGAACCCATTATTATAAATTTATAGCGATTTTAGCTTTTTTATAATTAAAAGGTAAATGATACTACGCTATCGGACTTCTTGAAAATCAATAAAATATACTATGAGAAAAGTGCAATCTTACAGTATTAGTAAGTAACGTATCGTTGTTACTTATTTTATTCACTGAATTTTTAATCGGATGCGCTATATATTTAGTGCTAATAATATCAAGCCCAATGATTGAATGCATTAAATATAGAGCAGCCCGTTCTTAACCATGATGAGCAATAAGAATTGAGGCTTATCAAGATAAATAGTTTTACAACCTTTTATGTAAGGAAATCTACTTTATGTCTTGGTTGCAGCGTCTACGTGTTGATAAATTTTTTCTGGTTTTAATTTTTATTGTCACTGTCGCCTCCCTATTCCCCTGCGAGGGAATAGGGAAAGTCTTTTTTAAGAATTTGATTGGTGTAACTATTGGATTAATTTTTTTTGTCCACGGTACTAAGCTATCACGAGCTGCGGTTATTTCTGGAATGAGGCATTGGAAGCTCCACTTAGTGGTACTGTTCAGCACCTTCGCGTTATTCCCCTTGTTAGGATTATTAATGCATCTGATAGTACCGGACGTAATTGCACCAATAGTTTACTTTGGTCTTCTCTATTTATGTCTATTGCCAGGGACAGTTCAGTCATCTATCGCTTTTACATCGACAGCATACGGCAATGTAGCAGCAGCGATTTGCAGTGCATCGATGTCTGGTATTCTCGGCGTATTTTTATCACCACTTTTAGTTGAAGCTTTACTCCATGCTCAAAGTCGCACTACTGATGTATGGCCGGCAATCATCCTAATTATGTTACAATTAATTCTTCCCTTTCTTATTGGTCAGTCCATGCGTCCACTGATCGGAAAATGGATTGATCGCCATCACAGGTTTATTCGAATTACCGACAGATTATCGATATTACTAGTAGTATATAGTGCTTTTAGTACAGCAATAGAGGAAGATCTCTTGCATAAACTTGATGGCTGGTCGCTCCTAAATATTCTGATTATATCTCTGCTTCTTATGGGGGCAGTCTTGATCATTAACACCTACGTTGCACGCTGGCTCGGATTTAGCACCTCCGACGAAATTACTATCGTATTCTGCGGTTCTAAAAAGAGCTTGGCGGTAGGCATTCCAATGGCTAACGTGCTTTTCCCATCTAATACCGTCGGAATCATGGTGTTACCTCTGATTATTTTTCATCAGGTACAGTTGATAATATGCGCTCTTCTAGCCCAGCGTTATTTGGATAAAGTTTCTAAACGGCACGTCCTAATAGCGCTAAAAAAATAAAAAATGAGCGATTAGCCCATGTATGATTTTAAAAATCATTTCAGTGATAAATAACAATCAGTCTATTAGAGCAAAATCCATGCGATTGCCATCCTCGCACCATCGCAGCTATTTGAATTATATCTTCGAGCATATGAATTTTAGATTACTTTTAAGATGTTTAAGTGCGATACCTGATTAAGATAGCGCTTGGGGCCTTCTTCTACTCTATCGGAATTCTTAGGATAGCGCGCAGGCGTTCTTATTAAAGCTGGATAGCATAAGAGGGGGATGGATTAGCCTGATGGCACCTTATGAATTTTTAATCTCGTTGGGTCTCCAATATTGATAACTAATACTTTGATAGCTAATATGTAAGTTTTTTATTGCATAGAAGATAAGATGTAATACAGTATATCGTAATAGAAGTTAGCAATGGTACTGCTAACTTCTTCAGAGATTTTTATAGCACGAGCCGACTAGTATTCATACGATTCAATATCTAATTTATATCTTTATCTAATCAGTTTCGTTTCACTCTGAAACATTTATATGATTTCTGTACACTGCTCCTTGGCTCCTTAAATAAGTACCCCCTTTTTGTCAATTAAGATTGAGCTCATTTTTCGTAAAGATTAGGAGTTCTTTGGTGATAACTAAAGATACTTAGCACTTATATCACTTAAATAAATGCTCTAATTAATATAACTTAGAGTAGAACTCATCTGGACATATGCTAACAGTTAAATATAATAAAGCTATGCGCCAATAAGATTGGCACCATACGTAGATTGGAAAGACTAGAATTTTCTAGAGCTAATTTTAAACTACTAATTAAGAACTATAGAGTCACTCTTAAAGATAGCTCGGTTTATTTCTAAAAAAAGAAATTAGGCCAGTTAATTCTGATCTTCTAAGTATTTAGAAACGATCTCTGAGAGAGGCTCTAGTTCCTAATAATTAAAATCCGAAAAGTATCGTAGTCTCAATATTCTTATTAATTTTACTGAGGCTCATAAAGCAATAAATCTATTTAGATTCTTACATTAGGTAAAGAGAGAGCAACTCTTTCATTACGCAATAGCACCCCTTGATAAAAAGAATTAAGGGCATCTTTCTTTCTATTAAGCAATGCATTAATTTTTTAAGGATTACAATGGTGAGCATCAAGTTATTGGGTCAATTTCTCTATATGATTCTAAAAGAAATGAATAAAATCAGAAAAGTGTTTACTAAGTTTTAGCATTACTTTTAATAATATTAAAAGTACTATTCCCTAATACTAGTATCTTCATGGGGACAGATTTCCTTACTAAAAAATCCGTGCATGCATGCGATCTGATTATAAAAGAATAGTAAATAAGGTAGAGTGTCAACGTGTGCTCTATGCACACGAAAAATTGCTTACTACTTATTTTTTAAAAACTGATTAATTAAATATCTCCCTAATCCAGACAGGAAAGACGTGATTTTCTTTACTCTCGCGCTTAGCTTGCTCCTCTTTTAATTGAATGGCTATTTGTTCTGACTGACACAGCGCCCTTGGATTTTCAGTCCAGACCGGTATCGTGCGCCACTTTCCGTCTCCACTACATATAAAGTTTCCTGACACATTAATTTCCATTTCATTAATGCCTTCGGGTGGTCTTAAAATTAATGGAAACGGTGTTTGATTGTCTAAATAACGGCTATATAGGGTCAGCGCGCCGTTAGCACCTGTCAATTTAGTCAGTCCGTTATTATCGCGCCCTATCCACGCGATTGCTACTTCTTTTCCATCGATACCAACAAACCAGCTGTCGCGTAAGTCATTAGTAGTACCAGTTTTAGCAGCTAGGTTAAAATTAGAGAACTTCGCCGATAGGGCATGAGAAGTACCGTAAATGACACCCTGCTGCATAGCGTATAACGTCAAGTAAGCGGCCTGGGCCGGAACCATGCGTTCTGATTGAGGAAAGCTCTGGTACAGTACGGTTCCTTCCTCAGAGATAATAGATCGTATCACAGATAGTACTGCTCGTTTGCCCCCGCTAGCAATAGTCTGATATTCTTGCGCTACTTCCATAGGCGTGAGTCCTATTGCTCCAAGAAATATGGAGGGTACTGGATTGATTTCGGTAATAGGAATGCCTAATCGTTGTAATGTAGCAGTAATTTGTGGTAACCCCACCGATAAACCAAGGTTGACCGTTGGTACATTCAGTGAATTAGCTAGCGCATCAATAAGCATCACCTGACCGCGAAATTTACGGTCGTTATTATTTGGTATCCAAACAGTACCATTCGGTTGTTTTAGCGATAATGGGGTATCTGCTAACCAACTATTGAGTCGGTACTTATCCGGTTCGGAAAGTGCGGCTAAGTACATAGGCGGTTTTGCCAGAGAACCGATAAGACGACGCGCCTGAACGGCGCGATTAAATCCAGCAAACTGAGGATTAGAACCTCCCACCATCGCACGTACTTCACCGCTGAAACGATCGACGATTACCATCGCCGCCTCTAGATCCTCGATGTGGTGTACTGCGCGCAATGGCAGGATTCCATCTCCGACTGCTTTTTCCGCCGCTTCTTGTGAAATAGGATCTAAGGTAGTGAAGATTTTTACACCAGATAAGTTATTACCTTTATTTCCGATCTTAGTCTGCAGCTCCTGACGTACCATATGCATAAATGCAGGCTGAGGTGTGATTACGCCGCCTTTTGGCTGTACGCCTAATGGTCGCGCACTTAGAATATTATATAGTCTAGTATCAATAATACCTTGATTTTGCAAAAGTTTAAGCACTAAGTTACGACGTTCTAGTGCCAGATCTTCATGCCTCCAAGGACTATAAAACGATGCCCCCTTAACCATACCCACTAATAGTGCTTGTTGATCGAGACTTAATTCATCTACAGGACGACCAAAATAGTACAGACTAGCTAGCGGAAAGCCGTGAATCTGATCGCTACCACTCTGACCGAGGTATACTTCATTTAGATACAGCTCGAGAATACGATCTTTGCTATAACGGTAATCCATTAATAATGCCATGTAGGCCTCATTAGCTTTGCGCCACAGAGAACGTTCGTTGCTAAGAAATAGATTTTTTACCAGTTGCTGAGTTAGTGTGCTTCCGCCTTGTACCGCATGGCCAACGGTGAGGTTAACTAGAATAGCACGTATAATAGAGTAAAAATTGATACCATCATGCTCATAGAAATTGCGATCTTCAGTGGCGATCAGCGTATCCAGAAGCAAATTAGGAAATTCGGTTCGGGGCAGGAATAGGCGCTGCTCACCGTTTGGTGCCTGAAACATAGTAATTAGGCGTGGATCAAGGCGGAAAAATCCAAATCTGCGCTGATTTTCTGCATTTTCAATCTTCATTAGACGACTGTTTTGGAAACTAATAAGGGCACGTATCTGTCCTTCCTTACCATCAGGAAAATTAAAAGGACGCCTTAGAAGGTCAATGCTATTAGTCTGAACGGTAAATTCTCCGGGTCGGATAATGTGTTTAACTTGACGATACTGTATCCCTTCTAGAATATGAATTATCTCGTTTTTACTATATGACATTCCGGGCTCTAAGTTAATCATGCGGCTATAGACTGCCGCCGGAAGTTGCCAAACCTTTCCGTCGATACGACTGCGGATCTGATAATCTAGATAAATGCCATAGACTGCTAGCAGCACGGAAATAATTAGGATTAACTTTATCGTCATACTACACCATAAACATTTTTTATTTGATGGTATTTCTCTTACCTTGCCTAGCATAGATTCCTCTTAGTACTTATCTCGATCATCATCGTATAGATTTTAGTCATAGTAACTCTTCTAGAGAGGGGGAAGATTTTCATAATAGGTTGCGTTTGATTTATTTTTTTTATACTCGAAAGATTCCTGATTATTCCCGACCATAATCGTTATTCTACAAGTTTAGCGGGCTGCTTTTAATCCAGTGCCTAATCTAATTTTTTAATCAGTGTTCTAAACACAATAAATACCTAAAGTCTATACCCTATAATTATTGTTCGGTGATTTTCTTAAAGTAGCGCCACTTAGATCATGCAATTATGTACGAAATGGGATTATAACAATCTCATTTCCTATCACTAATCTGACTTTAAATAGTCTCACTCGATCTATTTTATACTTTTTAAAAGAGAGATATTTTATCATCACGTGCCTAAATCGATGATTTAATATCAGAGGTAGGATGTGGTATTCACCCATATATTTTTATAAAGATTATAAAACGACAGGGGGTTTTACTAATATAATTAATTAGAGCAGTTAAATATCAGAGATGCTAATTTCATCGAATCGTTAACGACTAACATATGATCTAAATTCATACAGCCACTCCATAAAAATATTCAACGTCTCCTTACGAAATTATTGTTTAGTAAAAATCTTAAGCCACTTTAACGTGTGTATTGAATTAATATTCAACACCTTGAGTAAATTTAATAAACAAGTCATATTTTTATCTAAAAATTTTTTACTTTTTTAGTATTTTAAGCTCTCAATTCTTAATGATTATTTAAATATAGGAGATAAGTATTCATAGCTGTATGTAAGATTGATAAATAAGTAAAAAATTATAAGAAAATATAAATAAGTAACGAGTATAATTCAGGATTTAAAATCATAGCATGTAGCTTTTGTTATATATTAAGAATAACAGCTAACCTTTTGTTAGACCTTAAACTAATTTTATAAAATACATTCATGGTTAAATAAAACGATAAGAATCGGCCAATATTTTTTCTATAGTAGTTTATTGACTAATTTTATTTTTCGGATATAAAATCCTATCGGTAATAGAAAATTTTTTTATTGCAGAATACTCTATTTCTTATTTATTGTTAATACTAAATACGTATTATTAATATCATCGTATAAAATATGTCAATGACAGTAGATACATAGTATCAAAAAATCATTTTAAATAAATTTTATTATTATTTCTTTTAAACTATATTAACGAATCTGTAGAGGGAGTATCAATATTGCCACTATTCATAAGGAAATCATTCAAGTTCCCGTCATGATTTTTTCCCGAATCTAGCAATTCGGGGTCGGACTAGATGTGTCATCCATCCACGCAGTAAATAAACGATAGGATACGGCTAAGACTACCGGTCCGATAAATAACCCGATCAAACCAAAAGCTAGGAGGCCACCGACTACACCCATAAAAATTAGTAATGTCGGTAAATCTGACTCCATTCGGATCAACATCGGGCGCAGCACGTTATCCAGTGTAGCAACCACACAACTCCATATTATAAGTACCATAGCCCATGTAGTATTTCCGCTCCAATAAAACCAAATAATAGATGGAATGAGAATCGGAAGCGGTCCCAGTTGCGCGACACAGCAGATAAAGATTAATACTGTCAACCAAGTGGTTGCAGCTATACCACTTAGTGCCAATCCAATGCCTGCTAACACTGTCTGAACTAATGCTGTGACTACCACACTAAGCGCCACTGCACGAATTGCTTGACCTCCTAATAAAACTAGTGCGCTACCGCGCTCAGAGAATAAACGTACTGAAAAACGGCGAATTCCTAGCGCTATTTGTTCACCACGCGCATAAAGTATCGCACTAAATAATAGCATTAGCGTACAGTGCACTAACAAGCGTCCAACATTTGCCACCTGTGCAACAAGCCAAGTAGCAGTTTGTCCAAAATATGGTTGTATTTTTGCAAGAATCGCAGCCCCGTTAGCATTGATTAAGACATGGTAGCTATTATAGATATTATCACCTAACATCGGTAAAGATCGTAACCACACAGGATCAGGAATATGTAGTTTACCGAGAGCGCCGGCCCACGTGATAATGAGACTGCTATTGTCTACTAAACTCTCGATCATTAAAGAAATAGGAAGCATAAACAGCAATACAAGTAGTAATGTCATAACTATTACTGCCAGTGAGCGTTTTCCTAGGAGGAAACTTTCTAATCTGATTAGAAATGGCCATGTTGCGATTACAACCATACCGGCCCAGCTTAATCCGAGAATAAACGGTTGAAGAATCCAAAAACTAGCTATAATTATTATAGAAATAAAAATCATAATAAAAATTATTTTTGGTAAATCGTATTGGCGTTGCAGTTGTGACATTAGTTCGCTCTCTTTTTCGTAAAAAAACTTTAAACGCCGTATTATCACGGTTTATTTTCGTCAATTTTAACAGGATATTATATATTTTTAATATAGAATTATATAATAATGTGTATACGTAAACTTAATTAGTATATCAGTTTTAAAATAAGGATATATATTCATAAAGAATCATTTTATTTACTTTAATAGAGAGTATACGTAAATTTTTATGGTCAGTTTTCATACGGATAACCCGAAGTTAGTTTATCTTCAACAGAGACACTAGTGCATGAGTAGAATGACTGATATCTATAAGATTACTAATATCGAAAATAAAATGGCTCAAAACGTCTCTAACCCTATATTAGATTATTAGTAATGAGAAGTTTAATGTATTGTCAACACTTAGAAATAGAGTCGAGAAGCAAATAACAATTACATTTATCATAAAAGCGCTAAAATTTTATATTAGGACCGCCTTTTTATTCGTTATCTATTAATAAAATTACTTTTCCACACGCCGTATTTCTTAATAATTAGTCTACTTAAAGTGTCGGTGCTATTTTTTAATTTTAAAATCACCTCACTTAATAAGACACCTATTAATAATAGATTAATGGCGCTCCTTCTTTATCGATTTTATCTAAAGTAATTTTTAAATAAAAGCTATCAAAATTAAACATTCGATTGGGTTAGCGCCGATTTCTACTACTTTGTTATCGTGATATTGCATCTGTATTGATCTTAGTTAAAGTCAATTAATTTAAGTTGATTTAGATTTTTTATCTATTTGTTAAATATAAAATAGCATAATATCTATCTATAAAAGTTGGTAGCTATTCCTAATAGAACTTTACGAAAAATATTTGAGACATAAACTATTAATACAACATGAAAGATCAGTATAGACTTAATGGGTAACGCAAAAATAAAAAAGCAAAACTAAACTTACATCTGTGAAAAGAACAAGATGGGTTCTTCTGAAGCGGATTAAGCAGCGCTCTAAAACGATTTGAGTACTACGAATATTTCTATCTAAAGTATAATAAAAAGACTCGTAGTTTCTAGATTTGAGTCTATGCATATAGTCCTATAGAGAACTCGTGTTTGCCATATTGCAATCACAATACTTTTTAGTTTTAAGAATTAAAAAATACTCAGGATCTAAAAAGAAGCACTTAAAAAATACATTTTCGATAAAAATGTAAGGTAAGCAGTTCGCTTACAATTAAAAACTCTGAGCCCGGTAGAAGACTCCGGACTCACATTTAATTAATCGTTTAATATCACTTTTTAATTATATTGAAGAGGACTCATCGGGAGAGCCTATCTAATTTAATTGATGAAGTAGATAGGGAAATATCACCCATTTTTACCGCTAGCCAAATCGCCTGCATTGAGGAGTTCAGCAAGATTAGCTGTTGCTTCTTCCGCACTGATCTGAGGAGCATATGGTCCGTCGTCATCTTGCATACGATTTCGTATGCGTTCTCGATGATAAGCGTAGCCAGTTCCAGCCGGTATTAGGCGTCCTACGATAACGTTTTCTTTGAGACCCCGCAATTCATCACGTTTTCCAGCAACCGCTGCTTCAGTTAAAACCCGCGTTGTTTCTTGGAACGATGCTGCAGAAATAAAAGATTCAGTTGCCAAAGAAGCCTTAGTAATGCCCAACAAGTCACGTGAGAAGGTTGCAGGGATCTTGCCGTCAGCTTTAAGCTGACGATTGGCGATCTTAACGCGTGAAACCTCGACCTGTTCCCCATCGAGAAATTCACTATTCCCCGCATTAATAATAGTGGCCTTCCGAAGCATCTGACGAACGATAACTTCGATGTGCTTATCATTAATTTTAACGCCTTGTAGGCGGTAAACTTCCTGTACTTCATTAGTAATATAGCGGGTTACTGCGTGTACGCCGCGCAGGCGTAGAATGTCATGTGGAGACTCTGGACCATCAGAGACGACGTCACCACGCTCTACAATTTCACCTTCAAATACGTTAAGTTGGCGCCATTTGGGTATCATTTCTTCATAAGCATCACTTCCGTCTAGAGGAGAAATTACTAGACGACGTTTGCCTTTAGTTTCTTTACCAAACGAGATAATACCGCTTATTTCAGCTAGAATTGCTGGCTCTTTAGGTCGGCGTGCTTCAAATAAGTCGGCGACTCGCGGCAGGCCGCCTGTAATATCTTTAGTTCCTCCTGATTCTTGAGAAATCCGTGCAAGGATATCACCTGCTCCAATTTGAATTCCATCTTCTAATTGAACAATCGCTTTACCCGGAAGAAAGTAATGAGCAGGCATATCAGTGCCTGGGAGTAGCACGTCGTCTCCTTTTTCATCAGTGATTTTTAGTGCCGGGCGCAAATCTTTGCCACTACCGGTACGTTCTGAACTATCTAGAATGACTAGAGAAGACAGTCCGGTAAGTTCGTCAGTTTGACGAGTAATAGTTTGTCCATCAATCATGTCAACAAAACGGATAAAGCCGCTTACTTCGCTAATAACTGGCATAGTGTGCGGATCCCAATTCGCTACGGTTTCTCCGCTATACACTTCTGCACCGTCACCCTTGCTCATCACTGCACCATAAAGTACTTTATGGCTTTCTTTAGTACGTCCGAATTCGTCGATTAGCTTTAGTTCGGCATTACGAGAGGTAATAACTAATTTACCCGATGCATTGATAACAAATTTAGCATTATTTAGCTTCAAATTACCTTTATTTTTAACTTGAATACTGGACTCCGCTGCAGCGCGCGATGCAGCTC
This sequence comes from Serratia symbiotica, assembly GCA_964059975.1. Classification (GTDB taxonomy): domain Bacteria; phylum Pseudomonadota; class Gammaproteobacteria; order Enterobacterales; family Enterobacteriaceae; genus CAXKXX01. The sequence goes on from CAXKXX010000003.1 coordinate 175,040, forward strand.
CACCGATATGAAAGGTGCGCATAGTTAACTGCGTTCCCGGCTCCCCGATAGATTGCGCTGCAATAACACCAATGGCTTCACCTTTGTTGATAATGTGGCCGCGCGCTAAGTCGCGCCCGTAGCAGTTTGCACATACACCAAAGTCAGTTTCACAGCTGACTACTGAGCGTACTTTAATGATATCTACAGAGTATTCTTCTAGGAGGTCGCAAGTCTTTTCAATGAGAAGAGTATTCCGTGGAATTAGGACGTCACTTGTGCCTGGTTTAGTAATATTTTCTGCTGTTACACTACCTAAAACACGTTCGCGCAGGGACTCCTTAACATCGCCGCCTTCAATCACCGATGTCATTAATATGCCGTTGTGCGTACCACAATCATCTTCGGTTACAACGAGATCTTGTGCAACGTCTACGAGCCGGCGAGTTAAGTAGCCAGAGTTGGCAGTTTTCAATGCGGTATCGGCAAATCCTTTACGAGCGCCATGCGTCGAGATAAAGTATTGAAGTACATTTAATCCTTCACGGAAATTAGCTGTGATTGGCGTTTCAATGATCGAACCGTCTGGTTTTGCCATTAATCCACGCATGCCAGCCAACTGGCGGATCTGCGCAGCAGAGCCGCGTGCACCGGAGTCTGCCATCATAAAAATACTGTTAAAGGAGACTTGCTGTTCTATCACTCCCTCACGGTTTACTACATCTTCGACCGATAAATTTTCCATCATGGCCTTAGCGACATGCTCGTTTGCAGAAGCCCAAATATCAATCACTTTGTTATAGCGTTCGCCAGCAGTAACTAGACCAGCTTGGAATTGCTCCTGAATCTCTGCGACCTCGGTTTCCGCCTCTTCGATAATCTCTGCTTTCTTGGCCGGAATAACCATGTCATCGATACCCACTGAAGCACCAGAGCGAGCGGCATAGGCAAAGCCTGTGTACATGATTTGGTCGGCAAAGATAACTGTTGGCTTCAGACCTAAAATGCGATAACAGGTATTTAGCATCTTAGAGATAGCTTTTTTCCCAAGAGGTTGGTTCACAATCGAATACGGTAGACCCTTTGGTACGATCATCCAAAGGATGGCTCGCCCAATAGTCGTATTTAAGATACTAGTTTTTGTCGTCCAATCACCCTCAGGTGTTTTCACATGTTCTGTAATACGTGCTTTAATGCGTGCATGCAGTGACGCTAGTCCGGCTCGGTAGACGCGCTCTGCTTCCTTCGAGCCGCTTAGGACCATGCCTTCGCCTTTAGCATTCACGCAGTCGCGAGTCATATAATACAAACCCAGAACTACATCTTGAGAAGGAACAATAATTGGTTCGCCATTCGCAGGAGATAGAATATTATTCGTAGACATCATCAGTGCCCGCGCCTCTAACTGCGCTTCTAGCGTCAGGGGCACGTGAACAGCCATTTGGTCGCCATCAAAATCGGCGTTGTATGCCGCGCAAACAAGTGGATGTAACTGTATTGCTTTACCTTCGATTAGAATGGGCTCAAAGGCCTGAATACCTAAACGGTGTAAGGTTGGGGCACGATTCAGAAGTACTGGGTGTGCCCGGATCACTTCATCTAAAATATCCCAAACCACAGCTTCTTCGCGTTCAACCATTTTCTTTGCAGCTTTAATAGTAGTAGCTAAGCCACGCAGCTCTAATTTCCCATAGATAAAGGGCTTAAATAGCTCCAAGGCCATTTTTTTCGGTAGACCGCACTGATGCAATCGGAGGTACGGTCCGACCGTGATTACAGAACGACCAGAGTAGTCAACGCGCTTACCTAACAGATTCTGACGGAAGCGACCTTGCTTACCCTTAATCATGTCAGATAAAGATTTTAGAGGGCGCTTATTAGAACCACTAATCGCGCGCCCGCGACGGCCATTATCGAGAAGCGCATCTACCGCTTCTTGTAGCATCCGTTTTTCGTTGCGCACGATGATATCGGGCGCAGCTAGGTCTAAAAGACGTTTCAAGCGGTTGTTGCGGTTGATAACCCGGCGGTACAGATCATTTAGATCTGATGTCGCGAAACGACCGCCATCTAGAGGAACTAGCGGACGTAGGTCTGGAGGAAGGACTGGTAGCACAGTCAAAATCATCCACTCTGGTTTATTACCAGATTGTACGAAAGCTTCTAGTAACTTAATGCGCTTAGTCAGCTTTTTACGCTTAGTATCAGAGTTAGTTTCATTTAATTCTTCGCGCAGTTGCTCGCACTCAACTTCTAGATCCATATTTTTTAATAGGGCCTGAATGGCTTCCGCGCCCATTCTGGCATCAAGTTCATCGCCGAACTCTTCTAAAGCATCTAAATATTGCTCTTCAGTCAATATTTGAAGACGCTCAAGATTGGTCATTCCTCCATCGACCACGACGTAAGATTCAAAGTATAGAACGCGTTCAATATCACGCAGTGGCATATCTAAAAGCAAACCGATACGAGAAGGTAAGGATTTTAAAAACCAAATGTGCGCAGTAGGTGAAGCCAATTCAATGTGGCCCATACGATCACGACGCACTTTAGTTTGGGTCACTTCAACACCGCATTTCTCACAAATTACGCCACGGTGTTTTAGGCGCTTGTACTTTCCGCACAGGCACTCATAGTCTTTTACTGGACCAAATATACGGGCACAAAAAAGACCGTCACGTTCAGGTTTGAACGTACGGTAGTTAATCGTCTCTGGCTTTTTAACTTCACCGAACGACCAGGATCGAATCATATCTGGAGAGGCTAGAGCAATCTTAATCGCATTAAATTCTTCGGTTTTCGTTTGTGCTTTTAGAAACTTTAATAAATCTTTCACGGATTGGCTCCTGTCGGCGTTAAACCTCTTAGGTGTCTACAGTCTTATTAGTTATATAGTAGATACCCGTGTGACCTTAAATAACCATCCTCGAGTGCCCGGTCTTAGAGCATCCGAGTTTAAAGAGGGATTATTGGTCTTCCAGTTCTATATTGATACCGAGAGAGCGAATTTCTTTCAACAGTACATTAAAAGACTCTGGCATACCTGGTTCCATACGGTGATCGCCATCCACGATATTTTTATACATCTTGGTGCGGCCATTGACGTCGTCCGACTTAACGGTGAGCATTTCTTGTAAAGTGTAAGCTGCGCCATAGGCTTCTAGTGCCCACGCTTCCATCTCGCCGAAGCGTTGCCCACCAAACTGCGCTTTACCACCGAGTGGTTGCTGTGTAACCAGACTGTAAGAGCCGGTTGATCGAGCGTGCATTTTATCGTCAACTAAGTGATTTAGTTTCAACATATACATATAGCCGACGGTGACCTGTCGTTCAAACTTCTCTCCAGTACGACCATCATATAGCGTAATCTGACCAGAGGTTGGGATGCCGCCCATTTCTAGAAGTTTCTTAATTTCAGTCTCTTGAGCGCCATCGAACACTGGCGTCGCAATTGGTATTCCATTCTTCAAATTTTCTGCCAGACGTAAAACTTCGCTGTCAGTGAAAGTCCTTAGGTCAACTTTCTGACAAATATCATCACCGAGATCGTAAGCTTTTTGAATAAATTCACGGAGGTTGGAAACCTCTCGGTTTTGCTTAAGCATTTCGTTAATTTTCTGACCAATACCTTTCGCAGCCATACCTAGATGTGTTTCTAGGATTTGCCCTATATTCATACGTGATGGTACGCCTAAAGGATTTAAAACAATATCTACTGGTATGCCGCTTTCATCATAGGGCATATCTTCAATCGGGTTGATTTTCGAGATAACGCCTTTATTACCGTGCCGCCCAGCCATCTTATCACCTGGCTGAATTTGACGCTTAACTGCTAAGTAGACCTTAACAATTTTTAACACCCCGGGTGCTAAGTCGTCGCCCTGAGTAATCTTACGATGCTTAGCATCTAGCTTTTTCTCGAAATCAGATTTTAATTCATCATATTGCTCTGCTAATCGCTCTAGTTGATTTTGTTTATCTTCCTCGCTCAATCCTATTTCTAGCCACCGAGCTCGCGATAGATTATTTAAGTGCTCAGATTTCACACCACTAGCGATAAGCAATGCATGGGCGCGTGTAAATAGGCCTGATTCTAAGATTTTTAATTCTTCGGTTAGGTCTTTTTTTACCTGTTTAAGTTGCATTTCTTCAATTTCTAAAGCACGCTTATCTTTTGCCACACCATCTCGAGTAAAGATTTGCACATCGATAATCGTACCGGAAAATCCGTTCGGGACACGTAGCGAGGAATCTTTAACGTCAGAAGCTTTTTCCCCAAAGATCGCACGTAGTAATTTCTCTTCAGGGGTCAGCTGGGTTTCACCTTTCGGTGTTACCTTTCCAACAAGAATATCCCCTCCAGTTACTTCGGCACCTATATAAACGATCCCTGATTCATCTAGTTTAGAAAGTGCAGATTCGCCTACGTTAGGGATGTCGGCAGTTATTTCTTCAGGTCCTAGTTTTGTATCACGAGATATGCACGCTAATTCTTGAATATGAATACTGGTAAAGCGATCTCCTTGAACTACGCGCTCGGAAACTAAGATAGAATCTTCGAAGTTATAGCCATTCCAAGGCATGAAGGCGACACGCATGTTTTGACCTAATGCTAATTCGCCTAAATCTGTAGATGGGCCGTCGGCTAACACATCTCCTCGCTCAATTGGTTCACCTAGATTGACGCAAGGTGTCTGGTTAATACAGGTGTTTTGGTTAGAACGCATGTATTTAGTTAGATTGTAAATATCGATACCTGCTTCGCCGGGCTCCATCTCGTCTTCGTTAACTTTAATTACGATTCGAGAGGCATCTACATATTGAATCACACCGCCACGTTTAGTTACGGCGGTAACGCCGGAGTCAACTGCTACAGCACGTTCAATACCAGTACCTACCAGAGGCTTATCTGCTCGGAGGGTGGGCACTGCCTGACGCTGCATGTTCGCACCCATTAGTGCACGGTTGGCGTCATCGTGTTCAAGGAATGGGATTAGTGATGCGCCAACAGAGACTACCTGTTGGGTAGATACATCCATATAGTCAACTTGTTCGTGACTAAATAAGCTTGATTCACCTTTGCTGCGACAGGTGACTAGATCTTCGGAAAATCGGCCGTCTTCATTTAAATTCGAATTTGCCTGAGCAATAACAAAATTGCCTTCTTCAATAGCAGACAGGTAGTTAATTTCATCTGTTACTACGCCGGAACGTACTCGGCGATATGGAGTCTCTAAGAATCCATATTCGTTAGTCCGTGCATATACAGATAAAGAGTTAATGAGACCGATATTCGGTCCTTCAGGCGTCTCAATTGGGCATACGCGACCATAGTGGGTCGGATGTACATCTCGGACCTCAAAACCGGCACGTTCACGCGTTAGACCTCCTGGACCGAGTGCGGAGATGCGACGCTTATGTGTGATTTCAGATAGTGGATTATTTTGATCCATAAATTGAGATAGTTGGCTAGAGCCGAAAAACTCTTTTACCGCCGCTGAAATCGGTTTAGCGTTAATCATGTCTTGAGGCATTAGTGTATCTAGATCTCCTAGAGACAGTCGTTCTTTAACGGCACGTTCAACACGCACTAAACCTACACGAAACTGATTCTCGGCCATTTCTCCAACTGAACGGATACGACGGTTACCCAGGTGGTCGATATCATCTACTTCACCTTTGCCATTACGAATATCAATAAGTTTCTTCATTACTAAAATGATATCGTTTTTACTCAAGATATTTGAGCCTTTGATCTCTTTACGAAGTAAAGAGCGATTGAATTTCATGCGACCAACTGCTGAGAGATCGTAGCGATCTTCAGAAAAAAATAGATTTTGAAATAAGCTTTCGGCTGCTTCACGTGTCGGAGGTTCTCCGGGGCGCATCATACGGTAAATTTCTACCATAGCGCTCAAGCGATCGGTACTTGGATCAGCGCGCAGAGTTTCAGAAATATAAGCACCGTGATCTAAATCGTTAGTGAAGAGCGTTTGAATAGATTTATGTCCAAGCTGGCATAGTTTGTCTATCAAATCTATTGAAAACTGCATGTTTGCGGCACAGATCAATTCTCCGGTATTCGTATCAATATAATCTTGTGCAGCGACTTTTCCCACGACGTATTCGAGCGGTACTTTAATATTGTAAATTTCGTCTTTTTCTAATTGACGGATGTGACGAGCGGTGATGCGACGACTTTTTTCGACGTAAATTTTGCCATTGGCTTTGATATCAAAAGAGGCAGTTTCCCCCCTCAGGCGCTCTGGAACTAAGTTCATGTAGAGATTTTTATCACAGATATCAAAAATAATTTTTTCAAAAAATAAGTCCAGAATCTGTTCAGTGCTGTAATTTAGTGCGCGCAAAATAATAGTCGCTGGTAGCTTTCTCCGACGGTCAATTCGGACAAATAGATTGTCTTTCGGATCAAATTCAAAATCTAACCATGAACCACGGTAAGGGATGATGCGTGCGTTATATAGCACTTTGCCTGATGAGTGAGTTTTCCCTTTATCACTGTCAAAGAATACACCGGGACTACGGTGCAATTGAGAGACGATAACCCGCTCGGTGCCGTTAATTACAAAAGTTCCATTTTCGGTCATGAGCGGTATTTCGCCCATATAGACTTCTTGTTCCTTAATGTCTTTAACTGTACCCTCCGGAGCTTCACGCTCATAGATTACAAGACGTAGTTTTACGCGCAGGGGTGCAGAAAAAGTTACACCACGAATTTGACATTCTTTGACATCAAATACTGGCTCGCCAAGACGATATGTAACGTACTGTAGCTCTGAATTACCACTATAACTCTGAATGGGGAATACGGAACTAAAGGCCGCTTCTAAGCCGTATTGCCGCGTCGGATCTTGCTCGATAAACTTTTGAAACGAGTCAATCTGGATGGAGAGAAGGTAAGGTATGTCCAGAACTTGTGGACGCTTACCAAAATTTTTACGAATACGTTTTTTTTCGGTATAGGAGTAAACCATAGGGTTCCTCAGAACGCTGGAAAGTCGAACCACTTTTTTCTGCCCCGAATAGAGCATGGTTCATACGACACTATTTTAGAACGGAAAATATTCTAATTTTCCACAGCATCTCTTTTTTATCATACTTAGATTATTTCTTTGCTCCGTGGCCGGGTGTTTCTATGTAAGAGAAGTGATCTATTACATTTTTCAATAGAAAGATGTATTGTATTTCGCCCTTAGAAAATGACGCGAAATTCTACTAACTTCTAACAGCATAAAAGGCTGGTCACTAGAAGCTACCAGCCATCGGTATGTTAAGCCAGATTGTACTCTAAAGGTGAAACTTATTTAAGTTCAATAGAAGCGCCTGCTTCTTCCAAAGATTTTTTTAACGCTTCAGCATCATCTTTACTGATGCCTTCTTTGAGAAGTGCCGGAGCAGATTCTACCAGGTCTTTAGCCTCTTTTAGACCCAGTCCGGTTGCGCTACGCACTGCTTTGATGACAGAAATTTTATTGGCACCAATAGCAGAAAGCATGACGTCAAACTCGGTTTTCTCTTCAGCGTTTTCGTCTGGGGCGGCAGTCACTGCCATGCTGGGAGAGGCAGAAACGCCGAATTTTTCTTCCATAGCGGAAACCAGCTCGGTTATGTCCATAACAGACATAGCGGCAACGACTTCCAAGATTTGGTCTTTAGTAATAGACATAGCAATTGTTCCTAAAACTTAGAAATAGTTCGAATATGTTAGAAGAGGTTAAGAAGGCGCGGGGCTTATGCCGCGCGCCTTCTGATCGCGCAACGCAGCTAGCGTACGAACCAATTTACCGGAAGCAGCTTCTTTCATCGTTGCCATCAGGCTTACGATGGCTTCATTATAAGTGGGTAGCATCGCCAGGCGGTCAATTTGACCTGCAGGGATCAGCTCGCCTTCAAAGGCCGCAGCTTTAATCTCAAACCCTATGTTCGCTTTCTCGAACTCTTTGAATAGACGAGCTGCCATGCCCGGATGTTCAATAGAGAATGCAATTAAAGTAGGACCGACAAACGTGTCTTTTAGGCATCTGAATGGAGTACCTTCAACTACGCGACGCATTAGCGTATTGCGAATAACGCGTATATAAATGCCAGATTCACGACCTGCTTTACGCAGTTCAGTCATTTTATCGGCAGTAATGTTACTAAAATCAGCAACAACCGCCGATAGCGCGCCTTTGGCTACCTCGTTGACTTGAGCAACAATCGCTAGTTTGTCTTGAAGATTTAATGCCATTAGCTTTTTTGCTCCTGGATTAGCCCGGGAAGGACCCTCGGGAACTTATTTTACTCAGCACCTTTAAAAGGTCGGGCGTTGAGTGCTTTAATACGGTGAGTAGAATCTAGTAAAGAATATTAAAAATTTTTAGGCTCTTTCACCGTCTACGCAGGAAGAACTAAGTATTGTACTATGTACCTGCGGAATTGCGTGGAGGTCTGTATTAGTCGAGCTCCAGCCGAAGGTTACTTGTCTTCTCTGCAGAAGGACTAGTAGCAGAAAGACTAGTACGGAGGCCTTGGGGGAGTGAGATTATAGGGAAATCGCAAGCCCAAGTCAAAGTGATCAGTTCGTTACGGCGGTTAAGCTGCTGTGATCAATAGCAACGCCGGCGCCCATAGTAGTCGAGAGGGTAACCTTCTTGATATACGTACCTTTGGATTGAGATGGTTTTATTTTTTTTAGCTCAACTAAAAGAGTTGCTAGATTTTCTTTTAGTTTATTCGGCTCAAAATTAATCTTGCCAATAGTGGTGTGAATGATGCCGTTTTTATCGTTACGATAACGAATCTGTCCTGCTTTAGCATTTTTTACTGCTTCAGAAACGTTCGGAGTCACGGTGCCGACTTTCGGATTTGGCATCAGACTGCGAGGTCCAAGGATTTGAGCCAGTTGACCAACGGTGCGCATTGCATCTGGAGAAGCAATAACAACATCAAAGTTCATTTCGCCTTTTTTAATTAATTCTGCTAGATCGTCCATTCCTACTAATTCTGCGCCAGCTAATTTTGCGGCCTCAGCCTGGGATCCTTGAGCAAATACTGCAACACGAACTGTGCGTCCAGTACCGTGTGGAAGAACAGTCGCACCTCTGAGGTTTTGCTCAGATTTACGTGCGTCGATGCCTAGATTAATGGATACATCGACGCTTTCTATGAATTTATCGGTGGCCAGCTCTTTCAGGAGAGCAAAGGCTTCGGTAGTGCCGTACTGCTTAGTCCGGTCAATTTTAGCACGGATCAGGCGCCTGCGTTTGGTTAACCTAGACATCTTTGGTCCTCTATTGTTAGGCCCATGGAACGAGCGGTACCTTCAATAGAACGAATCATCGCTTTAATGTTAGAACCGTTCATATCTATAGCTTTAATTTCTGCGATTTCATGTATTTGACTACGCGTTACCTTGCCGACTTTATCTTTGTTTGGTTTTCCGGAACCGGATTCGATGCCCGCCGCTTTTTTCAGCAAAACTGCTGCCGGAGGAGTTTTAGTCAAAAAAGTGAAGGAGCGATCGGAGTAGACAGTAATAACGGTCGGAATAGGGAGACCTTTTTCGAGGCTAGCGGTATTAGCGTTGAAGGCCTTACAGAACTCCATTATGTTAACGCCTTTCTGACCTAAAGCGGGACCGATTGGGGGGCTTGGGTTCGCCATGCCGGCTGGAACTTGCAGCTTGACGTAAGCTTGTACTTTTTTGGCCATTTAATCTTCCTCAAGATGAGTGGCATCGCCTCTTAGAGGGCTCTCCCTATGTTTCGTGGGTCGCCCAGTATTGTTGCGCGGAGGTGTTCCAAAGTAAGAGGCGCAAGATTATAGATGTATTTGAGATTGCTGGCAAGTGTGGACGAGTAGATACGGTGATTAAGTGAGCGCGATCAACCTTTTTCGACCTGACTAAATTCAAGCTCAACCGGTGTTGCACGGCCAAAGATAGAAACAGAAACTTTCAAACGACTCTTCTCGTAGTCTACTTCTTCAACAACACCGTTAAAGTCAGAAAATGGTCCATCATTCACGCGTACTAGCTCACCTGGCTCAAATAGTGTTTTCGGGCGCGGCTTATCTCCCGCTTCCTGTAGACGATTCATGATTGCATCGACTTCTGTGTCACTGATTGGTGCTGGTCGGTCCGAAGTGCCCCCGATAAAACCCATGACTCGCGGCACGCTACGCACTAAGTGCCAACTCGCATCATTCATTAGCATCTGAACTAGTACGTAGCCGGGAAAAAATTTACGCTCGCTCTTACGGCGTTTACCAGCGCGTATTTCAACTACCTCTTCGGTGGGAACTAATACTTTTTTAAATAGCTCTTCCATGTTGTGTAGTTTAATGTATTCACGTAACGATTGAGCGACGCGCCCTTCATAGCCGGAAAACGCCTGAACGACGTACCAACGTTTTTTTGGAACTTCAGACATCTTAAAACCTCAGGCTAGTAATAAATGAGATTAAACTAACCAGAATGCCGTCTAGGCCCCATAGTATCATCGACATTACTGCAGTTACTGTAGCAACGATCAGTGTAGTACGCAGTGTTTCATGACGAGTTGGCCAGACGACTTTACGAACCTCGATTCGTGATTCACGCGCAAATGTAACTATGCCCTTTCCTATCGTGGTTATTAGGGCCATTGCGCCTGCAGCAATGATGATGAGCGCCACTGTTAGAGAACGGAGTAGCGTAGGTGAATCGCGGTAATAATAGTTGCCTACGATAGCTATAGTCAATAGAAGTGTGACGATTACCCATTTAATGACCTCTAGACGGCACCTGCTCTCTTTAGATTCGCTATGCATATTCATATCAATTAACCTGTTATCATGATTTAAAAAAGCCACGCTCCCTCTCAATTTAATTCAAATCTAGATGTCCGGATATGCAAGCATGTGATCATAAGGTATTTAAAGTACGATTAAGGCGATTATTTTACGAATTATTATAACTAAAAATTCTTTAAAGAGATGAAAAAATAAATTTTCTTTTCAAGAAATCTTAAATGTTAATCGGTGATTACGCAATAATTGTAGCAACAACGCCCGCACCAACAGTGCGCCCACCTTCACGGATGGCAAATCGTAATCCTTCGTTCATTGCGATTGGATGATACCGCTCTCAACACGACCAGTAACAACCGTACCGCGACCAGAAATTGAAAATACGTCTTCAATAGGAAGCAGGAACGATTTGTCGATGGCGCGCTCTGGTTCTGGAATATAAGTGTCTAGGTGATTAGAGAGCTCGATAATTTTAGCTTCCCAATACGTATCCCCTTCTAATGCTTTTAGCGCAGAACCACGTACTATTGGTAAATCATCCCCGGGAAAATCGTAGATAGATAGTAATTCACGAACTTCCATCTCTACTAATTCTAGCAGTTCTTCATCATCAACCATGTCGCACTTATTTATAAATACAATCATGAAGGGAACGCCAACCTGGCGCCCCAGAAGAATATGCTCTCGTGTTTGAGGCATTGGGCCATCAGTTGCAGCTACTACGAGTATAGCGCCGTCCATCTGTGCAGCACCGGTAATCATATTTTTCACGTAGTCTGCGTGCCCTGGGCAGTCAACGTG